>CADARU010000023.1 GCA_902790415.1 uncultured Pseudomonadota bacterium | reverse complement strand
CACGTGCGACACGCAATGTTGCGGTACGTACCGCAATTACCCCAAGCAGTTTGAATCGTGAAACGACCAGTGCTTTGGTTCGTGCGCGCAATATCATCAGCAAGGCTGGAAATGAAATTATAAATCGTGCGTGGGGTTTTAATCGTTCGGCGACAACATCTGCGCGCGTGGCAAAAAATACAACAACCGCACGTTCGGCGGCGATACCCGCATCGGCATCGCGTGCGCGTGCAACCGCGGTGTTTAGCGATACATCTTTGTTGGGTGAAAATTATAACAATTGTCGCCAGGCATATAATACATGTATGGATCAATTCTGTGCCGGCGCAAACGAAACATACCGCAGATGTTTTTGCAGTGATGGTTTTCGCACCCTGCGCGACAAAGAAGAGGCTTTGGACGCAGCAACGGCAATGTTATCACAGTTTGAAAGCAATAATTTGAACGCGGTTGATAAAACCGCCGAAGAAGTCAATGCAATGTATTCTGCGACCGCGGGCGAAATGGCTATAAAAAAAGATACATCGGCATCGGCGGCATTGTTGAACGATATTGGCGATTTGTTGTCTGGCAAGAAAAAACCTGAAACCAACAAATCACAAACTTCATTGTCGGCTTTGGATTTTTCGGCTGATCTGGGCGATATATGGGCTGACAATTCGGCAACATCGATATTTGGTGGTGGCGATTCCAAAGATTTGGCATCTATGGAAGGAACCGAATTATATAATAATGCACACAGCCAATGTATGCAATTAATCGGCAATACTTGCGAGGCTGGCGCGGTGAAAAATATGGCAAAGAGTGCATATAGCATTTTAATCACCCAGGATTGCAACGCATATCAAAAGAAATTAGACACAAAAACAGAACAGGTAAAATCAACTGTGCGGACGGCTGAAAAATATCTGCGCGAGGCCAGATTGGAAGAATACCGCGCGCATAATTCGGCAGATGTTAATGAATGTTTGGACAAGGTTGAACAGGCTATTTTGGCACCAACGGCATGTGGTACGGATTTTGCAAAATGTTTGGATTATACCGGTGTTTATATTAATTCATCATCGGGCGACCCAATTTATTCACCGCGTTTGTTTAAATTAAATGAATTAATTGTTTTGGACGGCACATCGGCGGATGTGTTGTCGCAGAATACAGAATTTAATAATTTCTTGGATTCGAAACGCGTGTATGCGAAAACGGCGTTGGATTCATGTCGTGATATTGCCGATACAGTGTGGAGTGAATTTAAACGCAATGCGTTGATTAAGATTTCCCAGGCACAAGACGAAAAAATAGAAGAAGTCAAAATGTCTTGCGTTTCCACTATGAAGGAATGCTATGACACACAAAGTGGCGCATTAAAAGACTTTGATGACACAACAGCGCAGGCATCTGGTGCGTTGGCGGCACGTGCAGCCAAAGACATGTGTTCCGACAAGGTTTTGGCATGTGCGGCACTGTATGCCAAGGAAGGTTCTGAACAATGTAAGTTAAATAGTGATGGCAAAATAAAGAACGCATCAACATGTGGTTTGTCTTCATTGATGAATTTTGTGACTACAGTTGATGATACCCGTATTGCCGAGGGATGCAGTACAGCCGTTGAAAATTATTTAAAACAATTATGCACACCATCATCGGGGGACGAAGGATACCCATGGAATTGCCGGTTACGTGCGTTTGGAAATATAAATGAGGGCAAAAACTGGGACAAAACCAACGTATCAAACAATATGACATTGGCGCAAATGGTTGTAAATTATGCAATTGAAAATTGTATTGGCAGCGACGCACCATCTTTGCCGGCGTCAGAATCGCGCATACAGGCAGATATAGTGAGACAGTTTTCTGGTTTGCAAGAGGCATTAGAAGGCGTGTTATCAGAAAAATGTACAGAGCAAGATGGTTTTTGGTTTGTGAGTTCTACGCCGAATTCTGTTACAAGTTCTATGAAGCCTTTAAATTCTTTCTATGCAAATGTGTTTGGTGGACGCGCGACAGATAAAGAAAAAAGTTTAGGAACCTGTTATGAAAACTCTACAATGGTTCAGTGTATCAGTTATAATGCAGATAATGCTAAGGACGGAGAGATGGCAAGGTATGATGCGGTACGTGATGAATGCATATTTACTGACAAATGGTATGAACAACAGTGTTCTTTATTAGGCAATGGATATTTTGAAA
>CADARU010000022.1 GCA_902790415.1 uncultured Pseudomonadota bacterium | reverse complement strand
GTTGGGGCGGTATCGCTGGAACACGTTTTGGTAAAACATGGGATAAATTCACTGCATCTATGTTTGCTGAATATTTACAAACAATCGGCAATCACAACAATGAAATCGAATTAAACAGATTTGATATTCCAGGTGTTGGTGCGGTAAATGCCACAGA
Organism: uncultured Pseudomonadota bacterium; assembly: GCA_902790415.1. GTDB lineage: Bacteria > Pseudomonadota > Alphaproteobacteria > Rs-D84 > Rs-D84 > Enterousia. The sequence continues at coordinate 2,360 of CADARU010000022.1, read as the reverse complement.
CTTAGGATTTCCAAAATTGATTTCTGTTGATTTAAAATCTACAAACGAAACAACTATTGGTTTGTCTGGTTTCTATGAGGCAAACGACAGATGGTCATTTGGTGGAACATTCAAATTCGTAGAACACTCTGACAATGGTGTAAAATCCATTCATACCCCAATGGTTCAATTGCCTGCTGCACAACAAGCGCAAAGACAACAGGTTATTGACGGCTTGTTGGCTCAAACCGCAGATATGGACGATGGCTGGCAAGAATATGTTTTGACGGCTGTGGTTTCTAATCAAATTACAGAATCTGTACAATTATCGTTGGTTACAGAATACACATTTGATAAATCGCATCCAAATTCTCAAAATGGTACAGATGCGAAATTAGAAATGGGTGTTCGTGCGAACGTTCGCTTCTAAAAACTGAAACAGAAAATAAACTTTATATTGGACATTTCCCCCGGCAATATGTCGGGGGGATTTTTTTATTACAATAAATACTTTTTTATGGGGCTTTTTTATGGTATAATAATATAAAATAAATATGGACAGAGAATGAAAAAATTCAAGGTTTTTGGGCTTTTTGCCACTTTGTTTGCGGGATTGTCGATATCCGGCCATGCCGCATATCCTGTATATTCTGGTTATAATGGCCAACCGAGTCTGGGGGCTGCCAATGCCAATCGTGCAATATTATTGCCGACCGCAAATGGTGGGGTTGTTATGACGAATTCTGTGGCGGCATCTGCGCCAACGCGTGTGACGGGGGCATTGCCACGTGTTGGAAATTCTGCGGTTAATGCGGGTCGCCGTTATTATCAATCGGCGGATTTTGACAGGCTTGCCGACAGCGGTTTGTACATCGGTTTGTCTGCCGCATATTCGGTCAGTATTATGGGCGAATTTTCTGCGGATTATTCCGGGGAAGATGGTGCATATTTGGTTCCTGGTTCGTTCCAGTTTTCTGGTTTTGAATCGGATACAGTTATTCCGTTGCAATTATCATTGGGTGCCACAATCAACAGTGATTTGCGCATAGACTTTTCTTATACCCGTTACAGCAACATTTCATACCCACAAAGTGTTCAAACGGCGGACGGTGCCGGTGGTTTTGTGACCGCGCGTGCGACCGGTGGTGCGGTGACGGCAAATGCGGCGATGTTAAATTTGTATTATAATATTGATTCTTATACTGGATATATGGCGGGCGGTTCGTTGCGTCCATATATTGGTGCCGGTATTGGTATTTCGTTAAATACGGTCAGTGATTATAATGTTTTGGATTCAACATTTTATTCCGAAGCCGACCCATCAACATCAAACCAAGGCGATCCAACCGCGGTATCGAACATAAACGCATATCATAATGGCGGAACATCGGAACGTTTGGCTTTGGCTTTGGAAGGTGGTGTCAGTACAGAATTGGGTAATGGCATGAAATTGGATTTGTTTGTCCGTTATATGCACCTGGGTAAAGTTCAGTCATCTGGCAGTATCGTTTTAACCCAAGACGAATGGATTGCGGACGGTTTGGGTGGTGAAAATGCGTATCCATCGGTTGCACATTATACAAATTGGACAGAAAGCGCGAATCTCAGCACCGTTGATGTTGGTGCGCGGTTGCGTTTGCAATTCTAAAACAATGGTTTATGAATAATGAAAACATCGAAACTGAATTATTTAATTTTGTCTTTACCGGCGTTGGCGACTGTTTTTCATGGAAGTCCGGCGGTTGCGGCATTGCGCATAAATAATTCTTCTTTGATGCAATCGCAATCTGCAGCGGCGGCATCGGCGGCGCGTAGCGCCATGCAGGCATATGAACCACAACCGGCGCGCGTTATCACAAATGATAATGGTGATGTTCAAACTATATCAGCCTCTGATATGGACGCATGCAGTGCAATTTATCCAAATGGTGTATTTGATTGGATAAAACCAACAACGGGCTCAAAACGTGGTGGGCCTGCGACATGCGCGGCATTGGTTGAATTACGGTCATACAAAAACACTGATTATAATGTTTTGGCATCTGCATATTTGGCGGCAGGTGACAGTATTAAATGTAATGTGGATAATTTCCATGATTTTACACCTAATGGTAAATCTTTCACGTACCCAGCAGATGCGGCACCAACAGTTGAAGATGTTGAAAAAGTAATGGCGCAAGAACAAAAAGCAAATGCCGGAATGAAGATTTTGGCAGCGGCTGTGGTTGGTGGTATTGGTGGAAATTTGGTTGGCAAGGCTGATGCCGGTTCTGATTCTCCATTGGGAACAAATAAAGAAAAATTGGTTTCAACTGCAATTGGTGCGGCGGGTGGTGCGGCATTGATGACCGCCAGCACACAAAGTAATAATTACAAAGTTG
>CADARU010000021.1 GCA_902790415.1 uncultured Pseudomonadota bacterium | reverse complement strand
AACGGTATCCGGGATGATAACCGAGCAATTAATTTAGAATGGGTTAGTCATAAACAAAATATTCAACATTCAATCAAAGTATTGAAACACAAAATTGGCGGAATAAATCCCAAGGGTGTAAAAATTATGGACGAATTTGGTAATATATATCACTCATTAAAAGAAGCGGCAAAATTTGTAAATATGAATTATAACACTTTTAAGAAATACTTTTATAATAACAAAGAAATACAAGGGCATATATTCAAAAGAGGGTAATATGCGTACGCGGTCGTATTTATACACGCCGGGGCTGAAAGCTGTGTGCAGGGAATCGCGGGCAAATTCAACAACGATGTATTATACAGAAAACGGGCTGAATTTCTGCGTTATAAATGGGCAGGTGGTAACGATTTTGGTAAAGTACGCAAAGGAATAATTTACTTGCAGAGTGTTTTTTTTATGTTATAATGGAGGTGTATAAAAGGAGCATGGTAATGGTAAAAGTACAAGTAAATCGTAGTGATGGTGCTACATATGATTCAATCAAAGACGCTGCTTTGGCGGCGGGAGTTAATAACTGGACGATGTCTGTAAAAATGGCAACGGCGGGCAAATTTGTCGATAAAGACGGTTTGGAATATACCCGGTTGGATGGGGCAGATTATACAGACAAGTATTCAAATACGGGTGTTTATTTGAGTCATGCGCGTTCTTATGCGCCTCGCACAAACGTTGAGGATAAACCCATTACGGTTATGAAAATGGTGGAACCTCCGGTAGATTTTTCTATAAACGGTAGTGGCGATAAATTCACAATGACAATTGAAAACATAAGTGCAAAACGGCTGGCAAAGCTGATTGTTTTAATAACAAGGGAGGATTAAATGGAAATGGTCGATGAAAAAGTAAATTCTGCATATTCTGAAAGCCAAGAAGAACAGTTTATAAAAATATCGTTTTCTGGAACTGGTCAGGACGGTAGCAGACCGGCGAAGGGTATTCATATTCAAACGAGGCATATAAACATGATGCAGAAAGTTCAGGGGGCTATTCATTTATTAGAGTGGATTAGTGAGCAGTTAAAAGAAAATAACGATACCTTGACGGACATGATATCGGCTTGTTAAATATGAAAAGAACAATTAAATACATATTAGTTGCTATATTAATGCTGTTGATTGTTAATTTGGTAATATCGGGTTTGACCAAGTTGATTCCGTTGCCGAATATATTTTGGTATATTTTGGTGATTGTGTGCGCGTGGCAAATCGGTGCGTGGTTGGGGCGCAGAATATAGTTTTTTTATGTGGCGACCTGGACTCCCTCCTACATTCTCTCTCCTCCGGTCGTCACGCCAAGATAAAGGGAAAAAAATGAAGGTGTTGATTACTTTTATTAGTTTGTTGTGTTTTTGTGCAGATAGTCATGCGTTGGCAAGCATAACAAACGTGGTAAATCACAGGAACCAAAGCAGTTATGACATTGGTTATAATGCTGGGAAAAATCACGCGTATAACAACGTTATGAAAACTGTAACGATTGTGTGGATAGCGACTGTTGCCGGGGTGATTATTTATCATGCGGGTAAAGAGAGTCGTTGGACAATGACAGATGAAGGAAATATAGGTTATAGGTTTTAGGGGATTGGGCGAAAAAGCGGTGGGGTTACCTTGTTCCTGGGACGTTCCCGATGACCACCGTTATAAATTCCGGGCTTTGCTGGTAGCCTGCCCGAAACCAGCTTTTTGAAGGCGGGGTGATTTTATCAGTCCTTATTTTTGTATGTCACAACCCCGCCACCAAGATTAAAGGGAAAAACGATGGATAAAAGCCTTTTGTGCGATGTTTTGGATTCGTACCTAGAATTTATCGATATAATGGAAAAAACGCTTGAGCGGGCAAGTTTGCCACAAGTGTATAAGGATTTTGCTATGGCTTTGATAAGTTTGCGTCGTGAAAGTTGGAAACCTGTGCGAGATAAGTTAATGGAGGGTAAAGATGGAGTTTAAATGTAAGCGAATTTTTGATAATTATTACATAACTCCGGCAGGTTGTATTTATTCGAGGTTTTATAGCCGGATAAATAATAAAAACGGGCGAATAAAAAAACTGCGCTCCCATAAAGATAAAAAAGGATATCTTATTGTTGATTTATACATTAATGGTTATCATCTTACAAAAAAGGTTCATCGTTTGGTTGCTGAGGCGTTTATACCAAATCCAGAAAATAAACCAGAAGTTAACCATAAAAACGGAAACAAAAAAGATAATCGTGTGGAGAATTTAGAGTGGGTGACAAAGTCTGAAAATGCGCGACACGCATTTAGGGTGTTGGGCCGAATACACCCAAAAGGCATGTTGGGCAAAACAGGATTACAAAACAAACGCAGTAAAAGCGTCTTGGGAACAAATATAAAAACAGGAAAAACTACAAAATACATATCTTTGACGGACGCTGCAAACAAAACAGGTACTAGGGCTTCAAATATATGTCATTGTTGTGTTGGAAAATTAAAACAGACAGGTGGTTATTACTGGGAATATGAAACAAAAGGGGGTAAAAATGCCAGTTGAATTATATTTGCAAGTGTCTAAGGTTTTTATAAATTTTTATAAGTCGCACCGGAGTATGAGTGCGCGGTTGTGTTGTGATTTAACGGCTGCGCTTGTTCCGATTTGTAAAAAGATTGATGATGGGGAATACGACATAAAGGATGAAAAATGAGCGATGTGAAATGTAGGCGACCTAGGGGGAAAGAATTAGACCCTTTTACTCGAAGTTTGGCTTTGCGGTGGGGAACAATGATGTCTAGATGTTATAATCAAAACCGTAGTAAATACAAATATTATGGTGCTAGGGGTATAAAAGTATGCGAAGATTGGCACGATATAAGAATTTTTGCAAAATGGTGAAAAGAAAATGGTTATAAACCAGAACTACAATTAGACCGTATAAACAACGATGGAAATTATTGTCCAGAAAATTGTCGGTTTGTTTCACCAAGAAAAAATAGCCAAAACAGAAGAAACAATAGATTTATAACTGCACTTGGTAAAACCTTATGTATAAGCGAGTGGGCGAGAGAATTAAATATTAGTCCGTATACAATATATCATTGGGCAAATCAAGGTGCTGATTATGCAAAATTAAAGTTAGAAAATAGATTTTTAACAGATGTAAAGGAAAGATTATGAACAATAAACTTAAATGTCCATACTGTAATAAAAAATTAATAACAACATATAATGGTTTGGCTTGTTCTAACATGAGGTGTGAAAAAAGCAGGGGTATGATTGGAACGGAACCTATGTGGGAAAAGGTTGCGAGTTTGGCAAAGATACGCAACGCTGGTGAAAGGTATCGTGCGAGCCATAAACAGCAAAAGGCGGAATATCAGCGTGAGTGGTATAGGAAACACAAAGGGGGAATAAATGATTGAAAAATTAGATCAAAATTTGGCAGATAATATAAATGCGTGTAATATGTCGCAAAATTTTATGGTTGCAGATAAAGCAATAAAAAAAATCAATGAGATTGTAGAATTATTGAACGCAATTGTGGTTGATGTTGATGGAACAAAGTGCATTGACGGTAGCAAAACACCAGCCGACCCATACGCAGAACAACGCAAGTGGATTGGTTGTGTTTGCAGATTTTGGTATGACAACCCCAACGACACACTGTTAGATTACTTGGATAAGATTCAAACAGGAAAAAATGGCGTTGAATACTATGCCAAAGAAAGTGGTGATTGGTTTTCACACTGCGAACCAGTATTGCCAACAGACAATGCAATTTACAAAGGTGGTAACAATGAGTAAAGATATTTGGCACACGGCTGGCGAAATACCGCTAGTTGAACAATACAGAATTATAGAAACAAACGACAATAGATATTATCTAAATAACACAGATTCAAGACCATTGTCTTTAATAAACAGATGGTGTTATCTTGATGACTTGATTGCCTGCGAACAAGAACTTATACGCACACGCAAGGCATTGGAAACCATGCAAGAATTTGTTACGAAACTTTATTTGAG
>CADARU010000020.1 GCA_902790415.1 uncultured Pseudomonadota bacterium | reverse complement strand
ATGATGGCATTTTATGCCGAAGACAGCGCGAACACATTGGTGCAAAAAATGCGCAAGTATGGTGATGCAACCGTTGTAAAAGAAGGCGACATGTATAAAGTCCGTATTGTGAATATGGATGCGGCCAAGGCACGCAGCGTCATTGACAATTTACGCAGCAACGAAGGCATGATGCCAGGATTGTTAAAGGACGGTCGTTGGGTAAACGCGGACAGCATTTAATAGTATTATGTTGATTATGCAAGAACCACCGCAATGGTGGTTCTTTTTTTTGTAATTTGAAAAACAATGATTTCTGTGTTAAAATATAAGTATAATCTAGGGAGTATGTAATGAACGCAAAACTGAAAAATTTTTTAGTGGGTTTGGGGCTGCTTTCTGCTGTGACGGTGGGAACGGTAAATGACGTGAAAGCGCAAAACCATAATAATCGTAAAAACCCAAAACAACAAACGGAACAGGTCGAAGAAGCAGAACCCGAAGAAGATTATGGTATCAGTGAAATGACCGATGAAGAAAAACGGGAACGCTTAGCGGAAATTCCAAAAGAATTAGAAAAACTGGAAAAACTTGCCAAAGAACGTGAGGAAAATTATCAAATAGTAAAAAAATATATTGCCAAAGAATTTCCAATGGAAAAATATAACGACGAGAATACTTTTAAATTACCGGCCGCAAGATATATCCAAGATTCTTTAATGTCGGGTAATAAAAAGGCATTAAATGCCGCGAAAGATTCTGGGGCAAAAGAACGTTTGCAAACAGAAAAAGAAGCATTAGAAATCTTTTTTGGTTTTGTCGCGAATGTAAGTTTTATGGAAATGACCGGAATTTCACTTGGTTTTGCCCAAGATTTATTGAATTCTTATGTAACACGATTGGTGAACGAAGGGAAATTGACCCCGGAACAAGGAAAAATAGTTGCCAAAGCTTTGTCTACGTTTGCAGGTGATACAAGACAAATTTCTGCATCTAAGCGTCAAATAATCGTGTCCGAGATAAGTTCCAGATATTGTCGTGATATGGGGGAATTACGTATAGGACGGCAAAATGGTGAAATAAATCCCACAGAATATGCCAGCCGCTATGCCGAGATAACAAAAATTTATGATTTGTTAGAACGTTTAATTAAAGCGGTGGGAAATGAATTAAAAGGTAGTAATGTGTATAACTGTATCCGAAGTTTGTCAGATTATGCGTGGAGAGCCAGAATTGCGCAATATCGTTTTGATGATTTGCGTGATGAAGAAACAAAACTGAAAAAATCTTTGGGTATTTCTGAACCGGTCAAGGATTCAACGAACATCAATGAATCTAAATCTGTGCCAAATCGTGGCGGGTCTCGTGGTAAATAAGAAACGGGGTGTTCCCCGTTTTTTATTTATATTTTATACCACGATTAACAAAAACGTTTTGTATTGTTCGTTGTATTTTTTTATCTATGTTTTGTTTTATTTCATCCCAAGAATTTCTGTATAGAATATCTTGGATTATTGCAATATCAGCAGTGGCGATTTTGTCGGTTAAATCATCCATTGTTGTTGCACCACGGTTGACGTATTTGGTCAAAGATTTTTGCAAATCCAACAAAGATATAATTTTTGAATTAGAATCTTGCATAATATTTTGTGTTGCCAATTTGTTGGTGCGTGCCATTTCAATGTTGTTTTTAATATCGTATGTGCAAACAACATGGTTACGCGTAATAATAAAGTCCGCGGTTTCTTCGGCAATATTTTTTTCAGAATTGTTTAACACAAATTCTTTAACTAATTCGTTTATTTCTTCCGTGCAAATAAAGGATTCAAACGAAGAACCATTAACCGCAATTAGATTATACGAAAGTCTGTCCAGTTCTTTGTTGTTAAACAAATCGAAAGATTGTTTGGTAATGCTGTTTGTATTTTGGGTGCCTAATGATTTATAAATAACCCCGGCTTCATCGAACATTTGAAAAGAAACACCTAATTTTTCGCGCCAACCTGGGATGTTCTTGTTTTTATCATTTGGCATATCCATATAAATTACTTCACGAATACCACTTTGTATAATGCCGCGGGCACAATCCGCGCATGGTGGCAATGTTACGTACAGAACGCAATCTTTGATACGCGCACCATATAATCCGGCATTATATATTGCATTGCGTTCCGCATGTTCGGTAAATTCGTATTTTGTCGGTCTGATTTTTCGTTCGGAAATTGTGTCATCAACACCGCGTGGAAAACCATTGTATCCAATAGAGCGAACCTCTTTATCTGGACCAATAATAACACATCCGACCTTGGTGCTGGTATCTTTGGACCAACCGGCAACAAGGCGTGCCAAATCCATGAAACGCGAATTCCATTTGTCGTTAAAGGTGAATTTTTTTTGTTTGGTCATGTCTAATAAACCCTTTTGGATAGTTTCTCGGTGTTTTGTGCCACACAAATTGGGGAAATTATTTGCAAGTTTTGTAATATTGCGTTTTCTGTGCTTTTTTCTTTTACCCTGTTAGTGTCATCGTCAAACAAGAAATAAACCTTAGCAATAGGTGATTTGGAATTCAAAGTAAAATTGTATCTTGGTGTGAAAACCAAAGACATTGATACACCATTATTTATATTTATTACATCAATTTTCTCATAAGTCGCTTTTTTAAGTAAACTAGTTGGAAACGACATGCCAAGTTTTAACCTTGGGTGCAATGTCCATATGTTTTCTGTGACAACTATCTGACTCTTTACACCCGCTAATAAACCTGTGGTCGTGGGGTGTATGGGGGTGTGTTGTTCACTGTTTACAATTGTGCAGTATGGATAAAGTTTATATGTGTTGTCATGCAATTGCCATGGAACAAACATTGGTGTTATTGTTATAATATTATTCCGTATCGCTTGTATAATTTCTTCATGTTTTAAAATTCTCATGACAAAGGCCTTTTTTGTGTCATTTTTTGGCATTATATGTGATTTTTTTGGTTTTGCAATATTTTTATTCACTTTTGGAATTTGTGTGCTAGCATGGCGGTATGAGCAAGACATATTCTGGATTTATTGCGATTATTGGCCCGACAAATGCCGGTAAAAGTACCCTTATGAACCAAATTATGGGGCGCAAGGTTTCTATTGTTTCGCACAAGGTGCAAACCACGCGAACAAATCTGCGTGCGGTGAAAATGGTTGGAACGCGCCAGTTGATTTTTGTTGATACACCGGGGGTGTTTAAACCGGGACGGCGTTTAGATAGGGCGATGGTTGGCGCGGCAATGGATGCATTGTCCGATGCGGATGCGGTTTTGTTGATATTGGATGCGACCAAGGGCGTAACCGATACGGTCCGTGGGTTAATCCAAAAAATTCGTGAACACAAGAATATATTTGTGGCCCTGAACAAAACGGACGCGGTCAAGAAGTCCGATTTGTTGCCAATGGCGGCGGAATTAAACTCTTTGGCCCCATTTAGTGAAATATTTATGATATCGGCATTGAAAAATGATGGTATCGCGGAAATGTTAAACTCTTTGGCGGCGGTTATGCCGGAATCACCATATTTGTTTGATGCGCACGATGCGACCGATGTTCCTGATAATCTATATTTGGCGGAATTAACGCGCGAAAAGATTTATAAGTATGTTCACCAAGAA
>CADARU010000019.1 GCA_902790415.1 uncultured Pseudomonadota bacterium | reverse complement strand
CCGTCGGGTCGTTTTCTAACATATACGCCTCGTCTTTGTGCAGTTTATTCTGATAGTATTGCAGCAACGTGTTATACGCATCTTCATAATAGGATTTATTTAAATACGTACTGGCATCGGCACCATTAACACTGTAATAATCAAACGTTACACCCATCGTGAAAGACAAACTGTTTGTGATTGCGGTCATATAATTTGCACCAAAACCAAAATGCCACGCATCGCCAAAACCACCTTTGTCTTCGACACTTTTGCTGTGCGCCCAATCTGGACGATATGGTTGGTCACCAACAGAATCATAAATTGGCAAACCAAATTCAATACGCGCATTAACCGCATTATTCGCATTAATATCGTAATTCATATCCAACGCTAAATATGGCCCCGCCCATTCTGTTTCATAAGAATGGCTAACACCAGGTAACTCATATTCATACGTACCGGCGGTATTAACACCTTCGGCACCCGGTTCTATGACAAAGAAACCATATTCATTAACATCTTCATTCCATAAAACTTTCTGGTCATTACCATATTGCAGAACAATAATCGGGTCGCACTGAATTTCATCAGACCCATTAACCGTTGAACAATACCCCGTATCAACCGTTACCCCCTTGGTATCTTTGGTTTCTAATTTATATTTCATATAACGATACCCAATCGATGGTGTCATACGCAAAGAACCAATCTTAAAGAAATCCGACAACCCAAATCCCGCATTAAACCCGAACATATTTCCACCATTGCTGGTCCCGACAGACAAGGCATGCCCAATCTGCTGACCAATATAACTGGTGCTTTCACCATTATCTTCAACCCATTCTGTAACCAAATAACCACCATTAGAAATATCATCATCTTCCATGGTTGAATCACCGAATTGCATACCATACTTAAAGCCCGCGTCAATTTGTAACGGTAAACTCCCGGCATCAAAGCGATAACCCGCCGTAACATCAAAAACATTCCAGCGCAAATTATCATAATGCAATATAGAACCGGCATTTTTCATATCGAAACGCCAACCTGCAAATTCATGTATCAAAGACGGCGCAATCCAAAACCCTTTGTTATCCGCAACAGAAGGTTTCTTTTCTTCTTTTATTTCTGTTTTTGTATATTCCGCATATTGACGACCGACATAGGCATTATCGTTTGGCGTTACCCGCATACGTGTCCGGGTGTACGTTGTATCTTGGGAATAATTCCCATTACTTGTTCTGCGTGCATACGGGCCACTGTACCGCTGTGTCGAGTAACCCAATTCGGAATAATTTTGTTGGGGCGACTGATAATTTCCGACATAGTATGTCCCGGCCGCATCCGCCAATATCGGCATCACTGCAAACATTGAAGTTACAAATAAATAACGCAAAGTTTTATTCGTCATAGATATACTCCATTCCATTAATTCTGGAACCATTATATCATAAAATTATTGAAAAAAAAAACAGATAATGTAAAATATGGCAATAAAAATTCAAAAAAATTTTTTACTATGCGGATATGGCGGAATTGGTAGACGCTCAGCACTAAGGATGCTGTGGAGAAATCCGTGGGGGTTCAAGTCCCCCTATCCGCACCAAAAAACATAAAAAATATATTCTTAAAGTTGTTTTTCTGCTTGCCCCAAAAATTATAAATTTGCTAGGATTAACATACAAGGGATGAAAGGATTTAAACTCTTTTTCGTTGTATGCCTTGGTTTGCTTGTATTCCAGGCAACCATCGCGGCGGATAATGACGACACAGCACGTGCCGCGGTTCGTCGTGATGCCGCCGCCACATCGGGCGCGCGACAAAAATCGAGCACAACAACACCACAATCCAAACAGACATCCCGTGGTGGCGGTCGGGCAAATGTAGCAACCGCATCATCGGTTCGCGAACGTACCGCAACCAGAAATTCTGGGCGAACGACATCAACGCCAAATACCACACCACGCAGTACAACAACCCGTACCGTATCCGAACGTAATCAAACAACCACAAACCTGGCACCGCGCAGTCCCGGCACCGCTACAACAACAACTGCGCGCACCGCGGCACGCACTGCAACAAATTCCACACGTGCGGCAACCACACGTGGCGCATCAAAACAAAAGAACACACGCAAATCACGTGCGGCAACATCTGTCGGTATTACCGGCGCAATCAGTGCAAATTATACCGCCTGTCGCAAGATATATTATGATTGTATGGATGAATTCTGTGCGAACAAGAATTCGCAACTGCGCCGCTGTGCGTGTTCATCGCGCGCAACCGAATTTAACGGCGCACAAAAGCAACTGTCACGCATAGAAGAAAAAATGTTGGACTTTAATCAACGTTTGTTGACCGTCAATTTAGATGCCGAAGATGTCAATGCCATGATGACATCCAGTGTCGGTGAAGATGCGTATTATGACACAACAGACAAAACAAAATCTAAAAAGATGTTGGACGACATATCAAAACGTCTAAACCGTACCTTTGGTGAAGAGGCGACAACGGGCATGGGTGCAATATCGCTGTCGTTAAATACGGATTCTGTATTTGATTCAATTGACTCGTTTGGTGGCATTGACACAACGTCTAAAAACGGGGTCGAATTGTATCGTGCGGCATTACCGGTATGTCGTGAAATGGTTCTGGAAACATGCAGTGCCGAAGAATTATCCTTGGCGGAATCTGGGTATCAAATGCAAATTGAACAAGATTGCAACACCGTTGCCAAATCATACCAATCCCAAACAGAACAGGCACGCGCCAAAGTACTGGAAAGCAGTGCACTGCTAGATATGTCGCGCCTTGATGCGCATCAAAAAAGAAATTCTGATGATGTATTAACATGCAAGAAAAAAATGCTGGACATGTTGACCGACACAACGGTGTGCGGCGACAAGATGAGTAAGTGCCTGGACATAACCGGTCAATATATTGACCCCGCCACCGGCAAGGCATTTTTAACAGAAAACCTATCAAATTTGTCTTCGTTGATTACCAGACCGGGTGCCGGCGAAACATGGACCAAGATTTCGGCAAATTCAACATTTGTAAAATTCATAGAAGACAAGAAAGATTACCTAAAACCCGCGATGGAAAAATGTCAAGACATCGCCGATACGGTTTGGGATGAATTTTTACCTGATGCATTGGCGCAAATAAAATTGGCCCAGGATGCAAAATTGGAAGAAGTACGCCAGGCATGTACCACATTGGTTTCAGAATGTTTGGTTGATGCAAATGATTCCATTACTAATTTTGATGCACGCGCATTATCGGTATTTGGGGTATCGGCGGATTTAACCGCCAACACAATGTGCGCCAAGGTAAAAAATGCATGCACCACATTATTAAACAGCGACGTGGCACCTGATGAAACATCAACCAACGAATGGGGAACAGGTATCGCAGACATAACGACACAAAAAACATACGAAACCATTTTATCATCATGTAACCAGGTTGGCCGAAATTGCATTATCCAAACATGTAAATCGGTATCGGGCAACTTTGGCCTGTGCAACAGTATTACAACTTCACCGAATCGCCACTCTATTTTGACTCGCACCGCCTGTTGGAACGAAGTTATGCAGTGTGTTGCGGATGCCGGTGATGAATCCATACGTAACATTATGAAATTACTGGGCAAAGATACCGCCGGCACTGCATTTTTCTATAATGATATATATAACGATGGATATATTCCAGAGGCCGATTGGCCTGTATGGTCCATCGGTTCCCAAATATTGGATGATTTATGCAGGACAGAATGCGCAGCAGAAACCGAAACCGACTTTGATGTTATAAAATGTGGTAAATGTCGTTTAACAGAACGTATTTGGGGTAATTGTGAATCCAATCCATCTCAAGGTGCAACCAGTGGTACCAATTACATCTTGAAACCGGATGGGGGACTTGAAACCCTGCTCTATTGGTTCGCGACCAGTACCGGAACCGCAACCGATAAACGCGCCTGTACAAACCTCAGATGCAACCGCAGAATGTCCGTACCCGGCGAAACCGGTGCAGCAGAGGCCTGTGCAGACAGCGAAAACAGCGCAAACATAACAACAGACAGCCGTTACTGCCCAGCACAACCAAATTATAATACCAACAGTTTGCAACCTGAAGATGTTCCAAATTGGTTTGGGGACAATCACCCAACTAATGACGATTGGTTATACACACCGATGGATAACGAAAACTATTATTATTCTGCCAATAATTATCCAGGTACTTACTTCTTTAGGATGTTTGACAACACCGGAAACACCAAATGTTGTTGGTCAAGACCAACAAAACAAGAGAGCCCCTGGATTCTCAATATAAGTCAACCTGGCGAAATGTATCTGGGAAACAACACGTGTTGCCGCGGCGAGCCAAAAGAAGTATGGGGTAATGCAGCCCAACTCACCGGACTCAAAGGATATTGTTTACCATCGGGTGTATGGAAGTTCAAAAATTTAGGATGGCGCAATAACCAAGTAATTGTTTGCGCCACGTCTATGGAAAATGATTCACAAGAAAACAGTTTTTATTGTGAAGAAAACAATTCTTGCACCAGCCATGCTTATGATACACAAGCAGGAAACTTCCCACATGGCGAAAATGTATATTGTGATGGAACATTCATATTAATCGATACAAGTTCTTCGCCACATACATACAAAATATTAAAAAATGGTACAGCAACCTCAAGAAATGGTTTCACATATAAAAAGTATTGTCCATCTGACACAAGCGACGGCTTTATAGAATACGAAACAAATCCGTCATCATGTAACCAGGTTCTGATACAAAATTAAAATTGTTTTTATGTCAAAAATGTGATATAATGGTGCGACCAAAAACAAAGGATAGCGAAATGAAAACTTTTGAAAAGATTTTAACAACCTTGACCCGCAATTTGGGTTATACAATCGTCTTGGTTTTGGCAATCGTATTGTTTGCCATATTTTCTGACGGTTTGATTCCGGGCATTATTACCGCGGTATCGGCACTGGTTGGATATACTTGTGTTGATATGTTATACAAAGAATTCAAAAAAATGCCTGGCACAAAATCTAAAAAGAAATAGTTATTAGTGGTTAGTGTAAGTGATTAGTAACGGGCGCAAATGCGCCCGTTACTAACCACTAACTAACTATTTCACAACCAAATTTTTACCTTGGACATCAACAACAACGGTTGCACCTTCACCAACAGTATCAGATAAAATCAAATCTGCGATTTTATCTTCGACCGCCGATGTAATTAACCGTTTCAACGGACGCGCACCGAACGCTTCGTCATATCCATTGGTCGCCAACCATTTTATTGCAGGTTCCGTCACGTCCAATGTAATATTACGTTCTGCCAATCGTTTGCTCAAATTGCGCAATTGGATTTTGACGATGCCCGACATAACATCTTTGCCCAATGGATTAAAGAACAAAATTTCATCAATACGATTTATAAATTCAGGACGAAAATGTGTCTTGACCGCGTCCATACTTGGCAAATTACTGGTCATTATAATAATGGTATTGGTGAAATTGACAACATGACCTTGACCATCTGTTAAACGACCATCGTCCAGAATTTGCAAGAATACATTAAACACATCTGGGTGTGCCTTTTCAATTTCATCAAACAATAACACCTGGTACGGACGACGACGCACAGATTCCGTCAGCACCCCGCCCGCATCATAACCAACATACCCCGGGGGCGCACCAATCAAACGCGCAACCGAGTGTGGTTCCATATATTCACTCATATCTATTCGCGTCATGGCGGTATCATCATTAAACAAATATTCCGCCAAAGCCTTGGCAACCTCGGTTTTACCCACGCCAGT
>CADARU010000018.1 GCA_902790415.1 uncultured Pseudomonadota bacterium | reverse complement strand
TAATAATAATGCCTTTGATAACGGACAAACCGGTGTCGCGTGTAATTATGCAAACTTGGGTGTATATAGTGGTTCTGTAACTATTACCGCCACATGGAATACAGATGTGTACACAGTAACGTTGTCCGATGGTACCGGTGCGGCACAAAATGGTGCGCCAAGTCCGATATATCTGAAATACAATGATGGTTGGTACAGTAACCAAAGTGCAACAACAACTATCAGTGCATTAACCACAACCCCAATCAAGGTTGGATACTTGTTCGATGGTTATTATACGGGTGAAAATGGCACAGGTACCCAGATTATAAATAACGCAGGAACCATTGTTGCGAATAATACGGCAATTACTGCAGATACAACGGTATATGCAAAATATACCGCGCAAACCGGATTCACCGTAACAACGGTAGACGATATGGCGGCCGGTACAACATTTAAATTCGCAATTTCTGCGGCGGGACGGTTCTATGTCGATTGGGGCGATGGTACGGTGCAACCATTGAATCGTGAAAACAATACAACGGATACACTGGTATCACATACATATACAACTGCTGGTGTAAAGACTATAACGATTTATGGTCGTGCAACTGGATACAATACGGGTAACAGTGTTGCAGCGATTAGATTTGGTGGTTCACCCACAGAGTCAGAAGTAACAAAAGATTTGGTTGGTGGAATTTCTGGTTCGTTAACCAGTGTATTTCCAACTGTTACGGGTGTTGGTTCTCCAATCTTTAGATATACATTTGGAAATTGTACCGGATTGTCAGGTAATATCCCAACAAACCTGTTTACAGGATTGTCAGGAGCGCCAAAAGAATCTCAGTTTGCTTACTTGTTCGAAGGTGATAGTGGTTTGACGGGGCAAATTCCGTCAGGATTCTTTGGTAATGTTAGTGGCACAGTAAAAAAGAGTACTTTTGAAAAAACTTTCCACGGATGTAGCGGCTTGCTTGGAGGTGCAACATATGCGATACCAGAAAACTTGTTTGATAATATAACCGGTTCTGCGCAATCTGCTTTTGCACTGACATTTGGGGCGTGTTCTGGATTGGTTGGGCAAATACCAGCGAATTTGTTTGAACATTTGACTGGTACTCCGCAAAGTAGAATGTTTTTAGGGACATTTAGGGATTGCGTTGGTTTAACAGGAACCGTGCCAGAAGATTTGTTTGGTGGCATATCTGGTGCTGCCGAAAATAGCGCATTTAACTATACCTTCGGTAATTGTTCTGGTTTAACAGGATATGTGCCGCGTGGGTTGTTCGCAGGTATAACTTCCAATGCTGCTGGGCGTGTAGGAACATTTTCTGGGTCTGGTTTAGTGGCTGAATGTCCTTGTGGTATGAAACAATATATAACAGGTCTTGAGGGTGCAGACGGTACAATTACCACTAAGGTTTCATGTCAGTTTGGAGCCAAAACCGGTGAATATTGGCACAATGGGCATTGTGTCACAGAATGTGAATCAGGTATCACAAGATTGAGAACGTCAAATGGTGTGGATGTGCCGTTGTTGCGTGCCAAGGTTGGAATCAAAAATGTCGCATTTAAACACAATAACAAAGTATGTTATTCCCCGGTTGAAACTGGCAATTTGTCCGGACATGTCAACCTGAAGCAAGGCGCAACCACATACCATATATCTGAACCTGATGGTATCGAACCAGACGGTTTCAGAAATCTGCCGGATGGTGTGTTGCCGGCACCAGGATATACCGTGGAATAACAAAACAACAAACAAAACAAAAAAATAACGACACATAAACTTATGTGCCGTTGTTTTTTTATCTGTTTTATAACATTAGTGATGTTCACCCATTTTCTTTGCCGCCCCCAATGCGTAACGCAAAGATTGTTCGGCGGTTTGGTATATTTGCGCGGCAAATGTTCGCATATTCATCGTGTCGGCAAAGTTTTTTGCAAATACGCGCGCGATATAATCAATTTGTGTTGGTGCAACAACGTAAATTTCACTTGAAATGTTAGATTTATCTAATTGATGTATCGCGTTTTTCATGATTCTTATTCTCCTGTATTTTTTGTGTGTTTTATCACAGTCCAACAAATATTTTCTGTTGGTATCTTGTTTATTTTGTTCGTTGCATTATATCATAAAGTAACTTGACCGCAAAACACAAATTTGCTATATCTGATATACAAAAAAGACAAGGAAGAAGTATGGCTATGAATATTATTCAAAAAATATTGGGTTCTGCCAATGACAGATTGGTTAAATCTTATGATAAAACGGTTTCTTTGATAAACGATTTGGAACCAAAATATCACGCGATGTCAGATGAAGAATTGCGTGTCCAGACCGATGTTTTGCGCGGTCGTATCGCAGATGGCGAAAAAGAAAAGAATATTTTACCAGATGCGTTTGCTCTTGTGCGTGAGGCATCTATTCGTTCTATTGGGTTGCGGCATTTTAATGTACAATTAATTGGCGGTATGGTTTTAAACAATGGCCAAATTGCCGAAATGAAAACCGGTGAAGGTAAAACCTTGGTTGCAACATTGGCGCTGTATTTAAAGGCCTTGTATGGCAAGGGTGCGCATTTGATTACTGTTAATGATTATTTGGCATCGCGTGATGCAAAATGGATGGGCCAGGTTTATAAGTTCTTGGGACTGACGGTCGGTATTATTCAACACGATATGGATGATGACGAACGTCGTGCGGCCTATGCCTGTGATATAACGTATGTTACAAATTCTGAATTGGGTTTTGATTATTTGCGCGACAATATGAAATTTTCCAAGGCACAACAGGTTTTGCGCCCGTTATTCTTTGGTATTGTTGATGAAGTGGATAGTATTTTGATTGACGAGGCGCGTACCCCGTTGATTATTTCTGGGCCGTCTGAAGATATTAGTGAATTGTACGCAAAGGTTGATGCGGTTGTTGCAAAATTACAAGAATCTGATTTCAAAAAAGATGAAAAAGACCGCCATGTAACATTGACAGAAAGCGGTGTTGATTCTGTAACGGGGTTATTAAAAGAAGCGGGTTTGTTGGTTGGCGACAATCTTTATTCTTCGGAAAATGCGGCATTGGTTATGCATGTTCAACAATCGTTGTTGGCACATCATATGTTCCAGAAAGATGTTAACTATGTTGTACGTAACGGCGAAGTTTTGATTGTGGATGAATTTACCGGTCGTGTTATGTCAGGAAGACGTTTTGGGCGTGGTTTGCACCAAGCAATCGAGGCCAAAGAACATGTTCGTGTTCAACCAGAAAATCAGACAGTGTCCAGCATTTCTTATCAGAACTTATTCCGATTGTATGAAACGTTGGCCGGTATGACGGGGACCGCGATGACAGAAGCGGCAGAATTTGAAGAAATTTATAAATTGCGCGTTGTGTCTATTCCTACAAATCGTCCGGTTGCGCGTGTTGACCATCATGATGAAATTTATCGTAATAAAGAAGAAAAATATGCGGCTATTATCAACCAGATATCTGATTGTATTAAACGAAAACAACCGGTTTTGGTTGGAACGGTTTCTATTGAAAAATCGGAAGAATTGGCGGATATTGTTCGCAAGAAATTAAAAATAAATCCATCGGTATTAAATGCAAAACAACATGAATCAGAGGCCAAAATTGTTGCCCAGGCCGGTGTTCCGGGGGCGGTTACAATCGCAACCAATATGGCGGGACGTGGAACAGATATTAAACTGGGTGGAAATGCCGAAGATTTGATTGCAAACCTGGATAAAGATGCACCGGATTTTGAAAAAAAGAAAAAAGAAATATATGACACGATTGAAAAGAATAAAAAGATTGTTTTGGATGCCGGTGGTTTGTATGTAATTGGTACCGAACGCCATGAATCACGTCGTATAGATAACCAGTTGCGTGGTCGTTCCGGCCGTCAGGGTGACCCAGGTGATTCAAAGTTCTTTTTGGCATTGGATGATGATTTGATGCGTATATTTGGTGCCGCGCGTTTAAGTGGTATGTTAACAACGTTGGGTTTAAAACCTGGCGAGGCGATAACGCACCCTTGGATAACCAAGGCATTAGAAAAAGCGCAAAAACGTGTCGAAGCCCGTTATTTCGAAGCGCGTAAAGAATTGCTGAAATATGATGACGTTATGAACGAACAACGTGGCGTTATTTATAAACAGCGCGATGATTTGATGACTTCAACCGATTTATCGCCTTTGGCACATGAAATGATTGGTGATGTCGTTGAACTTATCTGTGAAAACAATATCCCAGAAAAAGCGCATCCGGCCGATTGGAATATTCGTGGCCTGCATGATGCAATGGCGCGTGTGTTTGCGTTGGACATTACCGATATTGAAAATTGGAAAACAGATGAATCTATCACAGAACGCAAGGCGTATGATGTGTTGTTGAATTTGGCAAATCAACGTTATCAGCACCAGGCGGAAAAATATGGCACAGATTTGATGCAGACGGCAACGCGCCAGATGATGTTGGGTGCATTAGATTCTGTATGGAAACAACATTTGCAACAAATGGATTATTTACAGACCGGTATCGGTTTGCGCGGATATGCACAAAAGAATCCCTTGTATGAATATAAACGTGAAGCGTTGACGTTGTTTAAAAACACAATAAACAATTTCAAAATCATGTCAGTTGCGTATATTTCTAGGATGGAATTAACACGTGCAGATGTTGATAAAACCGAACAATCCAGACAAGAACATGATAAATCCTTGAACGCGGTTGGTGAAACGCATCGTAATGCGCCCTGCCCGTGTGGTTCGGGATTGAAATATAAACATTGTCATGGTAAGTTAAGTTAGGAATATTATCTTGATTTTAATCTAGTGTAACGGTATACTTGCTTGTAGTTTTTGTTTAAGGAAAAATTATGAGCAAGATACCGTTTTATGTTGGAAATTTTTTTGCGTTGTTTGTGCGTGATGGTGCGCGTCGTGCGCGTGTTCGTGGTGGTGTTAATGTTGCGTTATACACCCCCAGAATCAAGGTACTAATAAAACGCATTTATAACGAAAAGGTTGATAGTATTAAATTTGTGCGGCAAATCAATTTAAACAGGTTTGTTTGTGTTGTTAACGACAAGTATTATGTCAAGGTTTTCCGAAATATTACATTACAGCGCCTCAAAGAACATATGGAATTGGTTGATATGGTGCGTCCGCATTTGGACGGCATAACTATTCCGGATGTTTATGTTGATAATAATATACCGATGTATGTGTGCGAAAAAATTTCTGGACATCCTATTAGTGATTTTGATGTGGATACCATATTAAAAAACGAAGAAAAAATAAAAAAACAGGTTGCGGATATAATTACAAAAATACAACGTGTGGATTTAGATTCTATTCCAAATAATGTGCGGTTTTTATACGGTTTGCAACCAGAACGTCAACCAGAAAAACCAACCAAGGGTAACCCTAAACCCGTACTGGCGCATTTTGATTTGAATGAAACAAATTTGTTTTTTGATAAAGATATGAATATAACAGGGATTATTGATTGGGATACCTTGTCTATTGCAAAAAATCCAGAAACAGATATGAACGTATTTAATCTGTTTTGGGGGATGTTTAAAAAACGTATCACGCGCAAGAAATAAATTTGTGCTTTTTTAAAATATGTGATTGCCAAAGTTTTGAAAAATTGCTAGGTTCTTTGTATGCAAACAGGGTTTATTCATCTTCGTACACACAGCAGAACGTCTATCGGGGCCAGTACCCTGCGGATTAAGCAGATTCCTGATTTGTGTGCGGCAAATAATATGTTTGCATGCGCCTTGACCGATACAAACATAATGTCGGGATGTGCAGAATTTTCTGATGTGATGCCAAAAAAGAAAATTCAGCCAATCATTGGCGTTGAAATAACTTTGAATCATCATACGGCGGATCCAAAAATATTGCGCACATCGGCGTTGTCAAAACTTGTGTTGTTGGCCCAAAATCATCAGGGGTATTTAAATTTATGTGAACTTAGCCGTATAATGTACATGCGTCAAGACAATCACCATCTGGGGCCGTATATAACATTTGAAGAATTGGCCTAAGAAAAAGATTTTTTCTACCGCACGTGGATATGCAGAAAAACTGAATCAAATATTTCCTGGACGTTTTTATATTGAAATACAACGTCATGGCTTTGAAGAAGAAATAAAAACCGAACCCGGATTTTTAGAAATTGCCCAATCTATGAATATACCAATTGTTGCAACAAACGATGTGTGTTTTGCAACCGCAAATGATTACGAGGCCGCGGATGCCTTGGGGTGTGTGTTGGACCAAACCAAGGTTATTGACCCGGAACGTGCACGAAAATCTTCGGAACAATATTTCAAAACCACAGAAGAAATGGTTGATATTTTTTCTGATTTGCCCGAAGCGATTGAAAATACGGTTAAAATTGCAAATAGATGCGCGTTTTTGGTGAATGTTCATGAAAAACCTTTGTTGCCCCGATTTGGTGATAATTTCGAAGACGAATGTAAAATGCTGCGCGATAATACCATGAACGGGTTGGCGGCGCGTTTGGCTGAAAATAAAATCACAGATACAAAACCATATTATGACCAGGCAGAATTTGAATTAGATGTTATTATAAACATGGGGTTCCCTGGGTACTTTTTGATTGTTGCAGATTATATTAATTGGTGCCGTAAACATGATATTTTAACGGGGCCTGGACGTGGTTCGGGGGCGGGTTCAATCGTGGCATGGGCATTGGGTATCACACATGTTAATCCGCTGCAATATGGTTTGTTGTTTGAAAGATTTTTGAATCCTGACCGTATTTCTATGCCGGATTTTGACGTTGATTTTGAACCTGCGGGAATTGAACAAGTGTTGGCATACATTTGCGATAAGTACGGACATGATTCTGTGTGCCGTATTATCACTTTTGGCAGTTTACAGGCGCGTGGCGCAATTCGTGATGTTGGGCGTGTGTATGGTATCCCCTATTCTAAATCAGACCGTTTGTCAAAAATGATTCCCCAAGAAGCAAAAACATTAAAAGAAGCGGTTGATTCATCGCCGGAAATTCAAAACGTCATAAATATAGATTCCGATATGAACAAGGTTGTGTCTATCGCCGAAGAATTAGAAGGTGCGTTCCGTAATTTGGGACAACATGCGTGTGGCGTTGTTATTGGGGACCGCGCAACGACCAAAATCGCACCTGTTTATCGTGATCCGGCCAACCCGTTACCGTCTTGTCAATTTGATGGT
>CADARU010000017.1 GCA_902790415.1 uncultured Pseudomonadota bacterium | reverse complement strand
GGATGTAAAGCCGGGTAAAAAAACGATGGATTCTACCGATACTAATAATGAATAAACACAGCCGGTTTTTACCGGCTGTGTTTTTTTATTTTGCAACTTCAAATTCACCGCGTTCCAACATTTCTTTGACCAAATAATGTTTTATTTTCTTGGCCGATGTTTGTGGTAATTCTTGTTCGGTAATTGCGAAATGATTTACCCACTTGTATGGTGCAATTTTTAAATTAGATGCCTTGACTAGTAATTTTACCTGGTTTATGGTTGTGCCTGGTTTTACCTGGAATACCGCAAAAGGTACAATTTTGTCGTTAATGGTATATTCAAAAACCGCCGCAGATAATATTTGTTCATTTTGCAAATACAAATCTTCCAGTTCATCTGGATAGACGTTTTTACCGCTGTCTAAAACAATGACCTGTTTTTGGCGACCCTTTACGGTCAAACGACCATGTTTATCAATAAAACCAATGTCGCCAGTTTTATACCATCCGTCTTGGAATGCATCAGAATTGGCAGATTCGTTATCTAAATATCCGGGCATAACCAATGCGCCACGAACCCAAATTTCGCCAATGCCACGTTTATCAGGATTGTTGATTTTTATTTCGTTGCCTTCTAATGGGCCCGCATAGTGCATAGAACCGTCCGGCATTTTAAACGCAAAGTTAAAATTTGCCGGGCCGGTTGTTTCGGT
The DNA here is from genome assembly GCA_902790415.1 of uncultured Pseudomonadota bacterium. Taxonomy (GTDB): domain Bacteria; phylum Pseudomonadota; class Alphaproteobacteria; order Rs-D84; family Rs-D84; genus Enterousia. Next base: position 6,443 of record CADARU010000017.1, on the reverse strand, counting down.
TAAACCATAGCAGTCGCCAACAACAAAATCTAAACTTTCATAAAATTTTCGTATTGTTGGTTTTAATGTCGCGCCCGCAGATACCAATACACGTGTATTGCCACCAAATATGTCATGTACGGGTTTTGTTACCTTGCGAACCAGGCCGCCCAATCCTATTGCGCGCAATATATGTCGCATAGATACAATGATTCGCATCATTGTGTAAACGTGTTTTTCGCGTGCGGATTGCACAATCTTTTTATAAAAGGTTTCCCAAATACGTGGAACCGCGGGGATAACTTCGGGACGATATTGTTGAAAATCTTTCAAGAATTCACGTGGATTCAATATTGGTTGTAACAACAATTTCGCATCCAGTACCAATGGCGCAATTATATTTATAACCACACCATATATATGATACAGTGGTAGAAAACCGTAAAATGTGTACCCCGGATGTATCACAATACGATAAAATTGCGCGCCTTGGGCCAAAGACAGCAGGTTGTTATGTGTAATGCCAACAATTTTAGGATTGCCGGTTGACCCAGATGTAAAAGACAGCATTGCGATATCATCACGATTGCAATCAGCGGCATTAAATTCCGATTCATCGGTATCGTCAATCGATTCGATGTCATACATTTCTGTATCCGTTTCAAAGAAGTAATTTTTTTGTGCCAATGCCAATTTGCAGTTTGTTCTGTGCATCATGTTCGTGTGTTCTGAATGTGCCAGTCCGGTATCCAGCATTAACACACGCGCACCTTGGGATATAATGGCAAAATACGACTTGATAAATTCTGGTGTATTACCAGACAACAACGCGACAGTATCGCCACGTTTTATCTTAAAGCGTTTCGCCAACAGTACCGCACGACGCTTTACCTGGGTTAATAAATCAGAATATGTTTCGTTTTGGCGAACAAAAAAGATTCGTTTTTTGTTTTCGTTGCACGCACGAACCAACATCTCGTAAACATTTTTTAAATCTTGTAAAATCATAACAACGCCTTTATATAGTTTTGCTTTTGATATTATAAGATAAAAAACCTAGGAAAAACAGTATAAAATTACCAATGCTACATCAGAATAAAAAACAGGGCGATTCGACCGTCGATTCGGAATAAGAATCGGTTAGTAATATTTAACAAACTGGATTTACGATATTTTTACCAAAACCACTATATATAGAAAAATATTTTTTAAATAATGCTATATTTTGTGTTTTTTTGTTCTTTTTGAATCTGTTTTTTATGGCGTTTTTATAAATTTTTTTACACAAATCATGTTTTTGTTGATTTTTGTGTCTTGAAAAGATTCCTGTGGGGCGCGGTTTTCGGGCTTTTTTAAAAGTAAAGTAAAAAATATAAAAAAATTGTTTTTTTCCACGTTGTGCGGTTTTTATAAAAACTATATATTGTTACTGAAACAACAAATGAACCACAATATCTTGTATTTTTTATAAAAAGTGGAGCAAGTTATGTCTGAAGCCCAAAAAGATGTGAAAATTCAAATGACACCGACTTTTATGTGTAATGTTGTCGCGGTTCAAAAACGTTCTGGGGAAACAGTGCCTTTTGATGCAAAAAAGATTTTTGATGCGATTAAAAAAGCCGTTAGTGTTACCAATGAAATATCAGATGAAAAAATTGTTGAAATTACCGGGACTGTTTTATCTGAATTGGATAAAAACTTTTCTGGCAAAACCCCAAAAATAGAAGAAATTCAAGATGTGGTGGTCAAATGTTTAATGGATGCACATGCATACAAGACCGCCGAATCTTATATTGTATATCGTCAAAAACGTTCCGAGATTCGAAATTCTTATGTTGATGCGGTTGAAATTATTGATGGTTATGTTGGTGGTGCGGAATGGCGCATCAAAGAAAACGCAAACATTGGATATTCTATTGGTGGTTTGATTTTGCGTACCAGTGAACGTGTTACCGCAGAATATTGGTTGAATCTGTACCCGCGTGAAGTTGCCGAAGCACATAAAAATGCGGCAATCCATATTCATGATTTGGGTTGGTTGACCGGGTATTGTGCCGGATGGTCTTTGCGCGAATTGTTATATGAAGGATTCAACGGTGTCCAAGGATATTTGCAATGTGAACCGGCGCGTCATATGGCAACGGCGGTGTCTCACATGGTGAATTTCTTGGGGACGTTGCAAAATGAATTTGCGGGTGCCCAGGCGTTTTCATCGGTTGATACATATTTGGCACCATACGTTCGTATTGATAATATGTCTTATGCGGATGTTAAAAATTCAATGCAGACATTGGTGTTTAATTGCGCGGTGCCATGTCGTTGGGGTACCCAGACACCGTTTATCAATTTCACATTTGATTGGACCTGTCCAGAAGATTTGAAAAAACAACGTCCATTTATTGGTGGAAAACAGGTTGATTTTACCTATGGCGATTTACAGGCCGAAATGGATATGATTAACAAGGCATTCTTAGAGGTTATGACCGAAGGTGATGCGCATGGTCGTCCATTTACTTTCCCGATTCCGACATATAACATCACAAACGATTTTCCTTGGAATCATCCAAATGTAAAACCTTTGTTTGATTTGGCGGCAAAGTACGGGATACCGAATTTCCAAAACTTTTTGAATTCTGATTTGAATCCCACAGATGTTCGTTCGATGTGTTGCCGTCTGCGTTTGGATGTGCGTGAATTATTGAAACGTGGTGGTGGATTGTTTGGTTCGGCCGAAAAAACGGGTTCTATTGGTGTTGTAACAATCAATTTGGCACGTTTGGGTTACACACACAAGGGTGATCGCGAAGGTTTGTTCCAAGAATTGCAACGCTTGTTGAATTTGGGACGTGATTCGTTGGAAATCAAACGTAAAATTATTTCCAAGAATATGGAAAATGGTTTGTATCCGTTTACAAAACGTTATTTGGGGAATTGGAATCATCACTTTTCAACCATTGGTGTAAATGGTGCAAACGAAATGGTTTTGAATTTTACAAATGGTAAAGAAAATATTGCAACCCCATTTGGTAAAAAATTGGTGTTGGATATAATGGACTTTATCCGCGATAACTTGGCGCAATTCCAAGAACAGACCGGTAATATGTATAATTTAGAGGCGACGCCGGCCGAAGGTTGCGCGTATCGTTTCGCAAAAACAGATATCAAGAATTTTCCTGATATTATTACCGCCGGCACGCGTGAGGCACCTTATTATACAAATTCTACCCAGTTGCCGGTTAATTTCACCGATGACCCGTTTGTCGCGTTGGAACACCAAGAAGAATTGCAACGTAAATATACGGGCGGAACGATGTTACACCTGTATATGGGTGAACCGGTATCCAGTGGTGAAGCCGCACAAAAAATTGTTCGGACGATATTCGAAAACTATAAAATCCCATATATGACTTTGACACCGACATTTTCAATATGTCCAAAGCATGGTTATATCCCGGGACGACACGATTATTGTCCGAAATGTGATGCAGAGTTAGGAATTAACGATGCATCAAACGAAGCGTAGTTTTCAACAAAACAAACAATAAAAAAATAAAACAAAGGAAGGAGAAAAAAATGATGAATAACAGCCAAAGAACAAAATGCGAAGTATTTTCACGCAGCATGGGTTATATTAGACCGGTTAGCAATTTTAACACTGGCAAATATTCAGAATTTTGCGAGAGAAAAACATTTACCGAAGAAAACAGTTTGACCACCGGTGCACGTCATATTGATTTGTTGAAAATGGTTGCCTAGGGTTCAAAAATGAATACCGTTCAGATTGGTGGGTTGGTTTCGTTCACAACAATAGATTTCCCTGGGAAATTGGCTGCGGTTCTGTTTTTTGTTGGCTGTCCATTACGTTGTGCATATTGTTCCAACCCACATCTGATAAAACCGGGGGTTGGTGAATACGACCCAGATAAGGTCTTAGATTGGTTAAAAACACGCCAAGGTAAATTAGAAGGCGTGGTTTTTTCGGGGGGCGAAGCATTAATGCAGGGTCCCGCTGTAATAGATTACATGCGTTCGGTGCGTGATATGGGGTTTGCCATTGGATTGCATACGAACGGTTTTTATCCCGATATGTTGGCGGCGGCGGCCGATTTGATTGATTGGATTGGTTTGGATTACAAGGCGACCAAGACAAATTACGAACGTTTGACGGGGATAAATGTTGCCTATGACCAGATGATAAAAAGTTTAGATGTGTGGGCCAAGACAAAAAAACCGGCGGAGGTTCGTGTTACCTGTGATCCGCGATATGTGTCGCCAGATGATTTATTGCAAATCGCCCAGGATGTGGCGGCGCGTGGCATAAAAAATTTTGCGGTTCAACGCTATATTCCGCATTTTGAAGAAGGGGAAAACAAAACAAACCCAGAAATGCGAAATGCTTTCTTTGATAATGATAAATTGCGTGGCAAAATTGATGCGTTGTTTGAAACGGTTGCTTGGCGCGACTGATTCGGTTTAAATTACAAAAATATTAAAAATTCTTGATAAGTAGCAGGTGGTTTCTAGTTAAACAGGAAACTGTTTCTATTTTCTATTTTGTATAGTATTATATTCCTGTTTGGGTTAATTAAAGGGGTATATAATGACGAACCAAGATTTATGGGATGGTATAGTAAATTTAGCAAAATCGTTAAAAATGTCTTGTTCGGGATTGGCGTGTTTTGCCGGATTGGATGCAACAACGTTTAATAAAAGCAAACGTGTTAATAAAAATGGTGTGCCACGATGGCCATCAACACACAGTTTGGTGCGCGTTTTAAATGCGACAAATATGCACCTTGGTGATTTTGAAAAGTTTTTACCACAACATAAAGACAAATAAAAAAATCCCCATGAAAAAAACATGGGGACTTTTGTTTTTTGGGGGGGCAATTTATAAAAATTTTCCCATTGCAACGGCGGTATCGCTCATACGGTTAGAAAAACCCCATTCGTTGTCGTACCATGCTGTTACATGTACCAGGTTGTCCCCCAATACACGCGTTTGTGTCGCATCAAATATAGAACTGTGTGCATCGTGGGTAAAATCAATCGATACCAACGGCAATTCGTTATATCCAAATGTTTCAGATGTTTTTGCGCGCATCGCGGCATTGACTGCATCGGCATTTACATTTTGTTTTGTGTTAACAACCAATTCAACAACGGATACATCCGGGGTTGGAACGCGTATCGCAATACCGTCTAATTTGCCGGCCAAATTTGGTAACACCAAACCAATCGCCTTGGCGGCACCGGTGCTGGTTGGAATCATAGATAATGCAGCGGCACGCGCACGTCTGAAATCTTTGTGATTTTTGTCCAGTAATTGTTGGTCGCCGGTATATGCATGAACTGTTGTCATCCAACCTGATTCAATACCGAATTCTTGGTCCAAGACCTGAACAACCGGTGCCAAACAATTTGTCGTGCAAGATGCGTTTGAAACAATAATGTCATTTTTTGTTAAAGTATCTTGGTTAACACCGAATACGATTGTTTTATCTGCGCCGGCCGATGGTGCGGATACTAAAACGCGTTTTGCGCCGCAATCGATATGAACGCGTGCCTTGTCGGCGGCGGTAAACAGACCGGTACATTCCATGACAATATCAACCCCCATTTCGCCCCATGGTAATTTAGTTGGGTCTTTTTCGGCCAAGCATTTGATTTTTTGTTTGCCGACCAAAATGTAATCGCCGTCCAATTTTACATCCATTGGTAATTTTCCATGTACAGAATCATACTGTAATAAATATGCGTTTTGTTCGGCCGGTGCCAAATCGTTAACCGCAACGAATTCAATATCATCACGTCCAGATTCCAACGCCGCACGCAGAACCAAACGTCCGATACGTCCAAAGCCGTTTATTGCTACTTTTATCTTTGACATTTTTTCTTCCTTTGTTGTACTTTTTGCGAAGGTAATTCTAGCACCATCAAAAGTAAATTCCAAATTGAAAATTTGCCGCATTTGCTTGAATTTGTGTTTAATGTATTTATAATCAAAACATGTCTGTAAAAACATCATATATTATAACAGGGCCAACGGCATCCGGAAAATCCGGGTTCGCACATGCGTTGGCACAAAAAATTGGTGGCACAATCATAAATTGTGATAGTGTACAAATATATCGCGGTATAGAAAATATATCGGCCAGTCCGTTCGCCGGCACCGCAATAACAGATACAATAGACGATGTTCCATACAGATTGTTTTCTATATTACCGTTAAGCCAACAAATCAGTGTTGCCGATTATATCAATTTGGCGCATCGCGAATATGATGCGGCGATTAGTGCTGGTCGGGTGCCTATTTTTGTTGGTGGAACAGGTTATTATATAAATGGGTTGATAAACGCGGATTCCTCGAATATGTCGAATCCGATCTGTCCATCAAAACACATAATAATAGATATACAGAACTAATCGAAAAGATCAAGGCTGAGATGATGCGTCAGAGAATG
>CADARU010000016.1 GCA_902790415.1 uncultured Pseudomonadota bacterium | reverse complement strand
CCAACCATTTTATTGCCCGGTCTGTTACATCCAATCCAATTCGGCGCGCGGCCAAACGATTGCGCAAACCACGTAACTGAATTTCAACAATTCCCGTCATCACGTCTTTGCCCAACTGGTTAAAGAACACAATTTCATCTATACGGTTAATAAATTCCGGACGGAAATGTTTCTTTACCGCGTTAATATCTGGCAAATTACTGGTCATTATAATAATGGTGTTCGTGAAATTTACAATATGCCCCTGGCCATCGGTCAAACGACCATCATCCAAGATTTGTAAAAACACATTAAACACATCAGGATGCGCCTTTTCGATTTCATCAAATAACAAAACCTGATACGGACGACGACGTACACTTTCGGTCAGCACCCCGCCCTGTTCATATCCGACATAGCCCGGGGGGCTGCCGATTAAACGAGATACAGAATGTGGTTCCATATATTCACTCATATCGATTCGGGTCATTGCCGTATCATCATTAAACAGATATTCCGCCAACGCCTTGGCAACCTCGGTTTTGCCAACACCGGTGGGCCCCAAGAACATAAAACTGCCCGATGGACGGCGCGGATCGGACAGGCCCGCCCGCGCACGACGAATCGCACGCGCAACCACAGATAACGCTTCGTCTTGGCCAACAACACGCTTGCGCAATTCGTCTTCGATGTTCAACAGTTTTGATTGTTCGGCAACCGTCAATCTGTCAACAGGAACCCCGGTCCATTTACTAACCACCGCAGCAACGTGTTCCGGCAGAACCGTTTTATATTCGCGCGATTCGGTGTTCATCTTTTTAATATTTTCTTCCAACTCGGGGATTTTTCCGTATTGCAATGCAGATGCTTTTTCATAATCGCCATTACGCATCGCGGCGGCGACTTCGGCCTTGGCCGCATCCAACGCCGCCATCGCATCAGACAACGCACGCATTTTTGATTGTTCCGCGCGCCAATCTGCGGTCATTTTTTGCGATTCTTGCTCTGTGTTTGCGATGATTTTTTCCAAATCAGCCAAACGTTTTTTAGAATCTTCGTCTTTTTCCTTTTTTAATGCCTGTTGTTCTATTTTTAATTGCATTAGATGACGATCAACCTCGTCCAGTTTTTCTGGTTTGGATGCAACCTCCATACGAACACGCGCGGCAGCTTCATCGACCAGGTCAATGGCCTTGTCCGGCAAAAAGCGGTCGCTAATATATCGGTCGGACAGGCGTGCCGCCGCCACCAATGCCGCATCGGCAATTCTGACCCCATGGTGTCCTTCATATTTTTCTTTGATTCCACGCAATATAGAAATAGTGTCATCAACGGTTGGTTCTTCGATATAAACCGGTTGAAAACGGCGTGCCAATGCGGGGTCTTTTTCGATATATTGACGATATTCGTCCAATGTTGTTGCCCCCAAACAATGCAATTCACCACGCGCCAACATAGGTTTAATCAGGTTACCTGCATCCATACTGCCCTCGCCTTTGCCGGCACCAACCAAGGTGTGCAATTCATCTATGAACAAAATAATTTCACCATTAGAATCTTTGACGGCCTTTAAAATCGCCTTGAATCGTGCTTCGAATTGTCCGCGAAACATTGCGCCCGCCATCATCGCACCCAAATCCAAAGACAACAACTTTTTGTTTTGCAGGTTTTCCGGAATATCGCGCGAAACGATACGTTCCGCCAAACCCTCAACAATCGCGGTTTTACCGACACCCGGACTGCCAATCAGCACAGGATTATTCTTGGTTCGGCGCGACAACACCTGAATAGTACGCCGAATTTCTTCATCACGCCCGATAACCGGGTCCAATTTACCGTCAGATGCCAATTTAGTAAAATCTGTTGTATATTTTTCTATGGCCTGTTGCGGTGTTTCTTGCATTTCTTCTGGATTCATAATCTGACTCCTTTATTTATATCACCGCTAAATATAGTTACCTTTTTACCCCTTTCAAGGACACAGGAAAGAATACCAACAACAAAAAAAGATATTTTTTTGCATAAATGTAAATCAGTGCTTGACTTTTTGTGTTTTTTGTTATACATTATGCGCCGATTATCAAAGGATTTAAATATGCCACGTGTATGTAAAGTTACAGGAAAAAAAACAGAAGTTGGGATGAACGTTTCCCACTCTGAACGCCATACAAAACGCACATTCTTACCGAATCTGCATGTATTAAAATTTCACAGTGATGCGCTGGGACGTGATTTTTCATTGCGCTTGTCGGCGGCGGGTTTGCGTACATTGACCAAACATGGTGGTTTGGATGCGTACGTTATGTCAAAACCGGTATCCAGATTGACACCAGAAATGGCGGAAATCAAACGCGCGATTGTTAAAAAGCAAGGCGCGGCTTCAACCCCGGCAAAAAAACCTGCGCACAAACCGAATCGCAGTGCGCGTTTGGTGAAAAAAGTTAACGCAAAGACCGCAAAATAATTATTTTCGGTTTTCGTTATGGCCCTGTGGTGGAATTGGTAGACGCGCTTGACTCAAAATCAAGTTCCGCAAGGAGTGTCGGTTCAAGTCCGACCAGGGCCACCAGAAATAATTAATGCATACCCAACGGTATGCATTTAATTTTTTCCCACGAACACCCCGGGATACAAATCACAAAATTATTCTTCGATAAGCTTTTCTACAAGATATTCGTGCAACCATTGATTGTTAATATACGCAGTATCATATTTAACACCCGTAATAATAAAATCATTCTTTATAAAGTTCGCAATAGATGGCAGATTTTTATGGCGCACCGTAGCACACAATCTGTGCACACCATTTTCACGCGCCCATTTTTCCAAAATTTGTATCATTTTATTTCCAATGCCATTATGCGTATATTTGTTCAACATCATCAGGCCGATAACCGCTCTTTTCCCCATGCGATAAGGATGATTTGGTGCTGTCTTATTCACAGAAGCTATACCAACAACGTTTTTACCGTCCCACACACCAATAAATAGATTATTATCACTTTCATACAATTTGATAGATTGATCTTTATCTTTTTTTGGCTGACCAGCATATTGGTTAGTTTGAACCGCCCCAACATCACGTGAAAACTTATCCATAAATTTCATAATATCTTCGTAATCTTTTTCACGAATACGACGAATTGTTACAAGTTTGCCATTTCTTAACTTGAATTTTATTGCACGATTCATCAGCAGCCCCTTTTTTTATCCAAACAATTTGATTTTTTCAATTGTATCCATAATGGTGTTTAATTCTGCATCGGAAAAGCGTCCCAAAACCCAATCTGCCGGTGACATAACAAAACCACTGTCGCGTGGGTGCGATATACCAATCCTAATGCGGCGATATTCCGGACCAATCATCGCATCTATGGATTTTATACCGTTGTGGCCGGCACTGCCCCCACCAACCTTTTGCCGAACATCGCCTAATTTCAAATCCATATCGTCATGAATCACGACCAAGTTTTCCAACGGTATTTTATAAAACGCCATCAATGGCGCGACACAACGACCACTGTCGTTCATATACGTCTGGGGTTTTACAAATATCACACGATGACCATCAATTTCGGCGCGGTATGTTTTTCCATTATGCTCTGCTTTCCATGTGGCATTGTCCCCGGCCAAGAAATCAACTGCCATAAAACCAACATTATGACGTGTACGCGCGTATTCGCCCCCCGGATTTCCCAGACCAACAATTAAAATTGGTTTATTTTCTTGCATATTATCTTCTCTTTTTCTACTATATTATCATAAAAAGGAGAAAAATATGAAGTTAAAAACATCTATTTTTTTATCATCCGTTATTGCGACTGCGATTGCGGCAACATCATCGTATGCTAACCCTGTATGGGATATGTATGCCGGTTTAACAATCGGTGTCGGCGCACAGACCGTATTTGCTGATGGGCACGATAAAACAAATGCGGCACAATCTTTTGGTGCAATGTTTGGTGTTGATTTGCCGGTGTTCCGGGTTGAAGCCGAATATAACTATCTGAACGAATCGGATACACATGCAAATGTCGCAATGGCGAACGTTTATTTCAAAATGCCATCTACGGTTATCAAACCTTATTTGGGTTTAGGTGCCGGTGTAATGTTTAGTGGCGAATACGAAACAGATGTTACAAAAATTGATTTTGATACAACCGCCGCATACCAGGCAATGTTGGGTGTAACATTGGATGTTCCAGCGTTACCATTTAAATTTGATGTCGAAGCGCGTACAATGTATTTACCTGACGTTTACAAGGTTGGCGGTACCGAACCAGATATCTTGCACTACGAAGCACGTGTAAAAATGCGCTATATTTTCTAATGAAATCATGGGGGGCGCATGTCGCCCCTTGCTTTACCATGGGATAAATATCAAATGCTGACACTGATTGACGGGAATTCTTTGCTGTTTCGTGCCTATTATGGTGTGCACAGTCGTTTAACACGCACCGATGGCACACCAACCGGTGCGGCATACGGTTTCTTTAATATGATATTACCTGTTTTGGCCGCCGCAAAACCAGAAGATGTTTTTGTTTGTGTTTTTGACGCATCTCGCCAAACATTTCGCCAAGAAATTTATCCCGAATACAAGGCGAATCGAACCGAAACCCCCGCCGATTTAATTTCCCAATCATTACTGGTTCAAGAGGGTTTGGGGGCAATGGGTGTGCCGGTCCTGTGTATTCCCGGGGTCGAAGCCGATGATGTTATTGCAACATTGGCAACACAAAACTGTAATATTGCCGACAAAACCAGAATTATTACAGGTGATAAAGATTTAATGCAATTGGTGTCCGATTGTGTCTATCTGTATGATGGGATGCATCAACGCACCATAAACACCCCCCAGGTAATCGAAAAATTCGGGGTAAAACCATATCAGGTTATAGACGTTCAATCTCTGATGGGGGATTCGTCCGATAATGTCCCGGGCGTGCGTGGAATCGGTCCTAAAAAGGCCGCAGAACTGATAAACGAATTTGAATCACTGGACAATTTATACGCGAATTTAGACCATGTTTCAAACGCAAGAACACGTGAATTACTGACCGCTGGCAAAGATTTTGCATACATATCAAAACAACTGGTTACATTGAAACGTGATGTTAATTTGACCGGTCTGGAATTAAAACCATTTAGATTCACAACCACTTCTGCACTGGAATTTGTTCGCACAAAAATAGAAAGCAATTCCTTGGCGGAAAAAATAATAAAATCTTTCAAATCCGATTCGAATGCCACACCACAACCGACATTTAGTTTTGCGGGTTCTGCATGCCCTGTGCCGCCACCAACGGTAAGTACCCCACAACCAGATAAAAAATTAACATGGGCAAAAATCACAACAACGGATGAATTAGATAATTTTTTAAAAAACGTAAAAGATATTATCGCATTTGATACCGAAACAACCGGCCTAAACCAGACATCAGATAAAATTGTTGGGGTGTCCCTGGCAACAAATTCCGAACATGGTGTCTATATTCCTTTACGGCACAAGATTGGTGGCGATAATTTATTTGATGCCCCACAAATGGCACCAAATCAAATTTCAATAGATGATTTATATATGCGCCTGTGGGGAATATTTACAAACCCAAACATTATCAAGGTTGGACACAATGTAAAATTTGATTTGCACATGTTTGCGAACGAAGGGTGGGACATAGAAAAAATATCGCCATTGGATGACACAATGTTATTGTCTTATGCGCTGCATGGGACATTACATACGCATGGTCTGGACGAATTGGCAACGCGATACTTGAATCATACCAACATACCGTTTTCTTCGTTGTTTGCCCCCAAAACACGTGATGCAGATATGCATTTTGAAATGTTGCCAATTGACACCGCCGCACCTTATGCCGCCGAAGATGCAACGATTGCATTTGCACTGTATGAACACATGCGCCCTGAATTAGATGCAAACGAAAAATTGAAGAAATTATATGAAACATGCGACAGACCATTACTAATGGTCTTGGTGCAAATGGAACGCACAGGGGTATTATTAGACCGCGCGAAATTACAATCTTTGTCCAACGTTTTTCATAACCAACTAGAAACGATTGCCAAGGAAATTTATAATCTGGCTGGACACGAATTCAATATCGCCAGTCCGAAACAATTGGCATCTGTTTTATTTGATGAAATGGGTTTACCACAAAACAAAAAACGTTCAACAGATGCAGAAAATTTGAACGAGATTATTGACAGCAATCCAATCATAGAAAAAATATTAAATTGGCGTTCTATATCAAAGTTAGCCGGCACATACACAGACACATTGCCGCACCAAATCGCGATTGATGGCCGTATTCATACGACATATTTGCAAACCAGTACCAACACAGGCCGCCTGTCCAGTCGCGATCCAAATTTACAAAATATACCTGTAAAAACAGAACTGGGCGAAGAAATTCGCAAATGCTTTGTTGCGAAACCCGGTTGTGTGGTGATTGCCGCCGACTATTCTCAAATTCAACTGCGATTATTGGCAGATGTTGCAAACATAAAAACATTTAAAGACACATTTATATCAAATGCAGATATTCATGAACAAACCGCACGACAAATCTTTAATATTCCATCTGATAAACCCGTTCCAAAAGATTTAAGACGCGCGGCGAAAACGGTCAACTTTTCAATTATATATGGAATTTCTTCATTTGGGTTGGCGGGCCAACTGGGGATTTCGCGCGCCGCAGCCCAGGAAATTATCAACTCTTACATGGCCGGATTACCAGAAATAAAAACATATATTGACGAGATAAAAAACTTTGCAACCGAAAACGCGTGCGTTTACACCCCTTGGGGGCGCCGCATTGAATTACCAGAAGTAAAAAATCCACGTATGCGCGCCTATGCAATGCGCGCCGCAATAAATGCCCCAATTCAAGGATTTGAAGCAGATTTGATGCGCTTGGCGATGATAAGAATCTATAACGACATTGTTGTTCCAAATCGTGATAAAATTTCACTGATTATGCAGGTTCACGATGAAATGGTATTTGAATGTGAACAAAGTGTTGCCCAAGGATTCGCGGAAAAAATCAGACACACAATGGAAAATATAACTGCGTTGTCTGTTCCGCTGCGTGCCGATTATGTAATCGCGCCATTTTGGGGAAAATAACAAAATTACATTTGAACAAAGGCCGATGGATTTTTAATCAAACCTTCTATGGCCTCGTCTAAAACCTTTTTGTATTCTAAAAACTTTGCCTTGTTTGCCGCATCCAGATTATTTATCGCCGGCAATTTTACCGTCATAGGATTAACGTGTTTTCCATCCTTGATAATTTCATAGTGTAAATGCGGTCCGGTGGATAATCCTGTTGAGCCGGAATATCCAATAATCTGTCCCTGTTTTACAGTTGTTCCAACCTTAACATTTTTGGCAAATTTGGACATATGTGCATACAATGTTTCAAAAGAACCATTATGACGAAGTTTAATAAAATTACCATGACCACGATTATAACCACGCGCAACAACACGTCCCGCACCGGCGGCCGGGATCGGTGTCCCTGTGGGTGCGCGGAAATCAACACCTTTGTGTGCGCGTGTAAATCCCAGAACCGGGTGTTTACGACGTGTCGAAAAACTGCTGGTTACCTTGGCATTATTTATAGGGGTGCGTTTTAGCGATTTTATGGCACCATTACCATTTGGGTCATAATAACCGATAGAATTGTCAGATTTTTTAAATCTGTACATTTTTACATTTCCACGCAACGCATCAAAAGAAACAACAATTACCGCGCCATTGTCCACCTTTTTACCTTCGGAATAGTTTTCTTCATACACCACAGAAAACTTTTGCCCCGCGCGAACATCACGTTCAAAGTCCATTTCAAATGCCAACAAATCATATACATCTGCCAAGATGCCGGCGGGAATTCCGGCGCGACTGCCCGCCAGATAAAAACTGTCCCCGTCTAATATTTCCCCCTGGCGATAAACCATACGTGTATCACGTTCTATATCTATTGGGTTGCAAACCCATGCACCCGTATCATCACTACTAAGATCCACGCGCCGCCAAGGCGATGGAATTACAATGATTTTTGTGATTTTATTTTCCGCATCATTTGAACGGACAAATTCTATTTTATCCCTGTTGGCGCGCAAACCGTTAATGTCCGCCTTGGCTTTCAAGACAGATGCAATCGCGTTAACATCATTATGTCCCAACCCTTGGTCCAATAAAATCTTGGATAAAGTGTCGCCGGCAACAACATCAACCACAACGGTATTGTCCGTTTTCGAAATAACTTCACCTATGTTTTTTGAAGAAAACCCGAAATATATTGTAACCGCAATCGCCATAACCGCCAAAATGCCGGCCGCCCATAAAATAATTTTTACTAAATTTTTATTCATGATAATATTTTTTGCTTTTTCCATGGGGGTGATTATAATGGTTTTATGACAATAAATCAAGCGTTCGAGATATTAAAAAAATCTGGCGACATACATGCCGCCAAAATAATAATTGAAAATATGCCTAAAATCGGTTGGTTACGTGCGCATTATATTGCGCACAAATTACGTACCGGAACACCGGTCGCCAAAATAATCCATCAAAAATGGTTTTATGGGCTGCGTTTTTATACAAATAAACATACACTGGACCCACGCCCAGACACAGAAACATTGATTGAATCTGTGATTTACGACAAACCCAAAAGTCCAAAAATACTAGATTTAGGAACCGGCACAGGGTGCATCATTATATCATTGGTAAAAAATATCCCATCCGCAACAGGTATTGGTGTCGATATATCATGGCGCGCACGCCAGGTCGCCAAAAAAAACATAAAAATTCATAATGTGCAAAACCAGATAAAAATTAAATCCGGCAATTTTGCAAACAAGAATTTAACCAACGAAAAATTCGACATCGTTGTTTCCAACCCACCATATATTGCGCACAATGACCCACGTGTTGATATTGGTGCAAAACACGACCCAAAAATTGCATTATATGCAAAACATAACGGTTTGGACGCATACGAACAAATTGCAAAAAACGCAAAACATTGGATTGCAAACGATGGACGAATTTATGTTGAAATTGGTTCCGGTCAGGAAAAAGATATACGAAAAATATTTAAAAAAAACGGGTGGCAATATGTTCGCAGCAATAAAGACCTGACCGGAATCGTACGCGTGTTAGTATTTAAAATCTAATTTATAAACCAGGGATGATTTTCCTTTAACCACTTTATCATAGAATCGGCACCATGACCATGCACAACGTATGTTTCATCAGGATAATTTTTTAATATTATTTTCTTTATTGATGCACTCAATAAAATATTATATTCAGGAAAATAAAAACACATTCCGCCCAACGAGTGTCCCGGCGTTTCAAACGTGTCCATTTTTACCCCGGGCAATATTTCAAATGTGCCAGCGGTTAAATTTTTCGGTTGTTTAAAATCATCGGGAATTCGTGGCAATTCCCAAAAATCTAAAATTTGATTTCCCCACAAAACCAATGGAACATCGTGTTCGTTTAAAAACCAATCTATGCCGTAATGACGTGCCAATTCTGGCGCAGCCGACAAATGGTCATCGTGCCCATGCGTTGTATAAATTGCACGCAAACGCAAACCACGCGAATCCAATAATTTTATCCAATCGGATGCGCGTCCCCACGCATCAAATATGACACAATCGTCCCCAGAACACACCAACACAGAATTCGTGTTTTCTGGTGGCATGTGTAAAACTTCGAATTTAACTTCTGGCATTATTATTTTTCTTTTTGGCCGATGTTGGTTTTTTGGCGGTCTTGATACCTTTCTTTTTTTTACCACCGATAATTTCTTTAATTTCATCACCAGTTAATGTTTCGCGTGCCAATAATTCTTCGGCCAACTTTTTAACCGTTTCTTTATTTGTGCGCAACATTTTGACGGCTTCGCCATAGGCCTTGTCAATCCAAGATTTTATTTCGGCATCAACAATTTCTGCGGTTTTTTCCGATGCAGTTTCCAACGGAACACGTGCACCAAATGTTTGAACCTGGTTCACAGACACCAAACCTATTTTATCGGACAATCCCGCCATGGTAATTGAACGACGTGCCAAACGCGTTGCCATTTCAATATCACTTTCCGCGCCGGTTGTTATTTTATCACGTCCAAAGAAAACTTCTTCGGCCGCACGCCCCGCTAACGCAATAATTAAATTAGCCCGAACTTCGGCAATAGACATAGATACTTTGTCATCTATTGGCAAATGTTGAACCATACCCAACGCACGACCACGAGGTATAATTGTGGCCTTGTGAATTGGGTCGGTCAAACCATCAAAAGCATTACTGGTAAAAGCATGTCCGGCCTCGTGATAGGCGGTCAACTTGATATCTTCTGGGCGCATTTTACGAACCTTGCGTGGGCCCATAATGATTTTATCGCGCGCCTCTTCGATGTCATCAGACGCGACCTGTTTATGACCAACACGCACCGCATGTAATGCAGATTCATTTAACAGATTTTCCAAATCTGCCCCGGAAAAACCGGTTGTTCCACGTGCCAAATTCATCAAATCAACATTTGGTTCCATCTTTATTTTTTTTGCATGCAAATCCAAAATTGCCTTGCGCCCAGACAAATCAGGTAAATCAATATGTACCTGGCGGTCAAAACGCCCCGGGCGTAACAATGCCTGGTCCAACATATCTGGACGATTTGTTGCACCAATAACTATAATTCCCGTTTCATTAGAAAAACCATCCATTTCAATCAACAACTGATTCAATGTTTGTTCTCGATCTTGGTCATTAAAAGAATTTTGACTGCGGCGTTGACCGATTGCATCAATTTCATCGATAAACAACAAACATGGTGCATTACGCTTTGCCATTTCAAAGATTTCTTTGATTTTTGCAACGCCTAATCCAACAATGATGCCGGAAAAATCACTGCCCGAAGCGGCAAAGAACGGAACGTTCGCCTCCCCTGCGATGGCGCGCGCCAATAAAGTTTTTCCCGTTCCCGGCTCCCCAGATAACAAAACACCACGCGGCACACGCGCACCAACCGCCTGGAATTTGCGTTTATCTTTCAAGAAATCCACAACTTCGGCCAATTCTTGTTTTTCAGAATCGATTCCGGCAACATCTTTAAAGGTTGTTTTTGGTTTTCCTGTAACAATTTTTGTTGGATTTTGTCCCATCAACGTACGACTAATTCCGCCGGCACCACCACGCATACCGCGGAAAATCCACCATATAAAGAACACACCCATCAATATAGGAACCCATGTTCCCAAATAATCAACCCATGTTTTTGATGTGTCTATTGAAATCACAGTCCCGTTTTTAGAAAATTTTTCCAAAAATTCCGGTGTATAAACAATAACCGCATTATATTTTGTTCCGTCTTGCAAAACACCGGTTGCATGATTATCACGAATCTTCATCGTTTGAATTTCCGGTGCGCGCCGCAACACATCAGAAAAAGATAATTCTACTGGTTTGGTTACAGTTGACACAAGTCCGTTAATTGGGTTTTTACCATCAGATGCGCCATTTGTCCAAAAACTGTGTGCAACAATCGCCGCGAACAATGCCGCAAACACAATCAAAAACATGGACGAAAAATCTCTTTTTTTATTTTTGTTTAATACGTCTTTTTTCATTTCTTTTCCTAAATGTTGTTTTTGCACCTTCGGGAACGACCAATATTTTTTCTTTTAATCGTCGCACCGTACAATGCCCCAGTGTAAATTTACAATCTGTACGCAAATTATCTAATGCGCCAATCAAAGAATTCAAGCGCGGTTGATACCTGTCCCCCCCAATTTTTTGAATAACGCACCCCAAGAACTTTAACCTAATATCAGGGCTTAGGTCAAATAGAAAAGAATCAGAAAACATTGCATAATCATCAAATGTCACACTTGCCACCGCGCTTTCTACATATTTTTCAACCGTATCGCGAACCCGACCTAAATTTTCAATTGCCAACAAAATACGTTCATCGCTAATTCCTAATTTTTCTTGCATCAAATGGCGATTTTGACGGATTTTTACACGTGTATAATGTGGGTCAAAATTCATTTCATCAGAAAAATATTTAATATTATTTTTATCACAAAAATCTTGCAATTCTGAACGAAACACATTTAACAGTGGTCGCAAAATTTTGATACCGTTAATTTCACCCGTCCTGCGCATTGCGGCCAAACCATAAACCCCACTGCCCCGCCCAAGGTTCATCAAAAAAGTTTCAATTTGGTCATCTGCCTGGTGTGCGGTTATAATTGCATCTATATTATTTTCATGACAAAAATCCGTCATCAAATTATATCGCGCCTGACGCGCGGCATCTTCTATTCCCTTGGAAACAGATTTACCGTTCCAGAAAAACACATGACAAGGAACATTTAATTTTGCGCACAAATCACGCACATATTGTGTTTCGATATCGGCAACATCACGCAAACCATGATTTACATGCAAACACACAATATTGGCACCAATTGCCACCAACCAATACAACAACACAACCGAGTCAACACCACCACTGACCGCCACGGCCAATTTTTGACCCGTATAATTTTTCATAAAATCGATGAAATTCTTATTCATAGTCTGTATATTTTATGCTATAATTCCGAAAAATAAAGGAAAAATAAAATGAAACGAAAAATCAAAACAGTTGCGGTTTATTGTGGACATGAGTTTGGTTTATATCCCGCATTTGAACACGATGCCAATTTAATGGGCGAACTTATCGGAAAAAATGGTCTGAATATGGTGTTCGGTGGCGGCGATGTAGGGCTGATGGGGGCGGTAGCCGGTGCCGCACTTAATAACGGGGCACACGTTATCGGTATTTCAACCGAAAACATCGTGGCATTACAAGAACCCGTTCACAAAGGAATAGAAGTTGAAATTGTTAATGGTGTAAACGAGCGCAAACAGAAAATGTTTGAATTGTCTGATGCTTTTATCATATTGCCCGGTGGTATTGGAACATTGAACGAAGTAACAGATATTTTAACTATGCAACAAATTGGTGAAACAAAAAAACCGATATTCTTTTTGAACACTAACCGTTTTTGGGGACCTTTTCACGATTTAATTGTCGATATGTTGAACAATAAATTTATTGAAACATTGGATACATACAATGTTTCTATCGCCAGCGATCCCCAGGAAGTTATGGATTTGATTTTAAAATACAAGGCCTAGGCGATTTCAACGACTTTATCGCGCGCGGTGGCCCCGCGCACGATTTTTATTTGTGATTTTGCCACGCCTAGATGCTTTGCCAACGCCTTGATAACCGCATCATTTGCCGCACCGTCAACAGGTGCCGCCGTTATATGGACCCGATACGTTCCATCATCATCCACAGAAATCTTATTCTGTTTGGCACGCGGAATCACGCGTAAATTTATTTTTCGCAAATCAGGCATTTTACCAATCTTTCGCATTCTGGGGTTGTAGAACCTGCAATCAAGTGCAAGTGGAAATGGAACACACTTTGTTTAAACAGCGGTGCCGCCGCCCCGGCATTTGCCATAACATTAAATTCCGCAGAAATTCCCAACAAATCGGCCGTTTTGACAAAGCAATCCCAAAACGCCGCCTGTTCTGCCGCCGATGCACGACGTGCAAAATCCAATATATTTTCATAATCACCCTTGGGGATAACCAAGGCATGCTTTTCACACATTGGGTTTACGTCATAGAAAGACATAGCATATTCGTTTTCTATAATCTTTTTTGACGGTATTTCGCCACGAATAATTTTTGCAAACACATTATTTTCATCATACATAAAAATCACCTTTCTGTTAGACAGCATAAATATAATACAGTTTTTCACACTTTCGCAAGTTTTATTATTTTTCATCAAATAATCGGCATAAAAGCCACTTGAAACGTTTTTTTATTGTATTATATTGTGGTTAGCATGATTATTCCTGATGCATTGATTATATTATAAAGGAGATTTTATGTTTAAACCTTTAAATAATTACGTTTTACTTGAAAGAATAGAAGAAGAAAACAAAACGGCTGGTGGGATAATAATCCCTGATACCGCCAAAGAAAAACCATCGCGTGGTCGTGTTATCGCAACCGGGGATGGTGTGTATGAAGGTGGCTCGCGCGTGCCGATGACGGTCAAAATCGGCGATGTTGTTTTGTTTGCCAAATGGGCGGCTTCTGCGAACGAAGTAAAAATAAATGGTTCTGATTACGTTTTAATCAAAGAATCTGACATTTTGGGAATTTTAGATTAATCAAAGGATTAGCAAATGGCAAAAGATATTAGTTTTGATACAGATAAACTGGCGGCCGGTGTTGATAAACTGGCCAACGCGGTAAAAATTACTATGGGCCCCAAGGGACGTACGGTTGTTATAGATAAATCATATGGCGCACCGGTTGCAACCAAAGACGGTGTTACCGTTGCCACGGCCGTATCACTGCCCGACCCGGCGGAAAACATTGGCGCACGCATGATTCAAGAAGTTGCCAAAAAGGCGGGCGATGATGCCGGCGATGGAACAACCACCGCAACCGTTTTGGCGCAAAAAATTGTTCGTGAAGGTCGGCGCGTTATTGCCGCAGGCATGAATCCAATGGATATAAAACGCGGAATAGATACCGCCGTTGAAGCGGTTGTTGCCGACATTGAATCACATGCACGTCCGGTACGCAACAGTTCTGAAATCGCCCAGGTTGCAACTATTTCTGCGAACGGCGATGCCGATATTGGTGAAAAAATTGCCGGCGCAATGGAACGCGTTGGCCAAGAAGGTGTTATAACCGTTGAAGAAGCCAAAGGATTGGAAACAGAAATCGATGTTGTCGAAGGTATGCAATTTGACCAAGGATTTATGTCCCCATACTTTGTTAGCAACAGTGAAAAAATGTTGGCGGAATTGGACAACGCACAAATTCTGGTTTCCGAAAAGAAAATCACAGGACTTCAAGCATTATTGCCAATATTGGAACCAATCGCCCAACAAGGTCGTCAATTATTGATTATCGCCGAAGACGTTGAATCCGAAGCATTGGCAACATTGGTTTTGAATCGTCTGCGTGGCGGGTTAAAGGTATGCGCGGTCAAGGCCCCGGGATTCGGCGACCGCCGCAAAGAAATGTTGCGCGACATTGCGATTGTAACCGGTGCAACGGTCATTTCCGATGATATGGGCATGACATTTGATAATATTACCCCGGCGGTATTGGGTTCGGCAAAACGCGTTGTTGTCGCCAAAGATTCCACGTTAATCGTAAATGGTGGTGGCGATAAAGCGGCGATTTCTGCACGTGCCGATGAAATTCGCAAACTGTTAAAAACCACAACCAGTGAATATGACCGCGAAAAACTGGCGGAAAGATTGGCAAAACTGGTCGGCGGTGTCGCCGTTATCAAGGTCGGCGGTATGACCGAAGTCGAAGTCAAAGAAAAGAAAGACCGTGTTGACGATGCGTTGGCGGCAACGCGTGCGGCGGTCGCCGATGGAATTGTTGCCGGTGGTGGTGTCGCGTTGGTTCGCGCGGTTCGTGCATTGGAAAAATTGACCGGTGCAAATACCGACCAAAATGTTGGCATCGACATCGTCCGGCGCGCTTTGACGGCACCCTGTGCACAAATTGCCGAAAACGCGGGTGTTTCCGGTGAAATTGTTGTTGGCAAAGTATCAGAGGCAAAAGATTATAATTTTGGATATAACGCACAAACCGGCGAATATGTCGATATGATGTCGGCGGGTATTATTGACCCGGCCAAGGTTGTAAAAACTGCAATCATGGCGGCATCAAGTACCGCCGGTGTATTATTGACAACCGGTGCGGTAATGTCCGAAATTCCCGAAGAAAAAT
>CADARU010000015.1 GCA_902790415.1 uncultured Pseudomonadota bacterium | reverse complement strand
TGGGTGTTATTATAAAAAACGGGCGCAACTGCGCCCCAGCACCAACGCCAAAGCGCGCCGCCGGTTATCTTATAATAATAATTATTGTTTTCTTCATCACAGATGAAACTTTATTATATTTTATACGCATTTTCCACAATTTTTTTATTTTTTATTATATAGTTGACAAAATATAATTTTTGGCTTATAATAATAGGTGAAAAAAAGAAAAAGGGTAAAGTTAATGACGAAAAAGAGTAGAATTGAGAAACAAAATGAAATAATGGCGACTGCAGCGCGCGTGGCCGGATGGGTCAGTGTCCCAGTGTTGGCGATTTTTATTGCACCTGTTGTGGCGGCACGCGATATGTACAGTGATATAAATTATCGATTTAATAAAAATATTCCATTAAAATATGCAACCTATGGCGAATACTATAAAGATTGTATAAAAAATTTTGTATTGGGTATGCCGGCACATCTAGAAAATCGTGCACGTGAACTTGGCAAACAACGTTTAAAACCTTTTGACGATGTGGAAAGAAAAAAAATTGACAAAATCATCGCCGAAATTGAAAAATTGGAACAGGCGGGTATTGTTTCAGAATTCGAAAACGCACCAATTATCAAAGTGCGTCTGATGCAAGAAACCGAACACCAAAAACGTCAATTACAACGTTTAGAGACACAAAAATATATGATAGATTTTGGTGGTAATGGAACCGATTGGTGCGGTGGTATACGTGGAAACGGATATGTGTTTAAAAAAAACATTGATGGCAGCATCCAACAAATATCTGTTATATCTGGGGATACATCAAAATATTTGCACGATATATTGGTTGCGAATTATAACATAAAAACCGGTAAATCGATTTTAAATCCACAATATACAAAATAAAAACAAACGCCGATGAAAATCGGCGTTTTTGTTTGAAAAGGAATCAAATATATGATAAAATACCCTGGTGAGTAAAGGCAGGGGAATTTTTTAACCAAAGGTTATGACTGTGTTCGGAAAACCGCAGAAAGCTAGAGCGAGAGAAATAAGGCCTGACGGCCATATTTCTGGATTGTTTTTGGCGCGTTTTCGTTTTTTCATGTTTCCTCTTTTTTTTGTATGTTTTTGCGCCAATATGTCATTTGCCGCAACGAGCATGTTGGATGATGCGTTGCGTGCAACATATACAGCATGTGTCGGAATAGACGAAGAATTAGCAGATTTAAAAAAGATGGCCGGAATAAATACGGCGATTACAGGTGTTGGAACAGTGGCAAGTGTGGGTGCCACAGCCACCGGGTTTGCCAAGGCAAAGACAGATTCAGATATTGAAGAATTAGAAAAACTGATAAAAGAAATCGAAGAAATTCAAGCGAAAGATATCAACCAAGACGATTTTGATAAAGATACCTTTTTAAAAGAATTTGATATGGTATATGAAGATACGGTTAAAAATATTGATAAATACAAAAATGAACTGGAAGAACTGAATAAAAAGTCAAAAAGTTTGGGTAATTGGCGTACAGGTTTATTAGCGGGCAGCACCGTGACAAACATTGCTGGCGCGGTAATATCTAGTAGAACAATAAATAAAGATGATATTCAGGGACAAATTGATGAGTGTGTAGCCGCCCAAAAAGAATTAAAAAAAGCAATCGCACAGGCGAATATAAAAGGTGAGGATGTTACAGAGGCAAAAAGAATATATGATGCGTGTCGTGAATATGAATCCGTTGATGTTTCAAAAATAGTTAAACGTGGTAAAGGTGCAACTATTGCATCATCTGCGGGTGCCGCATTTGGTGGGGTTGGAACGGCGATTAGTGCTGCAGCGAACAGTAAAAAAATTCGTGAAGATAATAGTGATGCCGGGAAATCCAAAGAAAAAAATTTAAATTCGGCATCTAATGTATTGTCTGCTGGGGTGACAGCCGCATCAGCAACAGCCACCGTATTCAATGCAATGCAAATCAGTGCAATCAAAAAGGTTGCAACGGTTGCCAGTGAGTGTTCGGGGGTATTAAAATGATAAAAAAAATACTGCTGACATTTTTAATGGTAATGATGTGCAACTTTGCAAATGCCACCCAGTGTTTCAAATTGCCCCCAAAAGAAGCGGCAACCTTACTTTCAAATGATACACAAATACAGGTTAAAATAGCCGCAGCACACCGGTATGAAATACAAAAAGGACAATGCCAAGGCGGAAGAATTAGTGCGGAAAGTTTTTGGAAATTGTGTTCTATGGCGGGTATAGATATCAAGACACAAAACGGAAAAGCGCAATGTTATAACAAAGTTGCAGAATTAATAGAACATAATGGTGTGTATTATCGCGCATGTGGCAAAGATGCCAAAATGTTGGGGACAAAGGGCGCCTGTATCAATTTGTTCAAAGATATCCAGGTTCAAACAACCCAAGGTATCACATTAGCCCAAGAATTTGTGCGAATCACATATAAATTAGACGGGTTGAAATGTAAGAACGATAGACGTCCCGCGGATAATACAGATTCAATAGAATACACGAATCAAGATTTTGTTCAGTGTTATTTGCCCGCACTTGATAAATATTTTGAATTTGAATTTGATGATTTAAAAGAATCATCAAGTGAGAAACCAAAAAGAGATTTTGCACGTGGAGTTTGTATGATATATGGTAAGAAAGCAGAGGATGAATCAGATTTATTTGGTGCCCAAAAGACAAATGTTTATTGTATCGCATCACAATCTGAATGTGCCGTTATTAACGAAACAGCAAAAAAATTTGGTGGGTACGCAACGCATAAAAATGAAATAAAGGCCGATTCTGTAAAACGTCAATATCCGGATAATGGTTGTAAAGTCAGTCTTGGACATAAATTAGTAATGTTAAAAAGTGAATTAAAGACAGCATATGGTATAAATAATTTTACATTTTGCAAAGGTGGTAATTTACAGTTTCAAAACACCGGTGGTTTGACAGATACGTTAAAAACCTATGTTGCCAATGCGGCACATATATCGCCATCATCTGTGCGATGTAATTCTATACCTGATGTATATAGAGGTGAAGGATGTAATAGCGGACCAGGATTTTCAACCAGTGATGATATTATATCATGCTATGTCGGGCAAAATCAGATAGATTTTGTATTTGATGATGTTAATGAATTTTCAAGTAAATATGCCCAAGGCGCCCAACAAGGTGCCGATTGTATCGTTGCGGGTGGAACATATACCGGGAAAAAATGCGTGAATATGGGCAAAGAACAATGCGAATTATTGGCAAAAACAAATCTAAAAAATTGTCCGGAATGTAAAGCGGTTAAATGGGATGGTAAAAATTGTTCTCTGCCATCATCGGCAACCGCAACCAATATAAAAAAGGGTGTAGATATTACATTAATAGTTGCTGGTGCGGTTGTTGGGGTTGCTGTTACCTTTGCAACAGCTGGTGAGGCTGGTGTCCCAACATTAGCATTGGTTTTAACAGGCGTGGAAACACTTGGTGCCGGAATAGAACTGGGCGCACAATTAAAAATAGATGCAATTGCGGATGATTTTTTAAGTAAAAGTAATCAATGTAAATCTGCATCGTGTGCACAAAGTTTAATAAAAAATAATTTTCAACATTTGGCGGACAGCCAGAATGATTTTACCGAAGTAGAAATATCGGCGATTGATTCCGAAATGGCGCGTTTGGCATCGTTGATACCAGTGGAGTCCGATTTTTGGGCTGAAATAGGATTAAGCAGTTTATCAATGTCGGATAATCAATCTGGATTATTTGAAAACTGGACCCCAGAGCAAGCATGGCGTGCGGTGGGGATTGCATTGCAAATGGCATCTGTCGTTACGGCGGTTGGTAAATGGGTTAGTACCAAGGCAAAAACTGCCGTAACAAAATTGTCAAAGTCATCCAAGGTTTTAGAACAGAAAACCAAAGATGCGGCCGATTATGTGATGGATGCACGTGCGCAATTAACACCAAAACAGGCGGAATACAGACAAAAGTTAAACCTAAGAACTATTGACCCCAGCACCCTAAAAGGTGATGATGTTGAATTATACGTTTTATGGAAAAAATATGCACCGCGTAATCAATCATTTTATGATTTTAAACAAATGGGAACATTATCAGAACTCCAAGAAAGGTTTAAAAATGTGGCTTCATGGGATGATATAGAAAAAGTTAATCTTCTTGATGGGAAAATAGAAAAGTTCTACAAAACTCATCCCGATGCATTTTATGATTTTGGGGTGTACGGTCCTAACTATGCTCGATCTAAATATCCTGAATTAGCTGATTTGTTGGATCAAGAAAGAAAGTTGGATATGGAAGTACCGGGTGGTATCCAAAATGTAAGATCACAGATTAGCCAGGGAGGAACTTCTTATTCAACACTGAATTACAAACTAATGAAAAAAGATGCTGAAACGGGCATAGAAACCGTCAAAGAAGAATTGTTTTATAAATATAATGAAAAAGCGGCACGTGGTGAAATGACAGTAAATGAAGCCATAAAAGCCAATATACAAGAAGAAAAATATGCGGATGTAATATACTATGGTAATCAGGTTTCATCAGACCTTGTTGATGAAGTTGCTGCTTTGCGTATCGAGCAAGTAGACAAAATTTTGAATGATACGCCAGAATTAAAGAATTTAGGGGCACGGTGGGCAACATTAAGTAACGAAGAAAAATTAGCAGCCGCCCAGGAAATATCCGATCAATTAATGTTAAGAAATGGTGTGCGCAGTGGCGATTTACCAAAAGTTATAAATGTAAAAAAAGCACCAGGTAATCGAGGAACTTTTGTTACAGCTATGGATAACAATACCTACAAAATTGTTGATTCACAGACAGAGTTAGATTTAGATCAATTAGAAGATTTTTCTGATTTTATGAATGTTATAAGCCATGAAGTTGGTGGACATGGTGTTAATAAACTAAACCCAAATGCCGGGGCTTTGGGGACGCAAATGAAACCAATAGGTTCAACATTGAAAACTGCTGATGCGCCATATGAAATATACCGAATTAAACCAGAAGAACAAAGCGCATGGCGTGTAGGTGACGCGGTAGAAGAAAGTTTAAAAATACAATAAAAAACACCGACAGAAATGTCGGTTGTTTTTTTTATAAATTATATGGTGCCGGTGATAGGACTTGAACCTACGACCCCCTCATTACGAATGAGATGCTCTACCAACTGAGCTACACCGGCATTGCCCGTATACCTTACACAACTATATTTTGTTTTTCAAGTTTTTTATATTGTTAAACAAGACATCGCCGCAGATGCGTTCTTTAATATAAACCATCCAAAACGATAATTTGTTAAATAAACCGTTGCTAAAAATATTACCAATATACAAATTACCGCAAAAACCGCACTGCGCCGGCCACGCATACAATAAACGGCAATATTGTAAAACAAGAACAATATATATAAATCGCCGATTAAACTGACAATCCACATAGATGTACAATTAAATGCCAATGCGTTTAAAATCAAAATCACCGGGTATATAAAGAAAATAGATGCCAATCCTTTGATTGCGATTTCCCAATCACGTTCGCCACCCGTTATTTCTGACACCATCATCATTAGCCCGCCACCCACAAACAGCATCGTTACCGCCACGACCGGGACAATAATAATTGCGTTAAATATCGCGCTAAGCGTTACATCGGCACCACCAATCAGGTGCAGAGCAAACACCAATATCCCACCAATCAGACCATACATAAATGCCTTTAACATAGAATCATCCATATTGCCATCGGCGACAATTTTGGTAAAAAATCGTTTTGGGCTAATAACAACGTCTTTGATAGATTTATACCATTTTTTTAATTTTTTTATCATAAGGGTGTCTCCTGATTTGATTATTTATATTTTTGCTTTATAATTGCAAAAAAGCAACGGAAAAAAATATGGCAAAGATAACGATAACAGGCCGGCCAAATACCGGAAAATCAACATTGTTTAACGCATTAACGCATACACGTGATGCGCTGGTTCATGACAGACCGGGTGTTACGCGCGATACAATCGGTGGGGTTATCGCCGATTATCCTGAATATGAAATTTTTGATACCGCCGGATTAGAAAATAAAAAGACCGGAATCGCGGCGGATTCAACTGTTGCGGCCATGGATGCGGTATCTGGGGCGGATGCGGTTTTGTTCGTTGTTGACGGGCGTGCGGGTTTATTACACGAAGATTTGGATTGGGCACGTGCGTTGCGCCGTAAAACGCGCGCACCGGTATTGTTGCTGGTGAACAAGGCCGAATCAGGAAAACGTCTGAATAATATTCATGATTTTTATAAACTGGGGTTCGGTGAACCGGTTTTGGTTTCTGCGGAACACAAGATTGGTTTTGATGCGATATTTGAATTTTTATCTAAAAACGTCAAGGCAGATGCTGGCGCGGTTGTACGTTCTGATGATGCGCGTATAAAAATTGCTGTATTGGGACAACCAAATGTGGGCAAGTCCACATTTGTTAATCGCGTTTTGGGTGAAAATCGTCAAATCGTCAAAGACGAACCGGGTGTTACGCGTGATACGGTCAAAATACCTGCGCGATTTTATGGACGTGATATTTTGTTAATGGATACCGCCGGGTTGCGCCGTAAATCAAATGTTCGTGATGATGTTGAAACATTGTCGGCATTAAAATCTTTGGATGCGATTGAAAAATCTGATGTTGTTATTTTGGTCGTTGATGCCACGCGTGATATTGAAAACCAGGCATTGGGAATCGCGGCACGTGTGTATGACGCGGGTAAGATATTGTGTGTCGCATTGAATAAATGGGATTTAATTCCCGAACCGGAACGTGAAGACAAATTGTTAAAATTAAAACATCATTTTACAAATTCTTTTCACCAAATT
The DNA here is from genome assembly GCA_902790415.1 of uncultured Pseudomonadota bacterium. Lineage (GTDB taxonomy): Bacteria > Pseudomonadota > Alphaproteobacteria > Rs-D84 > Rs-D84 > Enterousia. Next base: position 8,463 of record CADARU010000015.1, on the reverse strand, counting down.
ATAAAACCGCTGATATTGGCGATTTCTGCAGAAAAAGGAACAGGGGTACAGAATTTGTTCAAACGTATTTACGAACAATGGGATATCTCAACTGCCACTGCTCCAACCAGTTTGATTAACAAAATCATTGGTGAATTGGTGGCTTCGCGCCAACCACCAATGTCGCGCCTGAAACGTCCGATGAAGATTAAATTCGCATCACAAACCGGCCGTCATCCAATGAGAATAACGATAAATGTTGGTGGTGCATCTGATATACCAGAATCTTATACACGTTATTTACGTCGTGGGTTGGCAACCGCGTTACATTGGGAACATCTGCCAATTTTAATAGATTATAAAAAATCAGAAAATCCGTTTGATTAGACATACACCGCCCCGGTTGGTGGTGTATTAAAATATTGACAATCTGCGTTTTTATATTATGATTTTACTAGATGTATCTATAACCAAGGAGGTATTCCATGGCGAAAAATGCGTACCAAGATTCTATGTATCAAATGTTTGTTAGCGATTTATTAGACAATAAGAATAAGGCAAAAACATCGTATCGTGATGTTATAGATAAAGACAGCGGAAACAAACAAAATATTTGTGTATTGGAATTATTTGATGAAAAAGAAAAACTAATTTTCCGGGTCAGTCATATACGCAATTCTGATATATACAATGTGGAAATGCCTGATTATAAACTTAAATTATCAGACGAACAGAAAGAATCGTTGTATAATATGATGCAAAATCGCGACAAGTTATTAAATGTTGAAAAACAACGCAAATCAAAAAAATATAGATTTGCACCAAAAAACAGATAAAAAAACGGGGGCAAACGCCCCCGGTTTTATAATTCGGCTTTTATCTCTTGCACTTCGTAGCATTCAACACGATCACCTTCTTTCAAGTCGTTGTATTTATCAAAACTCATACCAAATTCAACGCCACCTGAAACCTCTTTGACCTCGTTTTTTTCACGACGCAATTCACCAATTTTACCGTCATATATAACGACATTATCGCGTAACAGACGTACAAACGCATCTTTCTTGATAACACCTTCGGTTAGGCGACATCCGGCAACGCGTGTGCCTTTGCCAACGGTGAACAATGCGATAACATCTGCGTATCCGATAAAGTTTTCTTTCTTTTCTGGTGCCAATTTACCAGACAAGATTTCTTTAATTTCATCGGTGATGCGATAAACAACACTGTGATAACGAATATCGACATGTGCATTACGTGCCATATCACGTACGGCGGAATCTGCGCGTACATTAAATGCAATTATGACTGCGCCTGATGCGGTGGCCAAACGTATATCACCTTCGGTAATTTGACCAACCCCGGCAGATAATATTTCGATATTCGCCTTGTCAGATTTGATTCCACGAATCATATCAGTGATGGCTTCCACACTGCCTTGAACGTCTGCGCGTAACACAATAGGCAATGTTAATTTATTGTCGCCCGTCTGCTTTGCGAACAATTCTTCTAATGAAGAACGTTTGATTGCGTTTGCTTTATCGCGCGCCCGTTGGGTACGCCATGCGGCAACTTCACGTGTTTGCGCCTCGGTTTCCATAACGTTTAATTGGTCGCCGGCCGCCGGAACAGAATCTAATCCCAAAACCATAACCGGTTGCGCAGGTTTAACCATTTTCACACGTTCGCCATTTGATGTTATTAAACCACGTACGCGTCCAAATGTTTCACCGACAACAAATACATCGCCAATTTTTAATGTGCCTTGGCGAATAATGACGGTTGCAACCGCGCCCAATCCTTTTTCCATTTTTGCTTCGACAACCGTTGCGATGGCCGGCATATCGGCATCCGCGCGCAGGTCCATCATTTCGGCTTGTAACAAAATGGCATTTTCTAATTTATCCAATCCGATTTTTTGTTTTGCGGATATTTCAACACATTGAATATCGCCACCAAAATCTTCGACTTGAACTTCTTGTTGCAACAAATCTGTTTTCACGCGTTGCGGGTCCGCTTCGGGTAAATCGATTTTATTTATTGCAACAATAAAAGGAACCTTGGCGGCGCGAATATGGTTAATTGCTTCGATTGTTTGTGGCATAATAGAATCGTTTGCCGCAACAACCAATACGACAATGTCCGCCATTTGCGCACCGCGTGCACGCATTGCGGTAAATGTTTCGTGTCCCGGTGTATCTAAAAACGTGATAATCGGGCCAGATTTTGTTTTCACTTCGTATGAAGAAATATGTTGGGTAATACCACCTGCTTCACCGGCGACAACGTTTGCATTGCGAAACGCGTCTAACAATGACGTTTTACCATGGTCAACGTGTCCAACAACGGTAACGATTGGCGCACGTGGTTTTAAATTATCAGGATTTGGTTCGCGTTCCAAAATTTGTGCATACGGTTTAACTTCTACCCGTTTAACGGTTGCGCCAAATTCAGATGCAATCAGTTCTGCCGTATCTGCATCAATGGATTGATTTTGTGAAACCATCATACCCATTTCCATCAATTTTTTTACAACCGCCCCGACCTTTTCAGCCATTGCAGCCGCCAAATCTTTGACAACGATTGTATCGCCCAAGGTAACTTCGTGCGCAACCTTTTGTGGCGCATTAAACATGGCGCGCGCCTTTTCGCGGAAACGTTTTAACGATGCCTCGGAACGCCGGCGATTTGCACCACGCAGGCCGATTTCTTCATCATCGTCTTCGCCCCCAATAACAATATCTTTCAGTGATATTTTACCTGTTTTTGTAAAATCTTTTTTACCACCAGAATGTTTTGATGCACGTTTTCCCATGTCTTGGGATTCGTCTTCATCGCGATTGTTGTTATAGCGCGGTTGATTTTTCTTTTGTGGTTCTTTGACTGGTACGGCAACAGGTTCAACATATTCATCGTTGCTTTCTTGGACGTTTTCACGTGCGGCCAACTGTTCTTTGACGTGTTCATATTCGCGTGATTCGCGTTCTATTTCGGCTTCACGTGCGGCACGTGCGGCGGCCTCTTCGGCTTCGCGTTTTTTGCGTTCTTCTTCGCGTGCGTGTGCGGCTTCTAATACCGCGCGCAGTTTTTCATCGGCCGGATTATGTGGTGTGGCCGGTGAAACCGGTTCTTCACGCAGTTCATTACTGCCCGGTGTTATGACGCGACGGCGACGTTCAACAAAAACGGAATCACCCTTTTTGCTTTGCACCGCATCCAGTGTAACAGATTTTCCAAGTGTTAATGTTGCCATATTGTTTTAACCTTTGGTTTTGTTATGTTTTTATTCCTCGTCTGATTTGATGCCATACACCAATTCGCGTGCCTTCATAATTACACGACCCGCCAAACGAGAACTCATTGTGTCTTCGCCCAATATTTCAATCAATTCATCAGATGCCAAATCCGCCAAATCTGCCAAAGATTTAATACCGGCCTGGCCTAATTTCATAATGTTTGGACGTTTGATAAAATCGAAAGACAGCAAATCATCACTCATGCCCAACTTATGACCTTCGTCCATATAATCTTGTTCGACCTTTTGCAAATATGCCTTGGCACGATTTTGCAATTCTGTGGCCAATTCTGTATTAAACCCTTCAATAGATTCCAATTCTTTGGTATCAACAAAAGCGATTTCTTCAATTGTTCTGAAACCTTCGGAAACCAACAGATGTGCAATCATTTCATCAACATCTAATCCGCGGATGAACAATTCGGTCTTTTCTTTGACTTCCTTGGTGCGACGTTCTTGTTCTTCGGCTTCGTTTACAACGTCAATATTCCATCCGGTTAATTGTGATGCCAATCGTACGTTTTGACCGCGGCGACCAATTGCCAAAGATTGTTGGTCTTCATTGACAACAACAACCGCGCTGCGCGTATCTTCATCAACGATGATTTTTGCGACCTTGGCCGGTTGCATGGCGTTAACAATGAATACCGCCGGGTCTTCGGAATATAAAATAACGTCAATTTTTTCACCATGGCACTCATTTATAACCGGTTGAATACGTGTTCCCTTGATACCAACCGTCATACCAACCGCATCAACAGACGGGTCTTGTGTTTCCACCGCGATTTTTGCGTGTGAACCCGGTGCGCGTGATACAGATTTAATTTTAATAATGCCTTCGTAAATTTCAGGAACTTCTTGGGTGAATAATTTTTCCATAAACATCGGATGTGTACGGGTCAAGAATATTTGTGGTCCCGAATTAGAACGTGCCACGTCCATAATCAATGCACGTACGCGGTCGCCCACCGCCAGACGTTCGCCCGGTATAAGTTCACTATTTTTAATATAACCTTCTGCCTTGCCGTTAATATCGACATAAATGTTTCCAAATTCCAAACGTTTAACAACCCCACTAACGATATCGCCAATATTGTCTTTGAATTCTTCGTATTGGCGGCCTTTTTCTGCATCACGAACGCGCGCGGTCATAATTTGACGTGCGGTTTGAAATGCCATACGTCCGAATTCTGGTTCTGGTAATGGGTCTTCGACAACATCGCCCACCGCCGGATTAGACGCATATTTTTTTGCTTCGTTTACGGTCAACATTGTATTTGGGTCATATTCTTCGCCCGCCGCCGCCGGAGATTCGATAACATCAAACAAACGTTTTACATGAATCGCACCATTTTTACGGTCAATATTTGCAACGATATTGAATTCTTCACCATATTTATGCTTTGCGATTTTTGCGATGGCAATTTCCAATGATTCAATAACGGTTTCGCGGTCGATTTGTTTTTCCTGGGCCAAGGAATCAATGGCCAATAACAAATCTTGACGTGGCATAGAAACAAAAGACATTTATATCTCCTTGGGTTGTTTATCTATAAGGGCGGGGTTTTTTAAGCCCCGCCCTTAAAATTAACTTCTAAGAACAAGCAAATTCTAACACCTAATTATAAAAAAGCAACCTTTTTTTGCTTATTTATATTTGACGGTTTGGCTTTGGGGTTCTATACTGAATACTATGAAGATAATAGACCGATATTTTACAAAACAATTATTGGGTGTGTTTGTTATGCTGTTGCTGGTCCTGACGGGGTTGGCATGGATGGTTCAAATCATATCTATGATGAAGTTTTTGATGAACTATGGTGTCAATCTGGGCAGTTTTTTGGGTCTGACCACAATGATGATACCGTTTATAATCTCGATTATTTTACCGTTTGTGATTTTTATTGCGGTATTGTTTGTGTACAACAAAATGATTTCTGATAACGAGGTTACGGTTTGGGTTGCATCCGGATGTGCGCCTAAACGGATTGCGCGGCCTGCGTTGGTTTTTGCGGGATTGTTAACATGTGCGCATTTGGTGTTAAATTTGTGGATTGTTCCGGCAACCCAGGCATTGTTTTATGACACCCAATGGAATTTGCGTTATGGATTGGCGCACTTGAAATTACAAGAGGCGTCCTTTACCGAAATGGCAAATGGCTTGGTTGTGTATGTTGACAAGGTTTCGGGACACAGTTTAAAACAGTTGATGTTATCTGATACGCGCAAAGAAAGTTCGCAAATGGTTGTTTTCGCTAAACAGGGTGAATTGGTTACAACGGTGCGTGGTTTATCTATTGTGATGAGTGATGGTTCATTACTGGCCCAGGGCAACGGTGCAATTACCGGTACGTTTGACAGTTTTGATATGGATTTAAGCATTTCCGAAAAGAATTCAGAAAATGCGTTTAGGGTGCGTCGCTTGTCAACCCCCACATTGGTTCGGGCTTTGTTTGAACCACTTGGTGCCAAACAGCATAAAAATGTTGCCAGGGAACTATGCAGCCGATTCTTAGGTCCAATTATGAATTTTATATTGGTTGCACTGTGTTGTCTGATTTTATTACGGTCGTCATTATTGCGCCGCAGAACCAGTTTTGCCCCTGCCCTGGCGGTTGCGGCAATGTCTGTGGCGATGGCATCGTTTATGTCTGTGTCTAATATGTTGACCGGTGGCACAGATTTGTTACTGTTGTCGGGTGGCGTATTTTTTGTAATGTGTTTCATAATGGTTTTGCTGTTAAAGAAATGACGAAGAAGATTGCGTTTTTGTTGTTCTGTTTTATACCCCAGATTTCATCTGCGGTGTCTGTTGATTTTAATGAAGCAACAACAATTCGTGCCGACAAAGTCGAATATGATTTAAAGTCAGAAACAATCAAAACCACCGGCAAGACCGAGATTACAAATAAATCGGGTCAAAAAATGACTTTGACGGATTCGTATTTAACCAAAGACGGGACAAATCTATCCGGAAACGACATAGAAATATGGTTGGGAAAACATGTTTATATGCAATCTGAAAACATTACCCGTCAAGGTGATAAAACCATTGCCCAAGATGCAATATTTACCGCATGTAAGAATTGCGACAGTTTTGGTGATGCGTGGGAAATTTCTTCTGTAAAGATAACGCATGATATGGCCGCGCGGGAATTAGATTTTTATAATTCTCTGTTTTGGTTATATGGGATTCCGGTATTTTGGACACCTTATTTTTCTATGCCTGACCCGGGGGTTAAACATAAATCTGGTTTATTAATACCAAATTTTGCATCAACAAATAAAATGGGGACCCAAATTAATATCCCGCTGTATTTATATTTTTCTGATACACATGATGCAACCGCAACTTTTTCATATTTGACCAGAGAAAACCCGTTGTTCCAACTGGAACACCGTTTGAATGCAACGCGTTCAGAATTTAGAACAACCGGGTCTTATACGCACAATCGTGAAGGTGAAAACCGTTGGCACATTATTAACAATGATATTATCGAATTGGGCGAAAATGCGCGTGCAACGATTTTTCTAAGTCGTGCATCAGATAAAACCTATTTACAGAAATATGGTTTTTATAATGGACAACCTTATTTGGATTCTGGGGCCCAGGTTGAATTGTTTGGCCAATCTGGCTATATCGTTGCCGATGCGCACGTGTTCCAAGAATTGCGTAACGATGTGCGTCATGTTATTAACGGCAATATTTTACCAAACATTCGTGGTAAATATCAAACAGAACCCATGTTTGCTGAAACTTATGCGGTGTTTTCTGGGGATGTTTTAGGAATTTCTGGGGATTCTGTTGCATCTCAGCGTTTAATTGGCGAGGCACGTGTTGTTTCCCCTTGGACATTGTGGGGCGGAAATCGTTTTACGGCCAGTGTTGCCACGCGTTATGATATTTATAATTTCGATAATACAATAATGATAGACGGCAACGAATATTCCGGTGTAAAAACCCGTTTCTTGCCCAGTGGGTATTTAGAATGGGGCTTGCCGTTATTTAGACCAACAGATAACTGGACCCAGATTCTAGAACCGCGCGCACGCCTGACCATTATGCGACACATCAGCGACAGTCAATTCGCGTTGGATAATGATTCTGCGGGTACGTTATTATCAGATTCTACATTGTTTTCTAATAATCGTTTTTCTGGTTTTGATTTATGGGAAAACGGAACATTTGCAGATTATGGACTGCGTTGGGCGGCGTTTAATCAGTCGGGTCAAACAATAGAAACGTTCTTTGGTCAAACCTATGATTTTACCAATCGTGAAAATACCGATATAAACAGTGGGTTCCATAACGGCCAATCTGATTATGTTGGGCGTGTGGGGTATAATAATTCAAAGTGGTTGGATGTTTACAGTCGTTTTAGATTATCGCGTAAAAATTTGGGATTGCGGCACTTTGAAACAAATATGGTTTTAGGTACTTCCAAAAATTATATCAATGTTGGTCATATTTGGTCTAAACAATTTATTGATATGATGGAAACAACCGAATCTATACATGAATTTGCTGGTGGGGCGGGTGTCGCATTATCAGACAGATGGTCCATACGTCTAAACGCGATATACAATGTGACAGAAGACCGCTTTCAACAGCACAGTGGTGCGATATACTATGAACATCCATGCTATTATTTCAGTTTGGGGTATAAGCGCGATAATGCCATAAAACAAGATTACGTTGGTACAACAACGTTCCAGTTTAAATTTGGAATTAGTATAGATGGTCAACACTATTAATGTATCCAAGGGGGAAATATGAAAAAAATTATTTTATTATTTTTTATATGCTTTGTTGGTCCGATAAACGCATTTGCATCAACGGTTGTGGCAACGGTTGGCGGAAAACCTATTACCGATACAGATATTACCGCACGCACCAAACTAATGGCACGCCAAGGTCAAACATCAACCGATAACCGCCGCCAGGCATTACAAAATATCATAGATGATTATGTGAAATTGAACTATGCGTCCGGGTTTAATGCCGTACCGTCCGACCAAGATGTTGTCAAAGAATTTAATAATATGAAATTGGGCGAATTGGGTTCATCGGAACGTGCGATGGGTTTGTCGGCAACGCGCGCCAATATGGCGTGGCAAATCGTTGTTGGACGAACCATTTTACCAACCATAGATGTATCAGACCAAGATATAAGAAACGAAAAAATATC
>CADARU010000014.1 GCA_902790415.1 uncultured Pseudomonadota bacterium | reverse complement strand
GAAGTGGAAATATCATTAAAAGATGCGTTTTTTGGTAAAACACACACTGTAAAATTTGCCAGTAATGTAAAATGCGAAAAATGTAACGGCTATGGTACTGCAGATGGTAAACAGGCACCCGTATGTCCGCGTTGCCATGGTTCGGGCTATGTAAACGTTCAACGTGGTTTCTTTGCAATGCAAACACCTTGTCCGGAATGTAATGGATTGGGACATAAAATAGATAAAAAATGTTCTGATTGCGATGGGGCGGGGGTTGTTCATAAAAATCGTACTATCGAAGTGAAAATACCGGCCGGAATCGAAGATGGCGCACGTTTGCGTTTAGCAGGGCAAGGCGAGGCCGGTGCAAATGGCGGCCCGGCGGGTGATTTTTATTTGGATATACGTGTTGCCCCAGATAAAAAATTTGAGCGTGTTGGTGATGATTTGGTAATGCATATTGATTTGCCTTTTACGACACTGGCGCTTGGTGGGGAAATAGAAATTGAAACAATAGATGACAAGAAATTAACTGTAAAAATCCCGTCTGGGACCCAGGTGGGGGAACGTCTGCGTGTGCGTGGGCATGGTATGCCAACGGGACGCGCGTCATCTTTTGGTGATTTGTATATAGAAATAGGTGTCGTTATTCCAACAAAATTAACCGAAAAGCAAAAAAAGATTTTGGGTGAATTTGCGGAAACCAAAAGTGCCAAAAAGGGCTGGTTCTAAAAAATCGCTATATGCTAAATTCCGGCGTATAGAAGATTTTTTCCTGTAATAAAAAATCCGCCATTTTGGCGGATTGTTTTTTTATTTTATTTTCTTTAATTTTGTTAAAAATTCACGTGTATATTGTGTTGCAGACCAAATGCTTGCAACCAATGCGAACCATAAACATACGATACCAATATTTGGCAATGCATAAATTGTGTAAATCCAAATTTTGCTGGTTGGTAACGATGTTACGTGCGCGCCCAAGACGAACCATGCCAGAAATGCAACCAAAGAAATCATTTGCAAAGTCGTTTTGATTTTACCCATTGAAAAACGCGCCTTGGGAACCGGCATTTCCATTTTTTGTGTGCCCAAGAATTCGCGCAGGCCACTAATATACAATTCGCGTGCAATCATTATAATGACAGGAATAATTATAAATGGTGCAGGCATCATGATGGCCAATAATATAAATGTATTTACCACCAATAATTTATCGCCAATATGATCTATAACACCGCCAATCTTTGTACATACGTTATATTTGCGCGCCAAGAAACCATCAAAAAAGTCGCTTAATGCCGCCAGTAGAAACAATATAAATGTTGTCAAATACATCCCGGACATCACTGTACCAATCAAAGCAAATGATGCCGCTATGCGAAATGCCGATAGAAAATTAACAAAAAATTTCATAATTTTTCTCCTTGGTTATTAGTTATATCTCTATTATATCACGTTATCAGTGAAAATGTGCATATATTTTTCTGGCCGCCGATTGCCCCAGTCCTGGTACTTTGGTCAGGGCGGATATGTCCGCATCCATGATTGCACGCACAGAACCGAAATGTTGTAACAACAATTTTTTGCGTGTGGGTCCAATACCTTCGATTTCATCTAGGCAAGAACCAGTCATTGCCTTGGCGCGTGTTGTGCGGTGATACGTGATTACGAATCTGTGCGCTTCATCGCGAACGCGGCGCAACGCCAAAAACAATGCGGAATCTTTTGCTAAATCACGATATTCACTGCCGTCAGGCATAATAAAGTGTTCATCTCCGTTACGAACCTCGCCCTTGGTTACGCCAAGTATAGGGATGTTTGGTGCGGTTTGATGTGCAATGTTCCATTGCGCACGCCCACCATCAACAATGATTAAATCTATTTTGGGGTTATCGTCTATTGCACGTGCAACAAATTCTTGCATCATGGCGATGTCGTTACCGGCGCGCGATTTGTCACGTAATTTAAAATGTCTGTATCCCGATTTTATAAAACCACTGTGGCCAAAAGCAATCATTGCACCCACCGGGTTTGTTCCAAACAGATGCGAATTATCAAACACACCTGCAAAAGTTATTTTCTTGCCAATCCATTTTTCCATTTCTGATACAACTAAATCCCATTTTGTGTGTGTATCATTATTTTCGCTATACGTTGGTTTCTGGCGTATACCGCGATTTGATGTTTTTGTTAATGCCGCGATTTTATCGCGCAAAATTGCCGCGTTTTCATAATCCATTTTTTCGGATAATGTTTTCATTTGCATTGTTAATTCTTGGATAATCGGTTCGCTGTCCCCGGTTAAAATCCTGCGTGCCAATCGTACGTTGTCGTTATAGTCAGGTACGTTTAATACGCATGGGCCACTGCAACGACCAATTTGGTATAATAAGCATGGTCTGGTACGGTTGCGCATAAATGTATCGTTGCATGTGCGCAGGCGACATACCTTTTGAATCATTTTTATTGTTTCGTTTAATGCCTGAACCGATGGATAAGGACCGTATACATCGCGTTTCTGGGAAATTTTGCCACGAAATTTTAACAGACGTGGATATTTGGTGTTTGTTAATGCCAACATTGGGTACATTTTTCCATCGGTCAGCATAATGTTATATTTCGGTTTTTCGGTTTTTATTAATTTTTCTTCCAGTATTAATGCATCTGATTCTGTTGGGGTTATTTCCCACGTTACGCGCGTAACCAATGTGCGCATAACCTGTTTATGTAATTCCAGTTTTGAAATGTCAACATATTGGCGCAGGCGGTGCAATAAATTCTTGGCCTTGCCAACATACAGCAAGTTATTTGATGCATCATACATCCGGTATACACCGGGTGATTCTGGCGCGTTTTCAATTAAATCCGAGAATTGAATATTCATACGAGTTATGATAGAATATATTTTGGTAAATAGCAAACAAAGGATAAAAAAATGAAACAAGAATCAGGACGTTCAATGATAGAAATGTTGGGGGTGCTTGCAATTATGGGGGTTATTACGGTTGGTGCAACTGCTTTGATTTCCAGTGCAATGCGTACCCAAAAACGTAATACTGTTAATGAAGAAGTTATTCAAATCGTTACCGGTGTACGTCAGTTATTGGGCGAATATGATGATTTTTCGGGCATAGATAACAAGAAAATTTTTGGCGCAATCGGCATGTCGAATAAAAACACGTATGGTGGAACATACGAGTTAGGTGTCGATTCTTCTAATCCAAGACAATTTGTTGTAACCATTAATGGGTTAAGTAAATCTGATTGCGAGTATTTTGTAACCAAGGCCTGGTCCGATTCGGTTGAATATCAAAAATCGGATGGGAAACAAAGTGGCGCGACCGGTAATTGTAATGGTGAGAATGGTCAAAATTCTGTTAGGATAACGTACGGCGAATAGAAAATGGCGGATTTTATAACTGTTTCTGCGGTTGAAGATGGTACCAGATTGCTGCGTTGGTTTTTGCGCAAATATCCGTCCATGCCACAGCGTGAGTTTTATAGGCTATGTCGTGGCGGGCAAATTCGTGTTAATTCCAAGCGATGCAAGGGAACAGAAATTTTACATGAAGGTGATGCGGTTCGTACCCCACCGACTATTTCTGGTTATTTGCAAGAACCTGGTAAAAAAAATGAATCCGGAAATTTATTTGCTTTGTCGGATTTAGAGGTTTTACGACAATCGATATTATACAGTGATGATGATATAGTTGTTTTTAACAAACCGGCAGGATTGGCCGTACAGGGCGGAACAGGTATAAAAAAATCTGTGGATAAAATGGCTGCTGCATTGTTTCCATATTCAAAAATATCTTTGGTGCATCGATTAGACAAAGAAACCAGTGGTCTGTTGGTTGTCGCCAAAACGCAACAGGCGGCACAGGTTTTGTCCAGGGCTTTTCAAACAAAAAGTGCAAATAAAGAATATTTGGCATTATTGGATGGCGATGTCAACGAAAGTAGCGGCGTTATAGATAATTTTATGGTCAAAGGACATGTGTTTGATTCGGCGGATGATGTTATAGATGGCATGCGTCCGCAACGTGCGATTACAGAGTTTAATGTTTTGACACGTGTGTCGGGGATGTTGACGTGGATAGAATTTTCGCCTAAAACCGGACGTACACATCAACTGCGTTTACACAGTGCGTTTTCATTGCACGCACCGATAATAGGTGATTCTTTGTATGGTGCAACGCGTGATATGGATGCGACATTAAAATCTGTTTTGAAAACGAATAATCTGTTTTTGTTTGCGTACAGGTTAACTTTTCGTCATCCAAAGACCGGTAAAATCATGGTGTTTCGTGCACCGGTCCCGGAATTTATGAAACCGGTGATGGATTTATTAGAATTACAAGTGCCGTAATTATGGTGAAAGATATGACAAAGAAGAAAAAATTTTTAATTATTGCCAGAATAGTATTTTTGTTTTTTATGGCTGCGATAATCGCGGTTGTTGTTGCCTTGTCGCAGTTGGATACAAAATCTATTCGTGAAAATGTTCTTGGGGTGTTACAGAGTGCGACAGATTTACCCATTGAAATAGAAGGTGATGTTTCATGGAAATTATCGTTGCGGCCGCGTGTTACCATGCATCAGGTAAAAATCCCAAGTGCAGATTGGGCAAAAAATAAATATATGTTGGAAGCGGACACCATTGATGTCAGGTTGGATTTATTATCGTTATTTAAAAACAGACCAACAATTCAAAGCATCAGGGTTTATGATGTAAAATTTGTGTTAACAAAAAATTCCAAGGGGGAATATTCTTTCCCTAAAATGGATACAGATGAAGCTAGTGAAGAAAGTGTCTATACGGCGGATTCTGACGTACAGATTGAAAAAGTCGTTCCAGAATATCCGTTTGTTGATCCGGGGTTGGGTGGCGTTCAAATAAAAAATATAAGTGCAAATATTGATGGTGAAAAATATAATTTGGCCGGATTGAATATTAGATATTTGTCCCGTAATTTAGATGCACGTGAATATCGTGGTTGGTTAAAAATAGATTCCGATGTATTGCCGTTTATAGTGTCGTTTGACAAGTACAACCCACAACGCAAAATTTATCCGGTCAAAATAGCATTTTCATCTGGTGGGGATGCGTTGGTTGCGGATGTCGCACTGGAAGAAACCAGTAAATATCCAATAGATTTTATTATCAAGGGCAACATACCGGATGTTAAACCGATAAATAAGTTATTTAATTTGAATATTCCGACAATGCCGGATATTCGGGTCAATATTTCTGGTGGTTTGGACCGTTCAAAATTGACATTGCATAAATCGTCTTTTGCGTTTAACAATGTTGATATATCGGCATCGGGGACATTTGATTGGAATAAAAAAGTCCCAGAGATTAACTTAAATTTGTCGTCAAAAAAGATAAATTTGATTGAAATGTTCCCTGAATTATATACGTCCAAAGGTGGACCGAAAAAAGACGAATTGAACGTGTTTCATGATATGCCGCTGTTTGGAAAATACCTGTATGGGAAAAAACTGGCATTAAATGTAAATTTAGGTGAGTTAATCGTTTATAGAAGATTGAATTTCAAAAATATGAATGTAAAGGCCAGTGTAAATAATAATCTGGTACACGTTGATGCAAAAACTATCTTTGCCGATGGGGATGTTCATGCGGTAATAGATGGTACCGTTTCAAAATCTGGTGTGTTTGATGTGGAAATGGGCGGTGTTGGTGAAAAGTTGATAATAGGCAATTTATTAAAACAAATTATAACGTCTGATATTATTTCTGATTTGCCGGTTGATTTTCAAACATATGTTCAGGCACGTGGTTCGAATATGTCGGAAATAATGCAAACAATAACGGGACCGGTGCGTGCGTATTCTGTGGGACCGGGGTATGCACATTCTGATTTGGTTACGTATGTTTATGGTGAAGATTTTTTAACATCGTTGCGGCACAGTATTCACGATTTGTTCAGTTCCAAGAAAAAATATAATCAAATGACAATATCTGGTGTTGTGGCAAATTTGAAATTAAGAAACGGTTTAATCGAGACCAAAAATGGTGTCGCCATTGAAACAAACGCAATAAATATTCGTCTGACGGGTAATGTTGATTTGGGTAAAGAATCGTTGAAATTGTCTTTGACGACAATTCCGGTTCGTGGTTTGAAGTTATCTCTGTCGGGGAATATAGTAAATACGATAACCATATCTGGAAATTTGGCGGAACCCGATATTAGTATTAGTGGTGCCGCGATTGCCGGTAAAGCATTGTCTGCAACAGGGTTGGGATTGCTGTTGGCCCCACTTACCGGTGGAATAGGGTTACTGGCGGGGGCTGGTGTCGGACTTTTGGCGGGTGATTTGTTGGAAAATTGGTTGGCCGATGACCATCCTTGTAAAACCGCGTTGGAACGCGGTGCGCCATCACGACGTGATGACCCAGAATGGATGGACGCGCCGGTTCCAGATTTGGCAAACAGTGTTATAAATCCAACGGTCGCGGCGGCTGAACAATAAATACGTATAGGGGCTTTTTTGCCCTTGCACCGAATCGGCATTTTTTGATAAAATCCCTGATGAGAATGTAGAGGAAGGAAATTTAAACAGGAGCATAAAATGGAATTTTCTGTGTATCGTCAGGTTTTAATTCGTGCATTGGGACACATGCAATCTATTGTTGAAAAACGTGCGACTTTGCCGATTTTGATGAATGTAAAATTAGAGGTTGCGGACGATTTGATTATGTCTGCGACAAATGTCGATTTAGAATTGGTTGAACATGTCAAGGCCGATGTTACTTTGGCGGGCAAGATTACGGTCCCGGTTCAGATGTTGTATGATATTGTACGTAAATTGCCGGATGATGCGGAAATTAGTTTTAAACAATCTGGCGATTCATTGGTTGTATCCAGTGGACGTGCGGTATTTCGTTTACCAACATTGCCGGCAGAAAACTTCCCGGCCATGGCGGGCAGCAATTTGACAACTAAATTCCAAATGACAACCGGTGATTTGGCACATTTGATTAACCAAACTAAGTTTGCGATTCCAACTGATGATGTTCGTTATCATTTGGGGGGAATTTATTTCCATATTTCGTCTGATGATGGTTCAAATAAATTGACGGCGGTTGCAACCGATGCGCAACGTATGGCATTGTGTGCGATGGCTGCGCCAGCAGGGGCCGCAGAAATGCCGTCTGTTATTTTGCCACGTCGCGTGATTGGTGAATTATCAAAATTATTGGAAGACGCAACAGTTGACGATGTAACCGTTGAATTATCTGATACCAAGGCGCGTTTTTCTGTTGGTGCCGCTACATTGACCAGCAAATTGGTTGATGCACAGTATCCAAACTATCGTGTCGTGATTCCAAAGGGTAATGACAAGATTGCCATTATGGACAGAAAACAATTCTTGAACGCGGTTGACTTGGTTTCGGTTGCCAGTGTTGATAAGACAAAATCTGTTCAGTTAACATTTTCTATGAATAAATTGGTTGTTAATGCGTCCAGTCCGGATGCCGGTACCGCAACCCAGGAATTAGACATTGAATACAATGGTGATGCATCGTTTACGGTTACATTTAATGTAAAGTTCTTGATGGATGTAGTGGGCCAGGTAGAAGGCGAAAAAATCCAAATGGAAATGCAAGACCCTTTATCACCAACAATTTTGAAATCAACGGACAAAGATACCGATGCATTGTTTATCTTGATGCCAATGCGTATGTAAATTTGTTGCAAAAAAATACCAATAAAAAACCGCCTATACGGCGGTTTTTCTATTTTACACGACCAACACTGTTGATAATTTTTATCATATTTTTATCTAAATATTTTATCACTGTGTTTTGTAATTCGTTGGGGACACCAAAGCGTATTTCGGCCAATGCGCCCGACATTGTGGCGATAGTGTCGCTGTCGCCACCGATTGATATTGCGTTACGAATTGTGTCGGTATAATCGGTCGCATCCAATGCGCAAACGATTGCCTGGGGTACAGAGTTTTTACACGTTGTATAAAATTTATTATAATTTGGTCGGATTTCATCCACTGTTTGATTCAGGTTGTAATTATATTTTTCCGATATTATTTTTTTTATTTTTGCGACATCTGCTTTGTTTTTTAACATATATCCGGTTTCGATATATGCGCGCGTTGCATGTATGCTGTCGGGATGATTGTGCGTGGTGTTTGTCAATGTTTCCGCCGTATAGAGCATTTTGTTTAAGTTGTCAGAATAGAAATCAAATATCGGGGCCAGGCGCATAATACAACCGTTGGTTTTTGCGTTGTACGGTTTTTTTGTATGCAACCAATTTGTAAAACCCGGGCCAAAGGCGGGGATTGTACCGTTTTCAAAAGTTTTATTTTTGTACCTGTTTCCCCATGCGAATAAATATTTTTCGGGTGCGCCACCATGCAACAACCAATCGGCAACGGCACAGGTCAAAATAGTGTCATCGGTTGTATGACAATCATCGTGCCAAAATTGAAAATCTTTGGTTTTAATGTTGTGAAATTCGAAACGTGAACCAACAACATCACCAATTATCGCCCCAATCATTTTTTGCCTTTTTAGGATGATAAATTATGTGTGGTAAAAGTCAAGATAGATGCATCTTTATTCATCGCGACCGTAAATAAAAGAACCGGTGCCAGAATTACCATAAAACTTTTGTTCCACAGTATCCCACATACCGTTTTCTGGCACAATAAAATCCTTAATTCGCATACATGCTGGCACTGGAACCATGTTACGAACAAGTGTATTTTCATCTGCGCCATTAGACCAAATTTTAAAATAATAATGACGTTGATGGTCGTATTTGTTAGCGGGACCTATGCCACCATTTGTGGTACTATAGGAAGCCATTAATAACATAGTATGTGGTGTTATAAAGTTTTGTGTGTTTTGGGTTAGAGTGTATGTTTGCCCGTTTGGGTGGGTGTAGTTGGTTACGTTTTTATTTTTATCTATAATATAAATTCCGCTGGTTGCTTCTATATTGTATGCCTGTGATTTTCCATAATCTGTTCTAATCAGGTTGTCAGCCGTCCACAAAAATCCGAAACTTTGATTCTGCTGACCTTGTCGTGAACAAAAAAAACATGATGTTCTATCGTTATAAATTTTTGCATAAATTCGTGAGGCGTTATCGGCAATAAACCCTGTGTCCACATAAGAGCCTCCATCGCTTTTTAACCACAAACGTTCATCTGCGCCAATCAGCCGGCCATTTTCATCATAAGTATAGTTTTCTGTGTCAACAAAAGGTTCACATAAAGAATATGTTTGGTCGTTATATTTTACATACAACGTATTTGTCAGTGGTGATATTGTTAGCATTCCGTACCAAGTTTCATTACCGATGGCGAAGGCGAGAGAAGGTGTAGTGTATTTAGTTTGGGACAGGGCAGAAAACGTATGTTCATAGGAAACAATACACCCCCGAAAAGTATGATAGTCAAAAAGGAACGTTTTTGACGGGGCGGTTTTACCGAATAAAAAATCCCGGAAATCCGGGAAATAGTTTTACTAAAAATGCCTTTACAAAAACGTTCGTTTCTGTCCCCAAAAAAGTCCGGGTTTACGGTGTTTTATGGACAGCGGTCCAGTAATTTTAGCACTGTTTCAACATCATCATTTATCGAAACGTCAACCATGCGACCAACACCGTCGGTATAACTCCATTCAAATTCAGATGCCGCAAAATTTAAATCTTGGCGCCATGCATCAACAAACGGTTCCAACAGGTTTCGATACCATTGTTTGTTACGACACAGACATTCGTTGCGAACACTCGCGACCATGCGCGCGGTTTGTTCTTTGTTATATGTTGCCGCGATATTTGTATCGTTTGTCATTAAACAACGGTCATACATATTATAAAAATTCGCATCGTCCACCATAAATTTATAGAGCAGTCCTTGACTTGCGCCCGCCGCACGCAGGTTGTAATTTATTCCAGTGCCGCAACACGCACGCGCCGATTCCATTAGCATTTTATAACGTTCCAGAAATGGTGCCGCCGCCGGATGGTCCCCGGTTATATCGCCGGTTTCACGAAATGCACACAGAAATTCATCCATTTTTATGTCGTGTATTTTCGGACTGCGTGGTGCGACAATTTCACGAACGGTTGGTTTTGTGCGCCAAATTTCACATTCAATATCTGTGTCAAAAGGACACAGGTTGTCATTGTTTGTAACGGTACATAATTCGGATTCACAAATTTTTGGTAATTCAATCGTATCCAACCACAAATTTTCAGATGGACGTTCAGGAATCAACAGTTCTTCAACCTCGGTTGCGGTTATATCGCAATCGGCATCGCCACAGTCAGATGCACCGGCCACAGAAATACCGGCGATTAGTGCAATAACAGAAAATATTAAATTGCGCTCTCTCATACAGTGAATAATATCACAAAAATGCGGTTTTTTAAATATATTTTTATTGCTTGGTTATGTCTGATATGATAATAATCATCATAGGAAGTTTTTCTTGAAAACAAAAAGGAATTCAAATGAAAAAAATAATTTCTTCTTTTATGGTTGGTACAATGTCTGTGGTTATGGCGGGGGCGGCGATTGCGGTTGATAATACCGATAATAATGCAATCGCGGCGGAATTGGCGAAATTGAATTCAAACGATGTTACTGCGGAAATTACCGAAGCGGAAAAAGTGGCCGACCAGGAAGAAAAACCAGAAGTTATAGAAGATGTAAAAGAAGAAAAGGTTGAAACACCGCAAGAAGAGATTGTGAAAACCGAAACAGAACCAGAGATTTTTGCACCACGTGTGGTTTCGGAACCAACAGAACCATCTAATCCAGAAATTTCTTTCCCACATGGTTTGCAGATTGGTGTGGGTTTGTCTGCGACAACGGGTATAAATGGTTTTGTTGGCTATAACAATAAAAAGTTCGATTCGTTTTGGTGGAAGCGTATCGGTGTTCGTGCGGACTTTGCAACAATGTCGCCGTTAAAATCAACAATCAGAAAAACGGTGGACAGATTTACCGAAGATGACGGTGGCTTTGAATTAGACGATAATTTGTATATCAATGATTTTGAATTAAAGTCGCATCATTTTGCAGGATTATTGGATATTTATCCGTTTGGTGATACTTGGTTTTTGGGTGGTTTGCGTGTCAGTGGTGGTTACTATTTTGGTAAAACCGAATTGTCGGCAAATCTAACCGGAAAAATCAGTGATGCACCGGGTGCGGAATTTGAATTCGAATTCAACGATAAACATTATCGTTATGATGGAAACACTGTTACCGGCAAGGCCAAGGTTGGTTGGGATTTCACCGGACCATATTTGGGGGCTGGCTTTGATTTAGGTTTGTTTGCAGGGTTTAAACTGTATCTGGATGCGGGTGTCGTGTTTACCAGCAAAAATGCAGAATTGGATTTAGATGTTAATCCCGATAATTTAAAAGTAGAAACCGCACCTGGTGTTTGGAAACCGTTAACCAAGGGAGGCTTAGGTACAGAATATGACACGTATAGGGCGGAATATGAAGCAAACAAGGCGGCAACATTAAAAGATGCCCAGGATGAAATGGACAAGATAGATTTCTATCCGATTGTAAAACTTGGTTTTATGTACAGGTTCTAGGTTAAATAAAGTGCGCCACATGGCGCACTTTTAATTTTTATCAGAAAAAACTTGCGTTGTGGGTATCTTTTTTATACCCTATGTTCGTTAAAACAAGAGGTTATATTATGGCATCAGTTACTGCAAATGATATGCGTGTGGGTTGGGTTATTTCCCACAACGGTAAACGTTATTCTGTTACATCTATTACCAAGGTTAAACCGGGCAAGGGTGGCGCGTTTGTTCAGGCGGACCTGCGCGATATTGACACCGGAAACAAGGGGGGCGATCGTTGGCGCGCCGAAGACAAGGTTGAAAAATTGATGGTCGAAGATCATGAATGTCAATATTTGTATTCTGATGGTACCGATGCATTTTTCATGAATTTGTCTGATTATGAACAATTTACAATGCCGTTGGAATCTTTAGGTGAACAGGTTAAATTCTTGGCACCTGAAATGAACGTAAAAACCAATTATGTCGAAGGTCAACCGGTATCTATTACATTACCGAAAACGGTCATCGCGACAGTTGTTGAAACAGAACCCGCATTAAAAGGTCAAACTGTTTCAGGCAGCGGTGGCAAACCGGCAATTTTAGATAATGGTGTTCGTGTTCAAGTTCCTGTATTTATTGAACAAGGCGAAAAGATTGTGGTAAATACTGAAACGTTAGAATACTCTGAACGCGCAAAATAAATAAAAATAAATTCTTGTAACATATCTAACGCGGTTTAGTTTGCTCATGTATGTTTATACACTACGCAGCCTAAACCGCGTTATCTATATCACAATAATTTATTTTGAAAATTTGCTTGTAACATATCTAACGCGTTTTGGTTTGCTTATGTAGGTTTTGCTACACTACGCAAATCATAACCCCGTCATCTATATCACAATAATTTATTTTGAAAATTTGCTTGTAACATATCTAACGCGTTTTAGTTTGCTTATGTAGGTTTTACTACACTACGCAAATCATAACCCCGTCATCTATATCACAATAATTTATTTTAATTTGTTCGCGCTGTTCATTACGGTTTTTATTTCATCTATGCAATTTTGTTTCACCATGTCGGTGGCCACAGATAAATAATCACGAGGATTGAACATTTTTGGATTTGTTGCCAACGTTTTACGAATACCGGCGGTGAACGCGATGCGTGAATCACTGTCCACATTGACCTTGGCGACATGCATAGAAACGGCCTGGCGAATATCGTCCATTGGAATTCCGCATGCGTTTTCCATTTTTCCACCAAACTTTTCAATTATTCCGACCAAGTGTTGTGGAATTCGTGATGCACCATGTAAAACCAACGGTGTTTTTGGTAACAAGTTTACAATTTCGGATAGTACGTCAAAACGCAGACCTTTGAATTCTGATTTGCATTTATATGCGCCATGGTTTGTTCCGATTGCGATGGCCAGTGAATCAACATTTGTGCGCTTTACAAATTCGTATGCATCATTGGGATTGGTGTAAAGTGATTTTTTGCTGGATGTGTTTTCGTCTTCTGTGCCGGCAATTACCCCCAGTTCCGATTCAACGGTAACATTATGCTTGTGCGCATATTCGATAACTCGTTGGGTTAATTCAACGTTTTCAGAAAAGTTTTTTTGACTGGCATCTATCATAACACTGGAAAAACCAATGTCGATTGCATGTTTGCACGCATCAACCGATGCGCCATGATCCAGGTGCAGTGCCACGCAATCGCGCGTGGTCAATTTTGCCCCCATAATCATACCCATTAACATGCTATCGCCCATATAGTGCAGGGCGGATTCTGATACCGCCAATATTACAGGACTGTGCGTTTCGCGCGCGGCGGCAAGTATTGCGTTAAGTGTTTCCATGTTATAAAAATTAAACGCCGGAATCGCATATTTGTGTGCGATTGCATCAGAAAACATTTCGGTTGTGTTAACCAATCCAAATTTATTGTAATCCATATTTTATCCTTGATTTGTCGTTGTATTATATCATTTTTTATTGGGTGGGTAAACCCACAAATCGTTTGACAACCGTATTATTTGTGCGAAAATGAAACTAAGCGAATCGGGGGCAGGGCAGAGAATATACGACACAAATTACAAAAGGATGTCAGATATGAAAAAGTTTTTGATTTCTGTAATGGCTGTGGCCGGTTTGGCGGGTTGTACATATGATTATTACAAAGGTGGTGTCAGATACACCCAAGATGGCGATGATTGCATTTATTATGCAGATGAATATGGTCGTAATTATTCCAGTGATATTCGTGGATTAGACGACAGTAAACGTATCGTTTATCGTCATACAC
This sequence comes from uncultured Pseudomonadota bacterium, assembly GCA_902790415.1. Lineage (GTDB taxonomy): Bacteria > Pseudomonadota > Alphaproteobacteria > Rs-D84 > Rs-D84 > Enterousia. The sequence goes on along the minus strand of CADARU010000014.1, from coordinate 20,110 downwards.
GTTGTGAAGATTTATTTGCGCGTGATAATGGTGGTCGTGTACCGGCGGCATCACGCAAAGTTTTGTCTGCGGCGGCGGTTGCGGCACCAGAGGCGGCACCGGTTGTTGAAAAATCTTGTGGTTGTGATGCGACACCGGTTGCGGAAAAAACGTGTTGCTGTAACAAATCTCAACGTCGTGTTTACACCGTTGTGGTCAGATAAGTTTTTAGTTATATAAACTTTTTGTTTGTGTTGTGTATATCGCCTGATTTTTTTCGGGCGATATTTTTTATCGTACTTGCAGGACGGGCTTTTTTATGGTATAATGACCCATGATAAAGAAAGGAGATTCAATATGAAAAAATTATCAAAATATGCATTGTCTGCGGTTGCGGTTGCGGCGGTTGCGGCTTTTGCCCAAAATGCGTTGGCGGCAAATGTTTCAACAGAACCGGCGGTATGTGAACTGTTGCGTCAGTTCAAGGGTGTAATTAGTACAATTCGTACGTTGGCCTTTGTTGGTGCGGCATTTATGATTATGGAATGGGCATGGGGCTATATTGCGAAGCCCGGTGATTTAACGAAAGACAAAATAAAAGAGCAAGGCTTAGGTTTGTTGGTTGGTTTTGCCTTGTTATTGGGTGTTGGGTTTGTTCTTAACTTTATTGGTTCTGCATCCGGTCAAACGACATTGGGATGTATTACTGATGTTTTCAAATAAACCGATGAAAGACAAAAAAACGGGGCACCGATTTGGTGCCCTGTTTTTTACTTTGATTTTACAAATTGTTTTATAAATTTTTGTTCTTGTTTCGCAAAGTCCGCGGCAATAGGTGTTAATTTTTTATCTTTGATTAACATAATTGGGGCTGTTTGCAGTGTGTTCGATATTCCTGTCATGTGTTGGCTGGCCATATCAATAAAATGGTTTGGGGTTTGATTTTTTTGTGGAATATTGGTGTTCCATTCTTCAATCAATGCTTTTAAACGTATGTTTAATACCTGTAATAATTTAAAATCCATATAATCTAAATAACCATGTTTTTTTGATAATTTTGGGTTGAAATTATAATTTGTTCCGAACAGGTGTGTGTAAATGCTGCGCCAGAAATCGCGCGATATTTGTGAATGGTTAATTAAATATTTTTCCGCCAACCCACCGATGATACCATTGATTTTTGAAACGTTTTTTGAAATTTCGATGCGTTCGGTTGTATAGTTGATGATTTTTGCTGTTTGTGCCAATTCTTTTTCGGTTGCGTTTGGTGTTATAAAGTACGCCTTTTGAAACGATGTGTCGCAATATTTGTTTTGTATGTGGTTTGCGATTGTCCATCCAGCATAGCGTGATATTTCGATTGGCTTGTTATTTTGTTGCGATAAATAGTAGTTAAAATTCTGTAAATGACTGCGTGTCCAACCGGACGGCAAATCTTGTTTGATTTCCATGGGGGTTTGATTTGATATAATAGATTCTATTGTTTGCCAATTTACAGAAGACGGGTCGTTAAATGCATGTAACACATCGTTAAATTTCCAATAATCTAAAAAGGCGGGTTCCGTTTTTGGGGTGAATTCCGGTGTGCCAAAATCCAAACTATAATTATATGAATGTTCGCGATGTGCGTCTTTTAATATTTCATATATCTCGTGTTGGTTTTTTTGTGGCATGTATCTCTCCTTTTTTATGATTTGTTTTCTTCGGTATTTGCCAAAGAAAATAAAACGGATGATATTAATGATTGGTATGGAACGTGTTGTTCGGCCGCCAATTCTTTTAGTCGGTCAAGTACCGGTCGTGGAATTCGCATATTTATGACCGCATCAGATTTATTAAATGCACGATAGGCAGCGTACTCTTTTAACAGAGATTCTATATTCATAACGAAAAGTTGTTGCATAACGTTTGGCATACAACCTCCTATACGTTTGGCAATACCACCGTCTTTACAGGTAACTATACCATTGTATTTACACTTGTCAATACATTTGTGTAGTTTATTGTGTTTACTGAAATATTGACGTTTGTGTTGTGGTTTGTGTGGTCGGGTTTTGGGTTGGGAAAAAGTTAAATTAAAATAATGCTTGCTTGCTTTTTTTGTGTGATGTTATAAAATGCGCATGTGTAATTTTATTCCAAGGAAAGGACGTTATATGTTAAAAAAGTTTTTTTGTATGATTGTTGCATGCTGTTCGTTGTTTGTGTTTTCGGCACGTGCAGAATTAAAGGTTGATATTGTTGCGGGCGCAACCGAACCGATATCTGTGGCGGTTCAAAAATTCGAGGTTGTTGGTGCATCTGCATCGGATGCCGCGACAATGCGCAGTGTGGTCGAAGCGGATTTAAAGCGTACCGGTCTGTTTCATATTGTAAATCATGATGCGTTCCCTGAATTTGTAAAAATGGATGCAATGCCGGCTTTTAAATCTTGGGATGCTATCAAGGCCAAGGTTTTGGTTCAGGCCAAGTTAACCCAGACATCCGATAAAAAATATAAATTGGAATTCTTTGTTTGGGATGTTAATGGGCGCGAACAAATAGAAGCACAAAGTTTGATGGCATCTAAAAAATCTGTGCGCCGTTTGGGGCACATTATGGCGGATGCGATTTATGAACGTTTGACCGGTGAAATCGGATATTTTGATACACAGATAGTGTTTATTGCCGAAACAGGCCCGATTGACAATCGTGTAAAACGTATGGCGATTATGGACCAAGATGGGCAAGGATTGCGTTATCTGTCGGACAGCAAAACATTTGTTATGTCGCCACATTTTTCGCCCAATATGCAATCTATTGTATTTTTGTCTTACTATGATGATGACCCAATGGTTTGGATTTTGAACCTGGATACCGGGGCACAACGTCGTTTGGGTAAATTTGGTGGCATGAATTTTGCACCACGTTTTTCGCCTGATGGTAACAGGGTTGCGTTGTCGTTGGTAAAAAATGGTATTACACATATATATGAATATAATATATCTGATAATTCTTTGCGCCAACTGACCACTGGTAATTCTATAAACACCAGTCCTTCTTATTCCCCAGATGGAACAAAAATCGCATTTAATTCTGACCGCAGTGGCAGTCAACAAATCCACCTGTTGGATTTGGAAACGGGCGAGGTTTCCCGTTTGACATACGGGGCAGGGCGTTATGCGACACCGGCCTGGTCGCCAGATGGACAATTTATCGCCTTTACAAAAATGGCAGATGATACCTTTTATGTCGGTATTATGGATGCACGCGGTAAAAACGAAAAAATATTGGCCGGCGGTTGGTTTATGGAGGCCCCATCTTGGGCACCGGGGTCCAGACGTTTGGTTTATTATGAAACCGAAAAGACCTCCGATAATATGGAACGCATCAGTCATATTCGCAGTGTCGATATAACAGGTCAAAACTTGTATGATATTGATTTGCCTGATGGGGTAAATGGTTTGGAACCAACATGGTCTCCGCGGTTGCCGTAATGAATAAACTTATATTTGCTTTTATGTCTTTGATTGGCGCATCAACTGCGCTGGCGGTGCCGGGGCGTGTCGGCTATATCATAGATGGTGATACGTTTGCATGTGTGGTGAATTTGGCCCAGGACATAGATGTTTCAGTTCGGGTGCGTATTCGTAATGTTGATACACCCGAAATTCATGGTGATTGTGAATATGAACGTTCGATGGCCCTGCGTGCAAAAAACAGATTGGAACAACTAATTCCGGTTGGAACGGTTGTTGAATTGTCTAATGTCAAAGATGATAAATATCTGGGGCGCATAGATGCGAACGTTGCCGATGCGACAGGTCGCGATGTTGGCGATATTTTGATACATGAAAAATTAGGTCGCCCGTATTCTGGTGGGCATCGTAATCCATGGTGTAAATAAAAATCCGCGTTCAATGCGGATTTTTAATTTTATGCACTGTGTCGATTTATTGCCGAACCAATTTCTTCCAATGTTGCGGTTGATGGCAACAGTGGTTCAAAATATACGTTTGCCGTTCCCGGATTCATACGGCCATGTTTGGGCCAATACAGGCCTGTATCTGTGCCAACCGGGATAATAGGCAATTTTAATTGGTGTGCCAAAAATAACAAACCACGTTTTAAAGGAATTCTTTTGCCGGGTTTTACACGTGTACCTTCGGGAAAGATAATAAGTGTTTGGCCATTTAATATTTTTTTTGCGACCGCATTTGTTAATTTATTCATATTTGTTGCGCCGCGCGCCCTGTTTACAGGTTGTAATCCCATGCGCCAAAATGCCCAACCATAAATGGGAATCCATAACAATTCGCGTTTAACAATAAAAAATGGTTTATTGATATTGCTGGATAAAATCGCGACCTCTAATATAGACATGTGTTTGGCGGCAACAATGGCCTTGCCATCCAGGCGCACATTGTCGTTTGGTGTCGCAGGAACACCGTCTTCTTCGGTCGGAGGATAATGAATTTTGTATTTTATCCCACAAATTAAACGGACCAACACCAATACACCACGTGCATCGGTTAATACCAAAAAAGTGCATAGTTTTTTGGACAATAATCCAATCAATAAAAACGGTGCCCACAATATAAAGTATATTGCTAAAACAAATTTAAATATAATGGTTCTTAACATATTATTTACCTTCTTTGATTCCAAACATTGTTACTATATATTTTACGTATTCTATTGTCCAACGTTCCAAACGTCTGGTGGCGCGCATTTCTGACAGGGTTGCCGGGCACATTACAATTTTTGTGTCGGGCAATTCCGATTGTATCAGATACTGTGCCCGATGAATATGGTCTTCGGTTGTAACGACAACAATTCGGTCCAAACCGGCCTTTTGAACGATGCGTTTTATCGCCTGGGCATTTTGGTACGTTGATTTAGAAAATGCTTCAACGGTGGTGCGGTCTGTGTCCAAATTGGTTGTGTTCGCACCGGCACCGATAATGTATAAATCTGTATACGGATATTTTTTCATTTGCTTGATTGCAAAAGGTATTCTGCGGGCATCGCCGGTTAGAACAAAAATGCTGTCGTTCTGTAATATGTCGGCACAATGATTTGGACTGGACAGTTTGAAAACTATCCCACCCAAGACGAACAACCCAACAAGCAGAAAAGATGGATTTAAAAATTTCATCAGTTATTTTTTAAAATCTTTAATGTGGTGTGTTTTGTTATGAATATTGCAAAAATTATAATTGCAACAGGTAACAACATTGTTGTAATCCAACCGCCGGTGCCCATGCCCATCATCGCCATTAGTCCAACACGTGTGGATTGCGCGGTCGCAAATATCGCCAATAAAATTGGTAATGCCACAATAAATCCGATGCCACATGCCACCAAGCAAATTTTTGTAACAATTATTTGCATCTGGTGTGCAACGAAATTATCGGTGGCACCAACCTGGTTTAGTATTTCCAGTTCGCGTTTATGCAGTACCGCGATATTACGCGCAATGAACGAAACGCAAATTCCAATCGCCCCCAATATTAATATTAATACCAAGGTTGATATTGCAACCGTTTTCCAACCGGCGGATATAGATGGATTTAATGCCTGAACATGGGTCAAGACACGTGCATTAGAACCGATTTTTTCGATAAATGGCACAATATTAGATTTTGTTTTGAATTTAATTTCAAACATTTTTGGCATATATTTTTGTAAAACATCGTTGCCCCCAGAAATCCATGGGCGCATTAGTTTTTCCATTTCTTCGGTGCTTAATTCATGTACATAGGCAATTTGTGTTTTACTAGATTCTATAATTTTCTTTACGGTTGCAACTTTGTCTGTGTTGGTAACTTGTAATGTAACGAACGAATCCCACTGACGATTCCAACGATTAACCGCCGTACCAATAGATAAGGATACCCCCAGTGCCAGTACCGCCAAAAATGTCATTATGCCAACGATGACCGTCATAAAAACGGATTGTTCACGAAACAGCGAAAATACAACAGGTTTTTTCATTTTTTATGCGTTTCCAATATCTTCAAATTGTTTAGATAACTTTGATAAAAAACTTTTGTCGCCGGTGGTTGGTGTGTCGGTGGTCGATTTCTGAGGTGCCGGTTTTTTGCCACCAGAAAATGTTAGTTTATGATTTTCAACATGTATAACCGGGAATTTATATGTATCAATCAATTTTGTGTTATGGGTCGCCAAAATGATTGTTGTTCCAAACATTTTATTCATTTGAATAAACAATTCCATCAATCGCGATGCGTTTTCGTCATCCAGGTTCCCGGTTGGTTCGTCTGCCAATAAAATAGCGGGCTGTACAATAATTGCGCGTGCAACCGAAACGCGTTGTTGTTGACCGCCACTAAGTGTCTTGGGGTTTGCATTTGCATATTTTGCCAACCCAACCCATTCCAATGTTTTTGATACTAATTTTTTAATTTTTGCTTCATCTATGCCGCGCACGCGCAGTGGTAATGCGATATTGTCAAACACCGACATGTGCGACAACAAAGAGTATTCTTGAAAAACAATCGCCATTTTGTGGCGCATACCAGAAATTTCATCGCGTGATAAATCGTTTGTTGATCGACCAAACAACTTTATCATTCCGCGACATGGTTTGTGCAGTTGGTATATTAATCGCAGTAATGTCGTTTTCCCGGCCCCCGATGCCCCAGATAAAAAATAAAAAGAACCCGCGCCGATATTAAAAGAAACATCGGTCAAAATATCGTGGCCACCGTCATATCGCGCACCAACGTTTGCAAAAGAAATAACTGTATTGTCTTCCATGTCGAATATGTTAGTAAAAAAAACTTTTTGGGTCAAGACTAAGATAATTTTATAATTTCTGTTTTTTGCATTTATTTGCTTGTGATAAAACCATAAAATATGATATTATGTACTATAGTAGGAAAAGGAGATTCTTAATGAAAAAATTCTTGGTCAGTATTATTGCGATATCTGTTGCAACAAGTGCGATGGCGGCATCTACTTTGGTGTCCAGTGGTGATTCCAAGTCCACACAATCTGTGGCGGCGCATCGTGCGGGGTCATTGCGTGTAAATAACAAGGTTGCATCAGATAATTCGGTTGTTAAATCTGCGGCCAGGAATAATGAAATAGGCCGTATCGGTTCAATCAAAACAATTGGTGCAATTAAAACCAGTAGTGGTTCCGGAACAAATTCTGGCACAACGGGTGGGACAAATGCCGGGACATCTGGAACAAATTCTGGGGCGTTAACAAACGCGGCAATTCAATCGCAAATGGATGCATTAAGTGTACGCATAGATACCGCGTATGATGCGGCGGCCTTGGCGGCGGACAGTGTTATAGAGGCCAAGCGTACAATAAATGATATAAAAGTTAATTTGAATACAATCGAGTCAAATATTGCCACGTTACAGGCAACCAGTGATGCAGATGTATCAACATTAACAGAGAGTATTACAACTTTGCAAGGAAACCTTGGAACATTGGAACAACGGTTAACAACACTTGCTGCGAATTCTGTGCAAATGTCTGAGTTTAATCAACAGGTTGGTACATTAAACCAAGAAATAGAAAATGTAAAAGGTAAAACAGAACAATTGTCTGGGTTAACGTCCTCGGATATATCCGATTTACAAAATCGGGTAACGGGTGCGTTATCAACGATTGAAAATATGCAAAACACCTTGGCGACAAAAATAGATTCTGGTGCAATTGCCAATATGGCAACGTTACAAAATGTTGCAGATGCAAAAGATGCGGCTATGCGTTATACTGATGCGGCCAAAGCAGGTGCAAACACTTATACAGATTCCAAAATTGGTAATATCGGTTCTTATGCTTCGGCCAAAGAATACGCAGATGCGGCGAAAACTGGTGCAAATGCATATACAGATACCAAAACAAATGATATGGCAACAAAAACATTTGTAAACAACAGAATCGGATTGGATGATGTAACAGGCAGAACGATAGGTAGGGATAGTGCACCCACTGTAAAAGAATATGTGGATGCTAAAGATAATAGCACCAGAGGATGGGTTAGCGACAGTGTTGTTGGACCTATCCAAGATGCAACAGTAAAAGCATATATTGATGGTAAGTTTAATGACGCGGCCGATCCAAACAATGAAAATGGCTGGGCGCATCATATTGGGGAATTGAATTCGGCGTTGCAAGCAACACAGGCCGAAATGGAAGAAATGGGTTCCTCAAATAGCAATACAAATAGTGGTTTGGCGGGGCGTATTAGTGACCTGGAGGCGCAAAATTCGATATTTATGGGTCGGTTTGATGACCTGGATACGGCCCAACAACAAAATGCATCGGAGATTGCGAACCAGGCCGCACGTTTGGATGCGCGTGTAGAAAACTTGAAAACATATTTCAATACTTTGGATGCAGGCACCGTTAAATTGAACCAGTTTGATGCGGCATTGGCAAACAAAGTTTCAAATGACGTGTTTGGAAATTATACAAATGCGGTTGCTGCGAATTATGTTCGTAACGATGCGTTGAATAATAAGTTGAAAGAAACAGATGCGTATGTAACGTTGACGGCCAATGTTGATGCGATTCCGGCAAGTATCGCCGCGACATATATGACAAAAGAAGACGCGGCCACCGATAAAAATAATTTGAAGAATTTGATTACCGCGAATACAAATCAAATTGCCCAGAAAATGAATTCTGCGGATTTTGCTGAAAAACTGGCCGCTGATACTGCGTTCAAGAATGTGCAAACAAATTTGGCCGCTGCCGCAACCAAGGCGGAATTGCAAAATTACGCGACAACCGCTACTTTGCAAGAAAAATATTTGGAAAAACAGGACTTTTCTACCGAATTTAATGCGGCGGTTAATAATAACACGAGTATTGTTAAAAATGATAATTTATCCAGTAATTTGGTGGCAATTATAAATGATGACAACAGTGCAATAAGTGATTTAATTGCAACCAAGGTAGCGGGCAAGTTGACTGTTGGGACAGATGGAAACATTACCGCAACGCAAGTTGCTATCGATAATTCTGTGTTAGCAAAATAGTATTTGTATGCACAGGAAAAACAACAGGCGATGTTTTGTCGCCTGTTATTTTTTATCTTTGTAAATGTAAATCCGAAGAAATAACTAAACAAACACCCCGGCTGTAAGCCGGGGGTGAAATATGTTTTATAAATTTAAATTATTATGGTATGACGTTATATAAATCTGAAATTGTTATTTCTGATATACCAATTGTTCCGTCATTGTTTATAAATAATATTTTACCATAATCCGCACTGGTTCCAATGACACGGTCTTGCTTGTCATCAAGTGCATTTAATGCGTTTTGCGCGGTGGTTTGTGCCGTAGACGCGGTATCGGCGGCAAGTTGTGCCGCAGTTGTCGCCGCGGTCGCCGCTGTATTCGCAATATTTGCAGTGTTTAATGCTGAATTTGCTGTTTGCATAATCTCTGTTATTTGATCATTTGTCGCCAGATTTTGAGGAACATTAATCAAATCATTATACGAACCACTTGTCGCAACAGGTGCCAATGTCGGAGTACCAGTTAAATCAGAATACGCACCACTTATTGCAACGTCGGCTAATTCCGGACGATCTGTTAAATCGTTATACGAACCGCTTGTAGCAACAGGTGCTAATGTCGGAGTACCAGTTAAATCAGAATACGCGCCACTTGTTGCAACCGGTGCCAATGTCGGAGTACCAGTTAAATCAGAATACGCACCACTTATTGCGACCGGTGCCAATCCATCAACAACTGTTTGTGCGGCACTGTTGACCGCATCAGTAATAGCATCGGTTGTTACATAATCCGTTAATGTTTGGGTTAATGTGTCGGAATCAACATAGTTTTGCGCATTGACATAATCATAAACCGCCTGGGATGTTGGAATTGTGTCATGTGTGCTGGCATCGCTAACCGCATCTTCGGTGACGGATTTACCGGAATCACTGGTTTGACCGGCATCATCCCAAATTGCAATGTTGCCCGGTTGGGCATCTGTGACCTTGTCTTGTTTTGTTTGATTCAAATTTTGAACTTCGCCTTCCAAATTTTGAACATTGTTTTCAATGCCTTCAATGCGTTCAAACAATGGGTTAGGTAATGCGGCCATACTGACCGATTGTTCTTGGGCGGCACCAATATAACGTCCAATCGAACTGCGCGGTGTCGAAGATGAACGTGTTTGCGTTGCGGCATCTTGTTTGACCGCGGTGGTCTTTGTGCTAACTGATTTTGTTGCTTTGGTCTTGGGACCCAAACTGGCCGAACGGCTTAAACTATTCAAACGCAGGGAAGATGCACGCGATATTGCCCCGGTATTTGCGGAATTTGCCGATGTAACCAATGACGATGCTATTGATTCACCATACACCGCCATACCCAATATCACCGATATGGATAAAATCGATATTTTTTTCATTCTGCTCTCCCTCTGTTTGTTGTGGCCTGTTATGAAATATTAGAATTCGTATCTAATACCGATAGAAAACGAATTATCCCATACGGTTTTGACATCTGTTTCCAATTTTTTCAATGGTTCCAAACCAACTGGGGTATGACCTTCTACATCACGTGTAATGCTTGGTCCGTCAAATGCCGCCAAACGATAACGCAAATCTAAAACAACATTATCAGACAAGCGATAGTTGTATCCTAACATACCGGCACCCATAAAGGATAATTTTGTTTCGGATGAATCATCCGCGGTAAAGTATGTCCAATCTACACTAACGCGTGGCATTGCAATACCAACACCGGCACCCAAATATACACCACCATCAAATGTATAATAAACATTTCCCAATAAATATGGTGCGGACAATCCTAATGTGATACCATCATCAGAATCGGTAAATTTTGTTATATAACCTAATTCTAAATCGCCACGCCAAGATTTGCTAAAATTACGTCCGAAAAATACATTGCCGCCAAATACTGGTTCAAAACGATAATCGTCATGATCGGCATTTGGATCTGCAATCGCGCCCGTCGGGGTTGCATGATATTTTGTTTTGAAATTTAACAAATTCAAATCCAAGTGTGCGCCAACATAGAAACTGGAATTATCGGTGCGTACATACTTGGTTTCGGATTCTGTGGTTGTTGTGTAAACCGGTTCTGTCTGGGCATCTTCATTAATTGTATATGTGTTACTGCCATACATTTCGCCCGCGTTATTCGAGGTTATGTGAATGATACGAACCTTTTTCGGTTTGCAAGAACCCTGACTACCAGAACATGCCGCCATTGCGTTAGATGCAACAGTAATGGCAATTAAACTGACGATAAATTTTTTCATGTTTTCTCCTGTTTTTTATTTTATTACATATGGATTATATCATAAAAAGGCATTAAATAAAAACAAAAAGTTACATTAACAACATCAATCCAATTCCCGCACCGGCGATAATTATTGCCGCGATTGTCAGTGGCCAAAAATATTTTTTTACCATGCTGTTTGCGCGTTCTTGGAATCGCCAGAGCAAATATCCCATAATTGCAAAGCGGCCCGTCCTAAATATCGCCGATAACCCCAGAAATAAAACCGCCGGGAAACCCATAAAGCCCGCGCATATTGCCATCAATTTATATGGTACCGGTGTTACCGCGGTCATAAATATTATGAATACACCATGTGTTATAAACATTTGTTGTGCCAATTCGAATTTTTCCATCGTGGCGAAGTTGTTTATTAACCATATTCCAACAGAATCAAATAACCACAATCCAATACAATATGCAATTATCCCGCCAACCAAAGACCCCAGTGCCGCGGCGATTACCACCGGAATCGCACGTTTTTTGTTCGCAACGAGGCTTTGGATAATAAATATTCAGAAAACTTCATAAGAACGCCCCGATTTTTTTCTTGATTGTAATTAAATATTTTATATTTTACAATACATAAAAATATAGGTTTGACCATTATGCAAAGAAAAATCGTAAATTCTAATCGTAACGATCGTGTCGCCGCCAAGGTGCAAACATTGGTTGCGGAAATATTGCGTGATAATTATTCTGATGACTCCTTGATTTCAGGGGTGTCCTTGGTTGGTGCGGTTGCACATGGTGGATTGCAATTTGTGCGTTTATTCTTTTTCTGCCGCAGTAATGATGTGTCCGGGGTTCAGGGGCGTTTGGACGCGGAAACAAAAACGATTCGGTTTGAATTGGCGCGCAGAATGAATCAGAAATATGTTCCTGAAATCAAATTTATGTATGATGACACGATTGAACGCGCGGCCAGGATTGACGATTTGTTGAATAATTTATAAAATTTTATAATTGCCTGATTTTTGCCTTGAAAATTGTCTTATACGTGTGTATCATTGCCGCATAAAGGATAGCCAAGGGATGAATCAAAAGTATATCAGAAATTTTTCTATTGTTGCACATATTGATCATGGTAAATCAACGTTATCAGACAGGTTGATTGAATATACTGGCGGATTAGAATCTCGTGAAATGAAGGCCCAGGTTTTGGATTCTATGGATATAGAACGTGAACGCGGTATTACGATTAAGGCGCAAACAGTTCGGTTGAATTATCACGCCAAGGACGGAAATACATATCAACTGAATTTGATGGATACACCGGGACATGTCGATTTTTCGTACGAGGTGTCACGCAGTTTGGCCGCATGCGAGGGGGCGTTGATTCTGGTTGATGCAACCCAAGGGGTTCAGGCACAGACATTGGCAAATGCTTATTTGGCGTTGGATAATGATTTAGAAATGTTGCCGGTAATGAACAAAATAGATTTGCCGTCCAGTGATGTCGAGGCAACCCGTCAACAAATTTCTGATGTTATTGGTTTGGATGCGGATGATGCGTTGGCGGTGTCCGGTAAAACCGGGGCAGGGGTTCCAGAATTGTTGGAAGAAATCGTTAAAAAATTGCCTGCGCCATCTGGTGATGAAAATGCGGCGACACGTGCATTGTTGGTTGATTCTTGGTATGATTCTTATTTGGGGGTCGTTGTTTTGGTGCGTGTTGTTGACGGTGCGTTGCGACGTGGCCAAAAGATTAAATTCTTGGCGACAGGTGCGGAATATACTGTTGAAAAAATTGGATACTTTACCCCAAAAATGGTTAATGTTGATGCGTTGACCACTGGCGAGGTTGGGTTTATCATTACCGGGATGAAAACGATTCATGATTGCAAGGTTGGTGATACCATTGCGGATGCGCGTGCAACGGTTGAGGCGTTGCCTGGATTTAAACCATCGGTACCGGTTGTGTTTTCTTCGTTCTTTCCGGTAGAAGCGGATGATTATCCAACATTGCGCGAAAGTGCGGAACGTTTAGCATTAAATGATGCGTCTTTTGTTTTTACAACCGAAAAATCTTCGGCGTTGGGTTTTGGGTTGCGCTGTGGTTTTTTGGGTTTGTTGCACATGGAAATTATCAGTGAACGTCTGGCGCGTGAATTTAATTTGAATTTGATAAATACAGTTCCAAGTGTGTTGTATAAAATTCATTTGCGAAATGGTGAAGTTGTCGATTTGGAAAATCCTGCGGATATGCCAGATATTACAAAAATAGAATCTATAGAAGAACCTTGGGTGCGTGCAACGATAATGCTGCCGGAAAAATATATTGGCGGAATTATGTCGCTGTGTACGGAACGCCGCGGTATCCAAGAAAATATTTCTTATGTTGGTAACAGGGCGGTTTTGGTTTATAAATTGCCATTGGCGGAAATAGTTTTTGATTTTTATGACAGGGTGAAATCTATTTCTTCGGGATATGCATCATTTGATTATGCGATTTGTGGTTATCAACCATCTGATTTGGTCAAGGTATCTATATTGGTTAATGAAGAAAATGTTGAACCTTTATCTTTTATGTGTCATCGCAGTGCCGCCGAAAAACGTGGTCGCACCATTGTTGAAAAGTTAAAAGATTTGATTCCGCGTCATCAATTTAAAATTCCACTCCAGGCGGCGATTGGTGGCAAGATTATTGCGCGTGAAACAATCGCGGCATATCGCAAAGATGTTACCGCAAAATGTTATGGTGGCGATATCACACGTAAAAGAAAATTGTTGGAGAAGCAGAAAGAGGGAAAAAAACGTATGCGGACTTTTGGTAATGTAGAAATACCACAATCTGCATTTATTAACGCTCTGAAAGTATAAAATAAAAAGGTAAAAAATGTCGGTTATTAAGCAATATATTGATTTAACAAAACAATTATACAAAACAAAAAAAGATTTGAAACAGGCAACTTTAAAGGTAACTTCTGTGCACGGTTTTTTAAATGACACCGACAATTCAATTTGTTCTTGTGTGAATCTTTATCGGATGCCTCTTTTGTGGGGTATTTATCGTATGCCTGCCGATCCTGTGGATTATGTAGAATTTTGTGATGATTTTTGTGATGATAGGGTTTGTTGGAACAAAGGGTGTCCGAAATGGGAACAAAATGCAAAATTTATAGAAGCACGTCAGGCATATAATATTGCGTGTAAGAATAAAAAGGAATTTATAAAGAATTTGTTCAAAAAAAAGAATAAATAAAAAAAAGGGGTGTTGCCATGGCACATCAGTTCTTTTTTAATCCATATATATTGGATAACTTGATTCCGCCGGCGCGGGGTTTTGATGTTGTTCAAGATGTGTCCGATCCGCGGTTGCGCATGTATATAACCAGTCGTGGCATAAAAACGTTCTTTGTTCGTAAACGTATAAATGGGCGTGATAAACGTGTTATCATTGGTAATTATCCTGATGTTGATATTGAATATGCGCGTGATGCGGTTACCCGGGTTCTGGAAGATGCCTGTCGTAAAGTTCCGGTAAAAAGAAAAAAGATTTTATTTAAAGATTTTTTAGAACTGTATTTGAAAAAACGTGTACATCGCAGTGTGGGTTCTTATGATAAATTGATGCGCGCAATAAATAAACACTTGGTGGGTTTGATGGATAAAAACATCGGTGATATAACATCTGAGGATATTCAAGCGGTTATTTCAAGTATTAAAGGACCGGCAATCGCGGTGCGCATGCAAGAATTGTTGCAGAGTATTTTTAGGTTTGCTATTGACAGTGGATATCGCAAAGATAACCCCGTATATAATGTGAAAAAACCGGAACAAAATCGTCGGGTTCGGCCACTGAATAAACATGGTTTGCATAAATTGGTGAACGCAATAAACAAATGTGAAAATCAAACAATGCGGGCGGCTTTTTTGATGTTGATTTATGGGTTTGCGACAAAAACACAAATTTTTTCTATGCAGTGGGAAGATTTGGATTTTAACCGTTATATGTGGGGTGAACAACCTTTGTCGGACAGGGCGGTTGTGTTATTGCAAGATTTCCCCCAAGATGGTTACTGGGTTTTTCCTGGTCGTGGTCATGGGCATTTGACCGATCCGCGATTGGCATGGGAACGTGTTACGCGCGATGCAGGTGTGCCAGATGTAACTATGGATGATGTTTATAAATTTTTAACACGTCGTTTGGTTTGGGCGGGTGATAAAGAAGATTTGCGCCAAAATATGAACGATTTGTTGGACGAAATGTTAACGGTTGCATAAAACGATGCTTTGTTATCATTTGTTATAATTTCTTGACAGGGTAACAATAAAATGATACCTTTTACCCATGAACGTCATTAATGATGACTAAAAGTTAACCTAAATAAAGGATATGAAATGTCAACTTTTGAAAAAGTTAAAAAAATTGTTGCAGAAAAATTAGGCGTTGATGAAGCGAAAATCACCGAAAAGGCGGCTTTTGTTAACGATTTGGGTGCGGATTCTTTGGACGTTGTTGAATTCGTTATGGAAGTTGAAAAAGAATTTGATATCACAATTCCTGATGAAGAAGCTGCAAAATTGGCAACTGTTGGCGATGCTGTTAAATTCATTGATGCGCATGCCAAGAAAGCTGCATAAGTTTTAGTGTTATAGATTAGTTGAATCCGTCGCATTTGTAATTATTATGTGCGGCGGATTTTTTTTCTGTATTTTTCCTTAAAAATATACTATCATACGGCGTAGTTTAACCTTATAAAGGATTATTATCATGAGAAAAGTTGTTATCACAGGTATGGGAATTGTGTCGCCTGTGGGCTGTGGTTTGGAATACGCATGGAAAAATGTTGTTTCTGGAAAATCTGGTATTAGAAAGATAGATGAATTTGATGCATCTGATTTGGCGTGCCAAATTGCGGGGGTGCCGGTACGTGGTACCGAACCGGGGATGTATAATCCGGATGCGGTTGTTGAACCACGTGATCAACGCAAAATGGATAAATGCATTTTGTATGGTGTTGTTGCCGCGGATGAAGCGGTTCGTGATGCAGGATTGGATACATACGATGGTGATAAAAATCGTATTGGTGTTTCGGTTGGCAGTGGTATTGGTGGTTTGAACACTATTTATGAAAATTGCATTGAATTGGCAAACGGTGGTCCGCGCCATATCAGTCCTTTCTTTATCCCAAAGTGCATTATTAATATGGCGGCGGGACATATTTCTATTAAATATGGTTTCAAGGGGCCAAATGTTGCGCTGGTTACTGCTTGTGCAACTGGTGCGCACAGCATAGGCGAGGGTGCACGTTTAATTCAGCATGGTGATGCCGATATTATGATTTGTGGCGGTTGTGAAGGCGCGGTTGGTAAAATTGGTGTCGCAGGATTTTCGGCCATGAAGGCACTAAGCACACGTAACGATGAACCTCAGCGTGCATCGCGTCCATGGGATACAGATCGTGATGGGTTTATTATGTCCGAAGGTGCCGGTATATTGGTGCTGGAAGAATATGAACATGCGCGTGCGCGTGGTGCAAAAATATATGGCGAAGTTGCCGGTTACGGTTTGTCCGGTGACGCACATCATATTACTGCGCCGGCACCTGATGGCGAAGGTGGTGCGCGTGCGATGATGGCGGCATTAAATGATGCCGGATTAAAACCGGCGGATGTTGACTATATCAACGCGCATGGTACTTCAACCGGCTTGGGTGATTTAGGTGAATTGGCGGCGGTTAAAAATTTGTTTGCCGGTACAAACGCATGTATGTCATCAACAAAATCTATGACGGGGCATCTTTTGGGTGCGGCCGGTGCAGTAGAAGCGATATTCTGTACATTGGCGATTCGTGATGGAATTGTTCCGCCAACAATTAATCTGGAAAATCCTGTGCCAGAGGTTGGTGATTTTGATTTGGTTCCAAATGTTGCGAAAAAGCGTCCGGTTAATGTTGCATTATCAAATTCCTTTGGATTTGGTGGCACGAACGCATCATTGGTTATCAAAAAAGTTGCATAAAAATGTTTTCACAAAAAGTAGTTAAACAAAAAACGAAATGGTTTAATGAAAACTTGGTTGCAATTCCCCGTGGCAACACGGGGAATTGTGGCATGTGCATTTTTTGCGGTAACAGGTCATATTGTTTAAAGATGTGCTGTATGTATATGGATAACCATTTTAATATTGAAACGTTTTATTGGCGGCCAGCTGATAATGGTAAATATTCTTGGAATTGGCCAGAATTGTCAGATTTTTTCAATTCCACCAAAATCCAGGATATAAAAGATATGTCGTATGTTGTAATGGAAAAAGTTTTCGAAAAGAATAAACGCAGTAAATAAAATCTGTGTTTTTTTGTACATAAAAATCGCCGGACAAACCGGCGATTTCCATGTACTGGTCTTCGTGACAGATTCCCTCACGCGGCACAAGATTGTGCCGGTTGCGGGGCAACCGTAACAATTTTGCTGTGTTTTACTTGCAAAATTTACTTGTTGTCGAACCTACGGTTCTCATCATGATAACTCCGTCCAAGGTACATAAAAATCGCCGGATAAACCGGCGATTTCCATGTACTGGTCGGAGTAACAGGATTCGAACCTACGACCTCTACGTCCCGAACGTAGCGCTCTACCAGACTGAGCTATACTCCGATTTTACAAACAACAAACAAAACTTTCTTATGAAAGCAATGGCGATTATAGAACACAGTTTTTCTTTTGCAACACTTTTTTACAGCATTATTAAAAAAATTGGTGAAAGCTTATATTTTTTCTTGTTTTTTTGAATAAATATTGCAAAATTCCTTGTGATTAAAATTTATAAAACCAAAGGCACAGAAACATGTTTGCAACACGATTTTTATCTAAATCTACGTTTGAAAATTACCAGGATTATTTGCAAAACGCACGTCCAATTGTGCCTGATAATTTTAATTTTGCATACGATGTGGTTGATGTAATTGCGCGCGAAACCCCCGAAAAATTGGCAATAATTTGGGTCGATGATAGTGGGGAAAAGCGGAATTTTACGTTTAAACAGTTATCTGAAATGTCTAATGCGGCGGCAAATTTCCTGACATCGCGTGGGTTAAAACGTGGCGATACAGTGTTGCTGTTTTTGCGTCGTCGTTGGGAATATTGGATTTTGATGATGGCTATGCACAAGGTTGGAATTATTCCAATCCCATCAACCAACCAATTAAAGGCCGAAGATATTAAATATCGCATAGATACCGCGGATTGTCGCGCGATTATCGCATTTGATGACGGCCATATTGTAAATGAAATTAAAACTGCGATTGGCGATTCGGATGTACAGTTAATTTCTAATGTAGAAGTTGCCGATTCGTTGGACAAAATGCCGACTGTTTTTGAACGTGTCCCGAACGAAAATACTGACACTATGGTAATTTATTTTACCAGTGGAACGACAGATTTGCCGAAAATGGTTGCACATAATTTTGCGTATCCGTTGGGGCATATAAATACCGCCATGTTTTGGCAACGCCTTAATGATAACGACATACATTTTACGTTGTCTGAATCGGGGTGGGCAAAGTGTTCTTGGGGTAAAATGTACGGTCAATGGCTGTCTGGTGCGGTTGTGTTTATTTTTGATGTCAGTGGCATTTTCACCGCGCATGATTTATTGCATGTTATTTCAGAGAATCACGTAACATCGTTTTGTGCGCCGCCGACGGTTTATAAAATGTTAATCCATGCGGATGCATCAAAATATGATTTGTCCCATTGGACCAAGGCTGATGTCGCGGGCGAGGCATTAAATCCAGAGGTTTACGAACGTTTTTACGATATGACGGGGATTAAGTTACACGAAGGATTCGGCCAAACCGAAACATGTGTTCAATTATTTACTAATCAGTGGATAGAACCCAAACCGGGCAGCATGGGTATGCCGGCGGCCGGATGGGATATAAAATTATTAGACGAGGGTGGTCGCGCGGTTCCCGATGGTTCGGTTGGTGAAATTTGTATATCACTGGAAAATGGCCGTCCGGTTGGTTTGTTCCAAAAATATCATAAAAATGAAAAATTAACGACCCAGGCATTTCGTGACGGATACTATCATACCGGCGATGTCGCATATCGTGATGCGGACGGTTATTATTGGTTTGTCGGCCGTAACGATGATTTGATTAAATCATCCGGTTATCGTATCAGCCCGTTCGAGGTTGAAAGTGTCCTAATGGAACATCCGGCGGTACGCGAGGTTGCGGTTACCGGCATCCCCGACCCATCACGTGGCCAGGCGGTCAAAGCGACCATTGTTTTGAACAAGTATTTCCAAGGCAACGATATTTTGGTCCGTCAATTACAAGACCATGTTCGCAATCGTACCGCGGCATATAAATATCCACGTGTTATCGAATTTGTGGACAGCTTGCCCATGACCATATCGGGCAAAATCCGCCGCGCATTAATCAGAACATTAGACAGTGCGAAAAAGACCATCATCACCCCGGTAAAAAACACAATCGGCCTGGGCAAAGATGATGAAGAGAAATAATTATATATTTATAAAATAAAAACACCCCAGATTTTTATCTGGGGGTGTTTTTGTTTCGTGGTTAATAACGATATTATATCGCCATACCCAACCATGTTTTTGTGCCGTTGACATCAACTAACGCACATGGTGTGCCCGCTGTACAAGAACTATCTACAGCGTAACCAGTAACAGCAACATCCGTACCATCAACGCTGATAGTGTTTGGAGTGCTTCCAGATTGGATTTGGTTTACCGAGTTATTTGTGATTTGAGTTGAAACCCAAGTTTGAGTTGCCATATCATTGGTCGCTGTGCTAATAGCAGATGTAACAACCGAAGATACAGGAACTTTATCTGCACTATTAGACAATGTTGT
>CADARU010000013.1 GCA_902790415.1 uncultured Pseudomonadota bacterium | reverse complement strand
GGTTCGAGTCCTACATAACCCACCACGAAAATTCATTTTGCACGCCTATGGCGTGTTTTTTTTGTTTATAAAACATATAAAAATCCCTTGCAAACGGCTGAAAAACATTTATAACAGACGCGCAACCGGGCCCAATGCCCGGTTTTTTTATATTAACAAAAAACCAAGGAGTATAAAATGTCAGTTATAGGATACATTCGGGTCAGTTCACCCAAACAGACCTGTGAACATCAGAAATTTGAAATAAGTAATTTTGCAATGCGACACCAATGCGAAATTGACTTTTGGGTTCAAGAAACCATATCTTCACGACAACCCCTAAAAAAACGAAGATTGGGTACCGTATTAAACAGATTAAAAAAAGATGATATTTTAATCACATGTGAAATATCACGTCTGGGGCGTTCCATGTTGGAAGTAATGAGAATCTTGGAAACATGTATGAACAAAAGTTGCCAGGTGTGGACAATCAAAGAAAACTATCATTTGGGCAACGATATTCAAAGCAAAGTTTTGGCGTTTGCATTTGGGCTAAGCGCGGAAATAGAAAGGAATCTTATTAGCCAACGGACCAAAGCGGCGATGGATAACCTGCGCACACGTGGGCACAAATTAGGCCGCCCATACGGTCAAGAAGTCAACAAATTATGGATACCCGAAAACACCAACAAGGTTCGCGATATGTTAAACATGAATATGCCACGCGCGCACATCGCACGCACAATCGGGGTCAAAGAACTTAGTTTGCGGCGTTTTTTACGCTATATGCAATGGGTAAATTAAATCCCCGTATAAAAACGGGGATTCGCATTAGCCGACCAACTTTTTCCATAAACTTGGTTTTTTGCCCTTTTGCGTTTTTTTACGCGGCCGGCGCGGCGCGTTCATCGTTGTCTTTTTTGCTTCCGTATGTTGGGCGTTTTTCTTTTTTGCATCCGTAGATGGCGCGTTTGCCATCAACAAATCGTCTGTTTTATTTTGTTCGGGTGCCACGCGTTGAATCGAGTATTGGTCAATGTTCATCAAACTGTCATCGCCGACAATGACGATTTCTGTTTCGAATTCATTTTCCATCGCGGTCAATTCTGCGCGTTTATGGTTCAAGATATAAACCGCAATATCTGTTGGAACCGTCATAATGATTTTCTGGGCACTTTTTGCCAACAGTTTTTCTTGCAAATGACGGAACAAGATAATAGATGCGGTTTGAATACTTGGCACGACACCGGCCCCCATACAATGCGGACACGCGACATAGGAAGATTCAATAAAACTGCTGCGCAGGCGTTGACGCGACAACATCAGCACACCAAATGCATTTATTTTTGCAACCTGGGTCCGGGCGCGGTCGTGTTTCATAACTTCGCGCATTTTCATTTCCAATTTGCGGTTGTTTTTTTCTTCTTCCATATCGATAAAGTCGATTGCGACAATACCCGCCAAATCACGCAAGCGCAACTGTAACGCGATTTCTTCGGCCGCCTCTAAATTTGTATTCAGTGCGGTTTGTTCAATATCTTTTTCCTTGATTGCGCGTGAAGAATTAACGTCAATCGTAACCATCGCTTCGGTCTGGTTTATAACCAACGAACCGCCAGACGGTAATTGAACATACGGCCCATGCAATCCTTCCAGTTGTTTTTCAACCCCGGCCTTGACCATCAAAGGAACCGCAGGGTCTTTGTACAAAACGACCTGTTTACGTGGTGCCTTGCCGTACATTTGTTGATAGTATGTTTTTGCGGCATCGTATGCCTCTTCGCCTTGGATGGTTAAAACATCTTCTTTATCGCCCAAGAAATCACGCACGACACGCCGCAACAAAGAATCTTCGGTATGAATTGTTACCGGTGCCACAGATTCCAATGTTGTCTTGCGAATTTCGTTCCACAGATTTACCAGGTAATCATAGTCCCCAGAAATATCTGCCGCCGATGCACCAAATGCCGCCGTACGCAATACAACGGTCATACCCTTGGGAATCTTTAACGTGTGCAAGATTTCACGCAGGCGCGCACGTTCGGCCTTGTCAGAAATCTTTTTAGAAATACCGTAACTGTTACGTTTTCTGGAATTCGGCATCAGAACCGCGAAACGTCCCGCCAACGACAAATAAGTTGTCATAGATGCGCCCTTTTGGCCGCGTTCTTCTTTGACACCTTGGACCAACAGAATCTGCTTTGGTTTTATAACGTCTTGTATTTTGAATTCGCGTGCACGTTTTGTAAATTCTTTGTTATCTTCGCCGGCACTGCGATCATCGTAATCGGCAACTTCGTCTTCTTCGTCATTGGGGTCATCGTCATCATCAACGATATTGGCATGTGCCAATTCCAACAATTTTTTCTTTTGTTCTGGTGTAACCTGGTAATAGTCAGGATGAATTTCCGAAAACGGCAAGAAACCATTTTTACCCGTACCATAGTCAACAAATGCCGCCTGCAGAGACGCTTCCACCCGAATAACCTTGGCCAGATAAATATTACCCTTTATCTGGGGTTTTGTGGTGGTTTCAACGTCAAAATCAGAAACACGACCTGTTGCAGAATCTACGACCACAACGCGGGTTTCTTCCGGGTGGACTGCGTCCACATATATCTTCTTTGACATTTAGTAATCCTTTTATGTTAAGGGCATATTTGTGGGCAATAATTCGTCCCCGTGGGGCGTCCAAGCCCATGCCAAGGGATAACACCGCGATACCAATCAGTGTCATACGAATTAAAGAAAATAGCGGTAAAACAAACACCTTATTATAACCCCGTTTTAATATACCGGTGTCAAGTATAACATGGTATATTGCCCCAGGCAAGGTATTTTATTTCTGGATTTTATTTTTTCCGATTGAAAAATGCGGCATCTTTTGTTTCGCCTCGTTTAGCCAACGTTTCATGCGTGCGCGCAACCAACGTTCATAGATAAAGAACAATCCGCCCACACCAATTAACGGCAAAACATAGTAAATAATTCTGTATGCCAACAGCGCGCCGAACACAGATGCCTTGTCCGCATTTTCCGGCAACGCCAACAAGAATATACTTTCAAACACGCCGATACCGCCGGGAACCTGGCTAAATACACCAGTGGTTTGCGCAATAACAAACAGTCCGATATATGTCCCGAACGGAATATGAACAAATGGATACAGACAAAAATACAACACCAAACCGGCCAAAACACTGTCGGTTATGCCCAACAGGGTTTGCATAAAAGCCATACGTGTGGACGGAATATCAAACTTTAATTGCCCGATTTTAATACTTTTGTTGCGAAAAAATACAGTTATTGCGAAATATGCCAACAATGCCGCCAAACAGCATATAAATAATGTATTTAACCCAACACTGACCCCAAAAGATTGTGAAAAAATATCAGATGGAATTAAAAAATATCCCGCGACCGCGATTGCCGCACACCCCAAGAAATATGTAAAACCATTTATTGTTACAATTTTTACAATATCGCCGCCACGAATCCGCCAGCGCGTATATAACCGGTAACGAATTGCACCGCCCGAAACCACCGCATGACCGGCATTATTACTGATTGCGAAACCCAACATCCCGGCCAGCATCCATTTCCACCACGCAATTTTGTCCCCGGCACCGACATACTTTAATGCCAAAAAATCATACAGTGCCAGCGCAACATACCCCGCCAAACACGCGACCGATGCCGCGACCAGGTTAATAAAAGGAATACCAACGATTGCGCGTGCAATATCCATAAACGAATAGTTGCGCAGTTGCCAATACAACATCCCCGCCGCCAAGAAAAAGAATAATATCCCCGAATAACCGACCAGTTTTTTAAATGCTTTCTTTGTAGTGTTTGACATAACATCCCTTCATAGGGTGTTTAGGATAACACCGGACCAGATAAAAATCAAATTATTATTTACACCTTGACAAACTGTGTTTTTTGCACTATATTTATTATGAACCAAACGAAAGGATTTATTATGAAAACAAACAACAAAAAACCATCTGCTTTGAAATTGTGGTTGTTACGCGTTATTCCGACCGCATTGATTGGTACATTAACAATGGCCGCATCATGCCACAGGGAACCTGACCCACAACCCGAACCAACAAAAACGATTAACATCAGTTTTAATTGGGGAAAAGGTTGGGATAATATGCATATGGATACAATAAAAAAATATGCAACTCAATCTGACGTAAAAACGATAAATTTATATTTAGAAAACGATTATTCCACAAATAGTTGGACACCGAATGTGTTTCATTCCGTTTGTGATAGTGTTGAAAAACGTTTTAAGTATTCGGATAAAGTAAAAGGTTCTGGCACGATTTTTGTATCACGCCAGGGGGGGGCACAATTACCTAGTGTCGATTTTCCAGGCGCTGGTATGGCAGAGCTTGATAGTATTCGTTTTAAAATGATGGGATATGATATTGCACGTTTTTATCAACACTAATGAATTTATTATTCTAATCATATTCCGGTGGGGCTTTTGTCCCACCGGTTTTTATTGACAAAAAGATAAAATTTTTTCTAGAATAACATTAACAAGGTTATCCAAAGGGAAGAAATGAGAGTTTTGTTTTTGTTGTTTTGTTTGTTAACAATACCGGCGTTTGCCGATGAATCGACAACATGCCAATCCACCAATTTCACAAATTGTACGAACTGTGAAACACCCGGCAAATATTGTCTTTCTGGGGATGGTCCCGCGGGTAATCAATGTTTGCCATGTTCTGAGGGTGCTTATTGTCCAGGTGATCAAAAACAATATTGTTGTGCGGACATTAGCGATACCAATGGCGCGTTTCCATATTCTGATCAAGTTTGTGAAACAATTGCTGGAACAACGGCATGTACCATCGGTGCGAAATCAAAATACGAATGTTACCGCGAAGTATCTTGCACCAAAAGCAATGGAACGGATACAGAATCAAACTGCCGCGAATATTATCGGGACGGAACAGACAATAACACAACAATCAATCTTAATGGTACCAACTATACTTACAAAGGCAATGCCGCACATCATTGGGTTTCCTGTCCCGATGCCAGCAACCAATATGATATCGGGGAAGGGAGCAACAATACCCTCGACATCGCCGGTTATCACATGGAAGCCAGCACCGTTGATGAAACATATACCGCTAATACAAAATGCTATGCAAATAAAATGAGTTGTAACCAGTTCAAGTGGTACCACACTAATAATACAGATGACGCAACTTCTTTCAGCGATTGGATTTCTGACCGGTATTTGATTTGGAATGCCAATAACGGACGATGGGAAAACGAATCAACTTCCGCCATATGTAATCGTACACGACATTATACCACTTCGCAAGAATTCTCTTTAGATAATAATTACTATGTGTGTAATATTTCAGACGAAACCGTTAGTCAAAACGGCCAAATAACGACGCAATCCCTGTCCACATATCAAAATCAAGGCAACCAAAATTCTGTGGAATATACGTTTATCAAATATTTAAATTCTAACAATGCCAAAAATTGGATATGCGAATCTTGCAAGGCCGGATATATGGGTTTTCTGAATGTTTCGCAAAACGAACAAAGATGTATTTCTGTTGCACAGGGGTATTACAGTGATGGATGCCATCGTTTCCCCACCGGACAACAAAAAGAATGTGTCTTGGAAAATTGGAATTATGATACGTTTTCATCTAGGAACGAGTGCAACTGGTATTCAACAGCAGGAAGGCCGGATTTGTGGAATAAAATAAAAGAATTCTGTCACCCCTGTTATGCGGGGATGACAACGTTTAAATTTAATAATCCTGACAATCCAAATTCTGGTCTTAACCTTGCGCAAACAACCGATGGTGCATTCAGTCCTAGACAATGTCATTATTCCAACGACACTACTCAATTCTGTGATGCGTATGGGTGCGTTAGTATGGGACAACTTTTACAAAACACAGGCACGTCCCAAGGTAACTGGACGTGGTATATGCAACAATAGATTTGCAACAAAAATATTATTTTAAAACCGGGGGCATTTACCCCCGGTTGTTTTATTATTCCTGCGAATCGTCATACCGGCTTTTTTACTCTTCGTCATACCGGCGCAGGTGCTTGCGCACTGGACCCCGCACGTCTGCGGGGTGACGGGTAAGCGCGCCCTATTATGCCATGTTGCGCTTTTGTGGGGTATGTTTAATCACATTATGCGCCTTGGCATTGATGCGTTGTGTTCCCTGCTTATATGCGTTTCTTTTGTCTAGTCGAACCGTACCCTGTAATTCCGAGATTTTTTTATCCGCCGATTCATTTCCGTATTCTTTTGCCTTTTTATATGCGCCCAACGCATTTTCAATCTGACCCAGGCCTTCGTATGCAAGCCCAATATTATAATATGCGGTTTTGAATTGTTTGGTATAACCACCGTTAATAATCTTGGCCGCCATATTCAATGCCATATTATACTGTTCATTTTTTATGTATGCCGCCACCATATTATCCATTATTTGGGCATCAGTTGGTTGTAATTCTAGTGCATCTTGCCATAAATCCAACGCCTCTTCATAATTTTCCTGTTTAAATGCATCAAGTGCCTGTAAATCTAAACTACACGCCGTATAATATGCTTCATCTTTTTTATTTATCGTTACATGGCCAGATTCTATCATTTTTAACACTTCTTTACCTGTGGCGAACGAATTTAACATATTTCTGACACTGCCACGCGCCGGCTTTTTCATCGCTTTAACATCGTTAATTGTGTTTTCATCTGTTTTGAAATGGCCGTTTTCTATGATTTGTTTGTAGTCGTCTTCTTCGGAAATACCATAAAAAGCATCAATATCTAAATTCAAAACGTCTTCAAAGGTAAGGAACCCGGCCGCAAAAAGCCCACAAACATATCTGCGCTTTGTTGTACCTTTGTACTTTTCTTTTTTTACATAAAACGCATCAACTATTTCTTGTGGGGTTTTCGCGCTGTTTAACTTTATACAAATATCCTTGACATGTCCCGGTAACTGATAACCCGCACCAATTATACCAACTAATTCATTTAATGTTATAGTGCGAGTCATGTTCACTTTAATTGCATCCAATATATAATCTCTGACGTACATCTCGCTTTCTTCGAAATCGTCATCTTTGGATTGTGTTTCCACGGGTTTGTGTGCCTTTCGTCCATTTTTTTTATCGTCTTTTACCCAATTACGAATAAACATGTGTCCATTTTTATCTAGCGAATGAGTCATTCCCCAACCACGTGTGTAAACATCTTCACCAAATTGTTGTACCGGCTTTTCACGATAAGTTTCCAACCAACAAACCGCAGTGCCAACCGCCAAATCTTCTAATTGATCATAAACATCATCAAAATCTTCCGATTTTACATCAAGTTTAATATTTTTGAATTCGGCTGTTTCTTCTGTTATTTTATATTCCTTTTTACTGTCTGCTCTTTCGTTCCATTTTTCTTGGACGAATTTTCCACCTTTGGCAACACCTATTGCCATCAAGATTGCCAACCAATATGTCATATAGGAACTAAATTCAGGATGTTTTTTTATCCATGATGAAAACTTTTTATTTTGGCCTTGTTTATTTTTGCCGATTTTCATTTCTGCGTAAACATCTTCTAACTTACGTGTAATTTGATTATCAAACACGCCGTACTTTATCACCCATGTAATAAATTCTAATAACACCAGGCCGGCAATTTTTCCGATTTTTTTTGCCTTGTCGCCACCGGTTTTTGGGCGTTTATTTTTTTTGATTTTTTTGATTTTTTCCCCGATTTTTTTGTGTGGTACATTTACCGCATCACGAAAAGTTTTTTTTGGCATCACAATCCCCTTTGTTTTTGATGCCGTAATTATACCACAAAAACGCACCAAAAACAAGACATTGTGGTCAAACAAAAAACACCCTGGCGGGTGTTTACACCGAATATTTTTCAAACACTTTATTTAGTTGGTTGTGAACCTGGATTATGGTTGCGCATTTGGACAAATGCTTGACCGATGTCGCACCAATATATGTACAGCAAGATGCGATTCCGCCTTTTATGTCTTGCAAGATTTTGTCCAACGGCCCAGTATAAGGAATCAATAATTCGCGGCCTTCGGATGTTTTATAATTTGACATCCCACCGGCGAATTTGTTGTTTGCATATTCCGATGACATACCATAATATGCCTTGAAACAGCGGGTTTGAATAACGTGCGCGCCGTCAACAATTTCATTTGTTTCATAATGCTTTTCAATTATGTCGCCTTCGGCTTCATCGGTGCCGGCAAACATTCCACCCGCCATAACAAAGTCCGCGTTCAAGCACAGTGCCTTGCATATATCGCCAATATCAACAATACCACCATCGGCACAAATATGCCCGTTTACAGAATGCGCAATATCCGCACATTCCACAATCAAAGACACCATTGGTGTTCCGCACCCGGTCTGTTTTCGGGTCAAACACGCAGAACCACTGCCGATGCCGCACTTTATAATATCGGCATAATCTAACAATTTTAAGCAAATATCACCACTTGCGATATTGCCCGCCATAATCACACTGTCCGGGAATTCATGACGAACACGCATCAACACATCCAACGCCTTTTGAATATAAAAATTTGGTGCATCTATACATATATTGCGTGGTGCGGTCCAACCATACCTGGATTCCAGTTCTTTTAGTTTTTGTATTTCTGTATCCGAATTTTTCAACCCGATTGTTATGAATAAATTATCCAGTGGAATATTCTGGGCGCGACAAGAATTAAAAAACGTACCGATTTCATCCGCACTGTAATGCTTATGAAGTGTCGCAAACATTCCGCGCGCCAATAATTTAGACGCAACAGAAAAATTTCCAACTGTCGCCATGTTCGCATTAAAAACCCCTAAACCCGTTCTGGTTTGACCATGTTTGAATTTAAAGGTACGCACTAAATCAACATCGCGCCGCGAATTAAGATTTATTCCCATTTTTGGTCTGATTAAAATATCAGAATAATCTAAGTAAACTTCTGGTAAAATCTGCGTCATAACAATCCCCTTTTAACCACGATGGATTATACCCAACCCGCACACCCGTTTCAATAAATAAAAGATAATTTAAACTTGACATTATTTATATTTTGTCTATAATACTAAGTATGAATACAACAGAACTTTCTATTATTATCCCTGTATATAACGGCCAAGAATATATTGGTCGCTGTTTGGACAGTGTATTACGTCAACGTGATGTGAACAAATATGAAATCATTGTTGTTAACGATGGCTCAACAGATAACACAAAAAAAATTGTTACCGATTATGCAAATGCGCATAAAAATATTCATGTAATAAATCAAGAAAACGGCGGTGTATCGGTCGCACGCAACAACGGCATTGCCGCATCACATGGGCAATATGTTACTTTTGTTGATTGTGATGACATGGTTGGATTAAAAGTCGATGCATTTGATGAATATTTCAAAAGTATCACAAGGGAAAGAAAAATCGGCAACATGGGAACCAAGCGGGCATACGATTTTCCCACACAGTTTCAATCGAAACACTTTTCCGACACTTACTTTACAAACATGTTACAGGCGGCGAAAATCAACGATGCAGATGTTGTGTTCGGTGGCAAAATTACAATAAATTTAACAGAATCTTATTCTATTCGCCAAGTTTATGACACCAATGCGTTATACGGCCCGGACCGAAAAGACAAAGAAACAATTATGCGCATTGCCGACACACGTGAAAATGCGAACTTTGCGTTGTACAGTCGTAAAATGTTGGACACGCATAATCTGCGCTTTTTGGCAAATATGAAATTGGATGAAGATATATTATTTTGCATGTTGGCGGTATTATATGCAGATAAAGTCGCAACGGTCAAAGATGCCACATATTTTTATAACCGTCATGAAAACACTTTATCAAATATAATAAATCGCCATGAAATGGTGCAAAAATACAAATTAGCGGAAATTCAAAGATTTTCGTATTTGTTAAACGAATTAGGAAAAATGCCACAATACCCGGAATTATTTAGACACTGGTTGGGCGAATATGCAATCAAGGGCGAAAAATACACTTATGATTCTGGTGATTTTCCATCAAAGGCATGCGGAAATAAATGCGATGCAGAAAATTGTAACGAATGCTTTATTGCGGATGCCTTGCGCGAACAATTCAAAGAAAACATAAAAAAGTATTTGGACATCAAAAAGAAACACCCGCACCATTAAACGTTAATGTGCCCCCTTCGGGCGGATAAAATCTTTGTTCAACAATATCCCACATTCCATTTTTCGGCACAACATAATTACCTATTTGCAGTCCTGTAAATACAGGAACAAAATGACGAACCAAAACACCGTTATCATAGATTTTTAAATAATACACTTTAAACGATGTATTTGCGGTACTGCCGGGAAAAATTTGTAACGGAACATCCGATTGAAAATTTACATACGGTGCTGTTTTGGTGGTCCAATCTGGATAACGTGTGCAACGCGCCTTTAACGAATTTTTATTCATATCAATCCAAAACGTTTGATTTTGCAAATATCCACCAGGGCCATACCTATAGTTTGTACTGTTATAATACATACTAATCCCAACCACAGAATTGCTAAAATTTTGCACCCCATAATAATTTCCCGCATTGAACACCCAAAGCTTTGTATTTAATGTGCTGTTTGTATATTTTGCCTCGACACGTGTATCTTGGTTTGGATAGAAACCAGTATTAATTACGCCAGCCAACCCCTGAACAGATATGTTTTCATTTGCCGATAACAATTGTCCATTTTGTATATCATAAAAATTTGAAGTGTCATACGCAGAATAAACTTTGTTTTGATGTTTCACATGTAAAGAATTCGATAATTTCACAGGCAGTAAACTAACATAATTTATGTCACCGCTAGCAAATTTAAAACTAATTGCCGGACTGGTTGTTTTTTCATTAGATACCGGAAACACTAAATTTCCGACATGTAAAGTCCAGGCATGTACATGTGTTGATACCATACTTAAAACCAATAAAAAAACAAAAAAAAGTCGCACTTCCCTTTTGCCCCTCGAAAAGAAAAACCGCCATGAAATACAAGCGGTTGGAGGTTAGTGACTATAACTTTTGGGAAATAGTGGATTTATTCAATATATTCGTCCCCTCCAACCAAACACAGGTTGGAAGTTTTGTCACAAAGGACACCAAAAGTTCGTGGTCACTACACCACATCATGACAATTCATCATGACAACACTAATGTAACACATACAAACATTTCATAACAAGAAAAAAATTCTATAACATAAAAAACCGGCAGTTTTGCCGGTTTCTTTGTTTTTTATGTTTACCTGTATATTTTTAGCTGTGCCATGATAGCCATATTTATTTCTGGGGTAATAAAACACGACAGCGGTAAATCCTGGCAACATTTTTTAGAATTGCTAAAAACGATATCATAATTTTTATTTGTTTCATCCAAATTCGGAAAAACGTATGCTTTTGCACCATGTTTCAAATCGATAACAGATACAGTGCGATTTTCCGGTCGTGCCGATATTTCACGCGGCGCATTTTTTAATGCCATCAAGAAAGGATAAATTATCTTGGTATCCATTTTGACACGTGTAATTAAATATTTATTCTTTTCATAGGCAACCAAAACAAAGCAACGCCCCGCCCATTTATCATAACCATTTTTTAATTTTTTAGGGTCAATCAAAGTATATTGTTGAACAAAATCATATTGTGGTTTTGGTATTTTTTTGTCTGTTTTGGCTTTGTTTATTTTATACTCTGTTTTTTTACACAGCCTTCTTATTTCCCAAGATTGGTCTATCTTTGTCTTTATTTCGGCCATTGTTATCGCAGATGGGGTATAAAAACGTGTCGCTTCGGTTACGGAATCACCGTAAAATCCCTGGATTTCACCACAAGTAATACAGGCAATAATATTATAGCCACGATAAGATTCAACGACAACTGTATCCACTGTTTTTCTTTTGGTTACATATTTTGCTAAACAAACACTGAATTACTAGCACCTGTACCGCGTTTTTGCAAGAAAAATTCGCTAAAATTATTCCCTTTTGCCCAGATATAAAAAAACACCCAGATGGGTGTTTTAAATTCTGGTGCGAGCAAAGGGGCTCGAACCCTCGACCTCAACCTTGGCAAGGTTGCGCTCTAGCCAACTGAGCTACGCTCGCATTTGCGTTGCATATTCTTACATATCAAAATCCATTTTGCAAGTAAAAAATAAACTTTATAAAAAACGCCCCAAATGGGGCGTTTAAAGCGACTAGAACCATTTCCATGGTTGCAAGAGTTTCAAGAAACTCATCGCCGTACGCCGGTCAGCAAACGTGTGACCACAACGCGGGCAAACGATAAACGGTGCAATTACGGCCTTGTATTTCTTATTTATCATAGACCATATATACAGACCCGCAACCCATGCCGCAATTACCAATCCCCATGCGACATAACCAAAGTATTTGTTTACGGTACGGGTTAAAATCTGAATCACACCAACGTTGGATTTTTCCAAATCGTTATAGATTTTTACCGCAACAGGCCAACTGGATGGTCGCCATGGATAAACGTGTTTAATACCATAATTTGTTAACAAAGTTGTCCCCAGGCCACCAGTGTTCTTGTCAATTTGTTTCTTGATGGCGGCATCTATCATTTTATCAACTTCTATTTGGGAAACGCGAACCAATTCTTTTTCAACCTTGTCCAGTTTTTCGTTAACCAATTTCGCAGTATTATCAACCTTGTCAACGGCGGCATTTGCTTTATCAACAACACCGTCCGCTTTGTCCAATGCATTATCAACACCACCGGTATTTACACCAAATTTGTTTGCCAAACCAGTCAATGCACGAACACCAGATGTTTGTTGTTTTACCTTGGCGGTTTGTTCTTTGGCCTTGGCCGTTGTATCGGTTACTTTATCAACCTGTTTTTCAACCAGTTTTACTTTTTCAATCGCAATACCGATTGGTTTTTCCAGGTTAATTGCATCCTTGATACCCGCCAATAATTTTTCATATTGTTCGACAATATTACGTTGCAAATCAAAGAACATTGATACAACTATTGACTTTTTAATTGGGCCGGCATAATGCGATTTCACATATAATGGAAACCACGCAACAAAGCACAACCAGATAACAGATACGATTAAATACACACGCTTGGCATGCGTAATGACCGTTGTTTTTTTCTTGACGGTTTTTGCGCCACCCATATCGATTACTTCGATTTCTTTTTTCTTTGGCATTTTTCCTTCCTTTTATTGTTAACAAAAAGATTTTTCAACAATGCAGAAATAAACGCAATAGTTTTTTACATACTGGTTATTTATATTTACGTTTAAATTTTTCAACCGCATTCTTGTTCGCATCAACAATACATTTGTATAATTCTGGTAAAATTTCTTTTTCGGTTTCTATAATCTCAGATATTGTTTGATAAAAAATTTCTGCTTTATCTGGATTATCAAACGTTGCAACTTCTACATCTGCACAGCCAGAATATCTCATATAACCTTCTGATGGACAATAAACAGAATAAACAAATGCCAACTTTTCTGTATTTTTCTTGGCTACCGCTAAAAAGAATTTATCAGAAAAACTCAATTTATATGCAGGCATACCATCCAAATTGACTTGTTTACTATCGCCAACTTTTGCTTTTTTTATATCTTTACTCATCGGTTTCTCCTTTATAATTTTTTATAAATTCATTTTTAAATTCTTGGAAATGTCCCTGCTCTATGGACGTACGAATATCACGCATTAAATCTTGATAAAACCACAGGTTGTGTTGGGTCAGTAATGTTGCCCCCAAGATTTCATTACACTTAATCAAGTGATGAATATATGCACGCGACAATTTACATGCCGGACATTCACACTTGTCATCTATTGGTGAATTATCATCACGATGTTTTGCATTGCGCATATTTAATGTGCCATGACGTGTAAATGCCTGGGCGGTGCGACCGGCACGCGTTGGCATAACACAGTCAAACATATCAACCCCACGTTCAACCGCACCCAATATATCCAGTGGTGTTCCAACCCCCATCAAATAACGCGGTTTATCACTTGGCAAATGTGGCGTAACAGTTGCAATCATATTAAACATAACATCTTGGGGTTCACCAACCGCCAGGCCGCCAATCGCGTAACCGTCAAAGCCAATCGCCGTTAATTCATGTGCAGATTTTTCACGCAAATCGGGATAATCGGCACCTTGGACAATTCCAAAGATTCCATATCCATCGCGGTCAACAAAGGCATCCTTGCTGCGCCGCGCCCAACGGGTTACCATATCAACGTTTTTTTCTGCGCGGTCGCGTGTGGTCGGCAAATGTAAACACTCGTCCAAAACCATCGTAATATTTGAATCCAACTGATGTTGAATATGCACAGAATCTTCAGGTCTTAAAAAGTGTTTAATTCCACCGTCAATGTGTGAGGTAAACTCTACCCCCTCTTCTTTCATCTTTACCAAATTAGACAGCGACATAACCTGGAACCCGCCACTGTCGGTTAAAATCGGACCATGCCAACCACTAAATTTATGCAAACCGCCCATTTGTTCAACCAAATCACCACCCGGTCGCATCATCAAATGATAAGTATTCCCTAAAATAACCTGGGTTCCGGTCGCACGAACCTGGTCCATGGTCAATGCCTTGACCGTTGCCGCCGTTCCCACCGCCATAAATGCAGGTGTTTGAAATGTTCCATGCGCGGTTTCAACCGACCCACGCCGCGCGTTTCCATCAGTTGCAATCAAATTAAACTTTAACGACATATTTCCATCCACCTTTCACTTAAAAATCTTTGCTGTACACGTTCATTGTACTCATCCATACCACAAAAAATCTTTATCTCTGCACGCTTGTGTCCGATATAACCAACTATGAAAGATTTTACACCAATTGGAATATCAGAATCATCAAGAAATTTCATCAACCAAATTTCACAAAATTGTGATGAGCGACAAGACATTTCACCCGGTATTTTTCCAATCGCTTTTCCACTAATCAATCTATAACTTTTGTCAGTCATCATTTTTGTTTCAATATATTTAATCTCTGTTTCATCAAAATATATACCCAAAAAACGAGCCAAACCAAATATAGTACCAGCAAAACGATTATCTAATGCCTTTACTAATTCCTTTGTAACATTTTGTTTCTTAATCATCGTTTAACTCTTTCTTAAACAACAGGCAACAATCACCATAACTAAAAAATCTGTATTTTTCGGCGACAGCATGTGCGTATGCGTTCTTCATTTCTGTCAACCCCGAAAACGCCGACACCAACATAAACAATGTACTTTTGGGCAAATGAAAGTTTGTTAACAAAACATCAACCGCACGAAATTTATACCCCGGTGTGATAAATATATCGGTTGTACTGCAAATTGGTGCGACACGCTTGCCTGGTTCCGCATTTCGCGCAGCGCTTTCCAATGTGCGGAGTGTTGTCGTTCCAACCGCAATTACACGCGTGGCGTTGTTTATTATATCGGCCTGCTGGTCTGTGATACAGCACCACTCGCTGTGCATTTTATGTTCGTTTAGGTTTTCTGTTTTAACTGGCATCCATGTTCCCGCACCAACGTGTAATGTAACCTTGACAATTTTCGCACCACGTTTTTCAATTTCCGCCATCAATTCATCGGTAAAGTGCAAACCGGCCGTTGGTGCCGCCATAGACCCCAACGGGTCGGCATAGACCGTTTGATAACGTGTTTGGTCGGCAACCTCGGCCTCGCGCTTCATATATGGTGGTAACGGCATTTTTCCAACGCGCCCCAAAACATCAAAAACATTTTCACAATCAAAGTGCAACAACAAACCACTCTCGTCATCTTTGTCCATAACGGTCAGTGTTGTGCCATCGGTCATTGTCAGTGTGTCGCCAACGTTTATCTTATTAAATTTCTTGCACAGGCCCCACCAATCTTTATCCGTTACCGATGTATGCAGAGTGATTTCATGGCCAGATGCATCAAAGCGTGCCGGAATCACACGCGAATTATTAAACACCACAACATCACCAGGGCGCAAATAATCCAAAAAATCCCGAATATGTTTATCAGCAACATTTTTTTCATCAACCACCAACATACGCGAAGCATCGCGCCGCTCTAACGGATGTGAAGCAATCAGTTCAGGTGGTAATTCAAAATCAAAATCCGAAGTGTGCAACATTTATTTTTTAAATTCTAATCCTTGGTCGGTATAATTTTCCGCCATATCTTCCCAATTTGGTTCCACCCGAACAAACAGGTGCAGACGTGCATTTACCCCCCATTGGTCTTGAATATCATGACGGGCGGCGGTTCCAATTTTCTTTAATTGTGTGCCACCACGTCCAATAACAATTTTCTTGTGGCCTTCGCTGTTCACAACGATTTTTTGATAAATATCCAACACGCCTTCGTCATCAACATCAACCCGTTCGGTTACGACA
>CADARU010000012.1 GCA_902790415.1 uncultured Pseudomonadota bacterium | reverse complement strand
CACTGTCGAATTTTTGCAATTCGAATTCGTTTGGTGCGATTTTTACTATCATTTTTTCTGTTAATGTTTTTATTTCGGCGGTTGTCCAATCGGCAATATTTTTTGTGTTTTTGCCAATCAAAAATTCTACCAAGCGTTCGGGCATTTGTTGTGACAATATTGTTTTTATTTGTCGCCGACCATTTATTTGTTTCTGGGTTGTTATCAAATTTTCAATATCGCAATTTGGTAATAAATTTATTGTAAATCCGTTGTTTATATCCCGGACAGATGTTCGATAAATTGCAGGTCCCCCAATTCCCCAATGCGTGAATAACATGTTGTCTGTAATTTTTTCGCGGTTAATTGTTATTTCCACTGGCGTTGATATTCCTGATAAATTTGAATCAAAAATTTTTGTCTTTATTCCGCACAGTGCAGGGCGGGGTGGTACGATTTTATGACCAAAACTTTTTGCAATTTTATATCCAATGTCCCCAGAACTGATATTTGAATATGATATACCGCCAGTTGCTATACATAGATTTTTTGCAAAAAATGTTTGTGTGTTTGTTTTTATTTCAAATATATCGCTTGATTTTGTTGCAGACAAAACATTTGTGTTCAATACAATGTCGGTTTTATTTGCATCATTTAATAGTGCGTTAATAATGTCTGTGGCATCATGGGCAAAGTATTGACCAGGCGATTTTTCAAATATTTTTATGTTGTGGCTGTGCGCCCAATTTAACATGTCGGTTGGTGTCCAGACCGCCAATGCAGAACGTGTGAAATTTGGGTTTTCACCAAAATAATGTTTATAGTCCGCCGATATATTTGTGAAATTACACTTGCCACCGCCAGATATTGCAACACGACGAAGTGGCCGAGAACCTGCGTCCAATATGCATACAGATTTATTTTTTATGTGTCCGGTGGCAAATATGCCCGATGCCCCCGCGCCAATAATGATAATGTCGTATGTTTTCATGATGATTATTATACTAAAAAAACCGCATCGGTGCAATGCGGTTTATCCGATAAAAATGGTGGGTTATGTAGGACTCGAACCCACGACCAAAGCGTTATGAGCGCTCCGCTCTAACCAACTGAGCTAATAACCCACGTGGGTGATTATATCTCTTTTTGTTTTTGTTGCAAGTTAAATTTTGCCTTTTCTCTTTATTTTTTATGTTTTTTGTGTAAATATCCCGGGTATGAGTGATTTTGTCCCAATTTTAAGTCCCGTACAGCAAACCGCCTTTGACACCATTGAAAAAACATCTTCAAATGTTTTAATTCTGGGTCAGGCGGGTACGGGTAAATCTACATTTATAAACTATATTAAATCTGCCACGCATAAACGGGTCTTGTGCGCATGTCCAACGGCGGTCGCGGCATTAAATATTGGGGGCCAGACAATACATTCTATGTTTCAAATTCAACCGCGCGATTTTGTGTTCCCAGAATTTTTGAAATTAAAGGCGCGCGTGCGGAATATCTTGGCAACGGCCGATATTTTGATTTTGGATGAAGTTTCAATGATTGCACCCGATGTTATGGATGCAATGGATGTTTTGGCGCGTGGTGCACGACACAATAACGAACCTTTTGGTGGATTACAGGTTGTGGCCATTGGTGATTTGTTTCAATTACCACCGGTCATAACGCGTGATGCATCCACATACTATCGCCAGGCATACGAACACGACAAACCGTATTTTTTTGACAGTAATGTTTATAGGCGTGCGCATTTTGTTCGCTTTAATTTTGATTTGGTCTATCGTCAAAGCGATACAGAATTGTTGGAAAACCTAAATGCATTGCGTTCGGGGAAAAATGATGTGTTGCCGTTTTTTAACGCACTTAGAATCGCGGATGATGCACGCCGTCAAAATGCTGTGTTGATAACACCTTTTCGTGCGGTCGCGGAACGAATAAATGCCGAACGTCTGGCGCAAATTGCCGCACCTGTTGTTTCATATACTGGTGAATTGTCTGGGAATTTTTCTGAACGTGATGTGCCGGCACCAATGAATTTGGAATTAAAGGTTGGCGCATTGGTTGTATTTGTTAAAAACGGTGATAAATGGCATAACGGTTCTATGGGAATTGTCCAAAGTTTGGGCGCGCATGAAATTATTGTTCAGTTATTAAACAAGACGCGTGATGTTGTATCGGTGCGACCGGAAAAATGGCAAAAGATTGAATATTCACGTGATGAAAATGATAAGTTGGTTGAAAACGAAACCGGCGCGTATAAACAGTTTCCGTTAATGTTGGGCTATGCCATGACAATACACAAGGCCCAGGGTAAAACCCTAGATGCGGTTGTTATTGATATTTCGCGTGGTGCATTTGAACATGGACAAACGTATGTTGCATTGTCGCGAACACGTGCCGCCACCGATATGCATATTGCGCGCCCACTGACGGTGCGTGACGTTATTTTTGATTCACGTGTTTTAGAATTTGTTAAAGACGAATAAAAAAACGGCAATCGCCGTTTTTTCTTTGTTTTATCCTTTTAAATTTCTTTTTGCATTAAAATTGCATCGGTTCCATCACTGTAATAATTTTTGCGTTTGCCAATTTGCACAAATCCGCATTTTTCATACAGTTTTATTGCCGGCGTGTTTTCGGTGGATACTTCCAGAAATATTTTTGTTGCGCCCACCTTTTTAACTTCGTTTTCCATAATTCCAATCATGGCAATGGCAATCCCTGCGCCACGCGCATCAGGATGTACACCAATGGTTATGATTTCTGATTCATCCAGTACATTGCGCCAAACGATAAATCCGTTTTCTGATGCAACTATTTCACACCCAGATTTTTTTAATTCGCCAAATTCGTCCGCCGACCATGGGCGATGCGGAAAACAGAGTTTATGAAGTTCGGCAAGTTTATTAAGCATTTTTATTTTTGTTTTCTTCGGCATAACTGGGGCGCAGGTACATTGGAACGACCGGGTCAATATTACCACGCAATAATTTGTTTTGAACAATCGTGGTGCCTAGTTTTAAATCAAAAGGTTTATGTCCAACGGTGCGCGGACATTTCATTTGTTCTGTTTCAACTTCTTCGATTGTCATTGTGCATGGTGCGTGTTGCGAACTGGCCACAAAGAAATCGCCACGTCCAGAATCGATTGCAACAAACGCATCAGGCGCGGCCGCAAAATATAATTCAAATGCGTTTATACCAACCACCGGTATCCCCAGGCCCATTGCCAAGCCCTTGGCGTATGCAATTCCCATGCGGATTCCGGTAAAACTGCCCGGGCCAACGACAACACCAATCGCGGTTAAATCGGACCATTTTGCACCATTTTCGGTTAAAAATTTTTCGGCTTCGACAGGTAATGCCACAGATTGTTTTTCGACCGTTACGGATTTGTATTTGTTATCCAATACAAACTCTAAACCTGTTCCTGCGGTATTTATTACTAGAATCATTTTTATATCACTTTTATGTTATGCGTTTGCACCAAACCCAATTCGTTTTGAAAATCCGGCCGATACACGTCCTGATAATAATTCATCTATTTTTTTTGAAGTGAATTCAGTGTAAACATCTTCGCCATTATTTTCCAATAACGTGCGACGTAAAATCGCGGTCAATTCACGTTGTAATTCACGAACGCCTTGTTCGGCGGTATATTTATGAACCAGGTGTCGCAACGCATCATCATCAATTTTGATATTTTTTACATCCCATCCGGTATCTGTGGCCGCACGTTCAATCAGGTGTTCCCGCGCAATTTGAATTTTTTCATCTTCACTGTATCCGGGAATTTCAATAATTTCCATACGGTCTTTTAGCGCGTTTGATAAATTCAAAGTATTTGCGGTTGCGATAAACAATACATTGGACAGGTCAAAGTCAACTTCTAGATAATGGTCGCGGAAAGATTTGTTTTGTTCCGGGTCCAATATTTCCAGTAATGCAGATTCCGGATCGCCACGCCAATCACGTCCCATTTTATCTATTTCATCTAATACAATAACCGGGTTGTTTGCCTTGGCGCGTTTTAACGCATCCATAATACGTCCTGGCTGGGCACCAATGTATGTTTTACGATGCCCGCGGAAATGCGCTTCATCGGTAACGCCACCCAAAGAAATACGATGATATTTGCGCCCCAATGCGTTCGCAATAGATTTACACAGCGATGTTTTTCCAACACCCGGCGCACCAACAAAACATAAAATACTGCCCCGATTGGTACCGGTCTTTTTCATAACCGCGATATGTTCCAAAATTCTTTCTTTGACCGGTTTCATGCCGGAATGTTCACTGTCCAGAATTTGACGCGCAACATCTAAATCAATTTTTGTTTTGTCGCTCTTGCCCCATGGCATCGCCAACAGTTCGTCCAAATAAGTTTTTAACAAACCGCCTTCGTTTGACATTGGGGACATATTGCGCATACGCCGCCACTCTGATAATGCTTTTTCTTTGACTTCGCGGGGCAGGGCGGTTTTTTCGATTTGTTTTTTCAGATTTTCTGAATCCATTTCACCATCATCTTCGCCCATCTCTTTTTGAATCGCGCGCATTTTTTCTTGTAAAATTGCCTCGCGCCGACCTTGTTCCATTTGCATACTGATACGGCGGTTGATGTTTTCTTCA
This sequence comes from uncultured Pseudomonadota bacterium, assembly GCA_902790415.1. Taxonomy (GTDB): domain Bacteria; phylum Pseudomonadota; class Alphaproteobacteria; order Rs-D84; family Rs-D84; genus Enterousia. The sequence goes on along the minus strand of CADARU010000012.1, from coordinate 19,233 downwards.
ACCTTGGATGTTTCGTAAATCATACGAACCTGTTCGAACAAGGTAACCATTTTTTCGTACCACGAAGGTGTGGTTAAAATCTTTATTGCCGTATCTGTATCAATTTCTGCGGTCTGAATCACAGAATCTATAAATGCCGGCAACGGATAACCTTGGATAACATTGCGCAATTTATCCAGTTTTAGTTTTCTGAATAAATTCGTTGATTGTAAATTATCGTAAATTTTTTCGCGTAACAATGGGATACGTTCGTCATCCATATCATCGTTCATCGGTATTGTTTGTGCATCTGCGGAAAACAGACCGCCTTCAACCGTTATACTGGATAATTGCACAACATCGGTGGTTTTAATTATCGCGTGAATTGCGCCATCTGGCATACGCAGAACCTGAACCACATCGCCGATTGTGCCAATCTCGTAAATATCGTTCGGGGATGTTGGGTATCCTTGGCTGTATTGCGGAACGATAACGATACGTTGTGTCGCGGCGGCCGCGGCCTCTAAACAAGATATAGACGTAGGGTTATCAATATAAACAGGCACCGTCATTTTGGGGTGCACAACTAAATCACGACAAGGTAATATAAATTCTTTCATAGCGTAATAAATATAGAAACATTTTTTCCGTTTTTCAAGGTTAATAAAAAAATCCCCATATTTGGGGACTTTTTTATGAGAATCATCATAAATTAACGACGATGTCCATTAAAACCGCCACGTTGTGTGTTTGATGACGCAGAACGTTTTGACAAATAACGTGCAGAAATCAAAACCAACCATTCCAACGCCAACAATGCTAATAATCCCATTTTTTGGTCAATTGAATCAACCCAACCCAAAACATAAACCATTTGCGCAATATAAGAAATATACAATACGCCGAATATACCACTAAAGAATACTTTTTTAATTTTTCCTAACATTTTTTATACCTTTTTGTTCCTAAATATTTTGTGTCATTTATTACCGGGGAATTCTGGTGCCAGGTCCCCCGGCGGACCCCGCAAAAGCTAAAACGGACAGGTTAACAATCGCCAACCGCGTCCAACGCCATCTTAGGCAGCCATTGCAAGGCGAACATTGTCGTTCGCAGCGATTCTATCGCCATTCATGTTTTTATTGGTTTTTTACGACGACCATGTCGGATTCAATCTTTTGTCTTTATTGCGCCTGTCGAAACTAATACACCCCCGTAAATATTATTGGTGGAGGTGCCGGGTACCGCCCCCGGGTCCAAAACGACTATTCCACAAAGAGTTCAGAATCATCTTCATCTTGCGATGACCTTTTGATTATAATCTTTATACTGGAAAAAGCAAGTTTTTAAGTTATAATCACCAAAAACAAGGTGTAAAAATGAAGTTTTTAGATAAAGCAAAAATTTCAATCAAGGCCGGTGATGGCGGTAATGGTGCGGCGACTTTCCGCCGGGAAAAATACATCGAATTCGGTGGACCAAACGGTGGTGATGGTGGTCGTGGCGGCGATGTCGTATTCGTTGCGGTGCCAAATGTTAATACATTGATTGACTATCGTTTTAAAACGCATTTTGCGGCCCAGCGTGGTCAAAACGGTATGGGAAAGATGCGTACCGGGTATTCGGGCGAAACATTGGTTTTGCCGGTGCCGACCGGAACGGTCATTTTATCTGAAAACGAAGAAATCGAATATGCTGATTTAAATGTGGACGGGATGGAATATTTGGCGGCACGCGGTGGAAACGGTGGATGGGGAAATTTGCATTTCAAAAGTCCGACCAATCGCGCCCCACGCCAGGCAAATGATGGCCTGCCCGGGGAATCGCGAACCGTTGTGTTGCGTTTGAAATTGATTGCAGATATCGGCTTGGTTGGTTTCCCAAATGCGGGTAAATCGACATTATTGTCGGCGGTAACATCGGCGCGTCCAAAGATTGCGAATTATCCATTTACTACATTGAATCCACAACTGGGGGTTATGTACGCGCACAATCGTGAATTTGTTATGGTGGATTTACCGGGGCTGATTGAAGGCGCACACACCGGTGTTGGACTGGGCGACAGATTTTTGGGACATGCCGAAAGAACGAAAATGATTTTGCATGTAATTGATGCAACCGAAGATGATTTGGTATCGAGATATGCGGCAATTCGTTCCGAGATGGACAGTTATGGTGGTGGTTTGCTGGGGAAACCTGAAATAGTTGTTATAAATAAAATAGATGCAATCAGTGATACAGAATTGGCGGAAAAATTAACCGCATTTAAGAAATCTTTTGGGCGCAAGAAAAAACCAGAAATTGTTTGTATCAGTGCCGCCGGTCGCATAGGTATCGATGATTTAATTGCAAAAATTGAAAAAATGTTTTTAGGAATAGAGAAATGACAAATGTTTTACAGGCACTTATAAAAAAGAAACACGATTTGAACGAACAAAGTAAAACCCGCGCGCGTTTAGACGATAAAATCGTAAATCCTTTATCTGAATTTAAAAATACGTTTCAAAAACGTTGTGCGTACAATGATGCGCTGTTGAACAAGGTTTATGCCTTTGACCATGCGGGTAATAAATATCTGTTGGGCATACCGGGTGCAGAATTTAACAATGTTGAATATATTGGTGGTCTGTGGCGCATACAAAATAAATTTCCGCATGAAATAACAAACGTTCGTGGCCGGGACTTTGTTTTGTCTGACAGGTTGGCATATACAGAAAAAACAAAGTTCGATTTTTATTCTGCATATAGTGTCGGTCAAAATTGCTATGGTTATTTTATTGGCGGAAAACCAGATTTTATTGTTGCAAAATATGAAACAGAACATGGGGTGTTTATGGCATACGGCCAAACCATTGAACAGGCGCGCGCATTTTTGGGTATAAAATTGTATGATAAATACCAAGATTTAATACACACCGTATTAAGCGGAAAAAATTCAAATCGCGAACATAAATAATCTTTGCTTTTTACGGCTTTTTCTGCTAGTGTTTAATGGTCAAATAAAAACACAAAGGAGAAAACAATGGCCGTATCTTTAAAAGGCACTAGAACAGAAAAAAATTTGTTAATCGCGTTCGCCGGTGAATCCCAGGCGCGCAATCGTTATTCGTTTTTTGCATCCAAGGCCAAAGATGAAGGTTTCCAGGCGATTTCTAAAATATTTTTGGAAACGGCGGAACAGGAACGCGAACATGCATCACGTTTGTTTAAATTCTTGGAAGGTGGTAATCTGGAAATAACCGCATCTTTCCCGGCGGGAAAAATTGGCACAACATTGGAAAATTTGCAAGCAGCCGCGTACGGTGAACACGAAGAAAATACCGATATGTATCCGCGTTTTGCGCAAATTGCCGCCGAAGAAGGTTTTACCGCAATCGCCGATGTATTAAGAAATATTGGCTATGCCGAACGCTATCATGAATCACGTTTTCGCGCATTGGCCGAAGCGATTGAAGACGGCACTTTGTTCAAACAAGATAAAATCGTTATGTGGCGTTGCACAAATTGTGGTATGTGGCACATTGGGACCGAGGCCCCAAAGGTTTGCCCGGCATGTTTGCACGCCCAAGGTTACTTTATTAGCGAAGGCACAATTTCCCGCTGTGATACGAACGAAGGTTTTTGCGAATATACAAACATTGAAGAATAATCATAAAATCTTCAAAACAAAACGGCACAATTTTGTGCCGTTTTTTTATTTTTGTTTCTCAATCAGTTCTTTTAATCTTTTTTGTAACTCTGGTGGAATTGTATTTGTTGTAAATTTATCCAAAATCATTTGTGCATCGTCCGGGTGCGATTTCAGATGTCCAAAAATAATCGCAGAGGCGGTTTTTATATCGTCTACTGATTCCGGATTTTGTATCATGCGTTCAAACATACGAGAATCCAGTTTGGATTTATGTTGAACTAAAATCTTGGCCATTACATTGAATTTATAATCAGAAATGGGCGACAGGTTATCTTCATCATGCTTAGCATAATTTTTTAAATTGTGTCGTAGAATTTCCCGCTCGGATAACAAACAAAAATATTTAATAATCAGTGCAATCGTCGGCAATACGTAACAGCATCCACGTAAAAATTCTGTGAACGAGCTTGGTTGTTTTATAACAATGTATTCGGATACAGGAATTAAAACCATCGCTAACAAAATCGCTTCGTTAAATAAACCGGAACGCACCATCAAAAATGGGGGCAGGGTATTCAGGCGTTTTTCTTGTTTAATCTTTTCTTTCTTTGCACGCTCAAGTTCTTGCTTTTCTTGTGCAATTTCATATCCAGGAAAGGATGTCTTTGTTATATCATTATTTTTCATCGGTTGCGCTCTTGTTTTCAAGTTCATCTAAAATATCATTCAATTTGTTGATTGAACTGTTTTGGCATCCTCTCCCACGCCAAGATAAAATTTCCTTGCCATCCTGTTGGTCGGCGATTGAAACACTAAAACGCCACCACCAAAATCCGTTAAATATGCACCAAGGAGCAAAATATTCTGTGCTTTCGCTAACGCGTACGACATATTTTACATTTCCGGGTAATTCCAACGTTTCGCGTTCAGACACATCGTCAGCGTATGCTTTTTTCAATTTTCCAATACGAACATCATAACCACGCTTTTCAAGTTGTTCTTTGATACTGCGTTTTATACCAAATCCCAATGGTTTTGCATGCACAACGGTATTGGGTTCCATTGTTTGTGGTTTCATATAAACACTGTTGCATGCAGAAATTAAAAACACAGACAATAAACACAAAATTTTTCTCATAACCCTTCCTTGTAAAAAAACAATCTCGCTGTAGCGTAAGCGGATGGCGCACCCGGCGGATTCGCTCGCTCGGCACATATCATGTGCCGGCTGCGCGGCATTCGTTGCCACTCGAACTGCGCGTTGCTTGTTCTTGTGGACTCATAGTCGAACGCGGCGCGTTCAAATTGCGGGGTTCGCATGATAAATATAAAACGTTATCTGCGATACCGCTTTATATTTATGGCGCACCCGGCGCGATTCGAACGCGCAGTCCCCGCCTTCGGAGGGCGATGCTCTATCCAGTTGAGCCACGGGTGCGTATGGTACTAATTATATTGTTCTTGTGGAAAAAAGCAAGCCGTTAAAGATGGGTTAACCCCGTTGCAGTAAATCCAACATAAACCGGTCCAAATCACCGTCCAATACCGCATCGGAATCGGCGGTTTCGGTGCCGGTTCTGACATCTTTGACCAGTTGATATGGGTACAGAACATAGTTCCTAATCTGGCTGCCCCACTCAATTTTTTTCTGAGCGGCCTTGGCGGCATCTTCTTCGGCGGCACGTTTTTGCATTTCAAGTTCATACAAACGCGAACGCAAGATTTTCATCGCCATATCTTTGTTTTGAAATTGGCTGCGTTCGTTTTGACATGTAACAACGATGCCTGTTGGTATATGGGTTATACGAACCGCACTGTCGGTTTTGTTGACGTGTTGACCACCCGCGCCCGATGAACGGTATGTATCGATGCGCAAATCTTTGTCATTTATTTCGATTTCAATAGAATCATCTATATCAGGCCATACATCAACGGATGCAAAACTGGTTTGGCGTTTGCCGTTCGCATTAAATGGTGAAATACGAACCAAACGATGAACGCCGATTTCGTTGCGCAACCATCCGTATGCACGTTCGCCAATAATTCGATACGTAACGTTTTTTATTCCGGCAACATCACCGGGATGTTCTTCAACGGTTTCTATTTGAAAATTATGTCTTTCGGCCCAACGCGAATACATACGTGCCAACATTTGTGCCCAATCTTGGGCCTCGGTTCCGCCGGCACCGGCCTGGATAAATAAAAATGCGTTGTTGCCATCGGCAGGATTGTTGAACAACATAACGTGCTTTGCATTTTTTACATCATTGGCCAATTTTTCAATGTCCAAGGCGATTTCGGTGTCTTCGGGTGCCATTTGATACAGTTCGCTTAACGTTTCATAGCGCGATTCCATATCGGTTAATTCGCGCAAACTGCGTTCTGTATTGGATTTTTTTTGCATCAAGGCACGTGCCGCCTCTGGGTTGTCCCATAAGTTTGGTGCATTGGTCTGTTGTTCTAAATCGGCAATTTCTGCGCGCAGTTTATCCGGGTCAAAGAAACCCCCTTAACGCGCCCAGGTCGTTTGATATTTCTGATAAAACATCATTTAGCATAATCATATTTTTATTCTACCAGTACTTTTTACTAAATCAATAAAATAGTTTTGTTTTGTTAAAATGAATTATTGCCTTTTTTTTGTTGATATGATAAAATCTCTTTATAAGAGAGGGGATTATAATGAAGCGTTTATTCTTCACAGGTCCGATTTTTGCATGTTTGTTGGGTGGTGCCGCGTGGGCGGTTGGTGCCGGAACGGTCGCAACAAATGGTACCAAGGCGGCGGTTGCAACCGGTGGAACTGATGCGCGTACGATTACCAATGTGAATACGTATAATACAAATTCTAATCTGCGTGGGAGTCAGGGCGCGATAAATGCATATAGGCAGAATCAAAGAAATAATTATTACATGGTTAATGTGCCGGATGTTGATTCGGCATGTCGCCAAAAAATTTATAAATGTTTTACCGATTATTGCGGCGATGTAACGATTGTCCCGGGCCAGGTTTCGGATCGTTGCGCATACGCAACCGAGAGTGAATTGTATAACTATGCGTTACTCTGTTTACAGAAAGACACATCGGTTTTATTACCGCAATATAATACGAATAACAAAATGGGAATTGGTGGTCTGAATACGGCGGCGCATTTATGTCCGTCTTATGTTCAACAAGAACTAATGTCTTATCTGTCTATGGCGAATATGGCGGACCAGTTAACCAAATCTCATTCACCACAATGTTTGCAACGTCGTCAAGAATTAGAGGCCGCGATGTCTTGCCACAGTGTTGCCTTGGCATACGGAAATCAAACATCCAGTATGTTAACATCACAATTAAACGATTTTTGTGGTGCGGGTGTTGCCGGCGGTTCGGCGGAAATGGTTACACGATTTGCAAACGCGGGTAATGTTGGCGCAAATATTTGGGGGTGGGCCGAAAAGGTTGTTACACTGGATATCAACAAAAAGGCGGCCGATTGGCAAAGTGCGGTTGATGCGGTGTTGGCATCTTATACAAATCGTATGAATTTGGCCTGTGGTGATAATTTACAATTAAATTTGCAAGAACGTGCACCAAACGCGGGACAACCCACCGGGTTACAGGCGGCGGCGGCAATCGCGGTTAACTCTGTGTTCCCAACTGTAACGAATAACGCGGCAAATGCGGTCAAACCGGATTTGTATATGGACGTTCGTTCTATGACCGATGTTTATAAATATGAAGATGCGTATCAGGTTGTTCAGGCAGGCTTATCGAATTCTGTATTAACCCAGAACGCATTTTTAACCAGTAATCAAATGGATGATATGCAACGTGCGTATAGAAATGGAACCAAGGTTTTCGTTTTGCGCGACAGTGCCCGTTGCTTTATTGTCCAGGTTGGCGAATTGACGGCAACCGAAAACAGTGTTTTGGCCCAGGCCTTGGCCGGATGTACATATAAATAAATATGATTTAAAATCCGTTTTCTTTTGAAAACGGATTTATTTTTTGGTATAATAATCATATCATGGAAATATCAAGACGTGGAATTTTACAAATATCGGCACTGGGGGTCGTTATTGCGGGACTGTTGCCGCGTATGGCATTTGCTGCACGTAATAGTGTGCGTTCTATGCGAACCGGCGTACAACCAAATGGAAAAACACGATTGGTAATCGAAACAACCGCGCGTCCGTCTTATTCTTTGATTTACGGTGAAAATACGTTAACGGTTCGTCTGTCTAATGCCGCGGCGGATAATGCCATTGAAAAAAAATGGGCATCGGGAACATTGGTAAAAAGTGTTTCACAGGTTCAAGATGGCGATGCGTTAAATGTTGTTGCTACGTTGAATCGGTCTATTGCGGAAATTCCAAAAAATCAAATAATGGTTCTGGAACCAAATGGCGATAATGAATATCGTTTGGTGTTGGACTTTGTTGCCGGAACCAAGACCGCGGTCGCATCAACAAAAACAGAAAGCGACACATCGGACACAGATACCCCGAAAAAACAGATTGCCAAGAAACATATTATTGTCATAGACGCAGGACATGGCGGCAAAGACCCGGGCTGTATAGGCAAGGGCGGAACCAAGGAAAAAACGGTTGTGTTGTCTATTGCGAAAAAATTACAAACACAATTACAGTCGGCGGGATTTATCGCCTATCTAACCCGTACGGGCGATACTTATTTAAAGTTAAATGAACGCGCATCTATTGGTGAACAACGGCGTGCTGATTTGTTTTTGTCGATTCATGCAAATGCGAACCCCAGTCGTTCTATGAAGGGATTTTCGGTTTATACTTTGTCTGAAAAGGCATCAGACGAAGAGGCGCAAAAATTGGCGGATGCCGAAAATGCCGCGGATAAAATAGATGTCAGTGGCTTTGAACAGTTTTCCAAGGATATTAGAATCGCACTATCATCATTACAACAACACGCGGTTGCGGAAATGTCCCAAGAATATGCAAACGGTTGCGCACGCGCATTTAATCGCGCCAGTATTGAACAACAACCCGGACCCGCGGTTCGTCATGCACCGTTGGCGGTGTTGCGCTCAACGGTACCGGGCGCGTTAATTGAATGTGGACACCTGTCCAATAAATCCGAAGAAAAATTGTTAAAGAGTTCTGCACATCAAGATAAAATTGTTTCTGCGATAGTGCGCTCGATTAAAAATTACGATTTTGAAGTATAAAGCCCTTGCAAAAGTGTGAAGTGTGTGTATAATACCGGCACCGGAGATATGGCAGAGCTGGTTGAATGCGCGCGACTCGAAATCGCGTATACAGGAAACTGTATCGAGGGTTCGAATCCCCCTATCTCCGCCATGATATAAAAACACCCCCATGGGGGTATTTTTATATCATTATTGTGATGTTGATTCGAACCCGGCAAGAGGGTTCGAACCGCAGCCGAAAGGCAGACGGAGTATGCCGGTGAACAACGTGAATGAGGCAAGGTGGCGAAGCACTCCCCCTATCTCCGCCATAGATTTACCCGCCCAAAATCACAGTATTTGTTTTGTATTGATTTTTTAGCGATTTTGTGATATGATGCAGGCAAACAAACGGACGGCTTTTGCCGTCTTTTTTTATGTCCGCTTTTACCGGAACACATCACCAAAATAATTTTCGTTAACCAAAAATAGATACAAACGAGGCAAAAGATATGAAAATGAGTAACAATGGCATAAATATGTTAAAAAATTTGGAAGGTTCTGTAACAAAAGGCGATAAGCACGTTATATATGATGATAAAACAGGAAAACCTGTGAATGTGAACGAACCTTTACCGCGTGGTGCAACGATCGGTTATGGCCATTTGATAAAACCTGGTGAAGATTTTAAAAATGGAATTTCCGAAGCCATGGCCACCGAATTATTACGCGCCGACATTGCGATTGCAGAACTTGCCGTACGGGATAATATAACCGTTCCTTTGACCCAGAATCAATTTGATGCTCTTGCTTCATTGGCTTATAATATCGGTACAAAAAATTTCGCAGATTCAACGGTTGTTAAATATGTAAACAATCCAGACCTAAAAGATAATACTTATCCTACATTAGAATCTGCATGGAAAGCATGGAATCGTTCGCAAGGAAAGACATCAAACGGGTTAATTAACCGCAGACAAAACGAATGGAATATGTATAATCAAGGCATATATTGATTTGATTCCTGTTAACTCGTTGTTAGGGGAGTGCGCTTAGATGAAATGATTGCCAAAACCGAACAGACAATGCAAACCGCTAAAAATTTTATGCCGGCGGAATATCGTGGTTTTATGGATGAAAGAATTTCATTATTAAACCAACAAAAACAACGTCTTTAATGTTAATATTTATTTGAAACCGTTTTCAAATTTGTTACAATCTTTTCTATGAAAAGTTTTTATGAAAGTGTTTATGATATCGTGGAACGCATCCCATCGGGGCGCGTGGCAACGTTTGGGCAAATCGCGGCAATGTTGGGGCGGCCACGTATGGCGCGCTTTGTTGGATACGCATCTAATAATCAAAAAAGTTGGCATTTGCCATGGCATCGGGTTGTGTTCAAAGACGGCTCGTTATGTGGCGAACCTTTTCGTGGTCAACAATACAAGGCGTTAAAATCCGAAGGGGTTAAATTTACGCGCGACAAACGTGTTATTATGGAAAAATATCAGTGGCACCCGGAAAGTGAATCTGCACCGGCCGATATTCGTGATTGGCCATTGGTGTTTTAATTAAAATTATGGCGACCGTTTTGGTCGCCATTGTTTATTTTTTCTTTTTTTCTTTATCGTGTTTTTCTTTTTTGCTTTTTTCGTGTTTTAATAATTTTTGATTAGTTATTTTTTCCAAAATCATTTCTGGGCTAAGTTGTTTGAAATTCATAAACCATGCATTTTCATTTTCCAATTTGTTCTTTTTGCAATTTTTTACTTCGGATGTTGTGCGTGGCGGAATATCTATGACCGCATCGCCCGGAATCCATTCGGCGGGGATTACAACCTGAAATGCATCACTGGTTTGCAGGGCGATTAAAATGCGTTTGATTTCGGTAATGTTACGGCCAATCGATTGCGGATAGTGCAATATAACGCGAATTTTGCCGCGTGGGTCAATGATAAACACAGAACGAACCGTTGATGTGTGTGATGCGCGGTCATGTACCATACCATACATTTTTGCAATATCCATTGCGGAATCTGCAATAATTGGGAAAGTAATTTCTATATCGCCCAGGTTTTCAAACACAACATCGTTTTTAATGCTGTCAATCCACGCCAAATGCGAAGACAATGAATCCACAGACAATCCGACCAGTTCGGTATTTATAGTGCGGAATTCGTCTATCATCGCCTGAAATGCGATGAATTCCGTTGTGCAAACGGGGGTAAAATCGCCCGGGTGTGAAAAGAAAACAATCCATTTTCCACGAAAATCTTGTGGAAATTTGATATAGCCATTTGTTGTTATCGCTTCAAATTCTGGGGCGGCATCACCAATATATGGTCCCTTTATGCAATCACAGTGGCATTTTTTATCGTGTTCGTGCATTGTGTTATCTCCTTTGGTTTAACTGTTAACCAGATTACACATAACAACCTAAAAAATCTTGGGGATACAATTCCTTTAATTTTCCGCTTTTGTTAAAATTACTTTTTCGTATTTACTTTTGCTCGCAAATAAGTTACGATAAGAAATGAATCCGAGAGATTGGGTTCGAGGGCTGTGATAAGCCTATATCTGTTCGGTGCGAAAGCATCGTTAAAAATGATGTTTCGGTGTTTTTGCACCGTTATGTCCCTGACTTTGGGTCGGGGAGTCGTTGGTTATAAAACAGGGGAAACCCGAAAGCCGCGGAATCATCTAACAGATATGATTTATCAACTCCCTGACCGCTCTTTTTTAAGCGGTTTTTTATTAACAAACAAAAAGGATTATAGATGAAATTATCACATGTTATTTTTGCGTTGGCTGTTTTACCAGCGACCGTATTCGCACAAACAGAAGAATCTCAAACTACACAAACAAAAGAATTACAATACGAGAAATCAGATGGTATAAAAGGTTATATAGGACTTAATTTAAATTACGTTAAAGGGCAACTTAACGATGCTTGGGGTGAAGAATTCAGTTATGCAACTGGGTACGACGTAGACACAGACGATCTTATAAATCCAAATAATATAGGGTTTAGTTTCAATGCAGGTGCGCAATTTAATAAATATTTTGGTCTGGAAGGTTTCTTGGAATATACAGCACGTTCAACGGCAGAAATCGACTTTTATGATGCAGGGAAAATTAATAAGTTAGCCAATTATAAGGCTAAAGTGTCATCGTTAGCTTTTGGCTTGGATGCGATGGGATATGCGCCAATTGCCGATTCTAAATTCTCCTTTGTTGGTTCTTTGGGGGCGGGCTATTATAAATTCAATAGCACAATTGATGTTGTTAATTATACAAGCGGGTTGAGTGTTTCTGATTCTGGTGACGAGAAAAATTTAGCGTTTAGAATTGGTATTGGCGGTCAATATGCTTTCTCGGATAATTTCGCTATGCGCGGAATGGTCAGATATGTCGCATTAGATTACGATGATGACGAAGACGTTGTGGAGGGGTTAGTAGATGTATCTTTGGGAATAAAGTTAACATTTTAACCTGTTTTTGCGTGTATATGAAAAACCTTCGGTACGAAGGTTTTTCTTTTTGAACATGTGATATCTCAAAAATTCCTTGATTTTTCGAAATAATATTAATGTAATAGCGGCCGCTGGATAACCCAGGGTTGATTAAACAACGGTGCGTTTTGGTCCCGTTCGCGATAAGGTTTTTGTTAAATGTTCGGCACAATTAAAAAACCAAAAGGATTATAAAATAGCAAGAGCAGGTGCAAAACGCAATACTAGCAATTCACACAAACAGAAGAAGTGCAACATGAGAAAACAGAAGGTATAAGGGGGTACAATTCCTGGGGGAAAAACCCGTTGAAAGTATTAGCTTTTTACCCCGTTTGGTGATATAATTCTTCTGTTAAAAACAAAAAGGTATAATATGGCGTTACGTAAAGTTAAAGATTTAATTCGTGAAATGATATTTGAAACATCATCTGCAGAACATCAATACACAGAAGTGATGAGATCTTTTGCATTTGATACAAATGTTGATTATGACCAAAAATTAGAAGAAGCCGAAAAAGAAGCATCGAAATATGACAAAAAAATTCAACGAATAAATGCTGGTTTAGACAGACAAAAGAAAATAATAAAAGATGCACCAAAGAAAAAGAACGACTATGCAAAAGAAGTTTTTATATCTGGAATGCAAAAGTTAAATTCCCAAAGGGACAGTTTGGAAACAAGACAAAGAGAAACCATTCAAAAGAAACAAGAAGTTGGATTTCGATCTTTAAGTTCAGAAACAAAAAAATATGCATGCTTACTTTATCTGGCAAATACATGTATAAAAAATGGTGATTTTTCAATTCAAGATGGTCAAGAAGAAGTAGATGAATACCAATTTAAAGCATCACAAATAGCTACAAATTTTCGTGAAATCTCTGATTATGCAGATTACATATTTTCTACCCGTGAAAGTAAGATAAAGAAACCAGAAGATATTTTAAGTATTATAAGAGCAGATGCACAAAACATTGGTTTGGAATTCAAAGAAATATCCGCAGAGAATATAACACAAGTTTATAATGCATTATTGAACAATATTGCAAATGAAAACAATGATAAATTATCTGAAAAAGAACAAATAGAATTAAGTAAAATAGGTATAGAACCAGTACGTGATTTTGGTAATGGTTTGAAAATGTATCGTTTAATGCCAGATACAGAATATTATAAAAAAAATAAAGAACACAGAAATCTGGTTTATGAAAGCAACCAACTGGGAATTTGTATTGGACAAAAAGCCCAAGCGTATTCACGGAAGATATTAGAGCTGGATAAGAACCAATATTACACATTACGTAGCGAAGAAAAAAATGGACAATTGGTTCCACACTGCACCATAGAAGTAAATAGTGATATAATTGCACAAGTTAAAGGAAATTCAAATGGTCCAGTTAATGCGGATTATATAAAGCAAGTTCGTGAATTTTTAAAGAAAGATTTGAAATGTGTTTTTCCTGGTGAACAAGAACAGAGTGGTATCCGCAAGTTATATGATTATTCAAATATAGGTTTTATTAAAGATAAAAATAATAAAACGGTCGATGTATTTAATTTACCACCGAATACAGAATTTAGATACTTTGATTATCAAATGTATAAGTTAAAGGGGGTAAGTCTTAAGAATATAAAGTCAATTGATACATTAGATTGTACAAATCAAACTATTACTCAAAAAGATATTGATGATATGGAAAAAATATCAAATGTTAAAAATATATCTTTTCAACATGCAAAATTAAAAGGCAAACTTGATTTCAGTGAGGTCAAAAACTTGAATTTGTCTTATGTAGATTTGTCTGGAGTGACAGAGATAAAATTTAACCCATATGTAGAAAGCATAAATCTATTATCTTGCAAAGGTTTAAAAGGAAAATTTGATTTTAGTGGGGTTAAAAAACTGTATTTGGGTTCGGTGGATTTATCAGAAGTAACCGAGATTAAATTTAATCCAAATGCGGAAAATATAAATCTATCATCATGTAAATTAAAGGGAAAATTTGATTTTAGTGAGTTTAAAAGGTTGAATTTGTCTGGTGTAGATTTGTCCGAAGTGACTGAAATTAAATTTAATCCAAATGCAGAAAGTATAGATTTATCGGATTGCAAAGGCTTAAAAGGAAAATTTGATTTTAGTGGGTTTAAAAGGTTGAATTTGTCTGGTGCAGATTTATCCGAAGTGACAGATATTAAATTTAATCCAAATGCAGAAAGTATAAATCTACCGCATTGCAAAGGCTTAAAAGGAAAACTTGATTTTAGTGAGTTTAAAAGACTGAATTTGTCTGGTGCAGATTTATCCGAAGTGACAGATATTAAATTTAATCCAAATGCAGAAAGTATATGTCTATCGGGGTGCAAAGGGTTAAAAGGTGAATTTGATTTTAGTGGGGTTAAAAACCTAGACTTGTGTAAGGCAGATTTATCAAATGTAACTGAAATTAAATTTAATCCAAATGCAGAAAGTATATATCTATCGGAGTGCAAAGGGTTAAAAGGTGAATTTGATTTTAGTGGGGTTAAAAACCTAGGCTTGTGTAAGGCAGATTTATCAAATGTAACCAGTATAAAACTTGGTCAGCTTTGTTTGTCAGCTGTTATCGAACTTATAAATACGGGGTTTAAAGGCAAACTTGATTTCAGTGGGGTTAAAAAACTGTATTTGTCTGATGTAGATTTATCAAAAGTGACAGATATTAAATTTAACCCAAATGCAGAAAGTATAGATTTATATCATTGCAAAGGCTTAAAAGGAAAACTTGATTTTAGTGGGGTTAAAAAACTGTATTTGTCTTATGTAGATTTGTCTGAAGTGACAGAGATAAAATTTAACCCATATGTAGAAAGCATAAATCTATCATCTTGCAAAGGCTTAAAAGGAAAACTTGATTTTAGTGGGGTTAAAAAACTGTATTTGTATGATTCGGATTTATCAAATGTGATCGAAATTAAATTTAATCCAAATGCAGACGATATCCGATTAGTTAGATGTAAGGGGGTAAAAGGAGAACTTGATTTTAGTGAAGTTAAGCAATTATTTATAGATGATACAAAAGTAGCAAATATTAATAGCTTAAAAACTAATCCAAATGGTGAAGTTTCCGTTGATTTATTGAAAGTAGATATAGTTGGTAAAATTAAACAAACATTTAAAAACGCTACACAAACTTTGGCTGGTAAATTTAAACGTAACCCAAAAGACAGGGAAAATGGATAAAAAAAGCGACCGTAATGGTCGCTTTTCATTTGGTGTAACACCCTAAACAACAGGAAATTACTATGCCTTTTTTTCCCTAGTGTTGTTTTTGCGCATTAAATTTTTCTTGTTTTTATATTCACGCAGCACATTTGTGAATTTTACTGCATCAACATATTTAATGGTCACGTTACTATCTTTTGGCAAAAATTTTTGTACCTTTTCGGTAGGGATTGTCGCCTTTGATGTATCACCACCTCTGTCGGAAAACGCAATCCAAAGTATTGCGATTGCACCGCCAATACCTATAAGACCAAAAATAACTGCACATCCCAATTCCGCAAAGAATTCTTCCGTGTCCCATCTTCTATCATCATTCATTTTTTTTTTACGTCCTTTATTGTTTTATTCATCTCTTCATATCTAAATGTAACACAAAAAAATAAAATGTCAAGTAATGTAATTAAAAATATTTGTGTTGCTGCAAAAGTTGCGTAAAACGAATAATGTGCTATGAAATAGCGCGTAATGTTTTTACTTGATTTTTCGAAATAATGTTAATATAATGGCGGTCGCTGAGTAATTCAGGACTGATTAAACAACGGTGCGTTTTGGTCCCGTTCGCGATAAGGTTCCTGTTAAATGTTCGGCACAATTAAAAAACCAAAAGGATTATAAAATGGCAAGAGCAGGCGCAAAACGCAATACTCGCAAATTGAAAATCGGCCGCAGTTTGGGTGTCAATCTGTGGGGCCAGGCGAAATCTCCGTTTAACAAACGTAAATATAAACCGGGACAACATGGTCCAACTTCCCGTGGTGGAAATATGACCGACTACGCAAAACAGATGCGTGCAAAACAAACACTGAAAGGTTACTATGGTAACATCGGTGAAAAGAAGTTCCGTGCATATTATTTGGAAGCCGATAATATGAAAGGCGATACTCCAGATAACTTGATTGGTTTGTTGGAACGTCGTTTGGATGCCGTTGTGTATCGTGCAAAATTTGCACCAACGGTTTTCTCTTCTCGTCAGTTAATCAGCCATGGTCATATCTATGTTAATGGCAAACGCGTTAAAATCGCTTCTTACCAGGTAAAACCGGGTGATGTTATCACTGTTGGTGAAAAAGCGAAACAAATGCCGTTGGTCGTTTTGGCATTGGAATCTGGCGAACGTAATTGGCCGGACTACATCAGCGTGGACAGTGCGAATTTCGTTGCGACATTTACACGTGTTCCATCATTTGCGGATGTTCCGTATCCAGTTCAAATGTTTCCTGAATTGGTTGTCGAATTCTATTCCAGATAATAGATTGTCGAGTAAAAAAAGGAAAATCCGCCAACCCTGGCGGATTTTTCTTTACTTTACAAATTACAACATACTATAATCAAAACGATAACAAAGGTTGGAAATTATGTCTGATAATAAATTATATTTAACCGGGTTAAAACCAACAGGCGAATTGCATTTGGGTAATTTTGTCGGCGCTTTGAAACAGAGTCGCGATTTATCCCAAAATAACAAGATGATAATTTTTATCGCTGACTTGCATGCATTGAATGCTATTCATGATGCCAAGGTTGTTCGTGAAAATTCCTATAAAGCGGCTGCGGTTCTTATGTCTCTTGGGCTCAATATGGATAATGTTCTGTTGTTTCGTCAATCTGATGTTGATGCTGTATATAAATTAACCGAATTGCTGATGAATGTTACGCCCAAGGGCTTAATGGATCGTGCACATTCATACAAGGCAATGGTTGATAAAAATGCGGCCGCCGGTTTGGATGTGGATGCTGGTGTTAATATGGGACTTTATACTTATCCAATTTTGATGGCGGCGGATATTTTGTTGTATGATACTGATGTTGTCCCGGTTGGTGCCGACCAAAAACAGCATGTTGAATTTGCGCGTGATATTGCCGGTCATTTTAATGCAATATACGGCAATGTGTTCAAGTTACCAGATGCGCGTATTATGGAAAATGCCGGAATTATACCGGGGTTAGACGGTCGAAAAATGAGCAAATCTTATGGTAATGAAATTGCTTTGATGTCATCTGAATCAGAACTGAGAAAGAAAATTATGCGTATCATTACCGATAGCAAAACCCCCGAAGAATCAAAAGATCCGGAAACATCAACTATATTCCAATTGTATCGTCATTTTGCAACACAGGCGGAAACAGAAAAATTTGCGGAAATGTTTCGTGCTGGGGGTATGGGATATGGAACCGCAAAAACAATATTATTTGAAAAAATTAATTCCGTATTGGAACCGATGCGTGAACGCTATGAATATTTGATGGCGCATCCTGATGAAATAGATGCGACATTAGCGCACAGTGCAGAAATTGCATGTAAAATTGCGAATAAAAAGGTTGCCAAGGTTATAAAGGCAATGTTAGGAAAATAAAAAACAGGGAGAGAAACAATGGATAAAAAACAAAAATTATTTCTGGCAACGGCGATTTGCGCGTTTGGTTTGGTATTGTTTGGAATAAATCGTTTTAGTGCACCCGATACAATATCTGTTGGTGGCGAATGCAATGTTTCTGTGCCAAAAGATAGAACTGCGGTTACATTACGTGTAACGGTTACCGATAAAAGTGCGGCGCGTTCTATGCAAATGGCATCTGCGAAAATTGCCGAAATAAACGAATTCTTGAAAAGCCAAGATGTCAAGGTTCAAACCAGTGAATTCAACTCTTATGAAAAAACCGAATGGAATCGCGTAACCGAAAAGTCCGAATTTGTCGGCGTTGAAACGACTATCGCGTTGGATGTGTCGTCTGAAAGTGTCGATGCAATAGAAACGGTTTTAACCAAATTTGCTGGTGTGCAAAATGTTTTTGTAACAAATTTGCGCATGTTTACATCTGCGGAAAAAATGCAGGTTGCCACAGAATCATGTCTGTCGCGTGCGGTTGAAAATGCGCGCACGCGTGCAAAAGAATTGGCGGCCGGTGATAAACGTCGCGCGGGTAAAATGTTGGCGGTTTCTTATTCGTCTGGGGCATCATACAATGTTCATCCGGTTGCAAATTTCCGCATGGCCAAGGCAATGGCGGTAATGGATTCGGCGGAATCTTATGCCGGGGGTGCGATTGTAGGCAAAGATACCGAAGTATCGGTCAATGTTTCCGCAATTTTTGAAATCAGGTAATTAAATGCAAAATGCAATTAGTGAATTTATAGAATATTTAACAAACACAAAACAGTATTCTGCGCATACCGCAGATGCATATTCGGCTGATTTGCAAGATTTTTATAAATTCCTGGTTGGGTTTAATTCTGGGCCTGTTTCGTTTGAAAATTTGGCAAAAATCGACACGTTAGTTTTTCGTTCGTGGTTGGCGGACCGTCAACGGCGTGATTTGTCGTTTAAATCAACGGCACGTGCAATGTCGTCTGTGCGCGGATTTTTCAAGTATTTGGCAAAATATCGCGGAATAAAAAATGATGCGATAGGGTTAATATCTTCACCCAAGGTCCCAAAAACTTTATCCAAGGCGATTTCTGCCCAAGAAGTTGGTTCTATGAAATCCGCGATTGCCGATATAAATGGTGGCGAACCATGGATTGCGGCACGTGATTGGGCATTGGTGGTGTTGCTGTTTGGATGCGGCCTGCGTATATCCGAGGCATTATCATTGAAAAATTCTGATGTTATGGATGCCCCAAAAACTTTGCGCATTTTGGGCAAAGGTTCCAAAGAACGTATTGTTCCCGTATTGCCAGCGGTAAATACGGCGATTGAAAAA
>CADARU010000011.1 GCA_902790415.1 uncultured Pseudomonadota bacterium | reverse complement strand
GGGGGTGTATTGTTTCCTATGAACATACGTTTTCTGTGTGTTTTTATATTTCTTATGTGCGCGTTTACTGCGGGCATTGTAAACGCGCACACCCTGCATATTGGTAATAAATCTTTCGCCCTGTCCCAGACAAAATACACAAGTCCGTCCTTGGCATTTGGTATTGGTAATGAAGTTTGGTATGGAACACTAACAATATCGCCATTAACAGATACGTTACATATAAAACACGATAATAAAACATATTTCTTATGCGAACCATTTACCGATACCGAAAACTATACATACGATGAAAATGGCCGGCTGATTGACGCAGACGAGAATTTATGGCTTAAAAACACAAAAACAAATGCCATACTAACTGATTTTTACGCATCCCCAAAAAGCCGTGCCGAATTGATTATGCGATGGGACGAAGATTATAATGAGACTGGCGCCTGGTTTTTTGGGCATTCAAAACCAGATAAATCTAGTGGTTTTACTTTTTCCATAAATTGGAATAAAACACGTGGATATAATCATAGATTGCAGCCATGGTTGTGTGCATTTCAAAGCAGTGGTTGCACATATAAGTATAGAGATACAACCCCCGCAAATATAAAATTTACAAAACAAACATATATCTTGGATGCAAAAAACAGAAAATTTAGTATTGGAACCCAAACAATAACAAGTCTTTCACGGCCTTCTTCTGATACAACATCCAGACCACTTGTATTGTTTGGATACAGCAATCCGACATATGCAAACGTCCCATACAACAATTACATATATATGTACGAAGCAAAACTGTATGAAGATGACGTTTTAATGCGTCATTTTGTTCCGGTGCCGGCGTGTATGAGAGTTGGGGATTTTGTTGTTCCCGAAAACGGTATGTGGGATATTGTGGAACAGAAATTTTATGGCAATTCTGGTACCGGTTCTTTTATTTACGGCAAAGACGAATAAAAAAACCGCCCGGGCGGACGGTTTTTATATTCTTAGAATCCGAAGACCATTCTTTGTTTCGATTGACGTTTCTTTTCGTTACGAACGGCTTCTTCTTTTTTACGTTTACGCTTTGTAGTAGGTTTTTCATAGCGTTGACGTTCTTTGGATTCACGATACAGGCCTTCTTTTTGTGATTTACGTTTTGCAACGCGCAATGCCTGTTCAACGTTATTATCACGAACCAGAACTTTAACCATACTCTATTCACCCCCTTTAAGCGTTTTTTATTGGTATCTTATCTTGGTGGAGCTGATGGGACTCAAACCCACGACCTCCTGAATGCAAATCAGGCGCTCTAATCAACTGAGCTACAACCCCAGAACTCTGTGGACGTATTCTATAGATATTTTTATCAAATGTCAAATAAAAAACATTGCGTTTTTGAAAAAAACACTGTAAAATGCACCTTGTAAATTCGGATGGTTGGCAACGCAAGTCGAAAAGCGACGTCTTGACTGCGAAGCGCGGTGCGAGGATGATGAAATCATACGCAACACCAAAACCGCCGGTTTGCAAGAGCGTCGCACGAATGAAAGTTTCGGATGGTTGGCAGAGCGGTCGAATGCGACGGTCTTGAAAACCGCTGACGGGGCAACTCGTCCGGGGGTTCGAATCCCTCACCATCCGCCACCAATGGAAAATGTCCCACTTGGGACATTTTTTATTGGTGTTGGAATGGCGATTTGGGATTAGGCTCTGCAACGAAGTTGCTGGGTTCGACAACAAGTAGATTTTGGAAGTGTTAACGCACCAAAATCGTCACGGTTGCAACGCAGGCACAAAGTGCCGAGATAATCCCTCACCATCCGCCAGGAAAATTAAATCGGCTTTTGCCGATTTTATTTTTATCGTGTTCAAAAAAAACGTCAAAATACCAGGTGGATAACAGGTGGAACAAAGCGCACGGCCCAAATAACAAACAGTGCGCACAAAACAATAACTACCACGCGCACCAAAATCTGTGAAATTGTATAAGAATCAGGAACTTTGAATCTTTTTTTCATATCTTAGCCTTGTGAAACTAATAATACCAAAAATTTTTTGATATTTCGACAGCATTGTTTTCCTATGTTTTTTTACGTTATATAATTTTTCAATTTGATTTTTGCTTTTTTAGGAATAAAATGGTGCATCGGTATAAAGAGTAACACACAATAGGAGAATGCAATGTTTGTAACAGAAAAATTAAAAACATTCTCTTGGGTAAATGTCGGAAACCCAGATCACGAAGATTTCGAAAAACTGCAAGACGATTACAAGATTGACGAAGATACTATATCTGACATTTTGGACCCTGATGAACAGCCGCGTATAGAGGTTGAAGACGATTACAAGGTTATAATCGTCCGTTTTCCTATTGTTAATCGCGAAACAGACACCCAATGGCATACCGAACCATTGTCTATTATTTATTCCACAAACCGGGTTATTACCGTATGTCGCAAACGCTGTGATTTATTAGATAAAATCAAGGCAAACGAAAAATCTTCACGCGAAGAATTTATTTTAAATATCATATATTATATTGCGGAATCTTATCTGCGTTGCCTGAAAGAATTAAACAAACGTGTTGTCGCGTCCAAGAAAAACCTGCAACAACAAATTCGCAAAACAGAATTATTGGCATTATTAGACGTTGAAAACAGTTACACTTTGTATATGACCGGTTTGAAGGGCAATCTGTCGGTGTTAGATAAACTGGAAAAAGTTCGCGGATTTGCAAAAACTGACGAGTGTGTGGAATTGGTTGAAGATTCACGCATTGAATTATCCCAAGGTATCGAAGTCGTAACCAGTTATACAAAAATGTTAAAGTCCATCAAAGAAACGTTTGAAAGTGTCATTAACATGGATTCTAACACGTATATTAATCGTTTGACGATGTGGAACATTATACTGATGGCCCCTACCCTGGTTGTGGGATATTATGGTATGAACATGACGTTACCATTTGCCGAAGAAAAAGAAACCGCCACAATCATCTTTGTTATGATTATGGCGTTATTGGTTGGATATGCGCTGTTTGTATCAGTGCGCAAGAGAATTTCTTGAATTTAACGCAACCAGGACTTTATTAAAGTTCTTTTCAAAATCAAATTCACTAACATCTACATCAGAAAATTTTATACCTGGTGCAGTGCGCAACCAATCGATTGCAGGCACCGTTGTTTTCCAAAAATTGTCCAATCTGCGGCGAACAATTGCGCTATCTGCATCATCGGCACGACCGCCACCTTCGCGGACACGATTCTGTATGCGTTCCAGCATAACATTTTCCGGGACATTTAAATAAAGTACACGCATATCAAATTTGTTTGCAAAGTTTTTCACCAACCACTGTGCCTGACCAATTGTGCGTGGAAAACCGTCAACAATAATATCATGCTTAACATTAAATTTTTCCGCCAACAATTCAAACAAATCGGCATCTGGGACCAGTTCACCACGTGCCATTATTTGCGCCAATTTAGAATCTGATGGCAAAGAACGTAAAATAGCCCCTGCTTCAATATAATGATACCCATCGCGTTCAATCAAACGGCGCGCATGTGTTCCCTTGCCAACGCCTTGACCACCCATCATAACAATCATTTTATATGTCATTTTTCATCCTTTTTGTTGGTGCTAGGATTGTAGCATAAACAAATCCCCGCAGGCAAGCGGGGATTTTTATTTGTTTTGAAAACAATCGCAAAAATTATTTCTTACTGTTTTCAATGGCGGCACCCAAAATATCGCCCAAAACGGAACCACTGTTGGCTTCGTTAGCGTATTCTTTGACCGCTTGCTTTTCCAACGTTACCTGTAACGCACGGATAGACAATTTGACTGTGTTACCATCGACAGACACAACTGATGCTTCAACAGAATCACCAACTTTGAATTTAGATGTGTCTTGTTCTGATTTTTCACGAGACAAATCAGTGCGACGGATTACACCCTTGATATCGTTTGGCAATGCCAAAATCAATTCGTCTGGTGTAATTTCAGACACTGTACCACAAACAACCGCACCTTTCTTGATAGATGCCGCGTTGTTATCTGCGCCTTCGGTTAATTGTTTGATACCCAATGTGACGCGTTCTTTTTCCGGATTGATGTCCAAGATTTTTGCAGTAACTTCTTGGCCGCGAACGAATTTTTTCAATTCTTCTTCGTCCAATTTATTCCAAGACAAATCGGAAATATGAACCATACCATCTAATTCAGGTGTCAATGCAACAAACAAACCAAATTCGGTTGTGTTCTTGATTGGGCCAGTGATGATATCGCCAACATTGTGTGTTTCGGCAAATTGTTTCCATGGGTTTGGTTGTAATTGTTTGTAACCCAACGAAATGCGACGTTTATCTTGGTCTATACCCAAAACAACAACGTTGATTTCTTGACCGACCTGCAACACTTTGGACGGGTGAATATTTTTGTTTGTCCAAGACAATTCAGACATGTGGACCAAACCTTCAATATTATTGCCCAAGTCGATAAATGCACCATAATCAGTCAAAGAAGAAACTTTGCCAGTTACTGTATCACCAACATTGAATGCACGAGAAGCGGTATCCCATGGATCTTCTTCCAATTGTTTTGCGCCCAATGAAATACGATGAGATTCTGGGTCGAATTGAATAACTTTGACCTTAATCTTTTCACCAACATGAACCAATTCGCGTGGGTGGTTAACACGTTTCCAAGACAAATCTGTAACGTGCAATAAACCGTCAATACCGCCCAAATCAACAAACACACCATAATCTGTGATGTTTTTAACAGTACCTTCTAAAACCGCACCCAAAGAAATGTTTTTCAATGCTTCTTTTTGTGCCGCCGCGATTGTGTCAGATTGGATTGCACGACGCGAAACGATCGCGTTTGTACGCAACGCATCCATTTTTAATACGCGGAATTTATCTTTCAAACCAATCAGAGATTTTGCATCACGAACCGGTTTATGATCAACCTGGGATGAAGGCATAAATGCGAACACGCCGTTGATGTCTACAGTATAACCACCGCGAACAACGTCAATAATTGTACCTTCTGGGTCAATGCCTTCGGCAACGGTCTTTTCCAATTCTTTCCATGCTTTTTCTGCACGCGCCTTGGTGTAAGACAGAACCGCAGTTCCTTCACGTGATTCATAACGTTCAACAAAAACGTCAATAATATCACCAACAGATGGAACAGATGCGCCAAATTCCTTTAATGGAACGCGACCTTCGGATTTCAGGCCAACATCAACCATTGCGAAATCGCCACGAATATCTTTGACGGTTCCTTTGGTTGCATAACCTTGCAATGTTTCTTGGGTGCCGTAGTTTTTATCAAACATTTTGACAAAATCTTCACCGGCAATCGGGTTAAATAAATCTTTGGATAAATCTTTCATTTAAATTCATACAAAGTTTGCCATCGCCATATAATTCATAGTAAAGACGAGGTCTTGCGGGGTTAATCGGACCGATTTTCGCGCCCGCCCGCGAAATCAACACCGATTATATTGTGTTTTCTTAGAAAAATCAAGTATTATCATAAAAAAGCGTTAAAATTTCCGCCAAATAATCCTGCAACAAGGAACACTTCATTATAAAAACAAAAAAACTCCTTGGCTTGTGCGGATTTTAGAGTTATTATAGGCGCAGTTATTCGGGCATAGTTCAGTCGGTAGAACAACGGACTGTTAACGGCACCAAAGGGTTCCCTCCACATTACTCTCTATCTGAAAAAATGCGCTAAAATACGCTACAATTACAGACAAAAATTCATACTATTTTACCCTTAAATTATATCTAACTCCGTCTTGTTATAAATAATCTGCTACACCCTGTCTACACCAGGCGGTCTACACCCCATCTACACACCCTTTTCAACCCTGCAGAAAATCGTTACCGCAATTCCTTGTTCTCGCTACACTCTGTCTACATTTTCGCTACATTCTGTCTACACATTTGCTACACCCCGGTAAATTAAAAGAACCACGGACACACGATTCCTTGTTCTTTATACTTCTATTTGGAAATACAGAACAATATGCTATTTTTCCGAACAAATGACTGGACAAGTGGCGAAAGATTATGCCAAATACGACAACTTTAAAAGGATTGTCTATGAAACATACGCATTTTGACGATATTTTGCCCAACCATCGCACAGATTTTGTGATGCTGTATTTTGCCGCATGTCGGTCTTTACGCGAACTACAGGCCGCAATTCGTCGAACAAATGGTGGTAAATTGACCTGTCGTCAGGCATGGTTGCTCCGCCGCATTCAATACAAGTTTGCACAAATAGTTACAGTGAGGAAAAACGAACCAATGTAATAAAAAACAATATTGTTTATTTATCAAGCGATAGGTTAAATAATTGTTCAAAATATTGCTTCGTATTAGATATATGAAAATCCGCTTTGTCGTCTATCATTTTGCAATAATCTTTTTTTGAATACTTGCCTCCATTTTGTTCTTTCTTATTTTTGGTTGCTACATAATCTTCTTCATAACTTTTATTGGCTGTATCTACAATACTTGCTTTTGCAACTTGCATAACGCTTATATCTTCGCCGCTTTTTTTAGCGGTTTCCACAATAAAGTTTTCCGCATTAAGTTTGATAGGACCGAATGTTTCAGCAAATTTTTTCGGGTATACTTTTAGTTCGTAATAAGGTTTGCACCAATCCGTAATCAATTCTTTTGAAAGAATAAACCCCCAAACTTGTGCTACGGATTCAACCGTTTCTTCAACCTGTTTTGTCTCTCTGTACAACTTAACCTGTTCCATAATCACTAACGGCACTACAATTACAAATACTAACCCATATAAGATTCCAGCAAACCAAGGTAATATCTTTGTATACCACTTTTTTTCATATAGACGGTCAACTATTATTGTAATGTCAACAATAGCCATCGCTATGATACCTGTAATTAAACTGTTCAAGAATAAAACAAAAGCCAGACGCCATGATATCAAATTGCCGTCCAATGTTGCTATCATTTCAAACACAGACCAAAATAATAAGGTAAAGATACTAGTTAGTATTATACTCTTTTTGGTTTTCTTTTTGTCAAATAGTAATGCGACGCTCATTATAAATAAAAGACCAAAAATCTTGCCGATCAAGTATAACATATATATCTCCTTTGTTCTAACGAGAATAATAGCAATTTAAACCCAATTAGTCAATTTATAACTGTACGTAGCCACAAACACATCATCTGTTGTTTTTATTAGTAAAATTTTATTGTTAAACAATCGTGCTTTTATACTCTATCTGCATTTCTAACAAAACTTGTTGTTATTGGTGTTGCATATATTTTGCCCTTTTCTATACTGTGTTGCACAGCAATCACAGAATCTTCATATATTATTGGCCCACCGCTCATACCATTTAAGTTATCAGTATCAGTGTATTCAAACACATAATCTTGCCGGTTTGCATCAAATCCCTTAAAAACACATTTCGTTCCTAAAATAAGTGAATGTATAGTATTTTGATTATAGTCTATACCGAAATCGCTATTCGGTATACCTAAAGACACGCAAATATCACCTGTTTTTATATTATGATTGTTTTTTAAGTTAAAAACACAAAAACGTAAATCTTCTGTATATGCCATATCCACTAAATTTAATATTTCTTGTTCTTGATGTTTTCTTAAATTTTTATAAAAAGAACTTCCCATTGTTTTAGCAAGTGCTTTTTCTGGTGTTCTACGTTTATTTAGCCTAATCTGTTTTTTCATATACGGGGTGTTTAAAATATCTTGTGCCAGTTTATTTGCTTCTGGTTGCACTTTTGCAATTAAAGTATCTAAAATCGGTATTTTCATTAAAACAACATCTGTATCAGTATTAAGACTGTCATTATGTTTAGAAAATATAATTTTAGATATTGGCACACACTTCATTATTTTATTCGGTAATGTTATAAAAATATATTTTGGATCAGTATCACCTAAACAATGTCGGGCTGTAACAGCATAATATTCATCATTATCTTGAATAAAAAAACAAGTACCACACTTACCAATGGGGGGCATTTCGTTTTCTAAATATGGAATACTCTGATCCCATATCATAAAAGGTATAACAGCACGAGATAATATATCTTTTTCGTTTTCCATAATTATTTTTCTTCCTTAGTTTTTTCTTGCTGTATTAAAGCATTTCGTACTTCTATCCTGTACCCATTACTGGTCATAACTTGTATTCTGATTTTGTTGAGATCATGTTTGCCAAAAACCTTTTGGTTGACTGGATACCCTATTGTACCACGCGGAGGCACCGCCATATTATCCCCAGGATTAACAAATAACGCCCTGGAATTAAATTCGGTACATTGATTGCTTTGTGGCCACCATAATGCGTATGCATCAAAATATTCTGCTGTATGATATTTATCCGAACCAAGATATACAGTGTGATTGCATTTACTGTAAATCATGATATATAACTTTCCTTTGCGTTTACATAACACCGCTTCTAACTTGTCTTTATGCTTGTAAGGAAATACGTTTAGAACTGTTACACCACACGTGCCAAGGGCGGTTAATGCTGTGACAATAAACATTCCTATCGTGTCCATGTGTCCAAAACAAATATGACAATAAGTCGCGACTGCGACTATACACAATAAAAGGCTAAAAATTATTATTGCTGTTATGTTTCTCATATCATTACCTTATGTTTTACTGTAATAAGCATGCACGATTTTTAGAAATTTGTAAAGGTAATGATTCATTGCCGTTGGGGCGGAAAGTACAAACAGATTGGGTTTTGTGAGGGGTATTTTTGGGGTCCTGATTTCAAGCAAATTTTAATTTAAATATCGGGTGTCACCATTTTTGATAAACCGCATAGGAATACGGAATAATGCAGAGTATTTTTGCTAAAACAGTTCGTATTTTTTACCTGATTTTTTCCCGTCTACACCAAGTCTACACTTTGGCAAAAATTGCCCCAAAAGGCGGATTACTAGGGCAGACGAAAATTCTTTGCAAAATGTTTAGAAAGTCCTTGACTTGTGCGGATTTTAGGGTTATTATATGTCGCGTTATTCGGGCATAGTTCAGTCGGTAGAACAACGGACTGTTAATCCGTATGTCACTGGTTCGAGTCCAGTTGCCCGAGCCAATTTTCCGCAGATTTCTGCGGTTTTTATTTGCTTTTGCTGCGGCAATTTGTTCCGGTATAAAAGACCCAAAAATGTCATTTTTTCACATAAAAGCACACATTTTCATACAAAAATTGGTATGAAAGTATTACGGACGGGTATCCGTGTGTCAGAAATAACACACCAGTCCGTGTGTCTGGACCTAAAAAACATAATCAAAACAAATAGTTATAAGAGCACAAAAACACCGGTGTGATTTTATAATCACCCTAAATACACATATATACCCTCTTATATAGTTTTATCAAAGCTTGTAACGAGCACTATGCGTAAATTATCTCAGATTGCAACACTATTGAAAAATCTTGAATGATTATCAAACAGGATTAGGAAGCAATGTATCAAAATTGATTTTTATTGTTCCCTGGTTCAAGCCGTTAACTATTTCTTTTACACAATCCCTATAAATTTGCAACGCATCTCCCTTTAGAGGCTGATCAGAAATAGCCACCAATCGATTTCTAAGAATATCTGGCAGATTTATAATATCGTCCATTGTTGCTATATCTACATTGGGTTCTAACCGCAACAAACGCCATTCTTTATCGTTCATTTTATGTTGATCTAAATATTTCACATCTGCGTGTGTCATTCTAGGAAGTAAATAAACTGTTTTATGATCAGGAAAAAAATATTTAGTCAGGTACATTTCTCCAACGGCTATGTGTCCAGCCCTTTGAGAAGAATCTGTAAAATTCCTTCGCATTCTTCCGGCATATTTTATAACATAATCCTTTTTGACAATTGTAGATCTTTTTTCAGAAAAAACATCCCAAGAACCATATTCTTTATTAAAATATTCATCCCATATGTTTTTCATATTATCTTTTTGTTTTTTTATGAATTCAACAAATTCCGGTGATTTTGTACCATATCTATCAATTGTCTCTAACAACTGTTTTAACACATTTAGATCATTTATTATTAAGTAAATTCCTTTTTCGTATTTTGAAGCTTGATATGCCATAAAAAACAAATCTGGTCTAATTTTACTTTTTCCCGGTCTCAAATAATAAACCCCTATGACATTTGATTTTATAGCACCTAAAGCATGATGAAATCGTTGGTATTGGGCATCCCCACTACTTCCTCGTTCCAACGCATCCGTGCCCTCAAGGGCCACAACCGGTTTTTTATTGTATATTTTATGCGTATACGGATCTTCATATTTATCCACATCAACAAACCAAACAGCATCACATGAACCATATTGCAACTTATTCGCACCAAAAGTTAGCCCCCCATCGCAAAATAACTGTTGATCAAAGTTACTTGATTCTGGAAATATCCTTAATTTCAATTTTCCAACAGAATAACCTATTGTGTCTATAATTTCTTGTTTTATCAATTGATCACTAGATAAAGACATTTAGCCCTCTTTTATTACATTCAAAATATGTTCCGCATCAACCTTTTGCAGAAAATCGTAAAACTCAATATCTGACACAGGAATTTTTCCTATATACAGATTATACAACTGAACAAGTTGTTCATCATATAAGTTCACTAATAAATATGCCTTTATACTATTGAACAACCAGTTTTTGTATTCGACAGCATCTGATACATTATCTTGCGAAGGCTTTATGACAATATTTAGATTGTTATCTAAATATATTAACCCTACGCCTTTACCAACTGCAATATTATTTGGATGAATACCAAATTGCTTATTATAATACCCTGTTTTTGTATACTTTTCTATCTGCGAAACCATTTGTGTTGTGCTAGTTTTAGCCTCTCCCACAACCAAATCATATATAGATCTTACATCATGAAAATTTATATTGTTAAACGATTTTGTTAAAAACAGCAAAGCAAATTCTATCAAATGTAAACCAACATGAAAATTTTCCGATCTAAAAGCCATAAAATCTGGTGAGCCTATACTGTGGCCAAGAGGCACTTGATTTTCTGTAATATAACCCAAATGCTTAAATTTCTCACATGCTAAAAATTCCATAAAAGGTTCCATACCGTTACCTTTTTTGGAACATTCTATTCTCTGTACGACAAAATCATGTGGCTGTAAATTGTATTTCTCCAAACAGTTATACATTTTTTCTAATGTTTCAAAATATTCCTGTTCAGAAGCAACCTCAATAGGTATCAAAGTCTTAGGTTTATCAAAAATAAAACCGTATCTCGAACAAATCTTCTTCGGGGTGTATTTCGGCATATACTTATCAAATAATCCCGTAACCATATCACATGCACAAGCGGTATGAAAAATTTTCATTAAACCTTTCGGAGAATATGGGAACGTTATATTATTGAGATAACCTGCCCCTGTTATATTGCAATAAATAAACGACTGCACTGGGGACAAAACTACCCCAGGTCCCAAAACAGAATCAATCATTTTATAGGCGAAATTAACATTTAAAATTTTTAATATATTGTCTTTAGTTATGTCCACAAAACTACCCTTGTCACATGATAGTTTATACACATTACACACAAAACACAACCAATATTTAGTACTGTACTTTTTGTGCGGTATTTTGTATATTAAGTGTCAATTAGAAAGAAAGGGATAAGATGTCTGATAAATCTGGTGTATTATTATATTATAAAGATTCAAAGCGTAAGATTGTCCCTTGCCTTGATGTCGTTAAAAACGATTTAGCGAGAAAAAGGCTAGATTTTTTAAGGATATCTTGTAAAAACATACCTGAGTTTTTTTTAAATCAGTGGGATCATGTCAAACTATACAGCCCAAAGGCGGATCCTGAAAACGCATCTGCGATCCTCCTTGAACCAGAACAAGGGGCTTTTGATATTGATAACACTTTAAATGAATTATCTGGTAAAGAATGGACAAAATTTACATGTAGTTGGTTCATTTTTAATGCTCTTCCCTCGGATTTAAAACAAGAAAAACTTTTAAATTTATCTACTGAAGATCACCCGGCAACTTTTTCTCCAACAATGGTCAGTGATTTTATCAGCTTTTTCACAAAATCTGGTGCACGTGTCATAGACCCTTTTGCTGGAATAGGAAGCACCCTTGAAGCGTGCAAAAGAACCAATAGAATAGGATATGCCATAGAATTAAATAAGAAGTATTATGATATTATCAAACAACGCTTTCCGGAATTTGATAACAATATATATAATCACGACTCGACAAAATTGGACTCATTGGATTTGCCTTTGTTTGATTTTTCCATATCTTCACCGCCGTATTGGGATATTTTAAACAGAAGCACCGATGGTTTTAAGAAACAACGTACTACCAAAGGACTAGATGTAAATTATTCAGAACTGGATGCAGATCTTGGAAACATTGATAATTACGATGTATTTTTAGATAAAGTCTGTGCGGTTTATCAAAAGTTATATAATTTTATGAAACAAGGTGCGTATGTTGTTATTATAGTGAAAAATGTTAAAAAGAACGGCGTCATGTACCCCCTTGCCTGGGATATAGCCAAGAAATTATCGCAATTGTATGTATTGAAAGATGAAAAAATATGGATACAAGACAAGGTAGGATTATCCCCATACGGATACCCAAAAGCTTGGGCTGCTAACATATTGCATCATTATTGTCTCGTGTTGAGGAAGGAATAATGGATTTAAAAATTATCGATAGCCTCTTTAACAAACTCAATACCAATGTGTTAACTTATGATAAGAACATATCTAAAATCTATAAAATTCATAAGTATTGGTCTAGAAAACCTTGGTACATCGTTAGCAAATACATAGAAAAATATTCAAAACCAGGGGATATTGTATTAGACCCTTTCTGTGGTAGCGGAGTGACAGGATTAGAGTCCATATGTTTAAACAGAAATTTTATTGGTGGCGATTTGAACCCCATGTCTGTTTTGATAACCAAAGAAACGCTTAATACATCAACAGATTTGACCAGTTTATATAAAGATCAAGAGAAGTTGATTGCCAACTGCAAAGCATCAATTTTAAGCTTATATCAACTATCTCAAAAATGTAGATGTTGCGGTAAAAATTTAGCTATAAAATATATAAAAAGCGGCCCAAAATTTCAAAAACCTGTAGCAGTTTCTTATTGTCCTAATTGCCTTTCTAAAAAATCAGAACGAGAAATTACAGAATTTTGTGTAGACGATTCTGAAGAATCATCTTTTTGGTCTCCGAAGGTCGATTTTCCAAAGAAATTTTATAAAGATAGATTTTCGTACAAAGGTATTAAATCTATCAAAGATATGTATAGCAATAGGAACTGGCATGCTCTATCAGTATTATATGATTGTATAAATAAATTTATATCATCTGAAAACATAGATATTTTTAAACTCGCTTTTACTAATACCTTATTGCATGTTAGCAAATTAAAAGGGATCAATATCAGACCATTGGGCGTAAACAATTATTGGATTCCTGATGATTATATATCCGAAAATGTGTGGTTCAGATTTGAAGAAAGACTAAATAATATTATTCAAAGCAAAGTTGAATTACTAAAAAGAATAAAAAATCACCAACTTGGTAATTACTCTATCTTTACCCGTTCCGCCACTGAACCACTTGAACCGGAATATTTTGATTATGTATTTACAGATCCACCATATGGTGATGCTATACAATATTCAGAGTTATCGTATATATGGAATTCTTGGATGGAACAATCTTTTTGCACAGAAAATGAAATAATTGTTAACCCTGCTCAAAATAAAACCAATAAGGAATTTTTTGATTTATTAGATGCTTCCCTTTCTAATATATACAATGCCTTGAAAACTGGCGGCAGGTTCACTTTATGTTTTCAGAATAAAGATTTTTCTGTATGGGAACATGTCATTAACACTTGTAAAAAACTGCATTTTGCATTGGACGACATTGATTTCTTTGATGTCTATGGAACGCCGTTTAATAAAAACTGGTCAAAGTTTTCCCCAACCGCAGACATATACGTTACATTTTTGAAAACAGATGAGCCGGATATAAAAACTGTAGAATCTGAGGATAGTCTCGAAAAACTGGTGGTAAGCATTTTG
Source organism: uncultured Pseudomonadota bacterium (assembly GCA_902790415.1). Lineage (GTDB taxonomy): Bacteria > Pseudomonadota > Alphaproteobacteria > Rs-D84 > Rs-D84 > Enterousia. The sequence goes on along the minus strand of CADARU010000011.1, from coordinate 23,444 downwards.
AGTTATTTTAAAGATAAAAAAGAGCCATATGATTTAGTAAAAATCTATGATATTGTGGTCGGTTATTTAATATGGATCTTATATTACGGTAATGGCAAGAAAGATTACAAATTTTCTATAAAAAACATTCTTAATGTCATCAATGCAAACTTATGAGTTTAATTTCCCAACATTTTGGCAAATCTAGATCATTTTTTGCCTGTGTTATGCCGATTGACTTTATTGTATATATAGCTGTTATGTTTGTGTACCCCTTATGAAAAACAACAGTATCATACTGCTTGTTGGTCAATCGTCTATTCCAATAATCAGAACACTCCCGATATTCCGAAGTCTTTTCACCAGATACTATTTTATCAAACCATTTATGTTTCAATACAAGATGTAATACGTTTCTCATCCACATACCCTTTACAACTTAATATGTTTGTCTAAAAATTCAAATATTTTATTTAATCTTAAATTTCCTGTAGACATCGCCTTATTAAATAGCAAATACATATGTTGATCTAATTCACCTTTGTTACTTGAAGTACTAATATATTTACACATAGTACCTAGTATAATTGTCTTTTCTTTTTCTGAAATTTTTAAAGAGTTCAATTTATTATCATCAATGACAAGGGTTGTGTATTTGCCATCTTCTAACACAACTCTAAGACACCCTTTATAAGTCATATATAAAGCTTTTCCTCTGCTTATAAGAGAGCATTCTATCATCAGCTGTTTATCTAGCGCTAATCTTGTTATTTCATCACAACTTTTTTTGAATGATTTTATTGCAGCATCTAGGTCTTTTGTTCTTGGAAATGCGAATTTTATATCTTCACATATTTTGCCGATATTTACCAAGTGCATATTTACATCATTTGTAATACTGATATCTTCAGAAGATAACGCTATAGTAAATGCTTTGACTAAATCATTTCGCAAATTCATACGTAATTTAAAGACATCAAAATCATGCTGTTTTTGGGCAATATCTCTTTGTTGTTTAAGAATTTGTTCTTGATTTTTTGACGTTTGATGCATGTTTATAAATTGCAAGGAATATATAACAGCCGTTCCCAATAAAACAGACACGGAAATCTTATCAGATTGATTTATATCAGTATATTTCCAGACGGCAATCCCCGCTAGCATCAACAATAAAGGAAGCGTCCACGGCCAGTTATTTTTTAAGATTGTCTTAACATTATATATCCATTTTTTCATGATATTTATATCTCCACACTATCTGCACATACGACATATAAAAAGGCGATTGGAGGACATGCTAGGCACCAAAATACAAACCAGCCCTTTTTGATAAATACTGCTTTTCTTGGTTCATGTTGTTTAACCATTTTATACCTCGTTGTTCATGTTTATTTTTCTGTAAAAATACTAGCTTAAAGTGAATATTTTAGCAATACATTTTCATCAACAAAGTCACTTTAATAGCCCTAGTTTTTAGTTCTGAAATCAAAGATGAAATCAATATTGATTTCAATAATGATTTCATTATTGAAAATTTGAAAAAAATTCATTGATGAAAAGGGCTTCTCGGTGTGTTTAAGGGGATTATAAAATCACATATTTTCACACCACTTTACATTATGCAAAGAAACACAAGGCTCAAAAAAGCCCTGATTTCTGCGGCTTTTGTGAGATTTTTTGATCATCAGCACAATTTGCTGTTAATCCGTATGTCACTGGTTCGAGTCCAGTTGCCCGAGCCACGATTTACCGCAGATTTCTGCGGTTTTTCTTTACTTTTGCCGCGGCAATTTGTTCTGGTATAAAGTGCCTAAAAATGCCAAAAATGACCCCAAATTTATACATTTTTTACACAAATTTATACATTTGTTATACCAGAATTTTGGTTATATTTTGCTAACAAGAGCAACACCAATGCCAGTAAGGCTTTCAAAAGATTCGCGACACCCCCGACACACGGAATTTTCGTCCGTGTGCCACCTGTCAAAAAATGGTATTTTTTACACAAAAATCAACATGTTATATTGCAAAAATACCAAAATGCTAGTCCGTGTGTCAGTAGCACAAAAAAGACCGGATTTCTGGGGTTTTTGCTTTTGACTGACACACGGAATTTTACGTTTTTTATACGATTTTGTTTATACCAGATAAAATTGATGCATTTTTGGGATACAATTTGGGATACAAAAAACGATTTTTTGTGTCCAAAATATTTATACATTTTTATACATTTTTTATACGCAGCTGAAATCCAGCACTTTCAGAGCATCTTTTCCCAACAAGACATACAGAATGTTACTCCGTATGTCATTTTTAACAGACAAAACATTACTACGTCACAAATAGCTTGATATAATATCCTATACTTATCCGGTTTTTTAATGTTGAATAAAGAATAAAAAAGCTCTATAGTGTGACCAGCAATTATTTAAGTGTAAAAGGAAAGGCGAAGATGGATTTGTTTAATCAGACCGGTTATTTTGATACGTTTGTCTCTGTATCTAATCGAACAAATAAGAACAGAGCCAAAAAAGAACGTTTGCAAAAAGAGTACATTTTACCATCACACAACATAAAGCATCCAAAAGAGACCATACCTTTCTTAAAGCAATTATTAGAAGAACACAAAAAAGGCGTAGATGTTAAAGCGATATTATTTGGTGTCAGCAAACAGCTACTAGGTATGGAATTAGCTGAATATAAACACTACGATAAAGGCTTTTATATTTCTGTTCCTGCTAAGGTAAAACAGGAAACAGATTTAATCGGTAGCATATACCAATATCTAACACCAAAAGATGTTCGTCTTGCCAGTGGTTCCTTTTATACAAATGAATCCATGATCGAAGACATTGTAAAGCAATTAGATATAAATGAAACAGATGTGGTTTTCGATCCTGCTGTTGGCAGTGGCAATCTGATATTTAATTCAAAGATTAAACACCCAGAACAGATTGTCGGGATAGATTATGATGAAATCGCTGTTTTTTGTTGCAAAGTAAACTACTATTTAAAATTCGGGAACAACGCCCCTGCGCCTAAAATATATCAGTCCGATTTTTGCCAGTTTATATTAAAAAATCGTGAACAATTTGATTATGTTTTATGCAATCCGCCATTTGGCGCAACTTTGGACGTATCTTGCTTGGCAAAAATGTGTGTCGCAACGGAAGACAGTCTGACATATTTTGTCATATACGCTACCCCATTAGCTAAAAAGAAAGCTGTTTTCATCTTGCCAGAAAGTGTGATAAATGTAAAGAAACACACTGACTTAAGAAAGTGGATATTGGACAACAACTATTTAACAGAAATTAAATCTTATGGTGCAAATTTTTCCGGTACAATGTTCCCCATTATTACATTGACTCTAGATAAGAACAATAAAGCTGATAGTTTCAAGTATGATTCAGACAAAATCAAAACATCGACAATAAAAGACATACCTTTTTATTATTTCAGACCAATAAACGATCAAACAGAGGTTTTGATAAAAAAAGTTTTTGATAAAAAAACTCAGTCTTTAAAAGGGAGTTTGTTCGGTTTGGGTGTTGTTACTGGTGACAATAAAAACAAAGTTTTTTCTGTTAAAACAGATGGTTTAGAACCAGTGATAACGGGTAAAGATATAACAAAATATAAAATAGCAAAACCTACCAAATATATAAAATATGATAGAAACAACTTGCAACAAGTAGCCCCTGATTCCCTTTACAGAAGCAAAGAAAAAATAATATATAAAACCGTAAGCAGAGACATGATTTTTGCGTTGGATACAACCGGTACATTAACTTTGAATAGCGCCAATTTTTTCATTCCACAAAATTTAACCATTAGTAACAAATGTTTGGTGGCATTATTAAACAGTTCTCTTTATAACAAATTGAACAAGTTACTCTACGGAGAAAACAAAATCAGCAGGACAAATTTAGAAAATTTGCCGCTTCCTGATATCGACAAACAAATGCAAAATCAAATTGAAAAATTCATCGACAATGAAGAATATTCCAAAGTCGAAACCATCATAAATGGAATTTTTGGTTTATGATTTCTTCTTTTTCAGATGAATCTCTTTGGATAATTCTAAAATCTCTTGCCACGACACTGTCTTTTTTAAGAATTTTTTATGAAAATCCAAACTTTCTGACCGTATAGTAAATTGACCATTTTTACCTGTTTCTTTACTACCATGTTTGTCAGACCAACCCTTAAACTTTTTGTCTTTTACATGCTTTTCCATATCTTCGCCAGTTATTTCGAAAATATGAAAACCGTAATCATCTACCAAAACATAAACCAAATAGTCAAAATCAAAAACCCCATTTTCTTCTAATTTTATATTTTGAAAATTAGAAACTATTTTACCGGTTTCGATATCCGAAATTGAACCAATCCTAGTGCTCATCGGCTTAAAATTCATAATTTGATCATATATTGTATCGCCTGTTTCTTTTTCAAACACAACACGAACGGCTTTGTATTCGCCATTCAAAGACTTTCCATTTTCTTTGCGTTCAGCATCAAAAACTCTTTTTTTGTTTTTAGTTTCACCTAATATTTTATATAAAATTTCTTGGATATAAGTTTCGCCGAATGCCCTACTTGGTAAATCAAAAAAAGCCTTCTTAAACTTCGTAACTTCACACATGATAAACTCCTGTTTCAAGGGAATTTTATCATATTTTATTTTGTTTCACAATGATTCGTTAATTTTAGCGTTTTTTATTGGGATGAACTTGAAAAAAATCTTGTTTTGTCTTAAAATCTGCCAAAGGCTTTTTACATGATAGCGACAGACATCATTTCTTGTACAGCATCAGTTGCCACAGCGATTATTGCTGTGGTTGCTCTTTATACTTGGAAACACGAATTTATCGGCAAAAAGAAAATCGAACTTGCCGCAGAAATTATGCGTGCTGTTTACGATATTCAAGACCTGTACATTGGTGTTAGAATGCCAATGATAGCACAAGCAGAACATGACGAAGCACTTGAATGGATAAAAGCAGAAACAGCAGCACATCCTGGCAATGCCGATGTGTATCCGGAACGAGTAAACCACCTGGTTCCACATCAGAGACTAATAAAGCAACAGGACGTTATTGAAAAATTACGTTCATTACAAAATCAGGCATATATGTACTGGGGCAAAGAAATAATCATCGCGATACTTAAACTGACTGATTATAATTTCAAAATCATGCAGGCATCTAAAAACTTGTATTACGGCAAAGACACACCAGAATATAAACCGTTGTATGATTTTATATTTTGCGAGATGAAAGACGGCAAAATTATACCTGATGATAAAGTTAACAAAGAAATCAACGAAATTGTCGAAGAATTCAGACGCAACCTGGAGCCATTATACATGGACAAACGATCAAAATGGGTGGCATAAGTTTTTGTACGACCTTCAGTCTCTGATGTTTATACCATAAGTTGATTAGCCGTCTGAATATCTGCGATACTTATAGCGGCAGCATCCAATTGTTGTCTCATTTGGGTAAACACAGGTTTTTCTTTTGTTGGATCTTTTATAGATAGAATCACAGAAAAAGGTACACCTTCTGGTGGAAAAATGGTATTTTCTCTAGATTCATAACTAACTACCAAGCGCATAGCAGAACTTTTTCCTGTCCCTTTTGGTGATCTGAAGAAGTATTTTTTTGTTGTTCCCCATTTTAAGCCAGCATTGATCAAGTTTCGTTCAGTTCCATCTAGATTTTTATCACATGCAAAAATAGGTTTTAATAATCCATCATATTTTTGTTTTTCAGGTGTGGACTTATCTGGTGAATATTGCCCGACTTGAGCTGTTACATTTATTCTCACTCGTTCAGCATTAAACCTGTCGTCAATTGGTGGTGTACTCACTAAAGTTAATTCCATTTCACCAGTAATTCCACCATTGTCGTTAACTAAACATGGTGGGTATGAAAAATCAAAAACCATACGTTTACGATCTTTGAGAACAGAATTAAAAACAAGTCTAATTTCATGATCATCGTTATTTAATATTTCTTTACTATTACTTGGCATTCCAAAACCTACAAAATCCGTACAAATGTTTTCATAAGCCTTATTTGCTAAACAATCCGGAACTTTTGCGCTATGTACTAATAATGCAATCAATGTCTCTCTTGCTAAATTTTGTCCGCCAACAATGTCGTTACTTAATGATGCTAAAATCCTAGCAACTAAAGGTGCAGAATAACTAGTCCCTGCTCCAGATATTATTTGTCCAGATGGAGATATAGATTTTAAGCCCGTGTTACCAGAAACACCTCTGCCTCCCACGTATGCTAAATCAGGTTTGAGAATAATCTTAGATTTTAAACCTCGCTTTGTATAATTTGTGGGCGCCAATGGTACAGATGTTACACATGCATCATCCATCGGATTTAATGCTCCTACACTTATGTTACGAATACTCATTGCTGGGCATTCTATTTGGTCGCAACCTACATAATTTTCCAGATTTTGTAAATTTGTGTTTATATCGTTGCTCCATTCTGTCCGCAACGGACTTCCTCTACGTATGTTTCCGGCTGATATTACTATGATAACATCATGTTCTTCTGCTATTTGATCTAATCTCTGTGTAAAATCGTCATAATTAGTTGCGTCTGAATTTTCAAGATTCATACTCAAATTAAATATACGGACTTTATTATCCGTTTTTAACTTAACATCTTTTATAGCCAATTCTAGAGCATCAAGAGTATCACTCGTAATATACATGTTTTCTGGAGCACTAAAAAAATTAACATCCGCAATAAAACAACCGTCTTGTTCTGGACAATTATTCTCATTGTTTAAACTTTTCCCAAAACACGCTAATCCGGCAATAAACGTTCCATGTTCTAAGTCATTCGCTGTTGTTCTATCGTATTTGTATGCCACCCAATTACCCATAACCTCTGAAACTCCACCATCAATTATGCCTAATATTGGATAATTAACTCCTGCAACAGGAGCAGAAGGATTAAAGCTGGTTGTTTCTATAAAATTAGAAGTGACTAGACGAATTTTTGCTGGTAAATATATTTTTCTGACCAACGGATATGCACACAAGAAATTTATTATCCGGGTGTGTATATCCAAATCGTAATTATAATCTGGCTTTTCCGAAGTGCCAGGTGTTGCAACAATTATTTCAATAGTTGGGGCTTTCCCATTGGTATTAGTTGTGTTTTTTATCACAATGCCATCATATATCTGTTTAAGCCCATTTATAAAAACAGAAAACAATTTTTGCATATCTTTTGGCAAAGTATTAAATTCTTGAATTGACGGTAATTGCCTAAATAATTTGACAATATAAGTTGCACAATTTATATCTCTAAAATGTTCAATTGCTTGTTCTGGTGAAAAATCTGCTTTCTCTTCATTAGGGTATTCTGTAATATTATCTATTGCTCCCAATTCACTACGAACTCCTGAAGCTTCTAGTTGTTGAGACTTATTATTGATTTTAATAACCGTATTTTCTGCTCTTGTGTGTATTATGTTTGTAGATCTTGCGATCCTACTTGGGGTTAGTTCTAGATAAATTTCTCCTATATTACCACCACCAACGAACATATCCTCCTGATCGTCTCTGCTACGACAAAAAATAGTAAGCGGTTTATAACTTTTAGCAATTGCATCTTCACGCATTTTTAACTTAGCATAACAAACAGGCAATTCGGATGTTTCTAAAACATTTTGTAAATTTTGTAAAGAATCAATTATTGTTTGTTTATGTCTTACAAAACCCTCGTCATCAGAAAAATAAAAATCTTTATGACTAACAGCATGAGAATATGTCTCTTTTGATGTTATAAATTGATCAGAATTTAAAACTACTTGAACAGGGTTGTTTGCTGGCATACTTAAATCCTATTGTTAACTGTTTTTGTTTTTTGGTGCTTTTATTCTGGAAATGGTAGACTTATCCACACTCAAAATTTCACTAATTTCGGTACCAGTAAATTTATATTGTGACTGAGAAAGTTCTTTTGTTAAAACTTTTCGATTATCTTGCATGACAATATTAGCGTTAGCATGATTTACCCTGCCTGCATTTAAAAATATAAATTCTTGTACCAAAGTGTAAAATTCAGAATCAAAAACATTTCCTATAACTATTTTTGCTTTTTTTACCCACCTAGTCAAAACGTCTGCATCAGCACCTGTACCCCCATCTATAAGCCAAGATAAAAATTTAACTTGAGACGGTTTTAGCTTTACTGTTCCCAATTTACTTTGTACTATTTGTTGTAATACTTCTCTGCTGGGATTTGGAATTTCTATTTGAATATCAAAACGTCGCCATACAGCAGGATCGAGCAATTTAGGATGATTCGTAATTCCTATAGTAAAACCATTTTGTTTTCTTGTGTCCATGTTTTGCAATAAAGTGTTTACGACACGTTTTATTTCACCTATTTCCTGATTATCAGCCCTAAATTTTGCGATAGCATCAAATTCATCCAGTAGCAACAAACACTTATAGCGATTTGCAAAATCAAATAAATTACCTATGTTTTTTGATGTGGTACCAAGATATGAAGACATCAACCCGTCCAACCTAGCCGTAACAACAGGCAACCCCAACTGCTTAGCCATCCATAATGCGAGCTGGGTTTTTCCTGTGCCTGGAGCACCATAAATAAGACAGCTTCGAACAGGATCCAAGCCTTTGTTGATTAACTTATCCGCATTACTCCACTCCGTTAATATGCTTGAAATTGCCTTAACTATCGCTTCCGAAAAAACAGGCGAAGCATCTGGCAAATCGTTTACAAATGTGACTTCTAAAATTTGTGCTCCTGTCTCTTTATTAACTGGAACCGAAACAGCTTTAGTAAGTTCTTCTCCGCAAAAACCCAGATTTGATTTGAGTATTTTAATGGGCGTTAATTCATTTTTTGCAGAATCTGTTACTAAAATATTATTTAACATTTTTGCTTCTTTTTCGTACCCGCCAGCTTTCAATTCTTCTATCAAAAGTTTAACTTGTTTTTTTACCGTATCGTCAGAACCGGGAATCGTTTCCCGAAACAGCTTATGAATAGCACTAAAATAAAGACGTATATCTTGTTTCATGGTTTTCCTTTCTCTCTGCAGTGGTGATTATACCACAAACAAAGTTGCAAATCAACATCAAAATGTTGCAAAAAAGATATAATAATTGAATATTTATACAAAAAAATTGAATTTTATTGATTTTCTTTGTTATACTTGATCTGTTATAAATTTGTAAAAAATTTGCAAATAAGAAAATCAAAATTATACATTCGTTATATTTGCAATTTTGCATGAATTTATACATGGCATATATATTTTTGGATTATACAGTTGCTATACGCGATATTATACGGATTTGGCGAAATTTTATACAACCATGAAAATTTTATGTTGTTATACAAGTGTATAAAAATGTATCGCACAGTATCCCAATTTTTCGGGTTTTATCCAAAATTCATACAAGGCAAAAAATCGCATAAAAATCAAACGGAAAAATTTAAAACAAAATTACGGAAAATTCGCCAAAAACCACGGAAAACATTGGATATATTTGCATTATGCTCCAACAAAATACAATCGCAAAATTATACATTTGTTATACCGCTATTTTTACTTATACAAAAATTATATGAAAAATCGGCTGTAAGCCACGCTCACGGTGGACTTAAAAAATACACTATATTCAATTACTTATCTCTGTTAATCCGTATGTCAGTTGAAATATTATCGATTTATTGGTGTTTTTGTTAGATTTCTGTACTATTGAAGTATATTTGTTGATTTTATCTTTTGGATTGATTCATTTAATGAAAAACATCTAGTCTGTATGTCGTTCGAAGCTGATTTATAGCTGCGAGCCACAGATTACAAGGTTTTCAAGACTTTTTGTTTCGAGGCCTTTTTTCTTAAATCCTACCAGAATCCAACTAAATATATTAATTTCTGTTAATTATGGTTAACCTGTTTTTATATGTCTAAAAGTAGTATAAATCGATGGAATTTTCATTTTTATTGTGTAATATACAAAACAAAAGGAAGTTTTGTTCGTTTGCCATATTATCAACTTTTGTAACCTTTGAATTTTGGTGGGGCATGTCCAACTTTTTCTTTGGCTCTTTTGGTTAATTTTAAGGTGGATTTAACCATTAGCCCCAGAAATTTGTTTTATATAAAAAAACCACAGATAAATATCTATGGTCTTTCTATTTGTCAAATTGTTTATTTTGTTATTCTAGGAAATCATCACACGCCAAACGAGCTTCTTCCTGTGTTGCGCCAGAATCTGCCCAATCTTGGACACATTCGTGATACATTTTGCTTTGATTTGCTCTATATTGGCGAATAGAAACAAACCCTATGCTAATAACTAGCACACTTACAATCAAAACCGCCCAAAAAACCTTATTTTTTAGCATTTCGTATTTCTCTTATTCTTTGCACTGTGGGGTTTGGTATAATTACATCATCCACAGGTTTATTTGATTCTAGTGCCATTTTAATTGCTAAGTAGTTGTTTTACAAGTCTTTTTTTGAGTCTGCATTTATTTCTGCTTCTGTTTTGCTTGTTCTTATCACAGCAATTTTTTAAGTAAAAACAAAAAACGCCCCAAACGGGGCGATTTTTTTATATCCGGAATCTGGCGCCAAACCTAACCGTACCAAAGACATCCATACCGTCTTCTTCTGTTGGCATCCAAACCCGTCTGTATCCTAAATCCAAAGTTGTTATATCAGAATATTTATACCCAATACCCGCATGCAATGCATAAATTATTCCGTTATCATTGATAGAATCACTAAGTTCTTCGCCTTTGTTTATATCTGTTATTGTCGCTTCTTCACGACCAAAACTGTATCCCAACCCCAAACCAACATAAGGAACAATCTTGTCTATTCTGAAATCCGCATATCCATTAGCCAGCAAGAACACATGATCGTATTTAATTTCTGTCATTGCATCAATCAAATAATTATGTCTTAATTTTCCATCTTCGCGGTAATTATTATAACTAAATTCCCCTTCCAACCGCAAATGGAACCAGCCATAAGGGTTTTGTTTTACATACATACTGTTCGGTGACCAATCAATTCCCACCGCGGTAGATAATTCCAACAACAACCCCGAATCATCGAAACGATACCCCGGCCCAAACTCCTTAACCAAATAATCACCAAACTTGGTATCACCATCCACATATATGGTGGTGTCCCCTATTCCCAATTTTCCCGAAGCATAATATCCGGTTTGCGCGTTTGCAGCACCGGCGGCCATAATCACACTTGTTAATAACAGAATTTTTTTCATTTTCCCCATCCCTTTGTAAGATAATGTTTGTAATAATAATACACCAAAATCGGGTTAATAACACCCCAATTTAAACACACAACTGATATTTTTTTTAAAAAACAATGGCAAAAAAAAACGGCAAAAACGAAAAAGTCAAGCATAAAAATTTAAAAAAATTTGTTCCCATGTTTGTTCTGGAGGTGATTTTGTGATACAATGTTGTGCAAGAGAGGGCTGTAGATTGTATCAAAAACGACTGTTTTTTGCGGTTGCATTGATAACGGCGGGTGTTTTGGCGCGCCCGTTGATGGCGGCACCCACGGTAAAAAAACTTGGTGGCGTGGCTAGCAGCACCTTCCTTGACAAAGATACCCAGATAAGAACACCAATATTAAGCCAAAGGGCACCGTCCTTGCGTTTATCGGGTGCAACGACAAAATCATCAACCGTTACTGGTGGCACAAAGCCCGCATCAAAATCACAGAACGCGGCGGAATCTGCGCGGTTACCGGGGTTACACGGAAATATCTTAAAGGGACTGGGGTCAAAACTGTCGGCAAACAACCAATCATCATCGGGGGGCAAAGATAACTCTGAATTGCTGCAACGTATCATTGATTTAGAGGCGGACATGGCCACCAAACAAGAAACACTGGAACCAGGCGACGGGATTGATATTAACGGCGCAACGATTCGTTTGACCGAAGATATAACGAACTTGCCAGACAGAATAGATACAATTAGTCAGGATATTGACGATTTAAATGAAAAGATAGAAGCGGCGGGATTGGACGGGGAATATTATACCAAGGAACAAATTGACACAGGTTATTATAATAAAGCATACCTGGACCCTATTTTAAGTCAGATAACAAATGCAAAGGTTGCCAAAGATTTTGACCCCAGCTTTTTACACCCGGGTCAACCACCAAAGGTGCAACCATAACAAAGAGATAAATAAAAACTAACGAAGAAAACAAACAAAAAAAGGAGAGAAAGCAGATGAAGAAGAGTGTTTTGTACAGTTTGATGGCATCCGTATCGATGTTTTCAATCGGTGCATACGCAGAAGACGCCAGTACTTCGGCACTGACGACCAAGGGGTATGTGGATACCGGTTTGAAATACGTGTACGATGCAATCAAGGGTGATGTTACCGATGTTCAAGGTGATATCACCGACCTGCAAACAGCATTAAGCGACGGTAATGGTGGCTTAGTGGATGTTGGCGATTTGGCGAATACCGTTGGTGCCGCGGGCAGCCAGGGAAATCCAGGAACCGGTTTAATCGGCGATGTAGAGGCATTGCAAGATACGGTTGGTAATACGACATTGACAACATCGGCACCAACCGTCACAGGTGCAATCAATGAATTGAAAAACGCTATTGATAACAGCGCAATTGATGGTGCCAATACCGGTATTAGAATCAATAATAAAAAGGTTCAATTAGATATTAGCAATCCAAGCACCAATACAACATATGTTTTCAAAACCGATAACAACGGTAATGGAACATGGCAAGCAATGGAAATAGAAAGCACATGGAGCGATAGTGATTTCGAATCATTATTTAACTAATAAAAAAAATAACAATTAATGCATTATATTGTTTTTTGGGATGCCATTTTATGATATAATGCGAACGAACAAAACAACAAACAAAAGGAAAGAGAATGAAAAAACTTTTAAATATATCGGTAATCGCGGCTTTGGCGATTTTACCAATGGCGGCAAACGCGGCCCCAAGCTATGCGGATACAATTCCGGCGGAACCAGTGGATGCGACCGCAAACACAAATGTTGCATCAACATCATTTGTACGTGGTGCATATAATGCAGCAATTGCCGTTGCAAACAAAGAAAACCAACGTGCTTTGGCGGCCGAAGGTAATTTACAAGCATTGACAACAACAGAAAAAGGTTCTTTGGTTGGCGCTATCAATGAACTTGCAGGTACAGCCGGTGGAGCGATTCAAGAGGTTCAAGTTAATGGTAATGCATTAACGGAGACAAATGGTGCTGTAAATGTTACAGTAGCAGAAGGTTCAACAAACGGTACATTAGCTGTTAATGGTTCTGATGTGGAAGTTCATGGATTAAAGGGTGCCGCATATTTGGATGCTGATGAGATTGCCACACAAACAGGTACATATAATGATACAACATCACAATTGGGTGCAACAACCATTCAAGGGGCTATCGAAGCATTAGATTCAACTGTTGATGGGTTAACAACGGGTACAACTGTTAACGATGGTAATTATATTAGGGCAGCTAACACTGTTGCAGATAACTTGAGCGCATTGGATACACAGGTAGGATCAAATACAACTAACATTACTACATTGAATAGTGGTGCTAGTGTTTCTGGTTCCGTTGCAAACACTGTTAAAACAACGGCAGCGAATGGTGATTTTACAAGCAATCAAGGTTTGACTTCTTCATCATTGGGAGCAGCTATTGATGAAGTAGCAGCTAGTGTTGCGTCACAAAGTGCGAAAGTGTTGAAAGTGTACACAACTTGGAATACGGATACAAACCAAGAAGTTACTTTGACTAATCCGACCCCGGCACAATAAGGTGGTGGTAATTAATAAAAACAACTAAAACTATATCTGGGCAATTATGATTGTATTTTTATACAACATAATTGTTCAGGTGGGTTTATAAAATGAAGAAAATTTTATGTGTCTTTATCGGAATTCTGTTGGTTATACCGGCTTTTGCCGAGGTTACACCTAATACAAAAGTGGTAACAAGGTCGTATGTCGAAGGGGCGTATAACACAATTGATGCGGCAAAGCAGGATAAATTAACAACCACAAATGTTGTTGAATCGGGGAGCGGACCAATGGTAACGGCGGTTACCGCCAGTGATGGAACCGTTACGGTTTCCAAAAGCGAAGTAACGATACCGGTTGGTGCCACGACCAGTGCAACACGTGCAAACATTTGGTTGGAATAAAAATCAACATTTTTTAATTTTACGCTGAATCGTAATCACGTTTTGTGATTATTTTTTTATTTATTGGGTAATACGCGTATTGGTTTCTAAATCACGTTCACCATGTAAAATACTGTCGTCAAAGGCGGTGTATTGTGTGTTTCCCTGGGTCACATGAATTGGTGTTAATGTTTGGTCCGTATCACTGACCCCGATGTAATGTGTTGTGGCATCGTTTTCAACCTGAACATTTATTGCGGGTGCGGTTGGTTTCGTTGTTTTGGTGTATAATATAAAATCGCCCAAATGTAATTTACGCCCACAATCCGATGCTTCATCCGCACCGTGTCCGTATCCAACGGTGGTAAGACCCGCCGCACATTGGGTGCGCGTACTGGTTGAACCGTAATTTACCGCACCACCCGTCGCCCAATAACCAACACCGGCATCGGTACATGTTGTCGCGTTCGCTGTTCCTAAATACGACCCCACAGGACAAAGCAGTTGGCAATCGGTTGCCGCCGTTTTACCATTTATCGTATTGTCGGTATATCCCGTTGGACAAGGTTCGCATGTGCCAGAATTCATATATGTTGCGCCACTGCACGTTCCAACCGGCACACATGCATCGGCCGAGCCGGCATTTGTCATGTTCGTGACACCACCGTTTTGACAACGTGTACGCATTCCGACATCACCCCAATTAATCAAACTGTCATCTGTATAATAACCATTACCAACATTTGTGCATGACGCATCGTTGGCATTTGCTAAATATGTTCCTGGTTCACAATGTATTTGACATTCATATACAGATTCTTTTCCATTTTGTGTATTAGAAACATAACCCGTTGGACATAACGTGCATATACCAGTACCCGGGTCCGGATACCTCGGCCCAAGGCAAGGATTAATACCATCACATTGATAAATACTGGTGGCATTATTTATAATTTCACCATTTTCTATTGTTGGTAAACCATTTGGACACTGGTTGCGTGTCGGGGTTGAACCATAATTCGTTTGGGTCGCACCAATGTAATATCCATTACCCACGGGGCCACATGAACCAAATGAATCACCGATATCGGCACCAGCAATAAAGGTATCCAAACCAGCATTCACATAAAAACCACCGTCAACACGATTATACATACCCAATTCACCGTCTGATTCACGGCGTGCAGGAATCAGGTCTAATTGCAACACACCATTATCATACAATTGCATTGAATACATGCGTCCACCAAATATTTTATCGCCATTTGGAAGATCAATAGTATTGTCGTCTTTAACATATGCACTGCCATTCGTAAATAATTTTATCGTATTTCCCTCATAATTAATCGACACATCTTGTACATTCGCCGTTTTTGGACTATTATTATCAACAATAATCGTTGGAACACCATTTTTCCTGCCATTATTTCCAAGCGTCAAAGTGATATCATATGTTATCGTATATACTTGATTCTGGTTCAATGGGGCAGAATGTCGTGCTTTTTCACCCCCACCATTTGTTTTCTGCAGCCACACACCAAAAACGTTCTTTTTCCATCCAGAACTAAATCCACCTTTTCCATATAAATTCCCAAAGAAATTACCCGAATCATATTGCGCAGGATTATTTATTGCTTCAAGATTTTCTATCACCACGGTTCCATTTACGTGGTCACTTGTAACCCCATACCCAGTATCAATAAATTGGTTCCCGTTTCTGCTCTGTAAATACTCAAGAGGTGTGTATATTGCAAGAATTGTCCCCCCCGCACAGTAGCCTTGGCATTGGTTAATGTTATTCTTGCCGTTTGTAACGTTATCGGTATATCCGGTTGGGCAATCTTTACAAGCCCCCGTTGCAGAATCATAATATCGTGCACCCGTGCACGATGTTTGACATTGTGATGAACTGGCCGCGGTTTGTGTCCCCGTTGTTTGTCCGTTTGGACACTGACCACGCGAACCGGTTGAACCGTAATTTACATCGGATGCCGCCGCATAATACCCATCACCAACATTGGTGCATACCGTATCGTTCGCATTTGCAATATATGTTCCGGCATAACAATGAATCTGGCATTCATTTATTGATGTTTTCCCAGATACCGTATGTGCATCATATCCAATCGGACACGATATGCATTCACCCGTCAAAGAATCACGATATGTTGCACCGGTACATAATGCTTCCCTGCACTGTGATGCACTGGATGCATTGGTCATACCCGTTGTTTGACCGGTTGGGCATTGGGTGCGTGATACGGTTGAACCGTATGCAACCGTTGTTGCCACCGCCCAATAACCATCACCAACATCTTCGCACGATGGTGCGTTTGCAATTGGTAAATACGTTCCACCATCGCAATGAATTTTACAATCGGTAATTGCCGCCTTGCCATCCGCCGAATTGGCAACATACCCCGTTGGACAATCAACACAAGAATTATTTGAATTGCGATATTTGTTACCACGACAATATACAACACATTGTTCAATATCGGATGCGGTGGTGGTGTTATTTATTGTCGGCATATCATCCGGACATTTGGTACGTGAACTGGTTTGACCATAACTGAACACACCACCCGCCGCATAATAACCAACACCGGCATTGGTGCATGTCGCATTACCGGTGGCCGCCAAATATGTTCCATCGGCACATTGAATCTTACATTGGTTAATTGAATCCTTGGCATTGCTGGTATCATAAGTATAACCGGTTGGACATGGGGTACAAACCTCGTTCGTTGAATCCCAATATTCCGCACCAACACACGGATTGCTTGGTTCACAAGACACAACCCCGTTCCATGTAGTTTCCGCCACCGAGCCTTCGTATCCGGTAAAAAATTGGCGTGTTCGGGGCGGACAGCTTTTTACTAAATTACTCCCATCAAATGTTTGATACCACATGTTGCCAGTGGCCGGCGATGGTGCACCCGCATTTACCAGGCCCGTAAACGCGGTTGATGGAATATATTTGCCGGCTAACCCGGTTGCCTTGTAAAAAGTCCATTTAAATTCATCCTGGGCGGCAATTGTAATTCCGGCAAATAAATCATCGGGCAAACTTGCCAAACTGGCACACATATAGAATGTTGAACGGAACATATTTTTTGCACCGCCGGTTGCATTGGCAAACAGTCCATATGGTATGGCCGTTAAACCACTTCGGTCAAATGTTGAACGGAACATACTTTCCGCCGAACCCGATACGCCACTAAACAAGTTTGCCGGTATCGTGGTCAGGTTGGTCGAACTTTGGAAAGTACTGCGGAAACGGGGTTGACCCGCCGGTGTATCAGATACGGTTGGAAACACCGAACCCAATGCCCCGGATATCGATGCAATCCATTTGGAAGTATTATCTGCATCGCTTTTATGAAACGATATTGCCGCAACAACATTATCACCACCGGCGGTATTATATTCCGTTGCCCGACCACAAAACTTAATCGTTTTAACACCACCGTTTGTATAGGTGTGTGAATAATCCGTTGCGGTTGTATTATCACGATCTATGTTGTCAATGGTGCCATCGCCCCAATCAACCGCAAAACTGCCCTTGGGGGACATGGTGAACCAAAAATTTGTGTTTGCAGCCAAACTGGTTGTGGTAATCGTAAAGCCCGAATTATCGCAAGTAATACAAGATTCCAAACCGGAATCATAATATGCCCAACCGGTGCATTCCGCCGCAAAAGCCGTCCCCGTGAACGCCACGGTTAACACAGAAATCGCAAAGAAAAATCTTGTTATTAACTTTTTCATACCATAAAACCCACAGAAATACGGTATTTTGTAAATATCCCTTCCCTTGTTACAATGAAAATATACTAAATGGGTAAAATTAATACAAGGGCTTTTTAATCCACCGCCATTAAAAAATTTTTCCGAAACGCAATATCTTGATTTTATAAAAAAACTTTGATATAATAGATGCAAATCAAGGTGGATTTAACCAGAATTGTCCTACCTCTAAATGGACTAAATATGGAGTTGTAATATGCAATTTTCCCATTATTTTACACGCGAATTTACGCACGTTTGTGTGTGGGGTTGTGTGTTATCTAAATCCACCTTTGGTTCTTTACTAAAAACCAAAGGAGTAAATCATGCAAAGAACAGCAGAAGCGGTGTCACTTGGGCATCCAGATAAAACAGCCGACTATATTTCCAGTTACATTTTGGACCGAATGATAGAACAAGATGCACATGTGAAATATGCGGTTGAAGTTATGATAAAGGATAATACCGTTGTTTTTGGCGGCGAAATAAGCGGCAATGTGGAAACAGTTAATCTTGAATCTTATGTAAAACAAGCGTTGGCGGAAATCGGATACGATGAAAAGTATTCGCGCACATGGGGCGAGTGTGCAATAAACCCATCAAAATTGAATATCATTAATTTAATTGGTGTTCAATCGGCGGACATAAACCGTGGGGTTATGGCAGACGGATGGGGCGACCAAGGCGTTTTTGTCGGATATGCTTGCCAAGGCGCGGGCAAAATAAATCGGGAATTATACCTGGCCAGGAAATTGAATAATGCGTTATACGAATTGGCGCGCAATAAAATCAATCTGGGGTTGGATATCAAAACCCAAATCACATTGAACGACAATAAAATAGAAACCGCCATTGTTGCAATTCCTATGTTACATGGCCAAACGCTGACCGAATTTATTGTGGAAACATTGGGCGAACGGCCAGCGAACATTATCGTTAACGGCACCGGACGATATACATATCATGGTTCGATTGCAGATTGTGGTGTAACAGGACGCAAATTAGCATGTGATTTTTATTCTGTGGCCGCCCCCATTGGTGGTGGCAGTCCATGGACCAAGGACGCAACCAAGGCAGACTTAACATTAAACGTATATGCAAGAAAGCTGGCGTGTGAAAATCTGGCCGACAATGACGAATGTTTTGTTTATCTGTCTTCGTGCATAGGCCGCAGCCAATTGCCAAGTGGGCTGATAAAAACGATTAAAAACGGTGTAACAACATATCATGATTTGTGGGTTAATCAGAAACCAGGGACACTTATTTCCGCCCTGGGGTTGGACCAACCGATTTATACAGAACTCTGTCGCCAGGGGATTTGCGGAATTACACAATAAAAACACCGCCCATTTGGGCGGTATTGTTTTAACGTTTGTTTGGTGTGTATATACCACGTTTAATCAATGCTGCACGCAAACTCTTGTAATATTCCACCCTGCCCCGCAGATAATGGTTATACAACGTTACATTGTTGCTTATCATAACAACTGGGACTTTCTTTTCCAAACACCCCTCTATCACCCATGGAGAATCATCAAAATGAACATCTGGTTTTAATTCTTTTAATATATCAGATTTTAGACCGTCTTGATCATAAACCTGGTTAAAACTACATTGAATTCCGGCATTCTGTAACTGTTTAAAGGTCTTTTCTGGTTGTTTTAATTTGCGTTCGGTTACGAAACAAATGTCCATATCCGGACGCGCCAATAATGTATTCAAAATGTACGGCATACCTGCATCCAACACCGGCATGGTATAGAGCATATCATCGCCCCACAATTCGCGTAAATTATTACATACAGATTCATCATAAATATCTGTAATAGACCAAGTGGTCGGTTTAACATATGGTTGACCGGCACGACGCGCGGCTTCGCGCTGTAATGGGGTCATATTAAAAATCACCGCATCTAAATCAAAAGTTATTTTCATATCTTGTTTCCCTTGGGATAATAATGCATAAAAAATTCGTATTTACAACAAGTTTTTTATACTTTGATTTTATTCCCAATTTGTGATAGCATTTTACACATGAAGAGAGAATATTATGAAGAAAGAGAATAAAGCAAAATCAGTTAAACGCGGATTAAAACTGTTACGTATCGGATGGTTTTTTCATAATTTTATGACGATTATCCCTGTCATAGTTTTAGTCTATGTTCAAAAAGGCATTACAGTTGGTGATTTCTTTTTGATTCAAGGAATTTTCAGGTTGGCGGCGTTTTTATTTGAAATTCCATCGGGATATATGTCCGATTGCCTAAGTCGTAAACGTGTAATGATAGCGGGCGGTATTTTTTCTTTGGCCGGATTTGCAACAATCGCGATTGCGTACGGTTTTTGGGCATTGGTTTTGGGTGAAGCATTATTGGGTATCGCCAGTGCGCTGTTTTCCGGAACACTGGAAGCATACACATACGATTTATTAAAACGTAACAACACACAAAAACAATTCTTGAAAGAATACGGCGGCATACACAGTATCGCAACCGCCGCAACACTTATTGCATCTGTGTTGGGCGGATTTTTATTTGCACGTATCGGCGCAAACGGCATATTATGGTTGGAAGTTTTGTTTGCCGCGTGTGCCATATTCGCGTTTTTGTTCCTGCCGGAATTATTGGAAGTACGGCGCATTGTAAAACACAAAGATGCCTTTGTTGATGCGTTATCAATCACTACAACAACATTAAAGAACCCCAAATTACGGAATTTAATTGTATTTCCATCTCTGTTTGCGGCATTTACTATTGTTATGTTTTGGGCATTACAGCCAATTATGGAAGATGCAACCGTCCCGGTTGCGGTGTTTGGGGTTTTTACCTCGCTAAACCAACTGTCGTCTATGTTCTTTTCAAAATATGCGTATAAAATTTGCGAAAAATTAGGTGAAATCAAAGTGTCGATTATTAGTATCGGAACCATTATCGCCGGTATTACAATGGGACTGTTGGCAACACACATTAACTGTATGCCGTTGATATATGCAGCATGTGCAATTTTGGCATTGTCGGTCGGAATACGTCAATTAAACAATCTGCAATATTATACACTGATTCACCACAATGTTGAATCCAAAGAACGCGGCACAGTATTATCAACACGCGCAATGGTATCCACCGCGTTGGGTTCAATATTTTTAATTGCGGCGAAATTTTTAATGGATGGATACGGAATAACAACTATGTTGATATGCTTGTTCGGCGCGACAATATTGTTGGGAATATCTTTGAAAAATGTTGCAAAACAGATTAATAAATAAAGCCCATTTGGGCTTTATTTTTATTTGTGACTATTCTTGATAATATCGTTTTACGATTAGCACTTCGTCATCTGATATTGGTTCGTATAATGACAAATATTTATCAAAAAATTCTGTTGTCGTTACATCTAAAATTTGATTTTCCTGATTGCGTTTAATTAAACGTTCTCGTGCGATTTTTGTGTCCAAAATAATTGTATGAAAAATCACATTTGGTGTAATTTGTTGCGCAATATTTAATGCATCTTGGCGCATCTGGCGCGACCAAGGCCCAACGTCCATTATCACGTCTGCGCCGGCATTTATTATTTTACGCGCCATGTCCCACATAAAATTTATAACCAGTGGAACCTTGGCCGCGAATTCAGATTCCGGTAAATCTTTGCCGTACAATTGTCGCATAACATCATCCGCATCTAGATGAACCGCCGGTAATTCTTGTGCCAACTTTTTTGCCAAGGTTGTCTTGCCAAAAGCAATATAGCCATGAATAATATGTATTGTCGCCATAACCTGCCCCTTTTTTATAATTCTATTGTTTTATCTATTTTGATATTGCGTACAAACAATTCATCGTGTGAAACCAGCAAGATTGCGCCACGATATTGGTTTAACGCGTCTTCTAATATGGAAATACTTTTTATATCCAAATTGTTTGTTGGTTCATCTAATATTAACATTTCTGGTTGACTGGTGCCACCCAAAACAGATGCCAATGTCGCCTTTAATAGTTAGCCACCAGATAAAATGCCAACCTGTTTATTTGATGCATCGCCACGAAATCCAAAGTTTGCCGCAATAACATGCGCATCATGTTTTAGGCACACGGCTATATCCATTATATTATCAACAATACTTTTATTTTTATCCAAAACAGATAAATCTTGATTCAAATATGCAATTTTACCAAAGGTTTTAATTATCCCTTGGTCCGGTTCCAAATTGCCGCATATTAATTTTAGCAGTGTCGTTTTTCCGCAACCATTACGCCCTGTTATTCTGATGCGTTGGCCACCAAATACAGACATTGAAAAATCGTAGAATATTTCCTTGTGGTTATAACCGAATGACACACCTTCACAACGAACCAATTCGCGATGTGCAAACGGTATTATCGGCACAGGAATTTTTATTTTATCATCACGCATTTGTGATGATAAATTTTGTCGCACATCCAATTGTTGGTTCATTTTTTCTTGGATGATTTTACGTTTTTTTGCCTCGGTTTCTTGACTTTTACCTTTTAACGATTTTGCGTGGATGCGCGTTCTGCGTCCCTTGGCGGCATCTTTAAGGCCTTTGGCTTCTTTGTGTTGCGCGGTTTGTTGCGCAATTTGTACGGTCGTATTCAAACGCTTTAATTGCTTGGTTGCATCAACATATTTTGATTCAAGTGCATCTTGTTCGGTTTGTTTGGCGTGCATATAAAAATCGTAGTTTCCACCGTATGTATGAATTTGCCCATTACGCAATTCATATATACAATCCAACTGTTGCAACAATTCACGATCGTGCGAAACAATGACGGCACCACCATACCAATTCTTTAAATCATTAAAGAATTTGATTCGCGCGGTCGCATCCAAATTATTTGTCGGTTCATCAAGCAACAAAATCTCTGCTCCTGAATTAAATGCGCGCCGCAATTCGTTTGACTGACGTTCACCCCCACTGTGCGCATCCGTATCATGAATTTGTGGCATATAATACACAGATGCACTTCGCGATACCCTACCGGCGCTAGGTGATAAAATTCCGGCGATTGTTTTTAACAATGTTGTTTTGCCACAACCATTATCGCCAACAATCGCGACATGCGAACGATTGTCAAAAGACACCGACAATTCGGAAAACAAATCGTCAATATTGTTGTAATTAAAAGAAATCTTGTATAAAGAAATAGATGTCATGATAAAGTCCTTGGGTGTAAATAAAACGGACCGCTACATTCGGCAACGGCAATTTATATAAAAGTTTTACTTACATACGCAACATTGGACTCTATCCTTTTTTTATGTTGCACTTATTATAATTCAGCAAAGAAATTTTGTCAAGTTTTTTGTTTTATCTTGATTTTGTATCATCGTGATTTGGCATAAGGGAAACAAAGTCAGATATTGTTATACCGGTTGCGTTTAATACTTTGGCCAAACTATACGTTG
>CADARU010000010.1 GCA_902790415.1 uncultured Pseudomonadota bacterium | reverse complement strand
CGCTTGTTCCGAACCTGGCAACTATGTTGCGATGTGTCGAACCGTTATACCCACGACAAAATTAAAATCGGCACAAGGCCGATTTGAATTTTGTGGTCGGGGCGACAGGATTCGAACCTACGACATCTTGCTCCCAAAGCAAGCACTCTACCAGACTGAGCTACGCCCCGAATACGCGTATGATTATATATTATTTTTTTCTAAACGCAAGTTATATTTAATTATTCTTTTTTTGTTTGACTTTTTGTGTGAATAATTTCATATTTTTTCTACCAAAAAAGGGACATAGATGAATATAGTGTCTGAAAATATAGATTATTCTTTGCATACGCACAGCGTTGGGTTTGATGGTCACGATTCTGTTGATGATATGGTCAAGGCCGCGCGTGCCAAGGGCATAAAAACACTGGGGTTTTCTAATCATTTTATTGTGCATCCGTATATGAAAAAATCACCTATGTACAATTATGCGAAAAATCTTGGGTATGAAAATATTTATTCTGATAATGTAGATAAAACAATAGAGATGTTCTTGAAACATTATCAAGAAGTGCGCGATGTACGTCAAAAAAATCCTGATATGGATATTTTGTGTGGTATGGAAATGGATTTGTTCCCGTATTCACGTTGGTCAGATATGGCGGCATACGCGGTGCGGATTTTAAAACCCGACTATATTATTGGGGCGGTTCATTTTTTGGATCGTGGACCGCAAGGGGTGTTAAATGTTCATGATATAGAATTTGCCCCTGGTGCAGAATCAAGACAGTTGTTGCGAGAATATTATCAAAATGTGGAACTGTTGACCGGGTATAACTGGTACAGTTTGCCGTTTGATTTAAATTTTTATGCTCATTTTAATTTGCCACGCAAGGTGGGATTGTATTTCCCAGAAATGGAGCGTTATATTATAAAATCTTTGGCACTTAATGGTGTTCCGGTGGAATTAAATACCGCGTTAATGACAAGTGCAAAGTACGGATTGGGCAACAGTGATGCAAAAACAGTTTTGCAAGATATTGCCAAAAATGGTGCAAATGTTGTTGTGTCTGATGATGCGCACTCCGCTAAAAATATAGGGGCAGGGCGCACTGCGGTGTTAAATGCTGCGGAGGGTGCGGGGATAACAAATATTTGCACAAAATCCGCGGATTTGTCGCGTTTTATCCATCTGAAATCACATTAATATATTCTTGTTATAAAACTCTTTTTGAAAATGCTTGACAAAGTAAATTTTTAGTATTATTTTTTGCGGGGTAAAAAACAAAAGGAATAGAATATGTCGCCATATAAAGAGGTAGCAAAAAAATTAGCAAAACAGGCAACGGAACAACAACAAAATGCTGCAGTTGTTGATGTTATGACCAAGGTATTGTCGGTATTATGCCATGTAGTTCAGACTATGGATGTGCGTTCTGCAACAAAGATGATAATAGAACCGCGCGATTTGTGTGCTTTAATGAATAACCCGGTTAAACAATTCAAATATGCCTTGCATGCTTTGGTGCTTGTGTTGATTGCGGAAGACAGCAAAAAGATTTTGAATCAAATGGGAATGGAACAGTTGATGGTTTTGAAAAGCTTGGCTGTATCTGCCAAAAACTGCAATCGAATAAATATTGATGATATGACGATGCGATCAATGCGCACTATGGATTCTGATAGACGCGAATTAGTAAAACAAATCGCATTGTTGTGGGATGATATTGAACAAGCATTGGTCGAATGGACTAAAAACATAGATGTTGTTTATGCGGAAAAAAGGTTAAAGCAACAAAAACAAAATTCTGCAAAAAGAAAAGCGGCGCAAAGAATGAAAGAAATTTATGATGGTGAAACGATAACAATGGACGAATTAAGAAAAATATTAGGTTTTTCTTGTTCAGCGGGGTTATGTATCAAAATAAATTCTTTTTTAAAAAGGTTCCCTGAACGTAAAAACGAAGTGGATAATTGGTTTGTTGTCAAAGGTAAAAACAGAAAAGCGTTTAAAGTTGAGTATTTGGATGTTTGCAAACAGGCATTACAGAAAAGACGCGCTTGTGATGTTACGGAAAATAATAATACAACAAAAAGCAAAATTACAATTGTTGATATTGTTCCAACAGCAAAGTTGGATAACAAGACAAGTGTTATTGCATTGCAGAAAGGTTTGGGTAAATTATTGAATGCGTATCAAGATGTGTCTGATCGTGCAAGAATATTGCGCGAACAAATCGATGAAGCCAATGGTTTGTTATATAAAGATACTCGTGTGAAAAAAGTATTGGATGAAGCGCAAACCGCATGGGAAAATGCGGAAAAATTGTTGGCTGAGGTAAAAAAACAGATAGAAGATTTTATACAAAAATAGTCTAAATAATGTTTGTTCGTTGTGAATTAAAACCGCCGGTTTCGGCGGTTTTTCATTTGTCTTAATTCTTTTGTGTCAAATTTATTAGGCTTTATGCTACTCGAGACAAATTTTAGCAAAATGTCGGGATGTGGCGCAACATAAAAAAAGCCGAAAAACATAAAAAATATCTGCATAGTATCTTGATGCGATTTCGTTGTTTTTAGTATAAATTAAGTGTGTTTTAAGAAAGGAGAAGAAATAAGGCAAAAATTGTTAATCTTGGCCGGTTTCTGTGCGTCCATATTTTTGGCGACGTGTTTTTTGCACCCAAAATTTGTGTTTGCACGTGAATTTTCTCCAAGTGATCCACCCCTTTTGCATGTAGGAAAATATGCATTAAAGACTCATGCAGATAAGCGCACGACACCATCAATATGTTTAAAACCAGAAGGTAGCGCACAAACATATTATGTTGATTTGTACCAAGATAATGGGTATGCGCATGGATTACGACTAAAACATAATGGGGTAACGTATTCTGCTGGTCGTTTCGAATTGTTTTACGAAGCAGCTGTGTTCAATAGTTGTCAAAGTGTTTCATTGCCCAAGGGGTTCTATTGTGTCGATTTGCTTGGTGGTCGCGGCGGAAATGGGGGAAATAATTCTGGGTCGGGTTCGGTTTCCGCGGATGTAAAACATGAATGTTTTGAATTAAATGAAACAACAAGTGTATCGGTTTTCCGTGGTGGTGATGGTAATAATGGTTCTGTGAATAGCAGTGGCAGTGTGCGTTCTGGCGGTGGTGGCGGTGCCAGTGGTGTTCCCAGTTTGTTTGCTTTTGGTGATACAGTATTAGTGTCAAATGGTGGTGCCGGCGGAAACGGGGGGCCAGGATACGATTATAATGGTAATAACAAAAATTGTGGCGCTGGTGGTGGTGGAAATATGTCCAGGGGCGGAAATGGTA
The DNA here is from genome assembly GCA_902790415.1 of uncultured Pseudomonadota bacterium. Classification (GTDB taxonomy): domain Bacteria; phylum Pseudomonadota; class Alphaproteobacteria; order Rs-D84; family Rs-D84; genus Enterousia. The sequence goes on along the minus strand of CADARU010000010.1, from coordinate 46,111 downwards.
CAAATGGTGTAGTAAATGCATCGTTGAATGCGAGTTTCTTTGTTTGTGGCGGCGGTGGTGGCGGTGCCGTATCCGGAACAGGTGGGGCGGGTGACACAGGATCCGCATTGATTTTTCTTACATACACTGCCGATGCGGGGAGTAGTGCCGGTGCAAATGCCGGTGGTGCTGGTGGCGGGGCACATCGTAGTACTTCTCAAAAGAGTGGGGGAAGTGGTGGCAACAATACTACATACACATGTGCGGGCACATCTTTGGTATCGTATGGTGGTGGTGGTGGCGGCGCTGTTTGTGCAAGGTCATCAAGTTATGTGGATTTGAACGGTGGAAACGGTGGTTCGGGGTCAATCGGCACCAGTTCCAGCAGCTACGTGCGAATTTACAGATTTGAATAAAATAATTATTTGATTAAATATTTGATTGCGTAATTTACCATGTGTAAACCAAAAGCACCTGTTACGGTTATAATAGAACCGAAATCCTTGGTTGCACTGTGGTGCGGAGCGGCGGATTCTGTTGAAAATACAACCGGAAAATCGCGCAACTTTAATTCTCGTACTTGGTGGCGAATAGTTGCAGCCAAAGGGCAGGCGAACGTTCGTGAAATCTTGTCGATTTTAATTTTTGCTGGGTCTGTTTTTCGTGCTGCGCCCATGGATGATATGAACGGGATTTTATTTTTTTGACACCACCGATATATTGCAATTTTAGATTTTATTGTGTCTATTGCATCTATTACAAAATCAGGTTTGATATTTATCTCTGTATTTTCATCAAAAAATAAATCTAATGTTGTAATTTGGGTTTTGGGGTTTATATCGCCAATACGTTGTTTTGCAACGTTAACTTTTTTTGTGCCAATGGTGGAATCGGTCGCAAATAATTGTCGGTTGATGTTAGATTCTTCAACAATATCAAAATCTAATACAATTATATGGCCGATGCCACTGCGTGCCAAGGCCTCGATGGCAAAAGAACCGACCGCGCCACACCCAAAAACCATAACGGACGCGTTTTGTAACTTTTCTGTGGCACTTGCCCCCAGTAATTGTCGTGTTCTAAATAATCTGTCGTTCATTGGGAAATAACCTTTTGAAAGTTTGTGTTGGTTATACTTATAACTTCATTTGGTGATATACCAAGGATTTTTGCAATGTTTTCGCATGCGGTTGTCAATTTTGTTGTGGCCGTTTGGATTGTGTTGGCATCGCTTTCCAGTAATATTTTTGTGCGTGGTGTTGCCAAAATACGATTGCGATGGCGGGTAATATTTGGGTTTGTTTGCGGGGCAGAATAAGAAAAGTATACGTTATATTTTGTGGCCAATTCGTGAATTATTTCAGGGGTGCCAGAAAAACCATGAATTAAAATTGCCGGGGGCAGATTTTCGCGATTGTTTTTTAGTATGTGCAACAATCTGTCCCATGCTTTGACACAATGGATGTGTATGGCGCGTTTTAAATTGTGTGCGATTTCTAGGTGGCGAATAAAAAATTCTTCTTGTGGACCTATGTTCGGTTTTGATGCATCAAGGCCGGTTTCACCAATCATGATTTTTGGATTTTGTTTTAAAATGTTATATAAGTTTTTATCCCATGATTTTCTTGCGGTGTTGATATGCCATGGATGAATCCCCAGGCACACAAATACACTGTCTGATTGTATTTTTATTAAATTTTCCCAATCGGATTCTGTAACCGCGTTTATGATACGGTGTGCGATTCCCGATGTTTCGGATTGTGGTTCGTAAATATGACAATGTGCATCAGAAAAATTAAACATATTAAAACTCTACACATCAAAAAGCCATGGCGCAACAAAAGTTTTCGCGCTTTGTGCTTAGTTTCATATTTTATTTTTGGCTGATTTGTGATATTATGTTGTTCAAGGAAGGTAGGGGTGAAAATATGTCCACAACACGTAAACAAAAAATAACAAAACAAGAACGTTCAAAAAAAATGGTAAACGGTATTTTTAAAAACGTTTTGCCATTATTGTTTGTTGAAGCAGCGGTGTTTATTGTTGCGGCTTTGATGATGATTTTTAATCCGTCTGGTATGTTAATGGCGGCGACTTTTGTTGTAGGGGCGTTTTTGGTTGTTTTTGGTTTATATCGCATAGGGCTTTCGTTTGTGGATTCGGAAAAGAAATTAAGCGGTTCTGTCGATTCTTTTTTGGGAATATTAAGTGTGGTTTTGGGGATAATTTTTTGTGTTTTTCCACATGGTGTGGCAATAGGGGTTGTGTACGTGTTTGTTGTGCTGTTCTTGCTTAATGCGTTAAGATTACTGTTCTTTTCGATAAATTTGGCGCGTGTGAAATATGGAAATTATGTTTTTGATTTGGTGTTTTCTGGGGTGCTGGTTTTGGTTGCGTCGGTATTGTTGCTGTTGCCGGGGGTGGCGGGTGGAGTATTGGTGTTTTTGTTGGCGGCATATTTGCTGATATATGCGCTTGCGGACATTTATATGTTTGTTAAGTTGGCACGCTTGAAACGTGCCGTTGCCCAGATGAAATAAAATATACAATTTTATTGAAAATACAAATATTTTGTCTATAATCGCAGTATGCAAGTAAACAAGAACATTTTTTGTGTTAATTTTCATCACGCCCGTGTGGGTGTGTGTTTCTAGCGTTCTTTTAAAATATATGATATAATGTATGCAATCATTGCATATGGTTTTCCATAACAACAAAAGAATAAGGAATAAAAAATGGAATTAAAACCAACAAAACCTTTATCAGGATTTATAGAACTGTTGCCGGCCCAGCAACGCTTTGTTGATACGTGTGCTGCACGTATGTTAAATGTTTTACGTGCATGCGGTTTTTCGTATCTTGATTTACCTGCTATTGAACGCGCCGAAGTTTTGACGGACAAAGATAACTGGGATGAAATTGAAACACAAATGTATTTGTTCCAAAAGGGCGATACAAAAATGGGACTGCGTTATGATGGTACGGTTGGGCTGTCGCGTTATGTTGCGGGACATCTTAATGATTTGACTTTCCCGTTTCGTGCCAGTCAGTATTCAAAACGTTATCGTGGTGAACGTAAACAGCGTGGTCGCTTTCGCGAATTCTATCAAATGGATATGGATATTATGGACATTAATACATTGTCCACGAATTATGATGCGGAAATTATTTCTGTGATTCAGCGTACGTTAAATTCGGTGTCCGAATTCATTGGTGATAATTATGTACTTGTTGGGTCGCGACCGTTTTGGGATGCGTTATTTGATTATTTGGAATTGACCGAAGAACAGAAAAAAGAAGTGTTTGTTTTAATCGACAAACGCGACAAAATTAGCGACCAAGAATTCGCAGAATGGTTGTCGGATATACTTAAAAACGAAAAAAAGGAAAATGAAATAAAATCTGTTTTTATAGATGGTTATTCTAAATTCTTAAACAAATCTGATAACTTGGATGGGGCGATTTCCGAACTGACGGATTTTATGAAAACATTGGATGTGTTTGGTGTAAAAAATGCGAAAATAGACCTGTCCATTACGCGCGGGTTGGCATATTATACCGGTCTGGTTTTTGAATTTAAATTGGCATCGTATCCAGAACTTGGGACGGCGGCCGGTGGTGGTCGTTATGCAAACCTGGTTGAAAAGTTTAGCAAGACCAAAATAATTGGGGTTGGGGCGGCAATCGGTTTTTCGCGAATATTTGTTGCCTTGATGGAAATGGGCAAAATAGATTTGTCGCGATTTGAACAGCCGGTTGTTGCGGCGGTGTTGCCGATGGGCAATTTATCGGTGCCGTTTGCGATGTCGGTTGTAAACACTTTGCGTGATAAAAATATTACCGCGGTGGCGTATTTAAACGCGGATAAAAAGTTTAAAAATCAAATTGAATACGCAAACAAAATTAACGCTAAATACAGTGTGATAATTGGCGAAACGGAAGTAGAAAATCAACTTGTTACGATAAAAGATATGGGGGCAGGGACCCAGCAAACAATCTCGTTAAACGATGCAATAAAAATAATGGAATAATACGATGATAATAGAACAAAAATTATTAGACATTAAAAATCGTGCCGCCGATATTCAAAGCCAAATGAATTCCGGGGATGTGTCTGGTGCGGAATTGACGAAACTGTCCAAAGAGTATTCGCATATGGCGGAAATTTTGCCACTGATTGACGAGTATTTTCAGACCAAGCAGGGCATCGATGATGCAACCGAAATGCAACATGATGCGGAATTGCGTGAAATTGCGACCGAGCAACTGGAAACCTTGAAACATGCGTTACCTGACATTGAAAAACGTTTGCAAATCGCATTGTTGCCACGTGATGATGCCGATGACCACAGTGCGATTATGGAAATCCGGGCAGGGGTCGGCGGTGAAGAATCTGCGTTGTTTGCAGGCGATTTGTTTAACCAATATAAATCTTATGCGTTGCGCCAGGGTTGGAAAATTGAAATTGTCGAAGAAAACGCAACATCACTGCATGGGTATAAAGAAATCATATTCAAAATCGAAGGTGATGGTGTTTACGGTCGTATGAAATTTGAATCTGGGATTCATCGTGTGCAACGCGTTCCGGAAACCGAGGCGGGCGGTCGTATTCACACCAGTGCGGCATCTGTTGCCGTTATGCCCGAGGCCCAAGATATTGACGTTGTAATCGAAGATAAAGATATTCGTATTGATATTTTCCGCGCATCGGGCGCGGGTGGTCAGCATGTTAATAAAACCGACAGTGCGATACGTATTACGCACTTTCCAACAGGTATCGTTGTAACATGTCAAAACGAACGCAGTCAAATTCAAAACAAGGCGACCGCCATGGCGGTATTGCGTTCCAGGTTGTATGAAAAACAACGTATGGAACAGGATTCTGCGCGTGGTGCATCACGCCGCAGTATGGTTGGCTCTGGCGACCGCAGTGAAAAGATTCGCACGTATAATTTCCCGGAACAACGTGTAACCGACCATCGTATTAAATTAACATTGTATAAACTGGACGATATTTTGGCCGGGGGCGAAGGACTGGATGAAATGATAGATGCGTTGATTGCGGCAGACCAGTTAGAACAACTGGCCAATATGGAATGAATGTTATTTTTTATGTTGTAATAGAAACCGGTTGCAATCACAACCGGTTTTTTTTGTTAATTGTGCAAGGAATGTTGTGGTGGCAACATTTTTTTCTTATTGGATTCTTGTTCCACGATATTTTGTTTATTTGTTGCACCGACAATGATTAATTTTTGCAGTGTTCTTTCATAAACACCACAGATAATTTTGGGGTCTTTTATTTTTATTCCTGTAACATTTGATAAATCGGCAGAGTTTAAGTTAATTGCCTTTGCGTTTGGTGCGATTTTTGTAAAATCCAATTCGCCGTGCAAGCCCTTTGCAGAATATAAATCTATATTTTCTGCATTACCAAGGTTTAGTTTGGTGACGTTTGATAAATCGGCAGAGTCTAAGTGAATTTCCTTTGCGTTTGGTGCGATTTTTGTAAAATCCAATTCGCCGTGCAAGCCCTTTGCATTAGATAAATATATATATTCTGCATTGCCAAGGTTTAGTTTGGTGACGTTTGATAAATCGGCAGACTCTAAGTTAATTGCCTTTGCGTTTAGTGCGATTTTTGTAAAATCCAATTCGCCTGGCAAGCCATTTGCATTAGATAAATATATATATTCTGCATTGCCAAGGTCTAGTTTGGTGACATTTGATAAATCGGCAGACTCTAAGTTAATTGCCTTTGCGTTAAGGTGTGTTATAAGCTCTAAATCGCAGTCTGATATTTTGCCGCCGGCGCGTATTTTTTCAACGGATTTTATATTTTCAGTCTTTATGCCACGGGTCTTTAGTGTGTCTAAATCTATTTCGGCTAATTCTGTCCCGGGGGCCAGGTTAAACAGGTCAACCTGTTTACCGTGTGCATCATTAATAAAACCAATGTTTTGTAAATCGTAAATTTTGCGTTTGTTTGTTGTGTTTTCTTCGCCCGGAAATGCACAATTTAAATCATTACGCAAAAATTCGCGAACCATTGTTATATATTTTACATTAACCGGGCCGTTTGCGGTGCCTTTGACCTGGGCTACGATATTGCCGTTAACCTCAATCGTGCAATGGGGAATCATTTGTCCGTTTTTATCCGGCACGCGTAATGTGTAATACTGGTTTTCTTTTTCGTTTAGTATTTTTTTTGAATACGCTTGACTTTCATCGCCGATACAAATCCCCATTTGTGTACTTTCGTATTTCAAATTACGGTGAACACCGTGTTCGTTGTAATATTCCGTATCTGGCATCAAACGATACATCGCAAAACCATCGCCAAAATCCCGAATGGGTTTAATGCCAATTTTGCTTTGTGCGATTGTTTCGGATAATTCTTGGTTCTTTTCGGCTTCCTTTGCACGTTTAACGTTTAATGCGTTGTGTATATCAACGATAATTTGCGGTGTGATTTTTTCTGGTATGCCCAGCCCCAAATCTTTGGCATCGTTTTCTATAAAACGCTCTATTGCCATTTCGTTTTCCATCTTGATTCCGGGGCGGCCAAAAACATCGTCAACATAGTCGGAAATTTCGCGAAAATTACGTGCGGTATCACTGTTGAAAAACGCGTCTTCGTCCGCATACAGGAATCCGTCATCGTGTTGTGTTGTTGGAAAATCAGAAACCTCTACTAATCGCCAAACCAGGTGTCGTAAGCATGCGTATTTTTTAATTTCCGTGTCAAGGGCAGGGAACCCACGGTCCATTTTTTCGCGAATGGTTGTTTGTTGCAGTTCTTTTAATATGTTTTTTTGTTTGTTTAACTTTTGCATTGCGGCACGAAACGTTTCCGCGGTCATTTCCTTTTTATCGCGTGCGGTCGCCTTGATTTTTGCGTCTTTCTTGTCCAAGGCCGCGTTGATTTTTTTAATTTTAGTATCAATTTTTTCGCTTTCTGTATAGGCGTTTTCAATCGCTGTATCATTACGGTCAAACACAATGTTCGCCATTTGTTCGGTGTATTCGTGTTCGGCATGTTTGTTTTGAAACACCAGTTTACGAATTAAATCTTTGATTTTAACTTTGGCCACGATAAAAACCTTTCCTTTGTTGGGAAATATTTTATCACAAAATGTGCGATGTGTCAAAAACAAACGGCGTGCTTTTTTATCGCATCGATTTGCACAACGGGGGGTACGTCAGTCAGCACCAATTTTTTTCGGTCGAGCAGCGATACACAAAAGGCGCATAATGTATATTATGTATAGTTTACCGTTGGTAAACGTATACATAATATAAATCCCAAGGGTTTAGCGTTGGTAAACGTATTTTGTTATTTTTTTTGTCAGATTTTTAGCGCTCTGGGCGTATATTTGTATGCTGTTTTGGATTTTGCTCGCCCAGAATTTGGGTCGATTTATGTAAAAAATTTATTATTTATGAATTATCGTTTTAGACGCTTGTAAATGAATTTTCAGCGCGCCGGACGTATGTTTATATGTCCAAATAAAATTTGCGCGCTGTGACGCGATATAAAATGTTTTTTACGTAATGAAATTTTTAAGATTTTTGAAAATGCGAAAATTCGTGATTTTGGGTGTTTTGTGCATAATATGCCTAATTTTGATATGCGCCCTGTCCTGTTTTTGCGTAAAAAAACGCAAAAAACCGCAGAAATCCAGGGTTTTTCGGTTGCTTTTTAACAAAAAAAATACACGCAATAGCAAAACTTGACAAAACTTGACAAAAATAATTGGGTAAAGGTATAAATAAAAAACACCGCCCTGCTCTGGGCGGTGCTATTTTACGTTTTTTTATTTAGCTTTGGCTTGTTGAAACAATTCTTCGGGTTTTACCGACTTTTCTTTTGTTTTTACGTGTTCCAACATCGCATCTAATGCCTTGCGTTCAAAAATCATACCACGCAACATTGCCAATGCATTTTGGTTTTTGTTATAGAATTCAAACACTTGTTTTGGGTCTGGATAGCGGGATGCTTCGGCCCAAACAGCCTGTTGTAAATCATCGCGGGTAACTTCGACTTTATTTTGTGTGCCCCACTCTGCCAAAATCAAGCCTAATTTAACACGACGTTCGGCTTCTTTGCGTTCTTTCTTTTCGTCAAATTTGCAATCATCGACACATTTGCCACCACAATCGCAGTGTGCGTGGTGGTGTTCGTGTTCTGATTTTGCCATTTGCAATTCTTGGTCAACCAATGTTTCTGGCAAATCCATTTTTACTTTGTCCGCCAGGTTATCCAACAATTCGTTGCGCATTTCTTGTTTTGCGGCCTCGACATATTGTTCGTTCAATATGTTGCGAATGTGTTCGCGTAATTTTTCGACTGTTTCATGGCCGATTGTTTTTGCAAATTCATCGTTCAATTCTGGCAAGATGTGTTTGCGAACTTCGTGTAAAACGATTTCAAAGCGCGCCGCCTTGCCCGCCAAGTTTTCGGCATGATATTCTTTTGGGAATTTTACATTAACGTCAAATTTGTCGCCGGCCTTGTGTCCGATGATTTGGTCTTCGAATCCTGGAATAAATGCGCCAGAACCCAAAACCAAGTGGTGCATTTTCGCTTCGCCGCCTTCAAATGCATCTTTACCAATAAATCCCTTAAAGTCGATAACGGCGGTATCGCCATCGGTGGCGGCATAATCATCGCCCTGCTTTTCGGCAACACTGCGGCTGCGGCGCAGGTTTTCAATCGCCTTTTCAACTTCGGATTCGTCCAATTTTGTAACTTTCTTGGTTACGGTGATTTTTTCCAAATCGATTTCCGGCAAAGTTGGCAAAATATCAAATTCCAAAGTGTATTCAGCATCTTTACCAATTTCCCATTTGCCCAAGTCGGCACGTGGCGCGCCAGCCAGGCGGATTTTCTTGTCCGCAGTATATGTGTTTAAATCGCGGTTCATCAATTTATCGATTGCTTCCCCCATCGCGGATGCGTTGTATTTCTGGCGCAATACAGATAATGGAATATGACCCGCGCGGAATCCCGGCATTTTTGCGGTTTTGCCATATTCGGCTAAAATTTCATCGGCCGCGGCCTGAATTTCATCGGCGGTCAAAACGCCAGTTACAGAATAATGTAAATCTTTGATTTTTTCTTTTTTAATCATTGTTTTCCCCTAGGTAGATTGTTTACAAAGCAGACGTGATTATACATTGTTTTTTTGCGAAAGCAACACAAAGTTGTATGCAATGATTCTCGTATACTTCACAAAGAAACGTTTATTTTCGCCCCAGATTCGATGTTTGTTTGAACTGATTTTAACTGGATTTTATCATAGAAAAACATTTGATTTAAACGTTCCTTTGTGATATTATATGGCATATATTAAAAAGGGAGATGTTTTGTGTCTGAGGAAAATACAGTAGTAACCTACACCTACAGAGATATTGTGAGAGCCATGGTTGTCTTTTCCGCGCTTGCATTGAAGCTTGGCTATAATGCTAAATCCAAAACAAAAGGGGGCGTTTCAGGAGGAAAAAGGGACACAAGATATCCCCCTCGTGGTAATAGATGAAGACAGAATTGGACAGTTTGCGTCAGGCTTTGTATCGTATTTTAGATGATAGAGTTGCAAACAATAAAAGACGAACTTTGTATAAGTAAAAACCGCCCAGATGGGCGGTTTTTGATATTCGCAATTCCGCAACAGATTAACGTTTGCTGAACTGTGTAGAACGACGTGCCTTGCGGAAACCGTAGTGCTTACGTTCGACAACACGACTATCGCGGGTCAAGAATCCGGCGGCCTTTAATGCAGCACGTAAATCCGGTTCTGCTTTTTCCAATGCCTTGGAAATACCATGTTTTACCGCACCTGCTTGGCCGGACAAACCACCACCGGTAACCATTGCAAATACATCGTATGCGCCATCACGTTTTGTAACGTTAAATGGTTGATTCAAAATCATTTGCAACACCGGACGGCGGAAATATTCGCCCATCGCGCGGTCGTTAATAACAATGTTGCCCTTGCCCGGTACTAAATATACACGTGCAACGGAATCTTTACGTTTACCAGTTGCATAAACTGCGTTGTTCAGTTTTGGTTTTGCAACGGTTGCCGTTGCCGCCACTTTCTTTGCAGGGGCCGCTTTTTTAACAGTTGTCGCCTTTTTGGTTGTGGCGGTTGTTTTCTTTGTAGTAGTAGCCATTATTCGCCCCTTTTGTTTTTACGGTTCAAGCCAGCAAAATCGATAACAACCGGATTTTGCGCGGCGTGTTTGTGTTCCGCACCTGCGTAAACGTGCAGTTTGGTCAAACGTTTGTCCGCCAATGCAACCGCAGTACGACGGCCCATCATGCGCTTTACCGCGTTTTTAACCAACAAAGTCGGTTTTTCGGCGCGCATTTGGCCCAATGTGCGTTCTTTGATGCCACCAGGATAAGTTGTGTGCCAATAGAATTTTGTTTTGTCGGCCTTGGTTCCAGATAATGCAACCTTGTCCGCGTTGATAATGATTACATGGTCGCCACAATCCATATTTGGTGTCCATGTGGCCTTGTTTTTGCCGCGCAAGATGTTTGCGGTATATGCCGCCAAACGTCCCAGCGTGCAATCAGTTGCGTCAATCAGATACCATTTGGCTTCTAATTCGCACTTTTTTAACGATTTTGTCGCTGCCATTTTTGTTTTACCTTTTTTGTGTTTATTAAAAAGTTCGCCCTATTATGTCGCAACGCACCGGAAAAGTCAAGAAAAATCTGTGTGGTAAAATAATACCGCATGTGATAAAAAACTTGCGAACCGGCAACAAGTTTGATAATCTTTATTTCGCAAGTTTATCTCAGGAGTTTAAAATGGCAACAGATGATGCAAAGAAAATAGTAGAACGCGAAGCAAAATGGCAAAAACGTTGGTCTGATGCGCGCGTGTTTGTTCCGAAAAATGACGGTTCAAAACCAAAATATTATAATTTGATTGAATTTCCGTTTCCGTCTGGTTCTGGTTTGCACGTCGGTCATATGTTGCCTTACACAGGGATGGATGTCATGGCGCGCTATAAACGTATGCGCGGGTTTGATGTTTTATTTCCGATTGGTTACGATTCCATGGGGATTTCGTCTGAAAAATACGCAACAAAAATTGGAAAGCATCCGCGGGATTCTGTGGCGGAACTGATTAAAAAGTTTGAACAAGATATTTCGGTTATGGGGCTGTCGTTTGACCCGGATTCCAAGGTTGCAACATCTGATGCGGAATATATTAAATGGACCCAGTGGATGTTTATTCAATTTTTCAAGGCGGGTTTGGCATATAAATCTGAATTGCCAATGAATTGGTGCCCAAATTGTCGTACGAACCTGACCAACGAAGAGTTGGAAGATGGCTGTTGTGAACGTTGTCATGGGCCGGTTGAAAAGAAAATGAAATTGCAATGGAATTTGGCGATAACCAAATATGCCGACCGTTTGATAGATGATTTGGCATTGGTTGATTATCCTGAAAAAGTAAAAACTATGCAGATTAACTGGATTGGTCGTTCATATGGTGCCGATGTCGATTTTCGTGTTGGTGATGATATTATGACGGTTTATACCACGCGCGTTGATACTATATTCGGTGTTACATTCTGTGTTATTGCACCGGAACACAAACTGGTGAAAAAATGGCTGGACGAGGGACGTATTAAAAACGCCGATGCGGTGCGTACATATATCGCCGCGGCCAAGGCGAAATCAGAAATCGAAAGGACAGATGTTACCAAAGATAAAACAGGTGTAAAGTTGGACGGTGTTATGGCAAAAAATCCGTTTAATGGACGTGAAACGCCAATCTTTATATCTGATTATGTTTTGGCGGATTACGGGTTTGGTGCGATTATGGCGGTGCCGGCGCATGATGGACGCGACTGGGATTTTGCAAAAAAGTTCGGATTGGAAATTATTCCAGTATTGGCGGGCGGTGAACCAGATAAGGTTTATGAGGGTGATGGAACGCATATCAACTCTGAATTTTTAAACGGTATGGATAAAGAAACCGCTATTGCCGCCGCAATTAAATATGGAACTGAACATGGCTTTGCGCGTGGCACCAAAAAATATAAATTAAAAGATTGGGGTTTTTCACGTCAAATGTATTGGGGTGAACCAATTCCAATGGTTTATTGTGAAAAATGCGGGTGGCAACCGATAAACGAATCCGAATTGCCGTTATTGCAACCGCACATGGACGATTATAAACCGACCGATACGGGTGAAAGTCCGTTGGCACGCGCAACCGAATGGATAAAAACAACCTGCCCTTGTTGTGGCGGGGCGGCAAAACGCGAAACTGATACTATGCCACAGTGGGCGGGGTCTTCGTGGTACTTTATGCGCTATCTGGACCCAAGAAACGACAAAGAATTCTGTCGCCGCAGCCAGTTAGACAAATGGATGCCGGTTGACCATTATAACGGCGGTATGGAACATACAACACGCCACCTGCTCTATTCCCGTTTTTGGTATAAAGCATTGGCGGATTTGGGCTATGTTCCGGGCGCGGAACCGTATCAAAAGCGCACGTGTAATGGTTTGATTATGGGGCCAGATGGTCAAAAGATGTCAAAATCGCGTGGTAATGTCGTGCCATCGTCCGATGTCGTGGCGCGTACTGGGGCGGACGCATGTCGTTTGGCTATACTTTATTTGGCACCTTGGGAACAAAATAATATGAATTGGTCCGAAGATACCCTGCGCGGGGTTGAAAGATTCCTGCGTCGTGTGGAAAGTGCGTTTGACGGTATAATAGATGATGCGCCGACCCCGGAACAAGAGGTTTTGATAAACCGTCTGGTTGCGGATGTAACGGAACGGTTGGACGGTATGAAATTCAACACCGCGATTTCCGCAATGATGGAATTTTTGAATGCGTTTCCGGGTGGTAAAATGCCACGCCGCGCGTATGAAATACTGATTCAAATGTTAAATCCGTTTGCGCCGCATTTGACCGAAGAAATGTGGGAAAAATTGGGACACAAAGATATGTTGGTATTTGAACCGTGGCCGACATTTGATGCGTCAAAGTTGGTTCAAACAACCACAACATTTGCGGTAACGGTAAATGGTAAACGTGTTGGCGAATTTAATGCCGATGTCAATGCCACTAACGATGATTTGATTGCGATGGCCAAAAACACCGCAACCCGCCAATTAACAGGCGCAGAAATAATCAAAACCATCGTTGTTCCGAAAAAGTTAGTAAACTTTGTGGTGAAAAAGTGATTAGTGGATAGTTGTTAGTGGTTAGTGAAAACACCGCTCGTTTGTGCGGTGTTTTTTTTGTTTTATAAGAAGGTTGGAAAATAATGTAAAAAAAGAACGATATAAAAACGCCACTTTTTTTTGCATAATATTTTTTTGCGTTTCCCTTTGTTCTGTGGTATAATTAGCCTGACAAGAACAAGGAGAAAATAAAAATGACCCAAACAGATGAAATGTTATTCTCTGCTGTAAACGAGAAAAAGATTGGACTTATCAGAGATATCTTGGAAGCCGGTGCGGATGTAAATGCAAGAGATAATGATGGTGTTACACCTTTGATGTGTGCTGTTATTAGAGATAATGAAGACGTTGCAAAATTACTTATCAAATCTGGTGCGGATACGCGCCTTCTCGTGGAGAAAAAAGATGCAGCCGTAGAAGAGGATGAAAGACAAGCACTAAAAGCCGAAATCAATGAACGACTAGATCGGCTACGTCATGCCACTAGGAAGTTATCTGGTGTTGTAGTTGCTGATAAAATTGCCGACGCACACAGATTATGAGGGAAAAAAACAGTCGTAAATAAAGCCGTGGTTTAAATAAAAAAACAAACCGCCCTGGTTGGCAATCTTGCTGTGGTACAGCGAAAGCAGATGGGCGGTGTTTTCTTTTTTATAACAAAATACTTGACAATTATATAATTTGTGCTATATATCGTATATGAACAACAAATAAAGGATAAAAAATGTCAGAAAAAAAATTGTTTCCTGGTGTAACCAAAGTAAAGAATCAGTATGAAGTAGCCGGGGATTTTAGTTTAGATAAACAGGAAATAGAATCTTGGGAAAGATCTATTGATGAAAATATCAAAAAACATATAGGTGAAAAGCGTTATATGCGTGAAAAGGCGCTTTCTTATATCGGCAAGGCTTCTGGATTCGTGGGTATTCCAGCTGCCTATATTGCATTTGCGGTTTTGGTGGATTATTTGTCAGGATCTGCCTCGAATTATGATGTGTTGGTGCCTATGGCCACTGTAATGGGTGCGGTCCCGTATGCGGCCTTTTTAGTCGCGTCTGATGACTTACCACGTTCTGAAACTACGATTGTTGGTATGTTGTATTGGAAAAGATCGCGTTGTGTGATATCTCAGGCGGTTAATCGTATCACGTTTGGGCATCCAGACTATAAGATAGTGAGAAGTATGTCAAAGGCGGATAGAGCTTATTTTGATATGTTGGTTAATGAACAGCAATATTCTACATATCGTGTCGGTAAAAAGCATGAAAAATTTGCAACCGCGGTAATTGAAGGTCGTTTAGAAGCAGAAGATTCAGATAAAATCAAAGATGCAAAACGTGTTTTGGATGTGTTTGAAGAAGCTTCTTTGCCAACAAATTTATTGGTGAAATGTAAAAGTTTGGCAGCTGTTACACACTAACGTTTGGTTATATGAAAAACGCTAATTAAAGTAAAAACACCGCCCAAACGGGCGGTTTTTTATTTTTGTTTGCAGTATTTGGTTGGAAAGAAAACTTGACCAATATATTTCTTTATAAGTGGAGATGTACACTGTCCGGCCGCAATGCATAATGGGCAATCGTGTTTGTGTGATACGACACAATCTGAACTTTTTGGTGATGGGTTTACAACGATCACCATTTCGTCTTTTTTTGCTTTGTTGACCGCAGCGCAAGGTTTCCATTCTACTGCAACTTGTTTTCTTGGTCCCAAACAAAGAGATAGTTCTGTGGTTAATGCGATATTGGAATTATAAAATAACTCAAAAAAGCAACGGTTTCCGTCGTCCTTTATTTCACAACCACGAAAGAATTCTAAAATTTTCTTTTGAAATTCTTCTGATGCTTTTCCAAGGTTTATTTGTGTTGGGCGACCATCACTGGTTGTAGCAAAGTTTTGTAAAATGACGTATTTTTCCATTTTTTTATCCTCTATGATATCTTTTCTATCCTGCGGCGGCGTTTTTCACAGTTATCAAATGGACTTTCTAAAAATGCCTGGGCACACATAAATGCCATTTCTATATCTATATCATCCGCACCTAATGCCAAAACGTTTATATCATCATGAAAGCGGTCATCACGCGCCTGGTCCGGACGGTCACAACGCGATGCACGAATGTGGCGATAGCGATTTGCGGCAATTTGTACCCCGGCACCCGTACCACAGACCAATATGCCACGTGTTTCAGGTTCGTCAATCATTGCGTCCGCCAATGTTTTTGCAACATCTGGGAAATCAACCGGTGTATTTAAGTCGTCAGTTCCTAAATTTACAACGTTATATCCGGCGGCACTAAGCATTTCAATTAAATATAATTTTAACCCTACCCCACGATGGTCGGCGGCGATGAAAACTTTTTCTATTGTTTTATTCATTTTATTTGTCCTTGGTATCTTTACGTTTTGCCAATTTACATTCCAGTCCGGTGTTGGCGGTTATGTTTAATGTGCGATAAGACAGCACACCTGTCATTTGCGCATGACTAAACACATTTGCAACATCAACCGTTGCGGGACCGTCCAACGTACCATGTAAAAACAAACTGCTCGCGATAATTTTGCCTTCTACGATACCGCCACGTCCGATAACAACGGTTTCGGCGTTAATATCACCAACGACATGCCCATGGATTTGGACACTGTGGTCTGTTTTTATGTCGCCGGTTAATTTGCACCCTGCCCCGATAATGGTGGGTGAAGTTTTTTTGTCTGCGTCTGTGAATGCCAACATCTTTCTATTCCTTTACAAATTTTTCTGGGTCAAACGGATTACCTTTATATCTGATTTCATAGTGTAAATGTGGTCCGGTTGAGCGTCCCGAAGACCCACCCAGTCCAACAATAGTCCCTGGACGTACCCAATCACCACGCGATACCATTATTTTTGACATATGGGCATACAAGGTTGTGAAACCTAAACCATGGTCGATTTCAACAGTTGTGCCATATCCACTGCGTTCGCCGGCCGAAATTACGCGGCCCGGTGCAACCGCCATTAACTCTGTACCAATTTTACCGGCAAAATCCACGCCTTTGTGTTGTTTGCGTGTGCCGTTAAATGGGTCGTTACGCATACCAAATTTAGACGTTATACGCACATCGCGAACCGGTGCCCCCAACGGTAAAATGCGTTTCAGTTTGCTTAGACCGTTCCATAATTCTAACCTGTCGGCCAATTTTTGGTATTTTTCATCCAATTTCTTATCCAATTCCAGTGGATTAAATACCGCACCAACCAAATGATTTGAATATTTGTTTGCCTTTTTGACCAGTTCCCCGCGGTCCAGCCCCAACGCGATAAGTGTCCCGTTAATGCGTTTTAGTTCACTGTTTAATTCATCCAATCCATCGGATGTTAATTTCGATACAGATTCCATAATCTTGTTATCTGCATCTACGATTTTTTGAACTGCCCGCACCATTTCATATTCTATGGCCAAATCAGACATTTTTGAATATTCCGGCAAATAATCTTCATCGGTAAACATTTCTGTTATACGGGTTTTTAGAAAGTCCAATTCGCCCCATGTTTTTAACCGTTCATTTAACAGGTCTTCTTTTTGTACATCGGTTAATTTTTTGTCTTTTAGCAGTTTGTCGTCAATAACACTGATATTCTTGGTTAATTCATTATATTTGCCCAGATATGTTTGCAAATCCGTCATGTGCATAGAATATTTTTGGCGCATCTGCTCTAACTGGGTGGTTCTTTTCTGTAACATTGGACGATGATAAACAAATACGTATGTTGACCAAGATGCCCAGATAAACAAACCTATTTTTGCGCAAAATTTGGTGAAACGCCAAAAACTGGATTGCTGAAAAGTGTACACGTTCCCGCGTGGAATATCCATAACGGTAAATTCACGTGGTGGAAAAATACGTGAAATAACGCGCCATATGGCACGAAATGGTGATGTGATAAATGCCCACAGGGACGTAAAATATTTTGTTATAAAATTTATCATAACGTTGTTAGCATAGCCAAATATTCATCAATAGTCAAGCCATCGCGTAATATCGCATCGCAATTCATGTTTAGACCAGAATATAATTTTGTGTGTGGTTTTTGACCAACCCGCCCAGAAATCAAAACCCTTTCTGCGGTTTTTTTATTACTAAACAGTGGAAATATAACAATATTACCACATTTTTCAGAGATTGCACCTAGTACTTCCGCCATTGCGCCGGCATCAACAATAGTTGCAAAGGTTCCGTTTGGGCGGACACGCGCCAGGCACTTTTTTGTCCATTGGGTTAGATTTGCGTTATGGTGTGCGTTATGCGTTGCCGGGGTGCCTTTGAAATACGGTGGATTCGAAACAACCAAATCAAATGTTCGTGATGTGTGCCAAGATAAAATATCTGTGTTTATTAGTTCTATGTCTTTGTTGTTTAGTTTGGCATTTGATGCGCACGCATCTAGCATATCTGGGGAAATATCCAAACCGGTCATTTTTAAATTTGGGTGTCGTGCCATTATGCACAATGCGACACCACCGGTCCCGATTCCGATATCCAGTGCGGTTTTTGGATGTCCGTTAACAAACGATGCCAACCATACTGCATCGGATGTTGGGTTGTAAATTCCGCGGTGCATTTTTACGCGTCCACCCATTATGGTAAAAATTTCTTGTTTTTCTGGCATACCTATATCATAATCCAACAAAAACAAAAGGCAAGTTTATGTTTGAAGATATTACAGTTGTCCCCAGTGCAATCAGCGCATTTAACAATGCGGCATTGGTTGCGCCGGCTTTTTTGTGGAACGCATTATTGTGTTTGCCGATTTTTGTGGCGGCGTTTTGGTTTGGTCGTACATATAAAGAAAAAGCAAACCTAAATAAATATCTTTCTTGGCCACGTGCATCATTTTGGACCGTTGTTATGGTCGTTGTGTGGTTTGTGTTGATGGGGGGGAATTATTCGGTGCTGCGTGATGGGGTGTCTGTATTGCCTTGGCTTTCGGCAGTGTTATTGTTTGTGTCGGGTATGTTTATCGGGTTTAGAACAAAAGACGTTTCCTTGCCGTTATGGTATGGTACGTCAAATGTTACGCGCAGAAAAAAATGGATTGTAAATATATTGGTTGCGTGTTTGGTGTTGATACCTGTGGGGTTAAGCGATACGTTGAATTGGTGGGGGCCTGTGTTACAAGTTTCATCTGTCTTGGCAGGTTTGTTTGTTGGGCGCAAATGGTTGCGCCGCGATATGCCAATGGCGTTTTTGTTGACCTGTATATTGTTGGTTATGACCGCGGTTTTAATGCAACCGGAATATTTTAGATTTGGGCAACTGGGGAATTTAACGCCATGGCATTTGTTGTGGGTTTTGCTGACTGGCGCTGTGTTTTCTGTAACGGTGGCATTAAAAATTGTACGTGCGCGTGAAAAAATACATCACAGTGCATTTATAAAAATAAAATGGTTGTTGCGTTTTGTCGCGACCTTGTGTGCGGTTTTGTTCGTTTTAACCGAAGCGGTTCCGATGTTTTTGGCAACAATTGCGATGGTATGGGGGTTAAGCGCCCTGTCTGTGTGGCATTTAAAGGAAACCGATAAAAATATAGCCGATTTCTTTTGCGCATTGTTGTTGGTATTGTTTGGGGTTTTGATTTCTGTGCCGACAATATCTGTGTTGGGCCTGTTACAGATTTCTGTTTCACCGTCAAACAAGCGTATGTCAGTTATTAGGGGCTTGTTATAATTTGTTATATTTGCTGAATAGCAATATTCTGCGCTTTGATGTATATTGTACACGATAATTACTTAGAATATGGGGTAAAGAAATGGCAAGTGTTATACATCCTAGTGCGATTATTCATGATGGCGCGGTCTTGGGTCAAGATTGTAAAATTGGTCCGTTTTGTATCGTTGGACCCAATGTCGTTTTGGGGGACCGGGTTGAATTGGTATCCCATGTTGTGATAGATGGAAAAACATCTATTGGTGATGATTCTATTGTATATCCTTTCGCGGTTTTGGGTGTTATGAGCCAAGATTTAAAATTCCAAGAAGAATCTGCAATGACCGGATTGCGCATTGGCAAACGTTGTCGTATTCGTGAATATGTTACAATTCATTCTGGAACACCGGCATCTGATGGAACAGTTATTGGTGATGATTGTCAAATTATGGTTAATGCGCATGTCGGGCACGATTGCAAAATTGGTAACAACGTTGTTATGTCCAATTTGGTCCAGGTTGCCGGCCATGTAGAGGTTGAAGATTACGCCATTTTGTCCGGTGGTGTAATGGTTTTACAGTTTGCGCGTATTGGGCGTAACGCGTTTATTGGTGGCATGTCAGGGGTTCCTAATGACATATTGCCTTATGCGATATATGATGGTGCGCGTGCGACATATCGAACGATAAATCGTGTTGGTTTGATGCGCCATGGGTTTACAAATGAAGATATGCATGCAATTCATGCGGTATATTCGGCGGTTTTTCGTGATAAAGAAGGAACGGTCGAAGAACGTTTGAATCGGGTTCGTAAAGAAGTTAAGAATAATAAATATGCGATGGATGCTATCGATTTTATAGAAAATCGTTCTAAACGTGGAATTGGAACTTCATCTAATGCCGAATAAACAACCAAAAATTTTTATTATTGCCGGCGAGGTTTCCGGCGATGTGTTGGGCGCACGTGTGATGCGACATCTGCCGGGGGTTGATTTTGCCGGAATTGGTGGCGCAGAGATGCAGGCATGCGGTTTTAAAACATTGTTCCCTATTTCTGATTTGTCTGTTATGGGAATCATAGAGGTTTTGCTAAATGTGCGCACATTAACACGCAGAATTCGTGAAACAGTTCAGGCAATAATACAATATAATCCTGATATGGTTTTGACAATAGATTCGCCGGGGTTTGCAAAATCTGTTATAAAAGAATTACGTAAAACCGCTGCGGGTAAAAAAATGATTGCGGCCGGTTTGCGTTTCCATCATATTGTTGCGCCCCAGGTGTGGGCATGGCGACCAGGACGCGCAAAAAAGTACGCAGCCACATTTGATAAATTGTATGCTTTCTTTGATTTTGAAATACCTTACTTTACAAAATACGGGTTGGATACAATTGCGGTTGGGCACCCTGTGGCGGAAACTTTGATTGGTTCGGGGGGCACATCAAAACAAGAGCAAAATAACGAAAAAATAATAACTTTTGTCCCGGGCAGCCGTATGAACGAGGTAAAAAAACTAATGCCGGTTTTTAAACGTGTTGCCGAAACGATTTCTTCGTGCGGATATATGGGGTATAAATTTGCGATACCTGTGGTTGAAACAACCGCGGAATATGTTCGTGAACATATAAAAACATGGGCGGTAAAACCCGAAATTGTTCCGGGAAACAAACGTTACGATTTGTATCGTAAAACCTATGTCGCCATTGTGGCCAGTGGCACCGTTTCGGCAGAATTGGCCATGTTACACGTACCAACAATAGTTGTTTATAAAATGAATATGATAACAACATGGATTGGTCATTGCTTGATAAACGTTCGTTGGGTTTCGTTGGTTAATATTTTATTAAATCGGGGCGTGTACCCGGAATTTTTGGGCGACAAGGCAACCGCAGACAATATTATAAACGCATTAGATATAATTGTTTTGCCGGCCAATCGTGCAAAAATGATTGCCGAATTACGTGGCGCGGATAAATTATGGGTTCGCCCCGATGGTGTGGCCAGTCAAATTATCGCGGACGATATAATTCATACAATCAAGAAATAAATTTGTATATTTTTTCTATTCCCCATATGGAATATCATATTCTGAAAAATCTTCACAACTATTGTCACATTGCGGACAAACACGATTGTGCATCTGGTCTAAGTTGTTACAGCGTTGCCAATCATCATAATCCCCACAAGTGATGTCGTTTTCATTGTTATTAGTAGAACAGGCATTATTTATAATAACGGTATCGCATTTTAAACTTTGACCGTTGTAACTTCTGCGGCCGCCGTTTTCCCAACACAGGCATGCGCCCCATGCATTTGTGTCCACGTCATGGTCATAATCTTTTGGACACATGTTTTCTTCTATCTGTGAATTATTATTAAGAAGAGTAAAATACGCGTACTCGTTCTGTTGTGCATTTGGCCAAGTATTGCTAGCGTTTGTAAATAAGCAAATATTTGTATCATTATATATATTATGATTGATAAATTGGGCTTCTACGAATTTGCCTTGGGCATTGGCGCAATCTGTTTGTAATTTATTGATAATTTCATAATAGATTTGGGTTGCAATGCCTGATGGTCGCAAACCGCGATTAAAGGCACGCCAATTATTATCATTTGTTGCATCATTAGAGGGGACGATTTGATTGTTATTATTTAACATGGTCGATTTTATGTGTCCATAGGCGTATTTGCAGGTGTCACTTTGGCAATTGGTCTGGCCCGTATAAACATATGTGCCATAAAGTCCATCTTGTATAAAATTGGAAACGATACGGTCAAACCCACCAAATACGGTTTCCATTTTGTCTGCGCAACTGGCTATTTTTGCAACCTCTTGCGCACAGGGGGATTTGTATGCAGGGGTATTAGAATTTTCTTGTGTTTTTAATTTTCTATCTGTGTCATATTCATACAGCGTAAACCAATCTAATGCGGTCGTTGCATTGTTGTTTGCGCCGTAGTCAGGAATTCCCTTTACAAATAGGCCGCTGTGCGGATTATAAAAATTCTCGTAATTTTGACCACCGTATTTTGTAAAGCATTGTTGTACGATTGCACGACAGGCCGCGGTTAAATCGGTATCTTGTTGCTTTTCCATATATTCTGCGACAATGTTATTATCAAACATTGCGTCGCAAGAATCGATATAATCGGTGCACATTGTCTTGGTTAATACGATTTTGTTTGGGGTCAGCGAAACATCGGCACCTTCAATTAAAGATTGCATCGCGGCGGTGATGGATGCATCACGTTCAGTATAGCATGTTGATATAAAGTCAAAACACCCCTGCTTTATTTCGTCAACCTTGGCAACCTGGGCGTAGTATATGTCTAGTAATGCCTTGTCCAGATAATTTTTCCATGCTGTATCTGCGATTTCTGTACATTTGTCCAACGCATCGTGGGCGAATTTTTTCGTTTTGTTTTCAAAATTTGTAACAAAGGCGCGATTACTGGGGACGGTTGATAATTTTTGTGATGCGGCATCAACACCTTCGGCAAATTTCAACAGGTTTTCTAATTCATAGAAATTTGCAACCCCAACAATTGGTGCACCGGTTGCAACATCTATGAATTGACCGTTGTCCAGACATTTGTGATAACCTGCACCACAAACTTCTTCGCTAAGGATTGCGGATTCAACATTGTTTATACACGCGGTTAAATCATCGGAATTATGTTTTTTGCGGTTTTCAATTCTGGCCAGGTCTAACATCGCACTGCCCTCGCGAATTGCGGCCTTTAAATCTTTCTGTTTGTTGTTTAATGCGGTTTGTACGGTATTGCAATCTTGTTCAATCGCCATCAAATACGCGTTTACCGCGCGTTGCAACGATGCATCATTACAATCGCCCTTGACCGCGGTTCGACAATTTGGAAACACCGCGTTGTATAATGCGGTTCCGTTATATGATGCGACCAGTTGCGCAGAATCGGTTATTCCAAATGCGTTTGTTGTGTCGAAAGAGATATTTATGCTGTCCAAACTGGACATTTTGCCGCCAACGGTTGCATCTTCGCCGCGTATAGAATTCATGATTGCCTGTAATAATGCCTTGGATGCAGAAACGTCCGCGGTTAACGCGTTTTCACCGTCTGATGCGGTGTTGATGGCGGTCGCCTGGGCGGCGGTCATGCCAACAACGTTTAGATTATCGGTGAATTCTGTCAGTTTCGTGTTCGTTTCGTCTAAGTTCTGGCGTACTCCGGTTAAATCGATAACGCGGTCGCTGCACGAACAGCGGCGATAATCATCGTTTTTTAATTGGCAAAATTGGTCCATGCATTGAAAGTATGCGGCCTTGCATTGTTCGTAAACGGCACCCGTACGTGTTTGAGATAATATCAGTGCGCCATCTGTTTCGCCGACACGCGCCGCGGTTACATTTTTGCGTGGTGTGCGTGTAGATGTGTTGCTCTTTGCGTTACGTGCCGATTTTGATGTCGTTGCCGAACGTGTTGGGTTGGTGGTACTGCGTGTGGTGATGCTTTTACCAAGTTGTGCGGTTCTGGTTTGGCCCGCCGATTGTGTGCGTGCGGTATCATTATTGGTAGTGGTGCGCGATAAAACCGTTGGACGGCGCACGTCAGATTTTGCATTGGTTGAAATTCTTTGTTGTGTTTTTGTGGTGCGTCCCGTTGATGTGCCATCACGTACCGCCGCATCAACAGATGCGTTGCAAAAAATCGCCAGAAAAGCGCCAAAAATCAGAATTTTTTTCATCTCTGATTTCATGTTAGCAAATTTCATAAAACCGGGGCAAGCAGAAATATAAACTTTTTATTGTTAAATTATGCATTATTTTCCCCTTGCAAAACGATGAAATTTGATTTATTATATCAACCGCTTTAGGGCATATGGCGGAATTGGTAGACGCGCTAGTTTCAGGTACTAGTGGGGCAACCCTTGGAAGTTCGAGTCTTCTTATGCCCACCATATGTAAAAGTTTTGGGGTCGTAGCTCAGTTGATAGAGCGCTACGTTCGCATCGTAGAGGTCGTGGGTTTGAGTCCCATCGGCTCCACCAAAATTTGGGTCCTTGGGGATATGGCGGAATGGTAGACGCTGAGGACTTAAAATCCTTTGGTCATTGCGACCGTGTGGGTTCAAGTCCCACTATCCCCACCATCAAGAATTGTTATCGCGCACAATTAAGTGCGCGATTAAAATTTTTGACTTTTGGGCTATTCTGGTGTAGAATTTGTGGGCTAAAGGTTAACGGATGTGTAGCTCAGTTGGTTAGAGCGCTTCGTTCACATCGAAGAGGTCGTTGGTTCGAGTCCAATCACATCCACCATTTAATTGTTTAGGTTGCCCTTCCCTTGTTTGAAAATTTCGCTTTTTAGTGGTATAATATATTTCAAAGGTGTTCTTATATGTCCCAGAAAAATGTCGAAATAGAAAATGTTAAAAAAATAGTTTCGTTATTGAAACAATACGATTTTGCGCCAACACAACAAGAAAAAGACGATTTTTTGAAACAATTATATAATACGAATGTCGGTGCGCATACATTGATTACTAAATATGGATATAAACCGGTGGTCCTTGCGAACAGGTTAAAAAAAGCGGTGTTGTTGGATAAATATAGACCAAAAAATATGTCTTTTATAAAACTGGCTACGAGTAAAGATTTAGATAATATAAAAGGCGAATTTGATACTTTTGACAGTAAGTTAAGCAAAATGTTAAAAGATAAAGAGAACCCAAAAGTAATACGTGAACGTTTTATGGATGGTGTGGCGAATGTATATTTTTTAGCCAAGCAATTTGCAATCGATTGGTTGAATATGTTGGATAATCATAAAGATTTGGTTGAAGCGGCACGTAATGCAAAAGAAAGTGAGGCGGCTGCGATATATGATAAGTTGTTTTTTGTATTAAGTCAGGATTTTTGCAAAAAATATGATTGTCATATTGATTCCAGGGTTGTAACAGATTGGGGTGAACTTGATAAACGACATCCTGATCTTGATTTAGAATCTACACTGGGTATTCATCAGTATACGTATGGATTGACGTTTCCGTCTGGATTGCCAGAATCTGAAAGGGAAAAGATAAAAAAAGTGTTTCAAAGAAAACCTTCTGACTGTCCATATGCCTATAAAGCATCTTCGGTGCGTATAAACATTACGAATGTACGAAAAAAACGCCCAGAACCGACAGATTTCTTTTATAGTATGATATGCTTTTTTGCACATGAAATGCATCACGCGTTGGATTATGAACACCCTCGCCAGGGAGCATTGGGGTCGCAAATTGAATATATCGATGGTTTGCTGTATACGCTGCCATCAAAAACCTTAGAAAAAGATACTAATGCGTACTATGAATCTGCAACAGAAATCAGTTCGTATAATATACAACACGAATTATACAGCCAATTAAGAAATCGACATTTTTAACAGGGAAAAAGTACGCCAGAATTTGTTATTCCAGAAAAAATAGTTGTTTGGTAGCAAATTTGTGTTTTTTGTTTGGCGTGAGAGCACATTTTTTGATATAATATGCGCGATATGTGGCGGGAGTATATCGCATTTTTTATGTGCGTAACCTTTTGTGGTGCATCATTTGCGGTTGCGCCATTGTCTCAATACGGTCAAATTCAAAACGTTCAGACGTATTCTACAAATCCTTTTTACCAAAAAGGTATTTATAATCCCAAGGCCCCCCAACCTGTTTATGCAACAGGTACAGATTTAAACTCGGCCGATTGTCGTGCGGTTGTTACACCGTTGGTTGCCGCACAATGTGCGATGCGAAATAATTGTGTGGGGGCGCGGTTGTCTGATATTCGTCCGACCGTTATGTTACAGTTATCACAAATTCCTGGACATAATTATGCGACATCTTGTGCCGGATTTATAGACGGTGCCTTTGAAGATTATGCGCGTGCGCATGGTGTTGTAACACATGGTGCGGTAAATTTTCCGCCGGTTCAAGAACCCGCAACGGGCGCGCAAATGAATAATCCTTATATTGCAAAACAGAATTTTCCCGCACCGGCAAAACAGATTGCGCCATTAAATGCAAACGGGAAATGGTTGGCAGCAACAGAATTTGCCAAAACCGTTGCGGACATTAGTTTGGCTGACAGAATCGCCGTTCAAACCGAAGGTTATGAACCGTTTAAAGATTTGTCCGCGTATCGTGGTCTGGTCGTAGAAGGCGAAGAAGAATTTATGGAACGTATGGTGGCCATGGGCTATATTGAGCAACAGCAAGACAAAGAAAAATTATCAGATACAGAATATTGTAAAAAATATCCGTTGGATTCTGCCAAGTGTAAACAAAACGCAAACACATTACAAGATGTGATAAACATAGGTTCTGCATCGGTGTCGCCAACCAGTTTTTCTGGCAAAACGATTGGTGGCGGTGCGGTTGTTGTTGCAAATAATACCCATGGTGGTTCTTGTTTTCCGGCGGCAAAAAATGCCACATTTAAAAATCAAATTATGACCACTGGCCAGTTTGAATCCATATCACCGGAATTTGAAAAGGCAATGATAACCGTTTTTCGCAAAGAAGGTGAATGTGGCACGATACCAAATGACCCATGCGGATATACGTGCTATGGCTTGGGGTCGGGGCCAAAATGTATGAATATGGACGTTAGCAAATTAACACGTGCAGATGCCGAAAAAATTTACTATGAACGTTGGTGGAAAAAATACAACATTGGTATCTTGCCGGATGTTATTTCTGGGGACGTGTTTTTGGCATGTATGGCCAGTGGCCCCTGTACTGCGATAAATCAGTTTAGAAAGTTTTTAGGTTTGTCGCAAAATTGCAAAATAGATAATGAAGTTGTTGCCGCGGTGGAAAAATACCAAGGTGATATTCATAATGATTGGTTGAATGTTCGTCAAAAATTTTTGGTCGAGGTTGCCGAACGCAAATATCAGAATTCTGTATTAAAGGGATGGATGAACGCGATAAAATTAAAACGCGAAAATGGTTGCCACGTGATTCCATCTGACCCGTTATATAGATAATAAAAAAAAACGCCGAAACGGCGTTTTTTTATCTTAAACCCATCGAACGACAACACTCGTTCGCCGCCGTCTTCCAATCAGAATATTGTTTTTCGGGGTTACGTAAATCACGCCAACCCTGCCATCCATTACATTTTTTGTTTACCCCCGTCCCAGAACATTTTACATATCGGCGCAGTGAACAGGTTCTGTTTGATAATTTGCCCAAATCGGTTGTGCATTTAACAACAACGTTTTGATTCTTGGCATCATTTTTGCCCAATTCTTTGGATGACATAACCTGGTACGCGTTTGCAGAAAATGCGCCCATTACAACCAATACCAATGCGACAATTATTTTTTTCATCTTTGCACCTTCCTTTGATTTTATTATAACATATCTTTAATAAAAAAAACAATAGGGTTTTTATCGTACCGTTTCGGCAACCGTTGACCATGGTTCATCGTTCATAATTAACCAGTATAAACTTTCGTGGTCTGTGCCGGGATTACGAATAATCGGGCGTGCAACATAAATATCTACATCGCAAATTTGTGCGTTTTCTTCGTCTTGGGTTTCGGTTAAATCCTGATAGAATTTTTGCGCGAAATCCATCGCCTGCAAATATGCGGCATTATCGTCTTCTTCGGACGTGGAATCCCCCAACCACATTAACCACATACCATAGTTTACAACATTGTCTTGACCTTGAATATCATCGGCAGACAACAGCAAATATGGTTTCATGTTGATGTTATTTGTAAATTCGCCGGTTTTTACATCTGTTGCATCATACATTTCACCCATAAATGTTAATGCCAAACTTAACGCGCCCCCTGCTTCTACGACTTTACCTAGCGAGGCGATATTTTTTTGTGTTGCATGAAACAGAAAGTTTCTGATTTTTCCCGATTGCATGCCATGACGACCGACTTTGGCGGCGGCATCCAGACCTTTGCTGTTGCGGTTTATGGCACGCATGGTTTTGCCAATATTTTTCATGCGTTGCCAGTTGCGTGTCAAAACATTTCCGGTTACAGGTTGTTTATAATTTTTTAATTCTTTGACGAATTTTACGGTGTTATCGTACGCATCGGCCTGTTTAGTATATTCGCGGACATCTTTGCTGGCGTCTTTCATTTTATCCATATTTTTTGTTACTTCTTCTAATTCTTTGGCGTTGGTTTTGCGTAAATCGTTAATTTTATCGATGTTTTTGAACGAAATTCCTTCGGCATCTTTGCCAATATCTTTTATTTTTTTAACCTTGTCGGCACGCAATTTTTCCAACCTTTCTGCGGCGCGTGTATATTTTTTTGAACCCTTGGTGGCGGTGTTTAATATTTTTTCATATTTGTTTTCGTTTTTTAATATTTTTTCTAAATCAGTTAAGTTGTCGGCATATTTCGCTAAATCTTTTGCCTTGGATTGAACACGAATAAAATCTTTGACCTTGTCTATTTTTGATAAACGTTTGATGTTTTTTCCGGTTACAGATAATATCTTGCGCGCACGCGCCATTTTTGCGGCACCGGTAATTGCCGCCCCGGCACCAACCGTTGCGACACTAAGCACAACCTCTACAACAACTTCGGCAACAATTTCTGCATAAGAAACCCAACGCAAATCGCGGTCGCCTGCGATATAGTAGTCATTTGAATCTTTTTCATCTTTTGGTTGTGTAACCGTTTTGTGCAAAACACGATTTATCATACGGTCATCACGCGAAATGCCGGTTTTATCAGAACACATCGGGTTTTGTGGATACAATTTTGATATGTTGTCTTCTATCCATTGAAAAGAAACAGTGTTGTTTTTATTCGGTCCAACAAATTCAGATAATGCGCCCGCCTGGGTAACCATAATTGCATACCATGCCGGATTGGTGTTTGTCCAAATTGCATCCGGGTCATCTAATGATACCGCCGGATTTGGATTATCTGTTGGTAACGGTTTTTTGTTCGCCAGTTTTATATGTTGTTCCAATATATGTGGTTGGGTTTCATAATTTATAACTATTTCACGACCAGACGGAAAAGTATAAGTGATTGGAATAAAACGAACAGTATCAGTATCTGAAATGTTTTCAAATTCTGGACACGCCAACACATCCATTAACACGTCCGGGTCTTGCATAGTTTCATAAATCCAATGACGTACATCTTCGGTTGATGCGTTTTCATCGATTGCATTGCTGCCTGTGGCCAGTGCATCGGCAAATGCGCGCGTAGAACAGCGCGTATCCATCGGTTGGGCCGATTGTAATATTTCTGCGGTTGTCCGAAAACCACCATCTGCAAAACAAATGGTTGGCAATAACAAGAAAAATAAAGCAATTATTTGTCGCATTTTACTTAATTATGTACGGACCATCTAGTACCATAACCTGTTGAATATCCGCCAAATCAGATGGGTATATTGCTGCAACTGCGGCAGCAACAGCGATAACCGCGCCAGCTATCCAACCTGCAACAGGAATGGCATTCGCGGCCATAGCAGTACTCATCAGTACTGTTGCACTGGCTGTTGTATATGTTGCCGTTAACCAAGCCGCTCCTAATAATGCCATACTTCCGCCCACAACACCAGAACCAATTGCCCATCCTGATTTATCTCCAGATCCTATGCGTTTTGTGTTGAGAGATACAACATATACCGCCAAACCATCTAATGCACATTGTGTGTTGCTTAATGCCTGTGCAAAACTTTCTGCAGCAATCCTGGCGTTTTTATAATTTTGATAATACACAATCTCTTCTGCAGCACCAACACCAGTTTTCGCGCTAATTACCAAACCTGGAAAAGCCCTGTTATAAGAACCGACAGGAAAATCAAGAAAGAATTCGCGGCCTGAATATCTTGCAAAACTGGCTTTCCCGGCTTTGTTTATTGGTGTGTCATCATCTATATTTACTCTAACCCAATGGTCGGAACAATCAGAGCTAAAAAAGTAATCAGTCGGCATCTGGGCTTTTGTTATAATGTCGCCAGGTGCTTTATTTAAAAATGGTGTAACTAAAATTCCGGATGGTATGTTAATATGATCAAATAATTTTTCTGTATTTAATTCCATTGTATAATATTTCTCATTCTTTTCAAAAGGTATAGAAATATTTTGTGAAGATACAATATCATTATTAAATTCGCTCAGATTACTTGTGTTCAGACACGCAGTTAAAACATTGGCAGCGACAAGATTATATATTTTTTGTTCGTTGTCTTTTATATTTTTCTGATTTAATTCTTTTTTTCCGATAATTTGTTCTAATTGAGTTAGGAAATTTTGTTGGTGTTTTCCTATTTTTGTTAAACAAGAAATTTGTTCTTCTGCTAAACAGTTGAAACAAGCAAAAAAAGAGAAGACAGAAAATAGTTTTTTTAACATATTTATAACCTTAATATAATTGGACAAGTTGGGCTACTGCCTGGTTCACAATCGGCACTGCCACCGCCGTTGTTACCATCATCATCGCCGCTGCCGCCAGGTGTTGTCGGCGTAACGGTTTTTGGACAGCGCGAATCTTCGGGGCTTACTTTGCACAGGCGGGTCAAGAAATCTTCTTCGTTTTCAAGTTCAAATGTACGAAATGCGTTTTTATCTTTGTATGGTTCGTAACCTTCTGTTGCCACCGCAATACGGTCAGTAAAACTGACATCCGCCATTGTTTTTGGAAAATCACCGCCAACAACTGCCTGTGGCATGGTTTGTGTTTGTTTATGCAATTCTTCCAATTCTGCGGCGCGCACATCGGCGGCGGTCGGTTTAATTTTATATGGATTGTCTATCTTGAAACCGTTACCCGTTTGGGGGGCAACAGGGGTTGGAAACGCGGTTGTTGTTGTATTGTATCCATATTTTGAAATGTATGTATTAAACGCGCTGTCGATATAGCCCGCGCAAGATGTTGCAAAATTGTGCCCCGGTAACTGTGATAACTTGACCATTAAATTGGGGCGAACATCTGACACGCGCAGACCACGACAATTATTTCTTGATGTACATTCGGATGCAACCAGGTTTTCAACCACGCGTTGACAATCGCCGGTGTTTAAATCTGCCCCGGTTGCATAAATCGCCTGGGGCATTTTGGGGTTATAAACCCCCTTTTGATAAAAAGGATTTGTAGAATATGTTTGCACATTTTGGATTTGACCATATTGTGATAATGGCGCGACCGCCATGGCATTATGTGCAAATGCCAATAATCCAAAAGCCATGAATAATATGGTTTTTTTCATCCCCTCGCCTTGCGTTATGTTTGTATTATAACAAAAATCCAATTATTATTAAAGACAAAAATGCGCCAGATACAAAAAACGGTGCAAACGGAATATAGCGTTGTTTTTTTACCTTTGACCATATTGCACCAAATACGCATGCGAACACTAATGCGATTGCCAGCCCCTGTGGTCCCAACCATAAACCGCCAGTTGCAATTAGTTTTATATCGCCCATACCTATCGGACTGGGGGCGGACGGGGCGCGACGTGCAAGCGCCCTGTCGAACGCAAAACCAACAGTTGTCGCCAATATATATCCAAATAACATCCCAATGATGCCGTCATAAATACTGCAAACCCATGGGAAAAATGCGCTGATAATCAGTCCGTCTATTAACAAAGGAAACAGGTATGCATCCGGAATAATGCGCCTGCGCAGGTCGGTGACACTAATTTTCCAGGCGAAAAACCCGCCAATTAATATCAACAGAACAAAAAGTATCCAAAAAACATATAAAAACATATTTTCCCCCTTGCCTTGCGAATCGCTTTTATGATACACTATAATATCATATAGACGTAAGTGAGGTCGATAAAAATGAGCAAATCTTGGGACAGTGGTATTGTAAAGAAGTTAAAATCTTTGGTTGGCAAGGGATTGTCAACGGCCGAAATCGGCAAAAAACTAGGGATTTCTAAAAATGCCGTTGTTGGTAAATTGCATCGTATGGGTTGGAACAGTGGTGCCACAGAAACACCTGCGACAAAAAAATCGACAAAAACCACTAAAAACGAAACAAAAAGCGTGAAAAAAAACGCGGTTAAAAAACCGGTTACCAAGGTTACAGAAAAGAAATCAGCCAAGGCGGAAACTAAAACTGTCAAAAAAACAGTCAAGGCGAAAACGGAAACGGTAAAAACCAAGGTTGCTAAGAAAGAAGAAAAAACTGTTGCGGCGGTTAAGCCGGTGGCGCAAAAACCAGGCGCATCTTCCAAGAAAAATTTGACGGTTCATCAACGTATAATTCAGCACTCTTTGGAAATGATGGATTTGAAACCGGGACAGTGTCGTTGGCCGATGGGGGATCCTGATTCTGAGAATTTCCATTTTTGTGGCAAACAGGTGTTCGTTGGAAAACCGTATTGTTACGAACACTGTAAACAGGCGTACCAGTTTAATGCGACCAAGAAAAAACAATAACCGCTTGTTTTTGGGGGCAAAGGGAGAGTTTTTTTGAGTAACTTAACAGAAAATTTTTATGATATTTCGGGAAATCATCTGCGGGTGTGGCGCGATGTTGATGGGAATATCGTGTTTGTTGTTGATGAAACGGTAAATGAAAACAAGCCAAATGTATTGTTGGTTGTGCGCCCTGATGGCGAACGGAAATGGGATGATATTCTGGTTAATGATTTTGATGTGGATTTGGAAAATGTTCGCCCAAAGAAAGACAACAAGTATCAAAAATTAGATATAGAATATGATGGCCTGAATATTTATGAAGCATTGATAAATGCCCTGGTTGGCGGAAAAAGTACAGAGGCAGAATTAAACGATTTGTCTGATTTTCAATATGTGGCGGCGCGCCGTTCGGCAACCGTGCGCCTGGCCGGTGCACGTCAGGAATTAGAGGTGTCTGCCGATACAATCGCCAAAACAAACGAAAGTATCGCAGAATTAACGGGCGTTCAACGTGAATTGCGTTCAAAATTATCCGAACAGAGAAAAAACATTGGACGTGAACCAACCAAAGAATCTGCATCGAAAATTTTGAAAACAGAATCCAAATTAGAAGAAACAAACGGGAAAATAAAACGCGCCAAAAGACGTTTAGCCAAGGCAACCCGGCGTAACAATGCGGCGAAAAAACAATGCGAACTGTTACAGAATTTCTTGAAAAAAACAAAGCAGACGAACGCACGCAACGAAGACATTATTTTTGTCCCTTATGTGCCAGAAAACACGTCACAGAAAAAAGACAACAAAACAACAACTACGGAGAAGAAAGATATGCCAGACGATGAAGTAAAACCACTGATGGACCAAGATCCGGAAATTCTGGATGAAGATATTGCTTTTCGTCCGGTTGAGTTTGATGAAATTCAATCTGAAAAGAAAGAAGACGTGGTTGAAGATGATACGTTTGAAAAAGATGATAAAGATGAAGTAAAGTTGGACGATGCTTTGCAAAACATCTCGGAAACAGAATCAGAAACGGTTGTGCAAGAAGAAACCTTGAATATTCGGCCGATTCAGGTTGATGAATTAGAAAACAAATCATCAAATGTTCAAGATACTGCACCTGTTTTGGATACGATAACATCTGTTGATGCGCCTGTTGCGTCTGACACAGATACCACAGGACAAATTGACAATGGGCAATATAACGAAACGCCTGTTGCAAGACCTGTGCCGGTGATGCCAAGTGTAACACCTGTTGCGCCGGTTGCGCGGCCTATGTCGCCTATTTCCGGTACGGCAAAGCCCGTTGATGGCGGTATGCCCCAGAAAAATACACGTATGTATTATTTGTTGTTAATCGTGTTGATTATTTTGTCTGTATTCACATTGTGGTTGTATCAAAAGAAGAACGGCGAAACAGTGCCCGATTTAAAAACAACCGCGGATACGGTATCAACGGAATCTGATGCTGATACATTATCTGGGCCGTTTATTGATTTGTCTGAAAAAACAGAACCAGTATCTGTTGACTCAGAACCGGTGGTCGAACCTGTGACAGAGCCGGAACCTGTGGTTGAACCGGAACCAATCCCCGAACCGGAACCGATTGTTGAACCAGAACCTGTTGTCGAACCAATTATCGAACCAGAACCGGTTGCGGAACCAGAACCGGTTATTGAAGAACCAGAAGTCATAGAAGATTTAACACCAAATATTCCTGTGGTTGCGCCGCAACCCCAGGTTGAATCAGAAGCAGACATTTTGGCGCGTAAACAGGCCTATGGCGCGTATTCACATGACGTGGTTTTTGATGATGATGTGGGCGGACCAAATGTTAACATGCCACAGGATGTTTATTATCAAGATTATGGTAACAACGCGCCGTATTATGAACCGCAATATGCGCCGGAACCACAATATGTTCCAGAACCACAATACGTCCCGGCACCGCAGTATGCACCGGCACCCCAGCCGACAGAAAACCTGGGGGCGCACGATGGTGGGCAATATATGGTGGTTTACGAATAAAAAATAATAAACTTTAACAGGTGCAAATTTGCACCTGTTTTTTTACATTTCGTTTGGAATTTCTAGGCCCATTAAACCAAGCAACTTTTCCAGTGCATCACGTGCAATTTTAACGACTGTTAAACGGGTTGCACGCACGTCCGCCGGAACGTCATCACGCAATATTGGGCAATTATGATAGAAAGTATTTATTAACTGACACAAATCATACGTATAATTTGCGATTAAGTCGGTTGCACGATTATCAAACGCTGCGTTAACCGTACGTTCCATATCCAATAATGCGATTAACAAATTGCGTTCGTCTGGTTCCAATGTAACGGTTGTCGGTTTTGTAAAATCCCCTGCCCGTTTTAGAACAGAATTTAAACGAACCGCGGTGTATAAAATGTACGGACCGGTACGCCCTTCAAAACTGGTAATCTGTTTCGGGTCAAAGATATAATCAGATTTTACATCGTGCAACAGGTCATTAAATTTTACCGCGGCCAAAGCGATAGTTTTTATTGTGTCGTCATCTAATTTTTTATCGAATTCTGCGATACGCGCGCGAACCGCATCATTTGCTATATCTAATATATCATCCAGGCCGGCCGCGTTGCCATCACGCGTTTTAAATGGCTTGCCGTCATTGCCGTTTAATGTACCATAGCCAATATGTTCAAACTTATCATATGGATATATACCAGACATATCGGCAACACGAAATAGTTGTTCAAAGTGTAAGCTTTGACGCAAATCTGTGAAATAAATAATTTTATCTGGGTTGTCGGTTTTTTTACGGCAATAAACGGCAGCCAAATCAGTAGAATCGTATGTGTCAGCCCCACGAGAGTCGCGCCACATATATGGCGGCATTGGTTTGTTGTCTGTGTCGCGTTTAACATTTATTATTTCGGCACCATCGTTTTTGTAAATCATATTTTTTTCGCGCAAAATTTTTTCGACATCTTCCAGGTATTTTGCCGCGTTTCTTTCGCCTAAATCATAATCAAACGGCAATATGTTTAATCTGCTGACGGTTTTGTTCATCGTTCGCAAAGAAATCGCCAAGAATTTTTCGTACAATGCAAAATATCCTGGGTGTCCTGCTTGAAACTTTGCTTTGATTTCCTGAGCGTGTAATTGAAAATCTGGATTTTCTTTGGCAAGTGCAGATGCGGCCGGATAATAAGTGTTTAATTCTTTTTCATCAATTTCATAATCAACAGGTGTTTTTGAATCAAAGTTATCTTGAAAATACGGTAATTCTGGGTGCAAACGTTCTATCCACGCAATAATTAACCCCATTGGTTTGCCCCAATCGCCAATGTGATTCCAAGAAAACGTTTGGTGTCCTAATGCTTTCGCAATACGATTAAAACTGTCGCCAACAATAGATGTTCTTAAATGTCCAATGTGTAATGATTTTGCAACGTTGTATGCGCCATAGTCCATATCTATGACCAACGGTTTTTGTGTCGGTGTGATTTTGGTCGCGTTTTCTGATGCGTTCCATATAAAATCATCGCGCAGTGTTAAATTGATAAAACCCGGTCCCGCGATAGATGCGGATGCGACAAAGTCCAATTCTTGGATTTTTGGTAATATTTCGCCCGCCAATTCACGCGGATTTTTACCGGCGTTTTTTGCCATTACCATTGCGGCATTTGTTGAAAAATCACCAAATTCGCGATTGCGTGGCGTTTCTAATTTTGCTTCAAACCCCAGTTTTTCGTTAATTTTATCGGATACATATTTATATAAGTTCATTTGTGTTTCCTTGATGTTTTTTGATTGGTTTATAACGGCAAAACAACGCGAACGCGCAAACCACCTAAATCACTGTTTTCCAATGTCATGTGGCCGCCATGGTTTTCAATAACGGTCTTGGCAATAGATAGGCCCAAGCCGGTTCCGCCGGTTTTTTCACTGCGCGAATCATCCAGACGCACAAAAGGACGCATTGCATCGGCTTTTTTATCGTCTGGAATTCCCGGGCCATCATCTTCAATTATAATTTGTGTTTCGTCCTTGGTATCTATTTCGGTTATTTTTATGGTTTTTTTCGCATACCTTGCGGCATTTTCGATTATGTTAGAAAATGCGCGCGCCAACGCCATTGGACGTGCATAGAATTGAACCGGTGGTTCGGGAAATTCTGTTTGAATATCTTTGTTGGGTGCCGCATCGCGTGCAATACGTATCAACATTGCGGGCAATTCGGTGGCTTGTTCTATTTCCGGTTCTTCGCCACGTGCGAATGCCAGATACCCGTTAATCATAGTTGTCATACGGTCAATGTCGCCAAGCAGTACTTTTTTGTCGGCACTGTCGGTTTCTATGGCCAGGCGCATGCGGGTCAAAGGGGCCTTTAAGTCATGGCTGACTGCGTTTAACATATCTGTTCTGGTTTTGTTGTAACGGTTAAGACGTTCCTTCATTGTTATCATCGCACTGGCCGCTTCGCGAATTTCTTTGGAACCGCTGGGGACAAAGCCTGGCGCATCCAGTCCGCGTCCAAACATATTTGCGGCCTTGGCAATGCGGCGAATACTGCGGTTGTGCATAATGATAAACGGCGAAACCAAAATAGATACAATCAATATCGCACCAATTAACCAGATTATAAAAACCTCGGTACTGGTTGAATATATGTGATATAAACTGGTACCAAATGTTGCGATTTTTCCATTTTTTGTAGGAATATCTATGTATATCAGACGTTGTTTCCTGTCGATATATAAATTAGCAGGACGTTTTAAATGTTTTGATAACTCGTTCGCCAGTGCGCCCGCAATCAACGAATTGTTGTCGTTATGCGCCGGGCGGTTTAATTTTTCGTTAATAGAAACATTTATTCCGGTATTGCGTGCCAATGTTTGTATGGCACCAACGTTGCCAGAATCTATGAAACTCATCATTGCGGAAACTTCACCCGACAATGTGCGTGCCAAAGTTGCGTGAACGCGCGTCCAGTGGTTACCAAAAAATACATTGGCAATAATAACCTGGGCAACCAAAAGCGGCACCAATATTAACAATATTGTTCGCCAGAAAAAACCGCGTGGAATCAATCTCATATCTTTTGTGTTCCTTGTGTTTCGTTGTTTGTTGAACAAATCAGTTTATAACCGCGGCTGCGGATTGTAACGATGTCTATGTTGGATAATACAACATTTAATTTGTTACGCAAGCGTTTTGCAACCATCGGCGCTGCGGCCACAATATTTCCCACAGGTTGTGTCAGTTGTAATAACAATTTTTTTTCTTCACCGGACAGTGCAATCAATTTTGGTTTTTCGTTTTGTGAATTTTGAACAAAAAACTCGTCTTCGGCATAAATCAGCCCCGGTGGCATTTGTTGCGCAGAAGAAATCATGTGTTTTGTTATATTATTTATTCTTAGAACCAATTCTTGAAATTGAAATGGTTTTGACATATAGTCGTCTGCCCCACAAGATAGGCCGTCAATCGTGTTTTCGGCACCACTCATTGCGGTCAGCATGATTGTTGGTGTGTTATTACCACTGGTGCGCAAATGTTTTAAAAATGTTAAACCGTCCATACCAACCATCATGCGGTCCAGAACAATAACATCCACATTGATTTTGTCCAAAATTTGTTGGGCGACATCCGCACAATCTGCGGTTAGCGCACAAAAACCAAGACGCTCTAGCCCTGTTTTAAGGGTTTTGCGTAACATTTCGTCATCATCAACAATCAGAACAGTTTTGTTCATTCTGTGCGGTACCTTTTTTGATATTTTACCAATCAAAAAATCAAAAGCAAGCCCAACAACAGAAGGTTTTTTACTTTGATAAAGGTTCAACCGCATATTCGCCAGGTTGTATTGTCGGCATTTGTTGTTGGGTACCTTGTGATTTTGTTGCGCATCCAGATGTGCTGGTGCGTTCGGTAATAAACTGTGTAACGTTCATGCCACTGTTGGAAAACTCGGTCTTGAACAGTGCATAACCTGTGCCACCGCCGGCGGTTGGTCCCTGGGTTCCAAACGAGTAATAGCCACCCAAAATGCCGTAATCTAGGTCAATATAATCCAAATTCACCAACATTGAAACATTGCTAAGCCCATCACTGGTCATATTGCAAGCGAATTCGCGATTCATCAGTGTCGCAGACGAGTGGTTTGGAATAACAATATCCATAACTGTTGGTTCACAAGAACGATTTATACCGTTAACCAACAATTCATAGGTCATATTAACACTGGCCTTGGATAAACCGGTTGAAACATTAACCTGGGATATTGTGGCCTTTGGAATCTTAATCAGCGCGTTTGCGATTCCGGTTCTAACCGGGAACGAAATGCCGGACTGTAAACAACTGCGTGAAAAAGGATCTGCTTCACAAATATACAATCTGGAATGGGCGTTCATCATAAACACGTTAATCAAACTGTTGAATAAAAATGTTCTGGTAATTTTATCGTTTAAACGTGTGCAACCAAAGTTACGGCATATAACCATTGGACGTTCGGCAAAAATCACACCAGGGTGCATCATAACTTCGTAATCGCGTGCATACATAATGTTGTCATCATAGTTCAAACTGTCTGCGCGTTGCATAAATTCACTCTCTGGAACAAAATTTGGGTCATCAGGATACGCATAGTAGGATTGTACAGGTGTTTCTGTATAAATTGTTTGAAAAGTATCCTGAATATATTCCGTTGCGCAAAAAGCGCGCGTTGCACACAATGTTGCCAAAACGGCGGTTAATATAGGTTTTGCCATGTTTCTTGCCCTTCCTTGCAATTCTTATGTATTTATTCTAGAACATTATTGCACATTGTGTCAAAGCAAAAATTTTTATTGAAATTTGGGATGTGTTTGTTCTATAAAGTATATGTATAATAAAAAATAACGGAAAGGTTGCAAAATGGTTGATATTATAATTTCGGGTGAAGCCGGTAAATTACACGCGGTTTATCATAAATCTTTGACCGAAGGCGCACCGTTGGCGGTGGTTTTGTCGGGAAACCCACGTCAAAAGTATCACATGAACGATCGTTTGTCGTACGCGGCGTTTCGTGCGTTTATGGATATCGGTTTTTCGGTTGTGCGTTTTAATTATCGTGGTGTCGGTGATTCCGAAGGGGCGCTTGGGACAACCGCGGATAATATGTTAGATATTGCAACAGTCATAGATTGGATACAAAATCATAATGAAGACAGCGATAAAATCTGGTTGGCGGGACATCAGTTGGGGGCCTGGTATGTGTTGCAAACAATGATGCGCCGTCCAGAAATTTCTGGCTTTGCTTTAATATCTCCTGACCCGTCTATCACAGATTTTGCGTTTTTGTCGCCGCGTCCAAATCGTGGTTTGTTGTTGCAAGGCGCAGAAGAAGCAGACGATGCCAAGGGCTTTGCAACACATTTAACACAAATGTTGAAAAAACAGGCCCAGATAGATTTGGAAACAATTCGTATCAAAGGTGCAACCCAGGCATATATAAATCCGGCGGATTTGCGTCAAATGTATAATGATTTAAAGGCATATGTTGGGCGTGAAAATGCAGATACCAAATTATTGTAAAATGGGGCTTAATTGTGGAAAATACAAACAAGAATCGTTTTTTAGACCCAAATGTTCCAGATGAAATTTCTGCGTCAATACGTCCCCGGACATTGACGGATTTTATCGGACACGAAACGTTAAAACAAAATTTGTCTGTTTTTATATCTGGTGCAAAAAATCGTGGCGAGGCAATGGACCATGTGTTGTTGTATGGTCCCCCGGGATTGGGTAAAACGACATTGGCGCATATTGTTGCAAATGAACTGGGGGCAAACTTTCGGGCCACATCTGCGCCGATGCTAACCAAGCAGGGTGATTTGGCGGCGATTTTGACATCACTTGAACCGATGGATGTTTTGTTCATAGATGAAATTCACCGTCTGCCGACCGCGATAGAAGAAGTGTTATATTCGGCAATGGAAGATTTTAAGTTGGATATTATGTTGGGCGAAGGACCTTCGGCAAAAAGTGTTCGTATTGATTTGCCGCCCTTTACGTTGGTTGGCGCAACAACGCGGACAGGATTATTGTCCAACCCGTTGCGCGACAGGTTTGGTATCGATTTGCGTTTGGCGTTTTATTCGCCGGATGATTTGGCGAAAATCATAGCGCGTAGTGCGAACATTTTGGGGTCGTCCATAGATTCTGATGGCGCGTTAATGTTGGCAAAATCTGCACGTGGAACGCCGCGTATTGCGAACAGGTTGTTAAAACGTGCGCGTGATTTTGCAACGGCACTTGGGCGGACAGACATAGATGCAAACACTATAAAAACCACTCTTGCCCAGTTACACATTGACGCATCTGGTTTGGATCAGATAGACAGGGAATATCTGAACACAATAATAAAACATTATGCCGGCGGGCCGGTTGGAATCGACAATTTGTCGGCGGCTTTGTCAGAGCCGACCGATACCATTGAAGATGTTATCGAACCTTATTTGATGCAGTTAGGTTTGATTCAACGCACACCGCGCGGTCGCATTGTAACCGATGCGGGTTATAAACATTTGGGATTGGTAAAGTAAAATGAAAATATATAAATTCCCCTTTTCTATCGCGTATTCTGATACCGATGCCGGTGGCATAGTGTATCATGGGCGCTATATTGAAATTGCCGAACGTGCGCGCATGGAAATGTTGCGAGGCATTGTTTTTGCTGATAACGATATTGGTTTTGTTGTGCGCGGATTAAATATAAAATATATGTCGCCGTTAAAATTGGCGGATGATATTGTTGTTGAAACGGAAATAACCAATGTTGGCGCGGTTTCTATGGATTTGCAACAAAAGTTCGTGCATGACGGTGTAATTTGTGCTATAATGAATATCACAATTGCATATATTGGTTCGGATATGCGCTTGAAACGTATTCCGGATTCGATAATGGCAGAATTAAATTAAAAGGAAAGGAACAAAATATGAACAGTTTTTCATTGTGGAATTTATTTACCAGCGATATTGTTACGGCGGTTGCATCAATATTGTTGATTGTGTTTAGTGTACTGTCATGGGCGGTGATTGTTGAAAAAATTCGCCTGTTTTCTGCGGCGCGCCGTAAAAAGCCAACCGGAAATCCGGAAAATGCGATAAAGCCATTTGACAAGAATTTATGGTTTTTGGCGATGGTTGCATATGTTTCGCCGTTTATCGGTTTGTTTGGAACCGTATGGGGTGTTATGGATTCTTTTGCATCCATTGGCGCGAACCAGTCGGTTAGTATCGGTGTAATTGCGCCGGGATTGGCGATTGCATTGGGTACAACGGCGTTGGGATTGATTGTCGCAATTCCTGCGGCCATTGCGCACCAGGTGTTTACAAAAAAAGCGGATGATTTATACGATTCGTTGGGGGGCAAATAATTATGTCACGCACACGACGCAGAACGATAGATGCCACATTGTCTTTGACACCGATGATTGACGTTATGACGGTGTTACTGGCGGTGTTTATGGTTACAACCCCGATGATGACAAATGGTATAGATTTAGATTTGCCAAACGCGGGTACCACCGTTTTAACCGGAACCGACCATGCAATGCAGATTAGTGTTGATTCCGCCGGTCGTTATTATATTGGTACAACCCAGTTACCTGTGGATGATGTCGTAAAACGTGCGATTGCGATGCGTGGTGAAAATTCTAATTTGACTATTGTTATAAATGGCGACCGTCGTGCGGATTATGGCGCGGTTATGGCGGTTATGGGCAAATTAAAGTCCGCCGGTTTTCAACGTGTAGGATTGCGAACAAAATTAGATAACTAGGTTATAAAATGCCAAAAATTGACCATTTTACAACGGAAAACGTGGGATTGTCGGTCCTGGGGCACTTGACGGCGTTGGCGATTGCGGTTTTTATGGCCGGGGTTGTTTTTCTTGAAAGTGAACGTTTTGTTGCGCCCGACAGAATTCAAATTACCGAAATAGATTTATCCCAGGTGCGTGTTTCTGGCGATGAATCGGTTTTATATAATACGACCGTACCGGACCAAGGCACAGAGGAAAAGCCGGAACCCACGCCAAAAGCGCCCGAATCGGATATGGCGGCGGACAAAAAAATAGATGCCCCCAGTATGTTGGACGATACAGCAAAGCAAAATTCCAAGAAAGATACAAAATCGGAAAAACCTGTTGATGACAAACCGGCACTACGAAAAAAGACGATTGTTCGTGTAAATCGTGATGTTGTGTCGTTGGACCGGACGTTGACGGTTTCGGTGATTGATGCATTGCGTGTGGCGATGACACGTTGTTGGAATATAGATACCACGCGTTCGGATATTTCGGATATTCGTGCGGTTGCGCATATGAAGTTGCATCCAAATGGTACGGTTGCGGACGTTTGGTTTGAATCTGCGGCGCGTGCGGAAACGGACGGCGCGTTTGCATACGTTTTGGATACGATTCGGTCTGCGATAAATGTTTGCCAGCCTTTCAAGATGTTACCGCCAAATGAATACAGCAAGTGGCGGGAAATCCAGTTAACCTTTTATCCCACACAAGGAAAAGTGTTGTAATAAAAACACCCCTTGCGGGGCGTTTGCCGTACAGCCAAACGATAAGCCGGATTCTGTTCCGCATATATTCGTGTTTTACCGGCACTTCCAACACCAAATATATGTGGCAAGCATAATTAATCTGCCATTTGTGTTACCACAAAGTTCAAGCCCTCTACCCGCCCCCGGCGTGGGACACACCATAAGGGGCCTATTTGAAGTTGCTGCGCACAGAGATTGCCCGTTTCACTCGCCATACGGCGCTTCGTCACTGTTGCTCTAATCGTCAGATTGCTCTGCCCGGCCGTTAGCCGGTGTGCTGTCCCAACGCAGTCCGGACTTTCCTCCAACCAAAAATGGTCGGCTATGCTTTGTTTGACTGTGTTGAACATATTTTAGTACAAAAAATCTGAATATCAATTTTTTATTTTTGATTACATGTAAAAAAAGTTAATATATTGAATACACAGTGTTTTTATAAAAAACACATTGGCGCATAACAATATCGATTGATTGTGTCAAGGTAATAAAAAACATTTTGTTGATTTTTTGCTTTTCTTTTTTTTGCCAATTTCCTACAATCACGTTAGAGAGGAAAGGAAAAAAAGAGAAAAATGCCCGGATTTTTGCGGAAAATAGTCATATTTTTAGCATTTGTATTTTGCGTCATTTTTGCCGCCCCGGGTGCGTATGCTGCGAACACAATAACGTTAAATGATTGGAATGCAACAACGAATTCTTCGCCCGCCACAATTAGCAGTTCCACCACATCTATTACTATTCCGACAAAAACCGGATATGATTATGGCGGACATTACTATTTTCCAAATTGTTTTGGAACCCAGGTTATAAATTCTTCTGGCACATGGACTTCAGCCGCACCGTGGTTTGATACGACATTATATGCATGTTGGAGACCAAAACGGATAACTATGGGTGGTTTTATATATGGTGGCATTACCGGTGGTGTTGATGTTGGTTTGTTGGTTAATAGCAGCCTCAGCACATTAAGGTTAGAATATGGTAAGGAGTGGTTGGATGCAGACAATAATATGGTTACCAAAGTGTATCAGGTGCCGTCAAAGGCGGGATATATCTTTACGGGTTGTTATACCGGTGCAAACGGAACTGGTACACAAATTGTTGACCCAAATGGTAAATTAAATTATTACGATGGACTTACCGCTTTTACCAGTGGCAACCCTGTGTTAAGATGTTTCTTTATCCCGGAAAACAATGATGCACGTTGGGTAAAGATTACTTTGGATTCTATGGATGCGGAAACCGAACCAACAACCACGGTATTCTATAAAAACATCGCGGGCGATTGTTCGGGGTTGCGTACAACCAAGGATTGTTCCGCCACCGCGGTTACCACTATTTCTGCGTCACCAACCCTGACCGGTAATATTTATGGTGGTTATTATACAGGTACAAATGGCACCGGGACCCGGGTTGTTAGCGGGACAGCATTTCAAACGTCCGCGGTAAATAATATCACAACCGATACAACCATCTATGCAAAATGGACGGTACGTTGTACGTCAATAAATTTATCGACTTATGGTACAGGGGTTTCCCCAACTACCGTTTATTTAAAATACAATGATGGTTGGTATAGTAACAGTTCTTGTACCACACCGATTACAAAACTTACAACAAACCCCACGAACTATACGAATTTTGGTGGTTATTATACCAGTCGTTCTACCTCTACATCCAGTACGGTTGTACAAATGATTGCGGCCGATGGAACATTATTAACAACGCCGCTTGTTTTAAAAAGATACCCTAGTACGTCTTCTGTTAGTTTATATTCATGGGGGGCATCTACTAGTGCTTGGACAACGGTAACATTAAATAATGGTACGGGTAACACTAATTATACAATGTATCGTAATAGATATATTGGTTATTATAATATGAAAGATAGTGGTCGTAAACAGATTTTGTTAACAACATCAATCTTTTCATCGGGTTCCGGTGGGGTTGGTGGGTTTGGTTGGTCGAAACCCAATACACCTTCAGACCAATCGGGGGTATTTAAGGGGTATTATACGGCATCTAACTGTTCT
Organism: uncultured Pseudomonadota bacterium; assembly: GCA_902790415.1. Classification (GTDB taxonomy): domain Bacteria; phylum Pseudomonadota; class Alphaproteobacteria; order Rs-D84; family Rs-D84; genus Enterousia. Next base: position 1,206 of record CADARU010000010.1, on the reverse strand, counting down.
GGAACCAAGATAATCGATGAAGATGGTTATGTGTTGATATCGCCGGCGGCCGCTATAAACAGCACCTTGTATGCATGTTATCAACTAGAACAAATGATTCAAACTTGTTCTGCTGTTAGGGTCACTTTAAATGCTAATGGTGGCACGGCATGCAGCCAAACCATTGTGCCGTTAACGTTCCCGAATTCATTAGATTGTTTGCCAACTTATCCTGGTTATCATTTTATGGGGTATTATAATAATGCCACGAACGGGCAAGGAAAACAATATTTTGATGCAAATGGTAATAAAGTTCGTGACGAGGATGACGATGTGTGCTTTGCCTTATATGCGCATTGGGAACCTGTAAAATATAAAATTCAATATAAATGTTCGGAATCGGGTTCGGTTGTACATACCGATTATACAACGTACGGCGCGCAATATTTGATATGGCCGATTGAACAGTTTTGTGATATTCATGCAAATTCGCACTGTATTGGGTGGGACGGTGGTATCGGTAACGGTAATGGTTGGGTTTATTCTGGGGTGGATACTTATGATTACGCAAACGACCAAACAGTTTCGCCAGTTTGTGAACAATTACCCACAATGTCGTTAAATGCGGGGGCGACCGACAACACACCGGCACCAAGTTCTGTGGATTATTTTGCATTTTTTGCAAATTTCTTCTTTGATTCTGCATCGCCTTATGCAATGTTGAACAATATGTCGATGACACCAATTCGTTATGGGTATGATTTTGGTGGTTTTTATGACAATGCTAATTCCATGACATTGATAGAAGCAGACGGGGATTTTGTAACAAGTCCGCAAATGGAACAGTTTGCCAACCTTAGCCCTGTATGGACCGAACGTAAAAAAACAATAACATTGAATTTTAACGGTGGAACCCAAGGAAACGCACCGACCAATGTCGCATACCGTGGTGCGTATGGTTGGACATCAACAATATCATCGACAACAACATTAACATCATTGTCTGGGTTACCAACGCGCACAGGATATACTTTTGGTGGTTTTTACAATACCGCCGCCACCGATGACGTTCAGGTAATTGATGCCAACGGTAATTTTATTCAAAATGATACGATTCGTATGTATCAACATATTGGTCGAATTGGTACAACAATTTATGCCAAGTGGACATTGGGGAATTATCAAATCAATTTGGATAATGCGAATGCAACCACCAATGGTACCGCC
>CADARU010000009.1 GCA_902790415.1 uncultured Pseudomonadota bacterium | reverse complement strand
TATCGGCATGCAGATCTGCCAGTGATACCGCAACAAGTGCAAAAGATATCGCCATGGATGAGGCGCGCCGCCAGGTTATTGTTGATACTTTGTTACCGTATTCTGATAACACCGGGTTGCGTGGCGCGGTCAAGTCGGAAAAAGCATCTGTTTTAATGAACTTGATATCCAGTTCGGAAATTGCAAATGAAAAATTGTCTGATACAACGTACTCGGCCGCGGTTACGATGACGGTTAATGATTTTGCCGCAAAAAATTGGTTGGATTCACGTGGGGTACAAAATTGGATTCCGGTGGGGAATGTTTCAACAAATAATTTTGTTTTGGTTGCAAATTTATCCAATAAGATTTCTGATTGGGCTTCGTTGCACAGGGTGGCAATCGGTACCGGTATAGATTTGAATACCAGGTATATAGAAGGAAATAAAATCAGTTTTGTTTTGCCGGCATCTAAACGTGGTGCGATAACCATTGCATTGCGTGATAACGGATGGCGATTCCAAGATATAGACGGCATATTAAACGTTTCTAGATAAAATTTTTTTTGTAGTAAAGGAAGGTTAAAATGAAAAAATTACCGTTGTTTTTATGTGCATTAACTTTACCGTTCGCGGCTGTTGCGGCGGATGATTTAGAAGGCAAAGAATTGGTATTAAATATTCGCCGTATTGGGTTGGATTTATCAAAAACGGACGTTGGCCACGCGGCAGAATATTCTAATTCTCCAATCTCGGCTTTAAATAGCGACAGTCAGGAATTTATCAAAGGTGTATTTGATACCGCCTTGGAATACACCCATAATCGTTTTAATTGGGACAACAGTTTGTTTATGGAATACGGCCGTACTACATTAAAACCTTATGATGCTCCAAAAACAGTAAATGAAAGTGCGGATAAGATATTGGCGGCCAGCAATTTATCCTATGCGATTTGGGATTTTGGTTCGTTTAAGTTGGGACCAATGGTTCGCGCATCTTATGAAACAGAATTTGAACCGGCTAACGATACAAACAATCGGTTAAAGGTTGCGCGTGCGTTTGGTGGTTTGTCGTTGTTTGATTCAGAAATTGTTAAATCATTATACCTGGCCGGGGTTTACGAATATGATTTTACATACGGTCATCAACAGGTCAGTAAATTGGCCGCAGAATTGGGTTGGCGATTAGAATATGATATTCGTGAAGGTGTGCGATTGGGTACGGATGGATATTATCGTGAATACTTGGATTATTCTGAATATGTTGGTACCGATTTGAAACGTGATTTATCGGTAACTGCGCGTATGGATACTAATTTGTGGGGCGCGTTTACGATGGGCCCATATGTACAATATCGTTTGGCTAAATCGCGTGAAGCCGATGTTTATGGCAGTAATTTAATTTTGGGTGTATCTTTTAATTATATAACAAAATTTGGGTTACGTTAGTGCGCCTTTAACGTACGACGTTAAATTCTATTTCGTTAAATAGTCCGTTGGAATTGGTTGCGCGTAATTTGTGTGTGCCAATTTCAACGTTGTATTTTAATACTTCACCTGATTTGGTTGCCCCCAATGCGTGTTCGTCCAAAAACCAGTTTATTTTTGTGTCATTTGTTTCACCCAGTGCGATAAAGGCCATGGGTTCATAATCTTGTGCGGATGTTATAATAATACTGGTATCGGCATTTGGGGACAATATTATCGGTTCTGATTCGGGGGCACCTGTTTCTGATATTTCACATCCCGGTGTAAAATTTGGTGCCGTTTTGCGGCGGATTCCCGCACCCCGAAACATGTCCAGGTATTCCGCATCCCAAAATTCGTATAATTCTAAATGTGTGTTTGGTGCATCGTTTGTGCACGCACGCAGGCCGGTTTTATTATCTATCGAAATCATACGGAATACAGAATTTTTTGTTATTGGCGATTTCCCAGGAATAAACCACGTTCTTTCGCGCCTTGGGCAATATGGACCGGCAATGCCGCCACCAATCGCGCACATATCAACAGGTATCACGTTTAATTCCGGACGATAAAAGTTATTGTCTTGGATGGGGGTGCCGTGTCTGGCATAATATTTTTGAATCGTGTCAGCCAACGAAAAGTATATTGGAGCGGCGGCATTTGCACCACTAAATGCGTTGTTGGGTTTGCCATCAAAATTACCAACCCAAACAACCAAAACCATATCACCAAAGATTCCGACCGTCCATGCATCGCGATATGATGAAGATGTTCCGGTTTTCCAATAATGCTTTAATGTTTGTTTTTGATTCTTTGCAAATGGAATTTTATTTGTTTTGGCACTTTGATGCCCCAGCATTTCCAGTGTTAAAAAATATGCTTCGGGGGACAAAATGTGCGAAACAGTTTCGGGTGCGGCATCCATGAAATATTTTATTTTTTTGCGCGCACCAAGATTTGCCATTGTTGCGTATATATCGGCTAGTTCCATCATGGACACTTCGGCACCGCCAAGGGCAACAGATACCCCGTAATGTTCTGGCGATTTTAGATTTGAAATACCGGCACGCAACATTGTTGTATAAAAATTCTTGGTTCCTATATCACGAACCAGATTTATTGCCGGAATATTTCTAGAGTGGGTTAGGGCATCGCGTGCCAAAACAGGCCCATAAAATTCATTGTCGGCGTTTTCTGGCGCATATACCCCGAAATTAACAGGCGTGTCTTTTAATAATGTCATGCCATGTATCAGGCCTAAATCAACCGCATTTGCATATATTAATGGTTTTAAGGTTGAACCGGGACTGCGGCGCGCACGAACACCGTCATTTTCGCCATATATTTCCCGATTAAAATAATCTGACGAGCCAATATATGCCAATATGTCCATTGTTTTGTAATTTATCATTAACGCAGCCGCGTTCGTTATGCCGTATTGTCGTCTGGCATTTATTTCACTGCGCAGTGTTTTTTCTAATGCGGTTTGTATTCCCATATCTAATGTTGTGATTACTGTCGATTGGCGGTTTGGAATTTGCAGTGTGTTTAAATAATCTACAAAGTGTGGTGCCAAAAAAGGTAATTTAGATGTACCAATGCTGTGTAATGGCATTTGTGCCAATAACAATAAATCTTGGTCGTTTGGATTGCTTTGTATCCATCGATTAACCAAATCTGTGCGCATGTTGCCAATGTTTTGTAATCCGGTGGTGGTATTTAAACTTCTTTTTGTTGGGTTTTGTGGAATTGTGGCCAATGTTATCGCCTCTATTTTACTTAAAGCGATGGCCTGTTTGCCAAAATATATTGTTGATGCGGCACCGATGCCTTCGATATTGCCACCGTATGGTGCCAGATTTAAATATGCTTCTAATATTTCGTGTTTTGAATAAAACAAATCAATATAAATAGCCAGGGCAATTTGTTCCAGTTTTCCAACGATAGATTTGGTGTTTATGTTGTATTTTAATCTTGCAACTTGCATGGTTATTGTTGATGCCCCAACAGGGTGAGGGGTACCCGATACGTATTGTTTGAACGCACGAAATAACGATGCCGGATTTATACCGGGGTGATAAAAAAAGTGTTTGTCTTCGTATAAAATTACGGCCCGTTGAATATGTGGACTAATTTGTTGTAATGGGGTAAAAATTCTGTATTTTTCATCGCGTGTCAATGTGATACGCAATAAACGATCGTTTCTGTCGTAATATGCGCGTGAAAAATCGGTGTCGCTTAATAATGGCGGAACCAATAAAAAACGAAACAGCGCCCACGCCCCAACAATAACAACAATAATTTGTAATAATTTTTTTGCCTTAATCCGCATCATTTAAAACCGTAATTGTCCCAGATGGTCCCAATGCATTTGTGTTCGGATTATACATATCTTGGGCCGATATTCCCGGAAGCGTAAATTCACCGGCAACCGTCATTTGCGCCCGATAGGTAAATGTGGAAGGGGTGCGTGTTAATGTAGTATAAATCAAAATTCTATCTTCACGAATTTCACTAAAATCCATATCGCCCTTTAATGAATCCGATACAGGCATAACCCCACATGGCAATAAATCAGAAATCGCCACATTGGATGCAACAGATGTATCGCCGCGGGTGCGCGCCGTAATTTTTACCGTTACAATGTCGCCAATGTTGGCATTAGTAATTTCTGTGCCATTTATATCGTAATAGTGGCGTGTTATTTCCAGACCGTTTGAGTGTTGATGTGGGGTGCGTGGATAACCCTGGCGTATAATTGTGTAATATAACGGTGATTTTTTACAGTTTTTGCATTCTATCTGTATCTTTTTGGCATCGTATGGTATCCGGGTTATGTTCACGTTTTGGGTGTCTGAAACAACCTGTTTGCCATCAACAATTACAGATATATTAGATACATCTGGTTGTATGTTTTTGTTTGATGCCGCCATAACAATCATTGCCGCATTAAAAGAATCATAATTTCCGGAATTTACATATTTTTCAATATTTTTGGTCCATGTGTTTATGTCGGCATTAAAATACTTGTTTGCAATAAATATGTTAATCGCATCGTTCGCGGTCGCGTTATCAAAATTGGTTAATTTGTATGTTTTCCCATTGTATTTATTTATTAATTCTTGGGCTTTTTCATTTTGTTTTAACATTTTATAAGATGCCGCAATATACGTTCCGATTATACTCTGTTCCCAATTTTTGATATTATGATTCAGATATTCTTGTAATAAATCAATATAACTGGTTGTTACAAAGTCATTGGCCGTTATAACATAGATTGCAAACGCGCGTACAAACGCATCAGAATCAGCGGTTGTATTTTCGCCAACGTATGAACGCAAGAAATCCATACCACGAGAATACATAGATTGAGGAACGTTAAAACCGTTCTTTTTTGCAATGCTTAAGAAATTCATAACGTACGCAGTTATATATGCGGTATTTGTATTCGTTATATTATCTTCAGATTTCGTATCAGGTGCCCATAAATTGAACGAGCCATCGTCATTTTGTCGTCCTGTTAAAATTTGAACGGTGTTGGCGATTTCTGTCCGGGATTTTTGGGTTGATATTCCCATTATTGCATCTTGGTCCATTAACAGATATGGAAATGCCTTGGACACCAGTTGTTCTGTACAAGAAAAATCATATTGTTCCAGATAACGAACCATCGGATATGCCAAAACAGACATATTGTTCGCAATATACAATGTTTGGTTCAGGTGTTCTGGATACATATCTGTATTGGGTGCCTTTATGGTTGTGCTTGATGATTTTATATGCCCAGATATTATCTCGGATTGTAAAACGGTTGCCGGTCTGATAGATAAACTGGATGTGGTGTGGCGTGTTGCAACAGATTTTTGTTTTTCATCAAATAATTCTGTTGTTAATTCTATGTCGGCATTGCCCAGTTTTTCTGTGGTTTGCAAATCCAATGTCCACAGTTTTTCTTTACCCTGGGCCAGATTCATCGTATTGGTTGTATCAGATGTCGCAATCAAATTTCCAGATAACATGGTACTGGTCTGGGCGGTTGCGGTTTCGCCAGAATCAGTCGTCATGTTGGAAATAACGGTGTTGACCTTGAATTTATCGCCCGGGGCCGCAAATGTTGGCGCGGAAACCGAAATAATAATCGGCGATTGCACAAGTGTTTCTGTTTTTGCCGCACCCATCGCATCTTTTGATGCTGCAACGGCATAAACACTGATTGAACCGTTAAAGTATTCGGGAATATCAAAAATAATTTCTTCTGGTGTGTTTGCCGCCACCTTTTTAATGCCGGAATAAAATGCAACAGGCGGTAAATTTTTATGCCCAAACGGATTTGTCAATGGCACATCAAACGCGCCTTTGTCCGGGGAATAATCGCCGCCGCCGGTTTTGGCAACCTGGCGCAGGATGGAATATTCAGGTAACAATAATGATAATATTTGATATGTTTCTACCTGTAAGGCGGCTTTTTGGAAAAAGTGCGCGATTGGGTTAGGAATTTTGTATTTTGCAACCTGTAAAATACCGGTGTTGACCGCAAAAATCATAATATTTGCATCTTTGTTGGTTGTGTATTCAATGTTTAATTTATTATCGGTTACAATTCGTGATGTTTTTAAATCTATGTCCACTTTGTGTTTGTCAATATTTGTAGAAAATGGTGCAACCGCATATGTATATGGTGTTGTAAATATGTCCGGACTGTTTATATCACGAACAAACGATACATTGATGTATCCGGTGCCTTCAAAATCAGATGGCAACGTAATTGTTTGTGTTGATGTTGTCGTTTTTGCATAAAACCATTTAAATGCGTAAACTTTATCGCGTTCAATTGTTATCAACCCAGACCCAGTATAGGGCGATGTAATGTTGATATTTATCGGGGCACCGGGTTTATATTCTGATGCATCCAGTTTGATTTTTAAATCGGCATTTTTATCTGTTTGCAAGGCGGAATTTTCATTTGATGCGACAAAATATTCCAGACCAGACAAAACATTATCCGATTCATCGCGTATTTCCAAAAAGTGCGTTCCGCCATCGGTTGTGTCCAGTTTTATATCTGTACCAGATTTTGATATTTTTGTAACGTATTCGCGTACTATGTTGTCGCGTGTTACGGTTTGATACTTGTAATTATTATTATAATCTTTGATTAAACTGGTTAATGTTTCCCGTTTTATTAAACGAATTTTTACATTACTGATGTCTTGTTGCGTTCCGGAATTATCCAATGCAATCAAATTGATAGATGCGATTGCGTTTTGGTTTAGATAGTTTAAGTCAGAATTCGTTTTGTATCCAATCAAGTATTCAAAATTTGATACACGTGCGTTCAATATTGTTTGAACAGATTTTCCATCGCCTGCCTCAAACCCGTTTATTTGCATATTTAACAAATATGTTCCGGCCGGAATTTCGCTGTCTGGATTTATAAGCAATGTTGCGTTGCCATTTTCGTCTGTTCTAACATCTGGGATTTGTAACGTAAATGTTTGGATAGATTTCGCAAAATTCTTGGACATATTATGTCCGGATGCAAAATTTGCAGAAAATGTATAATCAGAATATGCATCAAATTTGAAATCAGATGGACGTAGTGTTGCCGTTGCCGATATGCGCCTATCCGAGGCCGGTGTACCATACATATTGGTTAATGTAACATTTGTGGCCAATTCGTTAGTTGTTCCCCAACCATTTACAGATATATTCGGTTGTTTCGCATAAATTTTCATTGTGTCTGAGACAAATTCTTGAACATTAAAGTTCGCGGTACCAAGTGTTTCTTGGGCGTGCCCACGTTTGTCCAAAGAATAAATTGCAACTTCGTATGTGCCAATAACAGAATCAGGCGATAATTTATATTCGGTATCAAACAATCCGTCATCGGCCAATGATACCTTGCGTTCAAATATCACATTGCCACGTGGATTAGATATTTCCATTTTAATCGGCAATCCTGCCACAGATGCGAAATCACGATTTTTTATAATTGTGCCAATTGTTACACGCTCGCCGGGTCTGTATATGCCACGATCAGAAAAAACAAAAGCGTTCATTGTCGTGGTGTTTGTGTAGTATGTGCCGCCAATATCAAATTTTGAAAATTCTGCGGCCTGTTCACCATTAGCATAATATGGAATAAACGATACGTCTGATTCAGAACGCGCCACAATCGCCACAGGTTCTTTTTCGTTTTTGTATTCTTGCCAAGAAAAGTTTGGAATTTCTATTGACCCATCTGATTTTGTAACACCGGCCCAAATCGGACGGCCATTTCGCGCCAATACGGTAACGTCTGTATCGGCGGCCGGTTCGCCATTTGACAGGTGCGAAACAAAAACCATCGAAGTTTTGTTCAAGTTAACTTTACGGACGATTCCCAAATCCGTAACAATAATTAAACGCGCATCATTAAAATCAGATTCATTTTGGCTGGCACCGGTTTTTATTATGAATATTCCTGTTTTATCAGAATATGTCCTGTCCATATATTCGCCCAAATTTAATGGCGCATAATTAACCCGATTCATAGAAGAATTTGCAAAAGGTATCTTTTTTTGAAAAACCACAGACATATCATATTCATCAAAATTCCATGGGTTTTTGAATTCTATGTTTGAAAATAATTCATATGTTTGTGTGATTAAATGATTGATTTCTCGCGTTTCTATTTTGTACAGGTTTACATACGCCGTATCAACGCCGCCACGTGCAACAATGCCAATTTGTTTTTCGCCCGCCAAAGATAATAATGCGCCAGTGCCGGCAATTTTTACACTGCGCTTAGGGTAGGGAACCTGCATAACCTTTGATAATCCGTTCTTAGAAACCAAACCATTTGCAGATTTTATTCCTGGTTTGACATCAACATAAATATAACGGTCGCAGTTGTCAGAAATATCATATCCAAATGCATATTGATATACCCCGGACGGGTTTGCAAAATCAACCGCAGATAAATTTACTTGGGGTGATTTTGATATTATTTCCGGTGTTATTTCATCATTTGCCCATCTGTGTGGAATATTATCTTGTTCTTCATCGGTATCTTTGTATTTTGGCAACAGGTGCATCTTCATTATGTGTTGCTTTGCAATCGGTTGTTTGATTTGCGCGGTCATATTTAACAATATTAACTGTTGCGGATTGCCGCGCTTGTCGTCGGCAACAATGGTTGTTAAATCTGATGTTTTAAAGAAATTATCCATTGCGGCAATTGTTGTATCCGCGGTAATTTTTTCTGTCTTGGATTTGCCAACAGATGCGCGAACACGATTTAATTTCATGCGCAATGTTTGCGGGGCATCTGTGATGGCGATAGCATCTGTTTTTATCAGTGCGGTGCGCAGGTATCTGTCGAAAGACACGTGAAACTTAATACGCTTGCCGTTCAAAAATAATGCCAATTTGTCATCAAAATCGGCCGTTTGTATCGGATTTGAGAAAGATATAACCGCCACCGCAACCACTGATTTAGATGCATCGGATGTTGGGTATATATTAAAACTGTCCACCTTGGCGGTGATAGGGGCAATTTTGAATTTCGCATCGCGTGTGTTGACCCTTACTTCGTCAGAAAATAATTCGCGGTTCAATTTAATGGTATATGAAACATCCGGTGTCCAATCTTCACCCGGGACAAATCGTATCATATCAGGCGATAAAGTTTGCCATTTTCCACGAATATTTGGAATTATTTGTACACTTTTATTAAGTGTTTCGTCCGTTACGTCTTCATGAAACGTTGGCGCATATTCGCCAGATGTGTTTCGGTACCATATTGTTACGTCTGATGGGCCTTGGATATCCCGATTGTTGTTTATGTCGGGCGTATTTTGCGATATTACCGCGGAAACATCATCGTTAAAATGTGCCGCAATCGGTGAATCAAAACGCATTTCGGCACGTGAAATATTTGATGAAAAATGTGGTAAAAACAACATGATAGCAACGCCAATGACCGCGATTCCTAATACAATCGCCACAATACGTTTGGTCCAACGTTTTGTTTTTTGTGCGTTTTTTTTGCCGCTTGCCATTATGTGTGCCCCCATTTCCTTTGTGCCTACATACATTTATATGTCGTATGTTAGAAATAAAGATTGAAAAATACAAGCACTAATTTTTGCTTGATTTTCATATAATATTATTATAATATGACGGCACGCACCTTGGTGCGAAGAACACAACCACATCAGGGAATTTCTGTCCGAATATATCGGTTTTATGCCCCGGGTGGTGAGGATAACAACAGAAATAAAAGGATTTAAAATGGCATTGCCTACTTTTACTATGCAACAGTTGATGGAAGCTGGCGTTCATTTTGGACACCACACACGTCGCTGGAACCCGTTAATGACACCTTATGTTTATGGTGTTAAAGATAAAATTCATATTATCAATTTGAATAAAACTGCACCGTTGTTGCATCGTGCATTGGTTGCATTGGAAGCAATCGCGGCCGCCGGTGGCAAGGTTTTATTTGTTGCCACAAAACACCAGGCCAAAGATATCGTCAAAGACGCGGCCGAACGTTGTGGTCAATTCTATGTCAACAATCGTTGGTTGGGTGGTATGTTGACCAACTGGACAACAGTTTCTCAATCTATTCGCCGTTTGAAAAAAATGGAAGCGGACATCACAAACGCTGACAAATTGGGTTTAACCAAAAAAGAAGTCGGTGTTATGACCAAAGAAGTCGAAAAATTACGCAGCATTTTCGGTGGTATTTTGGATATGCATGGCGTTCCCCAAGTTATGATTGTTATTGACGTTCCACGTGAAATGAACGCGGTTCGTGAAGCGAAAAACTTGGATATCCCGACAATTGCGATTTGCGATACAAATGCGAATCCTGAAATGGTTGACTATCCGGTTCCGGGTAATGATGATGCCGCACGTGCGACACAATTGTACTGCGATTTGTTCGTAGATGCGATTTTGTCTGGTTTGGAAAAACGTTTGGGCGGCGCGGCCGGTAAAAAGGTCGAAGCGTCCATGGCCGAAGATCACGATGCATTGGAAGATGAAATCAAAGATAAAGAAATGAAACAAAAATCAAAAACTTCCGAAGCACGTGCCGAACGTCGCAGCAAATTGGCTGACAAGGCGGCAAAATAATTAACACGTGTGCGGTCATAAAATGTGGCCGCACCAAATTTATCTATTTTTTATAAAAAGGGGGAAAGTTATGGCAGAAGTTACAGCAAAATTAATCCAAGAACTGCGTGAAAAAACATCTGCGGGTATGATGGATTGTAAGAAAGCCCTGGTTGAAACAAACGGTGATATCGATGCGGCGGCCGATTGGTTGCGCCAGAAGGGTATTGTCAAAGCGGCATCCAAGGCCGGTCGTGTCGCAGCATCCGGGTTGGTTACCGTTGTAAAATGCGACAATATGGGGTGTGTTGTTGAATTGAACGCCGAAACAGATTTCGTTGCTAAAAATGACAAATTCCAAAAATTGGTTGCCGATGTTGCAAACAAAGCGTTGGAATTGCAGGGTGATTTTGATGCAACATTGAACGCGGTCAAAGATGATATTGCCGCGACAATCGCAACAATTGGTGAAAATATGTCTTTGCGCCGTATTGCCAAGGTTAACGGTCAACACATTTTCAGCTATATCCACAATGCATTGGTTCCGGGTATGGGTCAAATTGGTGTTGCGGTCGCTATTGATGGTGATTCTGATAAAATTGCCGAAGTTGGTCCGAAAATCGCGATGCACATTGCCGCAAATAAACCAGAATTTATGACAATTGCGGACGTTGATGCGGCGGCGGTTGAACGTGAAAAGAAAGTTTTCATTGAATCTGGTGCAACCGCTGGCAAACCAGAAGCGATTGTTGAAAAAATGGTTAACGGCCGTATTCAAAAATACTATGCTGAATCCGTTTTGGAAGAACAACCGTTCGTTATGGATCCATCTAAATCTGTAAAACAGGTTTTGGCCGAAGCCGGTGGTAAATTGGCGGGCTTTGCGTATTATGTATTGGGTGAAGGTATCCAAAAACGCGAAGACAACTTGGCCGATGAAGTCGCGAAAATGTTGAAATAAGTGACCAGTCCGTTACGATCGCGGCGCGGTCATGCCGCGACGGGTAATCAGTAAAACGGGGGCATCCGCCCCCGTTTATTTATTTTTTGATTGGCATTTCACGAGCCATGTTGATTGGCATTTCACGAGCCATGTTGTTGGTTAAGTTTGCTCTGGCTTCCACCTTGTCAAACAAGTGTTGAACCTTGTTGTCAATAATTTCTGTCACTGATGGTTTATCTCCTGTATCATAATTAAATACTCTTAAACCATATGTGTTATTTGTTTTAGTTACTACAAATATTTCTTGTCCCGCATCAGATACATGATAAGTATTTTCCTTATCTTTTTTTATTTTCAATTTTGAATAATCTGCATTAAAAAACATTTCTACAATCGCTTTATTGTATTTTTCTGTGGACAGAACGCTTTGTTTTTTTATAGCCATTTGTTTTTTCTCCTTGTTTTTTGTATATAAAAATTATATCAAAAAGGAACGTTCTTGACAAGCGATTTCGCGTAAAAAGAATTCCTTGGATTTCCGGGATTTTTGTTTCGCCAAATTCCAAGGGGCAAAACCGTTCGTTATGGATCCATCTAAATCTGTAAAACAGGTTTTGGCCGAAGCCGGTGGTAAATTGGCGGGCTTTGTGTATTATGTATTGGGTGAAGGTATCCAAAAACGCGAAGACAACTTGGCGGATGAAGTTGCGAAAATGTTGAAATAATATTTTTTCGCAAACAAATACAAACGGGTGCATCGCACCCGTTTTTCTATTATTCATCGCGACCGTAAATAAAAGAACCGGTACCAGAATTGCCGTAAAACTGTTGATTAACTATATCCCACATACCATTTTGGGGTACCGTATAATCACCGATTTGTAACCCGGCAGGGACAGGAACCATATGGCGCACCAATACATTATTCTTTATTAAAATTATACGAAAAATTTTCCCGCTACTAGGATTACTATTAAAAGCGCCCATTTTAAAAATAAGATATGGTTCACTTCCACCCCAACCTGAATAAGAACCTTGGGATATTAAGTTGTTGTCTATATATATAGAACTTATAGGTCTGTACCATTTGTGAATTATTTGATTCCTTTGTTTTGGGGATACACAAATGTTTGGTGAACCACTAGAAGACACAGCTAAACAACCATTTTGTGAATGTAATTGAAAATAAGCGTTCGCGCCAACCCAAATCAAATTTTTAAACAAAACATCTAATTCTACTATACCATTATCTGTTTCTCTGTAATTGACCCCAGTGTTAATCCATTGGCTACCAGTCGCTTCCAAATATAAATCACAATTTGCCCAGAGCAATTTACCGTTTTTAATTACATAATCTTTTGTGTATTCTTGCATTATGTTATCAGAAATATAATATGTTTTGTGGTTGTGCTTTATTTTTGCTTGTGGCGCAATATCTGAATCTATCGGTATTTTGCATTCTGATAAATTTGCATACCAATGTTCACCATTTATCATAAAGTTTAATGAAGGTGTGGTGTATTTTGTTTGGGACAGGGCAAAAGATTTGTTCCCAATATGCAGGGTGTGCGCATCAGCAATGCCCGCAGCTAATGCGCACATAAGAAATATAAAAATACGCAGAAAACGTATGTTCATAGGAAACAATACACCCCCAAAAAGTATGATAGTCAAAAAGGAACGTTTTTGCCCCCTGGGTTTTGCTAAATAAAAATCCCGGAAATCCGGGAAATATTTTTTAAAAAACCGCTTTACAAAATCGTTCGTTTTTGATTCCCAAAAAACCCGGATTTTTGCTGTTTTATTCGCTTGCCTTGGGTTAAAAAAGGGGGTATGATTGTGCGGTATTTTTAATATCGGAATAACAAGGGGAAAATATTATGGCAAACTTGATTGTTGATGGTAACTGGGCGGCGGCAGATGTTGCATATCGTTGCGTGGACTTTGCGGCGATTTATCCTATTACCCCCAGCAGCACCATGGGTGAATTAGCGGACGAATGGTCTTTTCAACATAAAAAGAATATTTGGGGCGCTAGCCCGGAAATAATTGAAATGCAATCCGAGGGTGGCGCATCCGGTGCAATGCATGGTGCGTTGCAAATGGGGGCGTTGGCAACAACTTTCACTGCATCCCAGGGATTGTTGTTAATGATTCCGAATATGTATAAAATCGCCGGTGAACAAACACCGTTTGTTATGCATGTGGCGGCGCGCGCATTGGCGACACATGCGTTGTCTATATTTGGCGACCACAGTGATGTTATGTCGGTTCGTTCAACGGGCTTTGCGTTATTGTCATCGCACAATGTTCAACAGGCGCATGATATGGCTGCGATTGCGCATGCGGCAACGTTACGCGCACGTGTTCCGTTCTTGCATTTCTTTGACGGTTTCCGGACCAGTCATGAAGAATCACGCCTGAACCGTATTTCTGATGATGTGTTGCGCAAACTAATTCCAGAAAACTTGGTTGCCGAATATCATGCGCGCGGTATGAATCCTGATAACCCAAAGGTTCGTGGAACCGCACAGAACCCTGATGTTTATTTCCAAGGACGCGAGGCCGCAAACCCACTCTATGAAAAAACACCGGAAATAGTCCAGAAATGTATGGATGAATTCGCAGAATTGACGGGCCGTAAATATGGGCTGGTTGAATATTGGGGGGATAAAAAAGCGGAAAACGTTATTGTCGCAATGGGGTCGGCATGTGAAACAATCGAAGAAACATTGGCGCATTTGCCAGATGGTTTTGGGTTGCTTAAAATACATTTGTATCGTCCGTTCCCGACACGTGCATTTTTGGATGCGCTGCCAAAGACGGTAAAACAAATCGCCGTTTTGGACAGAACCAAAGAACCGGGGGCAATTGGTGAACCGTTGTACCAAGATGTGAAAACAATAGTTGGCGATAGGGCGGTTGTGTTTGGTGGCCGATATGGTCTGGGGTCCAAAGAATTCAAACCACGTGATGTTGCGGCGATTGTTGAATATATGCGCCTGGGTAAATTGCATCATAACTTTACGGTTGGTATCGAAGACGATTTGTCTGGATTATCGTTAAAGACGGATCCTGCATTTTCTGTTGAAAATCCTAATATCAAAACCGCTATTTTATATGGTATCGGCAGTGATGGTACCGTTGGCGCGGTTAAAAATATTGTAAAAATTGTTGGTGAAAATTCTGATTTGTATCCGCAATCTTATGCGGTATATGATTCCAAGAAATCGGGTGGACTTACCGCATCGCATATTCGTTTTTCCGATGCACCTATTAAAAGTCAATATTTGGTAGAGGTTGCCGATTTTATCAGCGTTTCAAACTTTATGATTGCACAGCGCTTTGATGTTTTCCGCGGACTGCGTGCCGGCGGAACGGTTATGATTAACACGTCAATGGCACCAGACGTTGCGTTTGCAAATCTGCCCCGCGAAGTTCAAGAACATTTGATGCGAATTCGTGCAAATGTATATTTCTTGGATGCGAACAGTGCCGCCGCAAAGTTGGGCTTGGGGAATCGTATCAACACATTTATTATGTTGAACTTCTTTAACTTGACCCAGGTTATTGACCCAAAAGTTGCTGCAACAAGTGCCAAGGCCGCAATCGAAAAAACGTATAAAAAGAAAGGTATGGACGTTGTTCAGGCGAATTGGGCGGCCGTAGATACTGCGGCGGATTATCTGCACCGGTATGAAATGCCTTCTTCTGTTTCGGGTTTTGCACCGGACTTTATCCCGGCAATGACCGCGGATGCACCAAATATTATTGCCGCAACATTGGGTGAAATGGCGGCCGGTCGTGGTGATGCGTTGCCTGTATCACGTTTCCGTATTGATGGTGATTTCGGGGCAGGGCAATATCCGGTCGGAACATCCAAATATGAAAAACGTGCAATCGCGCAACGTGTTGCAAAATGCGATTTAACAAAATGTATCCAATGTGGTAAATGCTCGATGCTCTGCCCGCATGCGGCAATTCGTATCAAGGCATTAACGGATGAGCAGGTGGAACAAGCGCGCGCCGAGGGTATAACTGTCGTGCCGATGAAGACACCAGAATTGGGTGCGAATATGTACTTTACAATTAGTGTTTCGCCGGCGGATTGTACGGGTTGTGGTTTGTGTGTGAAAAATTGTCCGGTTGGTGCATTGTCAATGGTTGATGCAAATCCAGAAGACCAAAAAGTTTTTGATAAAACTGTTAAATTGCCGGATGTGCCACGTGAAAAACTGAATTTGAATCTGCCAAAGCATGTTGAATTGTTGCCACATTATTTTGAATTCCCGGGCGCATGTGCGGGATGTGGTGAAACACCGTATATAAAAATGATGGCGCATTTGTTCGGGGACCATATGGTTGTTGCAAACGCAACGGGATGTTCGTCTATTTATGGGGCGAATTTGCCAACCACGCCATGGACATGTGATGCAAACGGTCGTGGACCGGCTTGGTCAAATTCGCTGTTCGAAGATAATGCCGAATATGGTTTAGGAATGCGTATTGCATTAAACCAACGTCGTGCGGCATTAAAGGGGCTGTTATTTGAATTAAATATTCCAAATGTAGAGGAAATTTTTGCCGAAACAGATATTGAAAAACAACGCGAAATTAAAAACACCTTGGCGAAAAAATTAAAGACAATAGATTCGCCATCTGCGCGTTTGGCGGAAAGTATGTTGGGTGATATTGTGCAAAAGACTGTATGGATTGTTGGTGGGGACGGTTGGGCGTACGATATTGGGTACGGTGGTTTGGACCATATATTACACAGTGGTGAAAATGTAAACGTATTGGTTTTGGATACCGAGGGTTATTCAAACACCGGTGGTCAACAATCCAAGGCTACACCGTTTGGGGCCAGTATGAAATTCGCAATCGGTGGTAAAAACCATGCCAAGAAAGATTTGGGTATGATTGCCATGATGTCGGGCGCATACGTTGCACAAATTGCATTAGGTGCCAATCCGGCCCAGGCGATTCGCGCATTTCGTGAAGCGGCATCGTTCAACGGTCCGTCCATCATATTGGCGTATGCGCCATGTATCGCACATGGTTTCGCACTGCAAAACGGGCCGGAACATCAGACACAGATGGTCAGCACCGGCGCATGGCCGCTGTATCGCTTTGACCCGCGTTTGGTTGTCGAAGGACACAATCCGTTAATGATGGATTCCAATGTTGATACATTAAGTCCGTTGGAAGATTTCCTTAAAACCGAAACACGTTTTGGTGCGGCGCGTGCGGCGAACCCGAACTTTGATAAATTGGTGGAATATGCCAAGGAAAACAATCGCTATAAAACGCAATTAAAGAAATATATTGCGCATTTTGCGATGATGGGTGCGCCCGAGGTCAAAGAAAACGGTGAAGGTTAAAAAATATAATGTACGAGGCACTGCACGATTATTTAAAAGATTCGGAACTGCGAATTGTGGATAAAAATCTGCATATTCGCATGTCGCCGGAACTTGCAAAAAAATATGACGCGGGCGCGTACGATTTTGTCGTTGCCGAACAGTTGGACTGTATTCGTGAATTGATGGCATTAAACTTGTTGCCGGATAAAAGTAAAAAGTTTTACATATACTTGGTTCCGGATGACAGATTGGTTGAATTGTTAATGTATCCATATAAAGATGCCGAAAGTGGTGGTCGGCCGGTGCGTTGTTTTGACGATGATGGATTAAGTTATGCATACGGTTCTTCGCAAAATTTATTCCTTAGACAAGAAAAACGTAAAACTAATGGACACGTAAACGATTTGCATGAATATTCTCATTTGATTCAAGGCGAATATGCAACGAAAGATGTGTTTTTTAACGAAGGTTTTGCAGAATTGTTGCCTTGGTATGTGTTGAATTACGAAAGAAAAACTTTGCCACATATAATGACGGTTTTGGATACCGATATTTATTCTGCATCCAATATGTTGGGACGAGAAGATGTTTGGAGGGATGCTGTTGCGGGTAGAACAATTTCGTTCCAAAAATCTTATATTTCTACCTATGTTTTTATGCGAACGATTATAGAAAAAATAGAAGAAAAATATAATTTGGACAAGGTTGGGGCGGCAAAATTCTGGTTACAATGGATTGCGGAAACAAAATTAAATCGTGGTCTGTTGGTTACGGAACTTGCAAACAAGTTAGGTTTAAATGCCGAAAAGTTGCTCTATACCACCGATTACCAAAAAGAAGTATTGCAAAAAATGTCAAATTTGGTAAAAATGAATCAGAACATTATTAAACCAATGGACGATGTAAAGAGATGAAAAGAATAATTTTAATTTTATGTTGTATTGCGATGGCGGGCTGTACTTTCCAAACAAAACATCGTGGGTATGTTTTCCCAGATGATTTGGAATCGCGCGTTGCCAATATCAAGACAACGGCGCAGTTAGAGCAAGAAATTGGTTCGCCCCAGGTTAAAACCGTTCATGGTGATACTGTTTGGGTTTATTACGGCGCAGATGAAAATTATCATGGGCCATTGCCGTTAACATACGATAATAAAACCGTTTTATTGGCATGGGTGCGTGGTGGCGCGGTTACCAAGACCCAGATTTTACGCGACAATGAATTGCCGGATATAAGAATCGATTCTGATGAAACCGATATACCGGCCGCAATCGAATTGAACGCGTTACAAGAATTGTTTAATAACATTGGTCGGTTCAGTCCGGCGGGCCTGGGTCAATAAAAATCGCCCCTTTTGGGGCAATTTTTTATTTCGTAATAAAATTTGTCTTTTCGATATTTTTGTGTTATAATCTGGCTGTGAGTGAGAATGGCAAAATGAAAGAGTGAGATTATGCCGAGTAAAAAGTTAGATTTTAAAACCGGTCAATATGTTGTATATCCAACCCAGGGTGTTGGCAAGTTAGTTCGTACCGAAGAACAAGTTGTTGGTGACCAAAAAATAAAAATGCTGGTTATCGATTTTGAAAAGAGTCGTATGACATTGCGCGTACCGTTGGAACGCGCCGAAATATCGGGTTTGCGTCCGTTGGTTTCTAATAAAAAGATGGATGAAGCGATTGCATCTGCCAAGGGCAAGGCCGGTGCGAAACGTATGATTTGGGCACGTCGTGCGGCACAATACGAAGAAAACATAAATTCTGGCGACCCAATGAAATTGGCCGAGGTTGTGCGTGACCTGCAACGTCGTACGGCAACGGATACTATGCCGTTTTCGGCGCGCCGCCTGTATATGCGCGCGTTGGAACGCATGGCACAAGAATTTGCCGTTTTGCATAAAATGGACGTTGATGCGGCATCTGAAAAAATCGAAGATATTTTGGGTATTCCAAAGGAAATAGATTTAAATGCAGTGGAAGAGGACGAAGACGAATTGTCCGAAGAAGAACCACAAGAATAAAAAGCGCCCATTTGGGCGTTTTTTATTATTATGTGCAGTTCATAATGAAAGACCACATAAATACAATTACATCGTGAAATCTTCGCCCAGGTAAACCTTTTTTACCATTTCATCGCGGATGATTTCGTCGCTGGTGCCATGTTTCAGAATTTTTCCATCGTGTAAAACATAACTGCGGTCCGTAATGCCAAGCGTTTCACGCACATTGTGGTCGGTAATAATTACCCCCAGACCGCGGTTTTTTAATTGTGATACCAATCCACGAATTTCGTTAACCGCAATCGGGTCAATACCGGCGAACGGTTCGTCCAACAAAATAAACTTTGGGTCGTTCGCTAATGCACGCGCAATTTCAACACGTCTGCGTTCACCGCCCGACAGCGATGTTGACGGACTGTGCCGCAAATGGGATATAGAAAATTCTTCCAATAATGCATCCAATTTTTGTTTTCTTTTTTTGCGGTCTGGTTCAACAATTTCCAAAATCGCCATGATGTTTTGTTCCACCGTTAATCCACGAAAAACACTGTTTTCTTGGGGCAGGTATCCAATGTGCAAGCGTGCGCGTTGATAAAACGGCAGGTGGGTTATATCTTGGGAATTTAAAAATATTTGTCCACCGGTTGCATTTAATTGACCCGTTATGCAATAAAAAGCGGTTGTTTTTCCGGCACCGTTGGGCCCAAGCAATCCAACCGATTCGCCTTGGCGGGCAATCATAGATATATCGCGCAAGACCGTACGTTTCCCGTATGCTTTTGACAGATGTTCAATTTTTAATACAGATTGCTTCATAATTTCACCACCAATTCGTTTGTTTGTAATTCTTTTTTATCGCTGGATTTTATACGAACATTACCGTACAGTTTAACAGTTTTTTTAACACGGTTAAATTCGCCATGACGGGCAGAAAAATTATATTTTACCTTGGCACCGTTTTGTGCGCGAATCGTGTTGCCCGCAACGGTGTCCAAGAAAATTACATCGGGGTTGTCGTATTCTTGACGGCCTGTTTGTGCGGTAATGTGGAACGGTTCACCGTTTGAATCCAAGCCAGAGAATGATGCCCCAGACATTTTGAATTGATTGCTGGCCATATCCATCATATTTATTGCAGAAATCGGTGTCCACAATAATTGTTTTGTGAACAATGATGCTGCAACCAATGCCGCAATCATCATTAAACCCCAACCGGTAAAGAAAAACTGCCACAAACGTTGCCAACGTTTATGCTTGCGAACAATGATAAAGTTGCGTTTGTCTTGTGTCATCTTGATACCATAATAATCGTACAATAATAAAAAATCAAATTTTTATATTTGTTGATTTATGTTTTTTATGTTATAATTCAATCCGAGAGAGATTGTTTATGAAAAAAATAGTACTGTTTTTTGCGTGTTTGATTGCCGTATGCGATGATGTGTGTGCCGCGGTAAAAACTTTTGCACCCAAGAAAGCGCAATCTGTTGCCGTTCAAGAGACCAGTTTATCAACATCTTCTTTGGGGGCCAGTTTGTTGCCCAGTGTTATTGGATTGGCGACTAATGTTATACAAATAAATAAAGAACAAAAAGAACTTAGTGCAAAATGCGAACCAACGGATAGAGATGTCAATTTTGTAAATAATATGGTCAAAGAGTGGGCAATGGCCGGTGCGGTTAATCCAATCGCATCTTCTGAAGATAAAATTTGTGGTGGCAGTGGGGAAGCAGATAGCTATAAATCGTGGGTACAGGATAATCCTGAATCGGCAAATGATGAAAGCGAAATGTGTTTCGAGGTGTTTAAAGAAACGGCTGATGATAAAAAAGATGCGGTGTGGAACGGTTTCCCCAAGGCATCGCTGGCGAAATATTGTTCCGATGGCAGTGAATTATCTGATTGCAGTTCGGGCAGTACGCGCAAGGCCACAAATATGTGGGCGGTGTTCAATATGATAATGGGGGATTTTTCTGACAAAGATTTTACGGTTGAAGAATTAAAACAGGCGACTGCGCTGTTGGAAAAATTGGATAATTGTTCGGCGGGCAAAATGGCGGCCAAAAGAAAAGAAGCATTTGGTGGTTTGATTATGGATTCTGTTAATAATATCGGAAACCAATCAAATACGAATACGGGGTCGGTCGTGGAAATGGTGTCTGGGTTGGCAACACAAAAGGGTGCCGGTGGTATTGGTGGCATCGCAAATATGGCGACTCAGTTTCTGGGCAAATAAGATTGTTTTGTTTATATGTTTTTTTCGCTTTACTAAAATTGCCAAAAATCGTATAATGCGGATATAAAAGGGTAAGAGAAAGGATTTTCTATGAAAAAGCAAACGACTCTATCTTGTGGTTTTTCGCGTGTTTTGGGCGTTGTGTCGCTGTTGGCGATGGCGGCGTGTGCGGAATCTGGAACACAAACAGAATATGTTGATAGTTATGCGGTTGAAACACCAACGGTTGATTATATTGAACAGTTAGATGTTAAATCTGCGCCGCATCAGGATTCTTTTTTGAATCAATTGGCGATGAATTATCGTTCTTATGCGATTTATAATGCGCGCACCAGTGGTTATCCAGATGTTGGTGAATTGTTTGCACAGAAAGCAGTTGCGGCCTTTTCGGGCGAAGTTCCTTTTCCTGAAACAATGAATAACTGGCCGGTGGATGATGACCAGGTTGCATACGAATTATCAAATGCCTATAACGGTATGATGGAACAATTTAAAAATGATGCCGGTGAGACATTCCCTGAATTGGCGGCGGAATTACAGGCAAAATATGATTGTTGGTTGTCCGCGTATTCTTCTGGACAATTTGAAACCGCGGATGAATGTCGTGCGCGTTTCAACAAAACAATGGAAGCATTGCGTGATTGCCGGGCGGGTAAAAACGTTACAACAACGTCGGGTGTACGTGGCCAGGCGGCAACAGGTGCTCAGGCGATTTCTGTTGAAAAATCCGTTAAAATTGCGGGGCAAACCGAATCGGGCGCAATTGAAACCAAACGTTCTGTTGGTGCGTATTATCCGGAAACGGGAAATCTGTCTGCAATGCGGCGTTCGGGCGCAGCGCGTGATGGTGTGATTGTTGTTAATAACATTAACGTGCCAGATAATTTGATAAATCCGGTTCCTGTTCAACCGATGGTGTTTAATCAAAATATTTATGGTGGGGATAAAACCGTTACAAACAGCAATAATGTAACAAATACTGATGAAAGTGTTGTTGCAGGTGGAACGCCGAATTGTCAGAAGACGTGTCCGGAAGATGCCCAGGATTGCAATGTTTGTGAAGAAGATGATGTAGAAGAAATTGTTATTGATGCGGATTTGGTTTCGCGCCAAGAATTTATAGATATGATGTTGGAAATGCGCAAAGAATTGGCGGCAATCAACGCACGTTTGGCAAATATCAAAAGTGGCGGCACAGATGAAGAAGAAACCACCATTATCAAGGTGCAACAGATTCCATTGCAACCAAAACAGCATGTTATGGAAGAGGTATTTGAAATTCGATTCGATTTCAACAAGGCGGTCATAAAACCTGAATACGAGGATGTTATAAGAAAATTGGTTGATGCGACACAGAATAACAAAAACATCAAAGTATCTGTGGTTGGCCATACTGATACCGCAGGCAGCAAGAATTACAATTATGCCTTGGGTGGTCGTCGTGCGGATGCGGTACAAAAGATGCTGATTCAATATGGTATCCCATCCAGTCAAATTGTTGCGGTTTCGGCTGGTGAAGAAGATTTAAAGGTTCCGACACCTGACGGGGTTCCTAATGCGGAAAATCGCCGTGTTCGTGTCGTGAAAGAGGTTTCATATACCGAACCTGCCGATGGTAGAACTGTACCGGTGGCAAATGTTTCGGTTGAAGAAATTGAAGAACCTTGTGATGAAAACAAATAATCTTTGGTGAACGAAAAAACATTTGACAAAACCTTTTGTTAGTGTATAATAACCAGACCAAAGAGATGCTTTTTAAGGGGTATTTGATATGGCAAAGATAGATGACTATGTAAAAGCAGGAAAGAATATAAAGAAGATTGATTACAGAAATGCCGTTAATGTAATGGATTTGTTACGGTCACATGGCGCGTTTCGTAATTCTGGTAATGGCGGCATGGCAAATGTCGGTTCGTCGGCACCAGATGCAATAAAACGTTAGTTTTTCTTGCGTTGTTTGTAATTTAGACGTTTTTTTGACGGTGGTTTTTGCGGCCACCGTCTTTTTCATTTTTTTTTGGGGCTTTTTTATGATATAATTTTTGTATAGGATTTTTATTCGTGTTTGAAAGGTTTTTGTGTTTTGCGCTTGCGGTATTTATCCCCACGTTGAACGTGTTTGGGGCCAGCCCGGAATTATCGCGATTGATTAATGAAAAAAATAAAAAAATGGCAAAATTGGAACAATGCGCCAAGAAAGTCAGCGGATTTAAAATTGCCGGCATTTCAACATTGGGTCTAACTGCGGCGGGGGCGGTGGGAAACATTATGTTGCATAAAAAATCGACCGAATTAACCAATCAAATAGATTCAACCAAGAAAAATATCGAAGCAGAAAAACAAAAAAAAGTTAAATTAGAAGAAGATATTGAAAAGCAAAAACAAAAACAGGCGGATTGTAGGGCCAAAATGAGCGCAAATCCGGGCAGGTGGGAATACAAAGATGGTGAATGCAAGGAAATAGAAACCGCCACACAGACGACTACAGTCAACACCAAAAACACGACCACAAGCGAAACAAAAGCAAATGCTCCAAAAATAGACGAAGAGTGTATTTATTATGACAATGAACCCTTTTTGGAACAAGGTTTTTGGAAAGAGTATACTTTTGGTGAAGAAACGTGTGTGAATTCTGATGGTGTCGAGGTAAGCTGTATTTGCAGCGCAACCAAATGTTTTGGCGGTCAAAAAAGGGTGCTTATTGAAAATGAAATATACGTATGTGAACAACCAGAAGTGGTGAAAATTGGGGGTGAGTGTAACCCCACAGGGGAAAATGTGTCGGCGGGTAAATGGGTGGCGGTGCCCGAAAAAACGGATTATTTTTGTGTGAATGAAGGCAAAGCATTTTATTGCGACTGTTCGGCAACCAAATGTAAGAACGAAAATTATGAATTAGTAACAGGGAATGATGGCGTTTCAACATGTGCGGAAAAAAAGTCGAGTATAGATATGTCGGAATTAAAAAATCCCACCAAAGCCGACATTACCCAAGATGATTTTTGTAAAGACCGGGACCTTTGGTATTTTGGGCAAAAAGCCACAGTGTATTCTTCTAATATCGAAAATTGGAAAAATATGGGTGTTTCTTATGGGTATTGGTGTAAACGCTTGTTTGGTTCGGATTATTGGGTGGTCGGTGAAACTAACGGAACTTTTTCCTATAAATGTAACAAAGATATAAGTGCGGATGACTGTAAAAAAAGCGGAAAATCAAACAGTTCGTCAGAGATATCAAAATCATCAAAAGATTTATTGGCAGAATATAAAAATTATGAAATTACAGGTGATGAAACCAAAGATAAATTTAGGGTACAGATAACCGGGGTTGATGGTGTAACCGATATCTTGGAAAAATTGGAAAGTAAATGCGAAGAAAAAAATCGCAAGTTTAAATGTATAAAAATGACAGAGGGCAGTGGACGCGATGCAATCGTATTTCGGGAATGCCAGTGTGATGAACCATAAATTATTGCAAATAAAAAACAACCGCCCGGATGGGCGGTTTTGTTTCTTTATGACAATTTGTGGATGACCAGACCGCTGCGCAGTTTGGGTTCAAACCATGTCGTCTTTGGTGGCATGATGTTTCCAGTATCTGCGATGTCAATGATTTGACGCATTGTTACCGGATACAGCGCGAATGCTGCGACCATTTCACCGGAATCAACGCGTTTTTGTAATTCGCCCAGACCACGAATACCACCAACAAAGTCGATACGTTTGCTGGTACGTAAATCGCCCAGGTTCAATATTTTATCAAATACTAAATTAGACAAAACCGTAACGTCCAATACGCCAATTGGGTCGTTATCATTATATGTTCCCGGTTTTGCGGTCAATGAATACCATTTGCCACCCAAATACATACCAAAGTTATGCAATTTGGTTGGTTTGTAAATTTCGGTGCCCATTTCGCGAACCTCGAAAGATTTTTCTAATTCTGCGATGAATTGTTCCGGGGTTAAACCGTTCAAATCACGTACAACGCGGTTATAGTCGATAACTTTCAGTTGGCTTTCTGGGAAAATAACCGCCAAGAAATAGTTGTATTCTTCGTTACCGGTGTGATTTGGGTTTTGTTCACGTTTTTCCGCGCCAACACGTGCCGCCGCCGCCGTACGATGATGGCCGTCTGCAACATACATTGCCGGAATGTTTTTAAAGATTTCTGTGATACGTGCGTTTATCGCATCATCGCGAATTGCCCAGAACGTGTGTCCAAAACCATCAGGGGCAACAAAGTCATATTCTGGCGCATTGTTTTTGACAAAATTTTCAACAATTTCGTTCATTTCTGCAACGTCAGGATATGCAAAGAACACTGGTTCGATGTTCGCGTTTTGGATGCGAACGTGAATCATACGGTCGTCTTCTTTATCTTTGCGTGTCAATTCGTGTTTTTTAATTTTGCCGGTCATATAGTCGTCAACATTTGCCGCGGCAACCAAGCCGTATTGTGTACGACCATCCATTGTTTGTGCATAGATATAATACATTTCTTTGTCGTCTTGGACCAACCAACCACGATCTTGCCATAATTTAAAGTTTTCTACGGCTTTGTCGTAAACAGGTTGGCTGTGTTCATCGGCGATTGGGTCAAAATCTATTTCTGGTTTGATAATGTGCAGTAATGATTTTTCGCCGGCCTCTTGCTTGGCTTCGACCGAATTCAAAACGTCATACGGACGAGATGCAACTTCTGATGCGATTTCTTTTGGTGGACGAACCCCCGCAAATGGTTTAATTTTCATAATATACTTCCTTTTTTTGTTCAACATGTTGCTGTCGGGGGGCAGTATAACACAAAAAAAACACATTTCCATACCATATTTTAATTTGTTTATTTGATGTATGTGTAGTAATATATTAGTATGAGATTTGTTGTTTTTTTATTATTTTTGTTGGCGGCTTGTGCCGGTGTGCAAAACTGGACTCCGGGTGCGGACTTTGAATATGTTCCAATAAAAACGGATACTTTTGAAATTGCAACGTGGCAAAAAATAAAAAGTCCAAAAAATCCGCGAGTTCATATCTATATAGAGGGGGATGGCTCCGCTTTTGATGCGTATGGTCGTCCGACCGATAATCCAACACCACGTGGAGATTTTGTTCGGAATTTAGCAGAATCTGATACTTTTGATAATGTCGTTTATGTTGCGCGTCCGTGCCAGTATGTAATGGATGATATATGTAGTGAGCAAGATTGGACATCGGGACGTTTTTCAAAAAAAATCATAGATGCGGAATCACAGGTAATAACATCAATTGCCGCAAAGAAAAAAATAACATTGATTGGGTATTCTGGTGGTGCAATGGTTTCGGGTTTGGTAATTAAAAAAAATAAAAATTTGAACGTGGAAAATTGGATAACAATAGCGGGGGTTTTGAATCATAAAATGTGGACGGAATATTTTGGTGATGAACCATTGTATGGTTCACTAAACATGGACACATTGCCGAATGTGCATCAGAAACATTTTGTTGGTGAATACGATAAAATTGTGCCATATGATTTGGCAAAACAATGGGCAAATCCCGCAGATATAGAAATAGTTCCCGGTGCACGCCACAATAATTTTAAAAAAATAAAACTTGCTATTTAATTTATGCGTGTCTAGAATTCTTTATCGGAAGGATTTTTAATATTTTGTAAATAAACAAAAAAGGAGAAACTATGCAAAAACATTTTCATGGTGTTTTGATTGGTATATCTGTTTTGCCAGCATTGTTGGTTATGCCTGCGATGTCTGATGTTATGACTTCTCGGGTTCGTATAACAGATGGTTCAACAGTTAATTTTAATGGTGTAACTGCCGATTCTATCAATTCTATTGGGGAATATGGTGGTGTGATAGATGTTTCTTTGGGACGTGCCAATATTACAGGTTCAACATTTTCAAATAATTTGGCACATGTTGGTGGTGTTATTACGGATGACCAAAGATATGATACTGGTATGGTTATCAAAAATTCTCATTTTAATAACAATCACACCGTTTGGGACGCTGGTGCAATAGGTGTGTATAAAAGTGCAGAAATTTCAAATTCGTGGTTTAAAGGAAATACCGCTGGGTTGGATGCAGAAGGAATGGTTGGTGACCCAAGCAATTCCGATGGTGGTGGTGCGTTACTTATTGGGGGAACCGCATACGCGACAATATCAAATGTAGAATTTTCTGATAATGCATCTTCAAATCGTGGCGGGGCAATTTCTGGTCGTCATACCGGTGCGGATGAATATCTTGTTATAAATAATAAAACCAAATTTCTGAATAATCATTCCGGTAATTTTGGGGGTGCTATTGCCAATGTGTACAGCGGGATAGTGAGTGTTTCAGATTCCAGCTTTTCTGGTAATTCTGCAGATAAAGCGGGTGGTGCCATTTACAATGGTGTTGATATGAATTATGGTTCTAATAATATGTCAACAGATCATGGTACGGTAAATTTTAATACAGTTACATTTTCTGGGAATAGCGCGCTGGAAAAAGGTGGCGCAATCTATAATGATGCTGGTGGAACATTGAATTTTGCCGGGGCAAACACTTTTTCTGGAAATACAGTAAATGGTGTTGCAAATGATATTCACAATTTGGGAACGGTTAATGTTACATCTGGTACAACCACAATGGATGGGGGAATTAATGGAACAGGAACTTTGATCGTTGCTAATGGTGCTACTTTAAATATTGGAACAGCATCAATTGAACAAGGGACCATTACATTAAATGGTGATATGTTGGCAACTTTGCGTGGTGGTGATGCGCAAATCGCAGCAGGCACTTTTGATGGTGACGGAACTTTGAAATTGTCGTTGCGTGGTGCTGATACATACCATGTATTTGGTAATCAAAAGTTTGCTAACTATGAAATCGAAAGTTCTGTTTATGATTACGAATGGACAAACGATGGCAAAGATATTGTTTCCACTATGAAATCTGTCGCAGATATCGCATCTGAAAATGGTTTGACGGGTGAAACTGCGAACGCAATTGCTGGTATGTCTGGATCAACTTCAGAAAAGTTGAACGAATTGTCTTTACAAATCCAAGACAAATTGGCATCTGGTTCTGATGCGGACAAGGCGGATGTGGAACGTGCTACGCGTGCAATCCACCCAGAAACAGAATCTGTTGTCCAATCTATGGCATCTGCGGTCCAAAATACTGTGACGTCTTTGGCTGCTGGCCGTATGGCATTGCCGAAATTGGGACGTAACGGTGGTGATGTGAATTTCACATCTGGCGGTGTTTGGGCCCAAGGTATTTATAACAAAACCAAACAAAACGATGCCTTTAATGGTTACACACGCGGTGTTGCTGGTGGTATAGATGGAACTATAAACAAAGTATGGACGATTGGTGCTGGTTATGCGTTTGCTCATTCAGACATAGCAGGTACCGCACGTGATACTGAAATCGATTCTAATACAATCTTTGTTTACGGCCAATATAAACCGACAGAATGGTATTTGAATGCAACCGCAAGCTATACTATGTCTGATTATTCAGAAAACGGTATCGCATTGGGTACACCTGTAACTGCGGATTATGATGTTGACGCATATGGTGCAAAAATAGCAACAGGTTATGATTTTGCGGGTGGTATAACACCGGAATTTGCGGCTCGTTATATGCACATCGATTCAACTGATTATATCAATTCATTTGATACCAAAAACCAGTTGAATGATGCGGATTATTTGACGTTGTCTTTGACAACCAAGTATGCACGCAATTTCAGAACAACCAAAGGTTGGACATTGCGTCCAGAATTACATTGGGGTGTATTGTATGATGTGTTGTCTGATGAACAGGTCGCAACTGTTACAATGCCTGGTGTAGATTCTTATACATTAAATGGCACAAGATTAAGCCGTATTGGTGGTGATTTTGGTGCGGGTTTAAGTATGAACTACAAGAATTTTGATTTGTCTGTGAACTATAATATTGAAGTTCGTGAAGATTACACATCACAAACTGGTATGGTTCGCGCAAGAATCAATTTCTAGTGCATTGAATTGTTAAAATTAAATCCCCCATTTGGGGGATTTTTTAATTTATTTTTGCATCTAAAATTGTTTCTGTTGGGCTGTTGTCCAATGGATGATATTGAAATGGAACACTTTCAAAATCTATGTTGTTCATATCTATGCGGCGAATTGTGCGATTGTACATCGTGTGATAATAAATAACGTGATTTGCTAAATCTGTCGCGATAGTCCATTGCGTCGCCGATAGCATGTCAAATGGTGCCGCGCCAACTTTGTACGATGTGCCAAAAGGAACGTCAAAATTGTTCAGAATATGAAACGCCTGCATCGCAGTATCTGGTCCGGTATCTTGTTGGATAGAGTATGTTTTCAAAAACGATGCCCGAACAAATCGTGAAGGCGATGAAAAATCCCCTGGCAAACCCAAAAGCCCCGTTCCGTTACTTAACGAACGCAATTTTATTGGCCCAAAGATGGTCGGGCCCGCACGCCCTGGGGTCAGGTTTACATAGTTGTCCAAATTTGTCATGTGCCATTTAAACCCGGGGGCATTTGTTAATGTGCCAATAGGGTTTTCGTAAAAGGTAGGAACACCATCTATGACCTCTAAAACAACTTGGCGGCCACCGGGTTCTGTGATGCGCCAATGTACGGTTGATGCGGTTGGGTCAATATTTATGATTCGAACATTGTCAATGGCGGCTTCTAGTTCATCTATGGTTGAAAATCTGGATAAAATCCACGAAACAACTTGGAAATCGGACAATGATTTATCGGATGCCGTGGCAGAATAGGGGCGATATTTTCCAAATTCTGGGAAATAGAACAGGGCGGCCGATAAACCGGCCTCGTTTGTGCCATCAACAACAAATTCTGGTTGTTGCATCCCCAGTCCAACGAAACCATATTTTGCGGTGAATTTCATACCGCCTTTTTTGCCGTCTGGCAACAAAGATTGCTCGGTATGGCCACGTGGTGAAACAACGTATATATTGTTCATTTTTGAACCGGACCAATCAACGGTTCTGGCGACAATTACAGATTTATCTTTGGCGGTCATTGTTATTCCGGTACAGGCATCAGATTGCGCCGCCATTGTAACACAGGTTAATGCGATTGCCGCGTTGTAAATAAAATATTTGGTTTGCATTGTTTTGAACTCCTTGGGTTTAGATGAAAATATTTTATCTGTTTGGTTTGTTCAAATGCATAGGAATGAAAGTCGCAAATTTATACAAGAAACTTTTTAATTGCAAAAAAAAATCTTGGCGATATAATACCTGGCACATTGGGGCATAGTTTAATGGTAGAACTCCGGACTCTGACTCCGTCAGTGTTGGTTCGAATCCAGCTGCCCCAACCAAAAATTCAAACACCCGAAAGGGTGTTTTAGTTTTTGGTTTTGGGGTTATGGTTGAATCATTTGCAACGAATGTTGCAAAAGGTTCGAAACCAAGTAGATTTCAAAAGCGCAGTGCAGTGAAATCGTTACGGGTTGCGCGCAGCCGGCACATTGTGCCGTGCGAGCGAATACGAGAATAGACAATTAAGAAAATCTTAAAAAATCGACCAACGGAGATTTTTTTGATTTTATTTATTGTATATCGAGGTACCCCGCTGCCCCAACCATAGTTAACAAAATGCTCTTCGGGGCATTTTTTGTTTAGAATACAAGGGGTTGGTGAGTTCGAAAGTTTGTTTTTGAATTTTTATGTCGTTATTAACACTTTCGAACCACTTGTAATACGCTAAAAACATTCGAACCAACAACAATCTTATAAAACTAATGCAAATCTGCTCTAACCGGTCTTTTTGTTCAAAATGGTTGTGGTGTGTGGGCAAAACTATTTTTTTTCAATTTTTTGATAACCACGAAATTTTCCAATATCAAACCCACCACCAGATTTAATAACATAATTATATAATTTCTCAACAGCAGACATTTTATCTTTCGTTTTTGCCCTGAAACAATCCATAAGCAAGTTTGTGAATTTTTTATCTGGCAATCTATCTGCATGGTATCTTTTTGCATATTCCTTATCTGTCAGAAACTTTTCTATTTTAGCTTTTGGTAATTGCCACAAACAATTAAAATTAGCATATGCCGTTATTAAATAATTGACCAAAGTCCAATACATTAAATCTGTATGATAACCATCGTGTTTTAAAGATTTTAATTCATCATACATTTCCCATAAATGATATTTCATAAAATCATTTGCATACTTTGATTTATGTTTAAATGGCTTTTTTAAATCACGAATCGATTGTTGTTTTAGTTTTTTTACTACACCACGTTTGTCATATAAAATCTTGCCATATGCAAACATATTTTGATTTAGCATTGCATTATTTTCGTATCCAGATTTCATATATTCTTGATATTTATAAACAGGTTGAATAATGTATTCCATCAAAAAACCATCAACATAACAATTAGATTTTTCTTGCCACCCAATATCATCAGAAGCAACAATTGTCACATCTATATCAGAAAACTTATTCTGATTGCCAGCTGCATAACTACCACATAACAAGGCACCCTCAAACCAAGGTTCGTTTATATATCGGTGCAAAAACTTATCTAATGCTTTTTCCCATGACTTCATATTACCCTCCAAAACATACACAACAATTCTATCACAAAAACAGCATGATAACAACTCGCGTATCGCCCACACACCACAACCAAAGTTAACAAAATGTCCTTCGGGGCATTTTTTGTTTGAAATATAAGGCTTTGGTGAGTTCGAAAGTTTGTTCTTGAATTTTTATGTCGTTATTAACACTTTCGAACTACTAATAAATCACTAAAAACATTCGAACCAAGTAAAATATTTCAAAACCAACCCGAAACCGCTTTAAATACTTTATTTGTCTATCTTGGTTGGGGTGTGCGGGCGAAATATTACTTATTTTCTAATTGTATTTCAATTTTTTTAACAAACTTGGCAAATCATCTCGAAAATATTTTATTCCAATTAAAATAGAGTAAGAATCATATAATGCATTATGTTCGTCTATACCCAGTTTTTTTATTTTTGAATCCATATGTAAAATCTTTGCGATTTTGCCAGAATTTTTTGGATGTTCTTTTAATCTGATTTTTTTGTATTCTGGAATTAGCCATGCCGAAATATTGTGATAAATTACATCGTCATCAATGGGCATATTATACAATCTTAAATTTTCCAATATGATATCACCATCGCATTTATCGTCCCATTTGCCACCATACCCATGTGATAAACATTGCGATTTGCCGACAAACTTTCTGAATTTTTTATACGCACTCTTAAAAGAAATACCCTTTAATTGAATTTGTTTATTTGTTATCCCTGTCAATTGGACAAAGTAATTTGATAAAACAGGATTTATAACTGGTTTACACAAAACATTAAAAGTATCCAAGACACGTAAATCATTTGATACGCGTATAGCGGAAATTTGGACTATTTCACGTTTTTGTTTTCCGCGCCATCCCTTTTCCTGACAGCCGCACCACGATGTATATTCTGTATCAAAAATTATAAAAGACATCTTTCACCTATATTAATAAGGATATTGTATCATAAAAACTGTGTGCTAACAACTCGCGTTTCGCCCGCACACCCCAACCAAAGTTTCAAAACTTGCCCATCGGGGCAAGTTTTCTTTTGGTTTCTAATATTTTCACCGAGTTCGAAAGTTTGTTTTTGAAAAATAGCAAAAAATTGCTATTTTCGAACTTTTTTAGATTATTTGTTAAAACTTAAATCTTTCATTTGTGATAAAATCGCCATATC
The DNA here is from genome assembly GCA_902790415.1 of uncultured Pseudomonadota bacterium. Classification (GTDB taxonomy): domain Bacteria; phylum Pseudomonadota; class Alphaproteobacteria; order Rs-D84; family Rs-D84; genus Enterousia. The sequence goes on along the minus strand of CADARU010000009.1, from coordinate 13,125 downwards.
AATATTTTTTGAGTCTGGTTTATATAACTCAAATTTGCTTTTATCTTTAAGAATTTCTTTCCATGCATCTCTAGACATGTTTTTAATATTGAACTCATTTTTTAAAACATATACTTTTAAATCACCGGTTTTGATTTCTTGCATAACATCAATTTCAATAATGTTTTTTATCTTTTTGTCTGTTAAACAATAATAACTGCCACTCATATCCTGTTGAAAACCATCAGAATCTAATTCATAAACATAGGCTTTTTTTGGAATATCTTTATTTATTCTTTGAATGTATACAGCATTTCTTTCACATGGCGACATTTTACCTTCACCAGCCACTAATCTCATAATAGCATAAAGTTTAGCATGCACGAAATCAGCCAACGCGAACACAGCGGTTATTGGTTGGTTGTTTTTTGTTAAATAAGCCGGCTTTACACGAATAAAACCATCGGTTATTTCTATTCCGGAACCATGATAAAGAGTTTTTACTTTATTTTCCATGTCTGTAATTATATCAAAAAATGCTAAAATTTCAATGCAAATTCAGTATATTTAGTTTATCTTTCATCTCTTCAATCTCTTGCCCGATTTTGATTATGTCGGCTCGCGAACTGCACAGATAGCACAACCAAGATAGACAACCGTTCGTTTCAGAGCGGTTTTTTGTTTGTTTAGCAATAGTTCCTGTGAGTTCGAAAGTTTGTTTTAGAAAAATCTCAATTTTTTTGGAATTTCGAACTTTTATGATATAATTCGCATGAACAAACAAGGATTATATTATGCCACGAATTCATATTATTGGTGCACCAGGTTCTGGAAAAACTACATACGCACGCAAACTGGCTACTTCAAAAAAATTGCCGTTATGCCATCTAGACGAAATATATCACGATAATTCAGGTTCTGTCTCACGCAAACGTAGTGAATCAGAACGAACACGTATGGCATCAAAAATTGCAGCTACAGAAAAATGGATAACCGAGGGCGCATCATTTTCTGACTGGGTAAATCCTATTTTAAAAAGAGCAACAGAAATACATATTGTATCACCATCACGCACCACATGTGTTTGGCGTCAAATTAAACGGTACATTAGACGTAAACTCGGTATGGAACAAACAACTTATAAGGAAACACTGCATGGACTACTAGAAGGAATAAAATGGACATGGAACTATGACGAAGACACTCTGCCTATCATATTGAATAAAATTCCAAAACACACAAAAATCTACAAAATATGTAAAAAAAATATAAAAGCGTTATAACAAACCATATTAAATTTACTAACCTTAATTTATCTTTAAGAAGTTCAATCTCTTGTCCGAGTTTTATTATATCAGCTCGCGAATTGCACAGATAGCACAACCAAGATGTACAACCCCGCCAATAAAGGCGGTGTTTCTTTTTGGGTTCTAATATTTTCACCGAGTTTGAAAGTTTGGTTTTGGAAAATGATGATATTTTTGCATTTTCGAACTTTTGTGGTATAATACACTAAATGGGCAGGGAGAAAAGTAATGTTTCGTTTTATTAAATCGTTATTTGTTAAACCAAAGAAACGCAAAAATGGTGTCTCTGTGAAAGATTTTTATAATGAATCTGCAGAAAAAGAATTCACACGAACGACAAAAAATGCGGCGCATATGTTGGAATTTCAAACTACAGAGTTTTTTTATAAAAAATATCTTAAAAAAGGCATGAAGATTTTGGATGCCGGTGGTGGACCTGGGCGATATACAGTCGATTTGGCGAAACAAGGATATCATATGACTTTGTTAGACATTTCGGATAAAGAATTAGAAGTCGCCAAACGAAAAATTAAACAACATCGTGTTGGTAATTTTGTCGATTCTGTAGATTTGGGTTCCATTACAGATTTGCCATATAAAGACAATTCGTTTGATATGGTTTTATGCATTGGCGGACCATTATCACATTTGCGTACAGAAGATGAACGCAAAAAAGCAATCAGAGAATTGGTTCGCGTTGCTAAACCTGGGGCAACCATATTTATATCTGTGATGGCACGACCAGCGGTATTGAATTTATGTGTCAAAGATTTTAAAGAATATTTAAAATCATATGGATATAAAAGCGAAAAAGATTTTTGGAACGAAACAAACATACTGACACAGACAGGTGATGATAATTGGTTTGTGGGTTGTTCCTATGCACATTTTTATTGGCCAAGTGAACTGAAAGATTTGGTATTAAAAACCGCTAAAAACACAAAATTGTTGCATCAGGTTGCTCTTGAATGGCCGAACCAAAATACACATAAAGAGTTTAATGAAATCGCAATAAGAAATGGTTAGATTTACATTTTTCAATTTGTGACCATCCAGATATGCTGTCTTTAAGTGCACATATAATGATTGTTATTCAAAAGAAAAAATAAGGTTATCAATGTAAATCATGTAATCTTAGTTTCTCTTTTCCCTCATCAATCTCTTGCCCGATTTTGATTATGTCGGCTCGCAAATTGCACACCAGACACAACTACAGTTTCAAAACTTGCCCACCGGGGCACGTTTTATTTGAGTTTGGGGTAGGGATATGATATAATTCTTGTGTTAAAAAACAGTTTACGGAGGGCGCGTATGAAACAATTTTCAGAAAACCGCGGAAATCTAGAGAGAGAAAAAATAAAGCCTGGCGGTCTTAATCGGATAATTGTATCCGGTTGTGTTTCTGGTTTTATTTGTTTCTTTATAATGTCGGTTAATGCGGCGGTTGTAAAAGAATCGGGTGTCGCGTTCGTTAACTATGCTGGTGGTGTTTCGTCTTTGTCGCAATTGGTTGCCGAAAAAAACAGAAAAATGGCAAAATTGGAACAATGTGCCAAAAAAGTCAATGGTTTCAAAATTGCCGGCATATCGACATTAGGTTTAACCGCGGCGGGCGTTGCGGGTAACGTTATGTTACACAACAAACAAAAAGATTTAGAAAAACAAATTAAATCCACAGAAAAACAAATAATAAAAGAAGAAGATAAAACAATAGAGTTAATTTATAAATCTGCCTTTTTGGAGTCAGTTAAAGACGTAGATTTTAATACCACTGGTAATAAGACGATAATTTTGAAAGATGATACCGAAAAGCAACGCACCACAAAATTAAAAGAACAATGCAAAACCGCGAAGGGCTTTTATTGTTATGAAAAACGTAATATGAGCTTTGAAAATTTGGTTAATTGGGCGAAAGAAGAAGGTGTTGACCTTTTTGATGGTGATGAAGAGTTTCGGAAAGAATACGAAGAATTAAAATCACAAAAACGGCTACCGAAAACCAAGATAGATGTTGTTAGTTGTGAGGCAACAAAAACATCGGATTGTGAAGAATAGGTTATTTCTTTACGGCCCAAAACAATGCCAACAGCCATCCGATAATCGTCCATCCAAACACCCATGATGCCAGACGGATTCGCATTGCATCGACCTTGCCTTTGCCGGTCTTGGCCGCCAGGTATGCCGGTGCCAGTACAATACCAACACAGAGCATACCTGCGACAATATATTTAATGTTTAAAATCAATTCTGCCGTTTGCATATCGATTCTTATATACCATACTTTGCGTTTGATGCAAGTTTTTCTTCAATTCGCAACAGTTGGTTGTATTTTGCCATACGGTCGGTACGGGACATAGAACCGGTCTTGATTTGGCCCGCGTTTGTTGCAACCGCCAAATCTGCGATGGTTGTGTCTTCGGTTTCGCCACTGCGGTGTGAAATAACAACACCGTATTTCGCATCTTGGGCCATTTTAATTGCGCGCATTGTTTCGGTCAATGAACCGATTTGATTAACCTTAATCAAAATCGCATTTGCAACCCCAGAATCTATGCCGCGTTTCAAACGGGCGGGGTTAGTTACAAACAAATCATCGCCGACTAATTGGCATTTTGCGCCGATTGTATCGGTTAATTTCTTCCATCCCGTCCAATCTTCTTCGGCCAAGGCATCTTCAATGGAAATAATCGGATATTTTGCAATCAAATCAACATAGAACGCGATCATTTCGTCAGAAGATAATGTTTTGCCTTCAAAATGATATGCGCCATCGCGATAAAATTCAGATGATGCAACGTCCAAACCAATAGAAATTTCTTCACCTGGTTTATAACCGGCATCTTTGATTGCGGCGATAATGGTATCCAACGCTTCGGCGCAAGAATTAAAGTTCGGTGCAAAGCCGCCTTCATCGCCAACGTTTGTCGAATTGCCGCCAGACTTCAAGATTTTCTTTAAATGATGGAATGTTTCAGACCCCATGCGGATTGCCGTTTCTTCGTTTTTCGCACCGTTTGGAATAATCATAAATTCTTGGGCATCCAGGCCATTGTCTGCGTGCGCGCCACCGTTTATAATGTTCATCATTGGGCGTGGCAATGTGTTTGGTGTCGGATTGCCGTACAAAGATGCCAAATATTCATATAAAGGCACCTTTTTTTGATTTGCAACCGCGTGTGCCAATGCCAAAGATACAGATAAAATCGCGTTTGCACCCAATTTGTCCTTATTCGGTGTGCCGTCCAAAGCCAACATTTTTTCATCTAATTCTGTTTGTTTGGACGCGTCCATACCAACCAGGGCAGGGGCGATAATTTCATTTACATTTTTGACCGCCTTGGATACACCTTTGCCCATATAGGCGTTGCCGCCATCGCGTAATTCTAGTGCTTCGAAAGAACCAGTACTGGCCCCGGATGGAACGGCGGCGCGTCCCAATGTGCCGTCTGATAAAATAACATCACATTCAATCGTTGGATTACCGCGCGAATCCATAATCTGACGTGCATGAATTTTTGATATTTCAAACATGTTTTTTCTCCTTGCTGTTAGTTTTAAGAATTTAGCGTCCAACAGTATAGCGATGTTTGTATAAAAAGAGAACAAAAAAAACGCCCAAACGGGCGTTTTTTTTTAAAATGGAATGTCATCGCCGATTTCCGAAATCGAAATTTCTTCGGCTGGTGCCGGTGCCGCTGTGGCACTTGGGCCCATCGCACCAGATTCAACAGATTTTGCACCGCTAAGAATTACCATGGTGCCACCAAATTGATTCAAAACAACTTCGGTCGTAAATGTATCCGCACCTTGTTGATTTTGCCATTTACGGGTGCGCAAGGAACCTTCCAGATACAATTTTGTACCTTTCTGTAACATGCGTTCGGCAACTTCTACCAAATTCGGGTTAAAGATAACAACGCGGTGCCATTCGGTTTGTTCCTTTTGTTCACCGGTCGCGCGGTCGCGCCAACGATCAGATGTCGCCAATGAAAAACTAACCACTTTTTGACCACTTTGCATTGTGCGAACCTGGGGATCTTGGCCGATATTACCAACTAAAATAACTTTGTTTATACTTCCTGCCATTTTCACTTCCTTTGTTTGTTTCAACTATACTGTATTGAAGCAATATTTATCATTAAATGCAAGAAAAAACAGAATCTTGACTTTTAACCAAAAATGTATTATAATAAAGACATCAAAAACATGGCACGTTCTGTGTCGTGGGGAAACTTCCAAAAGGATTTTTTATGCATATAAATGAAATTAAGGCAAAATCGCCGCAACAACTGTTGAAAATGGCGGAAGATATGGGAATTGAAAACCCGTCCCAATTAAATGTGCAACAACTGCGTTTCGCGGTTATGCGCGGATTTGCGGCGGATAATAAAATTACCCTGATTGGTGATGGTGTTTTGGAACGTATGCAAGATGGCTTTGGGTTCTTGCGTGCGCCGGAAAGTAATTATCTGGCCGGGCCGGATGATTTGTATGTGTCGCCAAACCTGATTAAAAAGTACGGTTTAAAGACCGGCGATTATATCGAAGGACAAATTCAGGCACCGCAAAATGAATCAGAGCGCTATTTCGCGTTGGAAACGATTGAACGCGCAAATGGTGATGATCCGGAAAAGTTGCGTCATCGTGTGTCTTTTGATGATATGACACCGCTGTATCCGGATGAACAATTAAAGATGGAAGTTGAAGGAGACACCGATAAAGGTCGCAATTTGTCCGCGCGTGTAATAGATTTGATTTCCCCAACCGGTCGGGGACAACGTTCACTGATTGTTGCACCACCGCGCACCGGTAAAACGGTTATGTTGCAAAATATTGCGCATTCTATTGCAACAAATTATCCAGAAGTAAAACTGATTGTTTTATTAATTGATGAACGTCCCGAAGAAGTTACAGATATGCAGCGCAGTGTCAAAGGCGAAGTCATTTCTTCCACATTTGACGAACCGGCCGCCCGTCATATTCAGGTCGCAGAAATGGTTATTGAAAAGGCCAAACGTCTGGTCGAAGCGGGTCAAGATGTTGTGATATTGTTGGATTCTATCACACGTTTGGGACGTGCCTATAATACCGTTGTCCCGTCCAGTGGCAAGGTGTTGACTGGTGGTGTTGATGCCTATGCATTACAGAGACCAAAACGTTTCTTTGGTGCCGCCCGTAATATTGAAGGTGGGGGCAGTTTGACCATCATCGCAACCGCGTTGGTTGATACGGGGTCGAAAATGGACGAAGTTATCTTTGAAGAATTCAAAGGTACCGGCAACAGCGAAATCATTTTGGATAGAAAATTGTCTGATAAACGTGTTTATCCGGCGATTGACATTACCAAGTCCGGTACGCGCAAAGAAGATTTGTTGGTTGGCAAAGATATATTGTCAAAGATGTATGTTTTGCGCCGCATTATAAACCCAATGGGAACGTTAGAGGCGATGGAATTCTTGTTGGATAAATTGCGTGTAACGAAAACAAATACCGATTTCTTTAATTCTATGAATCAATAGTTGTCGGTTTGTTAACACTGTTAAACGCACCTTTTGGGTGCGTTTTTTTATTTTAAGGGGATTTTTATGCCGAAAATTTATTTGTTTGTTGTGATTGGTGCGATTGTTGCCAGTGTTTATTTTGCCGCGGTCATAATAACGCGTGAAAAGTGCAGGGCAGAAAACGCGTTATCCGAAAACCAGAAAATACAAACAGTTATTACAACTAAAAAGGAAATAAATGAGAAAGTTTTTAATACTGGCACCAACGATATTCGTAATATCTTGCGCACAAAATACACCATCCGCGATTAGTGTGGCGGCCGCATCGTGTCCTTGTGATATAATTTATGGGCGCTTTGCCGATTGGGGTGAAATTAGTGATGATTTGGCGCGCAACATATACCGGCATAATTTGATGTGTGAAAAAATTCAGGGAAAACAAAATTAGATTTATTCGCTGTAATGTTCAATGACGCTTTCGGCGGCGTTTTTTAGACGAATTAAAGAATCTTCGTATGCGTTACAATCGCGCGATATTTGTGAACGGTACGCATCACGCATGTTGCCGGCCATATATGCGCATCCACGCAAGTGTTGCGCGCAATATTCATGTCCGGTAACAAAGGCCTGTTGACCACGAACACGACTTTCTGCCGAAGCCCAATCAATATCCAGCGCATCATCTAAATTCGTCCACACGTTTTCGCCGGTGTGGATGCCGATGATACTCATCCAATATTCGTTCATTTCTTCTTCGGTCCATTCACTATCGCCTTGGATTTTTAATATCTGTATAATCAGGTTGTTTATACGTGATTGATATTTTGAATCGATTTGTGCCAACTTTGCACTGCAATAACAACGGTTATAGGCCGTATTTTCGCGCTCGCAATACCCGTTCATGCAATTTATATAGTCCGCCATACAACGTGCCGCCGGTATCGGTTCGGAATACGTTGCGTTTGTATTTGTGTTCGTTGCAACGCGCGCAGATGAAGAATTATCATCACCACGTGATGCGCGTGAAGACGTGCGTGGATTAGATGTGGGGCTGTTGCTTGATTGTGGGCGTGCGACCACGCGGCGCGTGGTTTGCGATGCCGGTGCGGCCGCGCCTGATACGGGGGCGGTGGTTGCCGCGCGTGCCGCAGTGTTAGATTTTTTTTGTGTTCGTGGAACGACACGCCGTTGTTCGCCCATTTGTTTTGTACGTACAAAAACATCAACCGGATTATTTACCATGGATACTGTTGTGCCCGGATTTAAATCTGTGCGCATTTGATTGTTTAAATAAGGGTACATATACGCATACGTTTCCGGGTCAACATAATTTGATGCGCGTCGTGCATTGTCGTTACGTGATGCCGCGATGGACGCGCCGCATAAAAACACACAAATGATTATGATAACCTTTCTCATGATATTTATATTCTAATAAAAAAGCGCAACAAAAAACAACATAAAAATATATAGTGTTTTTTATATAAAAAAATCGTATTTTTTGGATAATTTTTATATAAAAAATTTATATTAATATAAATTAAAAATATATTTAATGTTAATTAGTTAAATACTATAATTAAAGTTATTTATTATATATAAGTTTTGTTTGTAAAAGTGTTGATTTTTGTGTATAATGTGTTATGTTTTTCTTAGGTGTTTATTTCGTTTCAAAGGATATAAAATGAAAGTAGTTATTATTGGTACCGGATATGTTGGTTTGCCGACCGGGGTTGGTTTAGCAGAGTTAGGGCATGATGTTATTTGTGTTGATAAGGATGAAAATAAAATAAATATTTTGCAATCTGGCAAGGTAATATTGTATGAAGATGGTCTGGAAGATTTATTGGTGAAAAATTTTAATTCAGGTAAAATAAAATTTACGTCATCTATGCATAATGCGGTATCTGATGCGGATGTTGTGTTTTTGGCCGTTGGTACGCCGCCGCATCCTGTTACAAAGGAAGCAGATTTGCAGTATATTTTTGCAGCAGCTGAAGAATTGGCGCCTTGGGTTAAAAATGGGGCGATTGTTGCGGTTAAATCTACTGTGCCGGTTGGAACAGGCGACAAAGTCGAATCTTTGATTAAGGAGGTAAATCCGGCCAGCAATATAGATGTTATATCCGTTCCTGAATTTTTGCGCGAAGGTTATGCGGTCAGAGATTTCTTTAATCCGGACCGTATTATTATTGGAACAGATTCACCAAGGGTGAAAAAAATTATGGCGGAATTGTATGTGTTTTTTGCGGATAAAACTGAAATTTTGTACGTGAAACGGCGTTCTGCGGAAACTATCAAATACGCATCAAACGCGTTTTTAGCAACAAAAATACATTATATCAATGAAATGGCGGATTTTTGTGAACAATCTGGTGCGGATATACGTGATGTTGCCAAGGGAATGGGTTTGGATAAACGTATCGGTAATAAATTTTTAAATCCTGGTCCTGGTTTTGGTGGTAGTTGTTTCCCAAAAGATACAATGGCGATGGCATATATGGCACGTCAGTTTAATGTAAATCTTAGCCTGATAGAAGATGTTATTCGTGGAAATCAGGAACGTAAAAAACGAATGGCGCAAAAGATATTAAAATCTGTCGAAAATATCAAGTCACCAAAGATTGCTGTTTGGGGGTTGGCCTTTAAAGAAGGTACAGACGATTGTCGCGAAAGCCCGGCCATGGAAATTGTGCAAGAATTGTTAAAATCAAATGCAAATATTGTTGCCTATGATCCCAAGGCGATGGATAACGCAAAAAGAATTCTGGGGGATAAAATAGAATATGCTTCAGATATGTATTCGGCACTACAAGATGCGGATGTGTTGGCAATATTAACAGAATGGCCGGTATTTAGAACGCCAGATTTTGACAAAATGGCACGCCTAATGAAGGGGAAAAGTATCGTAGATTGTCGTAATATGCTGGATGATAAACGACTGGTTCCTGGGTTTGTTTATTATGGAATAGGTTTTTGATAGGTGTTTTGTTGTTGACATAAATAATCTTTTGTGTTAGCGTGTTTGCGTAATAAAAGGGCGTGTGATGAAAAATAATTTTTTAAAGACCAGGGCGTTGTGGTTATGGCTTGGGACTGCGGCTTTTTCGCCGGCTGTGGCGCAACATGTTGACAATAACACCAGGGAAAAGGGCCGCGTGGTTGATTCAGAGATTCTTTATCCACAAGAAATAGATGGGCGCAACGTCTATTTAAACGGTCTGGTTCGTTTTACAATCGGGTTAAATTTAGGAAATCTGGTTATGTTCAACCAAAACGAAAAAGATGTTTTGTTTGTTAGTGATAATGGTTTGGTGCGATTTTTGGGTGATGCCGCGATTGGTGTGGTTATCAAAGACGGTCTTGTATCGTATTTCTATTCAAAAGATATTTCTAATGGTAAATTTTACCCAACCATAAATCCAGAGCAAATAAACCAGATTAAAAATTTAACCATGTTACATGCATCGCAAGATTCACGCCTGTATAAAATGGTGTTTCCTGACAATCATGGAATCGGGTTCAAAGATTTGCCCGATGCTAAAAACGCGCAATATGTTTTGCAAAACAAAAGCAAATAAAAAAAGTCCGCAAAATGCGGACTTTTTTAAATATATTTTTCGGCCCATTTTTTTAATTCGGCATCAGATACAGATGTGTCAAATTTTTTCCCTTTTTCGATTTTTGCCATCGGGGATAATTTTCGGATGTTTTCATCGGCATCGCCAATACCGCTGCCACCGGATGTTGCAAAAGGCACGATTGTTGTACCGGCTAAATCATAGGATTCTATAAACGTGTCAATAATAGACGGTTCGCGATACCACCAAATCGGAAACCCCAGGAAAATCACATCGTATTCGGATATGTCTTTTATTTTTGATGCGATTGCAGGTCGGGTGTTTTTGTCGGCCATTTCAATGCTGCTGCGGCTGGTCTTTTTTGTCCAATCCAGGTCTTGTTCAGTATATTCTTGTTTGGGTTTTATCCGAAATAATTCCGCATCAATCGCGCCGGCCAGGCGTTCTGCCAACCCGCGTGTTGTTTCTGTCGCGGAAAAATATGCGACAAGTGCTTTACTCATATTTTTTCTCCTTTTTCGTTGTGCTATATATTATATGGTGAAAAATTCCTGAAAAACAATCGGCAAAAAATCCGAAAAAGCATCACATGGGGTAATTCCTGGTCGGGGCGACTTTCGTCCTCGATACGCAATAAATAAAATCAAAAAAATCTCGCGTGCTTCGATTTTTTAAGATTTTCTTAATTGTGTATTTTCATATTGGTGCTGCGGCTTTTTGCCTCGCACCCATCCTGTCGCCCCGGATACATGATGTAGAATTAAATAAAATACCGCACAAAGCGGTATTTTATTGGATTTTCTGGTCGTGCTGGGATGGCGGTTTGCGAACTGAGATTATTAAAATTGGACGAGAGATTGAAGAAGAGAAAAACTTGTAAATTATGTCCTGTTGTGATATAATATGAACCAGATTTAACAAAGGAGATAATAAAATGGGAATCATTAAAAACAAAATTCAAAAAGCGACCAAAAAATTGGCTTTGATGGAATCTTTGGATAAATTGAAAAAAGATTTACAAAAGTTGGGACCTGTTCCTGCTGGCAAAGATGTATATGATTATGGTGTAAAATTTTTCAATATAATCGCATCGTTTCAAGACGCTAATGCCATTGATGTTGAAATGTTTAAAGACACAACTGAAGATGCTGAAGATTTAGCATTGCATATTGAAAATGCTGGACGTCAAGAATATGGTTGGGTTCGTGCACAACGTGGTGAACCGGTAACATTACATAATTTATATCTTGGTAATGTTTATGGTTTGTGGACAAAGACTGCCGCGTTTTGGAAAGAACAACCAGAAAAAGATATTCAAGCAATCATTCAACATCAGTTATCCAGTTTCATAGAATCACATCGTGAACCTATGATAAAATTGATAACAAAGGTTTTAGCAGACAATAAAAAACCAGATAACTTTATTGTGAAAAAGGTTTATGAACGCTCTAAGGCTAACAAACATTAGTTCTTTTTCACAAAGAATTCGAACTATAAAAAAGGTTAGGTTTCTAACCTTTTTTCTTTAAGAGTTCGAAATTACGTAAAAAAATAGCACTTTTAGAAAACGCAACATTCGAACTCGGTGAAGATATTAGAAACTAAACAAAAAACCGCCCGATGTGGCGGTTTTGAATTTCGTGGTCGGGGCGACAGGATTGTAATTCCCACTCGCTTTGCTTGTGGGCCCCTTTCACTGCGCGCACGCTTGTTCCGAACCTGGCAACTATGTTGCGATGTGTCGAACCGTTATACCCACGACAAAATTAAAATCGGCACAAGGCCGATTTGAATTTTGTGGTCGTGCTGGTCTAGTAGTTCTCGAGCCAAGATTGTAGAGATTGGAAGAGAGATCGTAGTGTTTAAGAAATTTATATAATATTTTTAGTTCCGATATTTCTTTCCATGATTTTAATGGCTTTTTCATGTAATTCTTGTGTCATGCTGAAACATAAATTTTTCAGAATAATTGGTCGAATATTATTTTCTATCAAATCCAAGGCGGTTTTATATACGCAAGCATCTGTATCAAATCCACAGATATATATTTCATCAAATTGTTTCATTTCTGGAATGAAAGCTGAATAACCTATTTTGGTATATATAGTTGCATCTGGTTTTGGGTTAAAGGCAAGATTTTCATCTTTATACCCAGGCCAATCAAGAAGTTTTAGAAGTGGCGAATTGTTTTTTGTATATTTCGACACATAAACAACATCGTAATCATATTGGATTTTTTCAATTCCTTTCGCTATGTCTGGCTTAGTTACCGCAGATTTTTGAACATCTATGATTAACAATACCCTTACCATAATTTACCTTTCGTTGCATTGAATTATATCATAACCAGTTCGAAAATGGTATAAAAATAGCTGTTTTTGAAATAGGCATTTTCGAACTCAGTGAAAGTATTAAAAATCCAACAAAAAACCGCCTTTAATGGCCGATTTGAATTTTGTGGTCGGGGCGACTTTCGTCCTCGATACGCAATAAATAAAATCAAAAAAATCTCGCGTGCTTCGATTTTTTAAGATTTTCTTAATTGTGTATTTTCGTATTGGTGCTGCGGCTTTTTGCCTCGCCCCCATCCTGTCGCCCCGGATACATGATGTAGAATTAAATAAAATACCGCACAAGGCGGTATTTTATTTAATTTTATGGTCGGGGCGACAGGATTGTAATTCCCACTCGCTTTGCTTGTGGGCCCCTTTCACTGCGCGCACTTTGTGCGCTTGTTCCGAACCTGGCAACTATGTT
>CADARU010000008.1 GCA_902790415.1 uncultured Pseudomonadota bacterium | reverse complement strand
CCACGTAATGGCGCGATTGAACCGACACCTTTCAAGATTTTGATAAATCCGCCTTTGGATGTTTTGCATAATCGAATTGCGGCACGCATCCCGGAAATGCTATCAGGCGGCGCAATGGACGAAGCACAGTACATTATAGACAATAATTTAAACCCAAATCGTGCGATTGGTGCGGTTCAATTGTGTGATTTTTTGCGTGGCGATGTCGATTCTGACGGGGCGATTGCGAATTGGATAACCAAGACCAACCAATATGCGAAACGTCAACGCACATGGTTTAGAACGCAATTTGATGCAGATATAATAATAAATCACATCCCCACGACCGAGGATGTGATAAGTTTGATTTGATTATATTAGTATAATTTATTTTTGATACAGTTTACGCAAAAACTTGTTATATTCATTTTTTGTTTCAAATATGCGATGTATTGTCGAACCATCGGGTGCCAACACGTATGCTTCAATTGGTTGTGGCTTTTTTTTCGGTACCGGTTTTGGTTTTTTAGCCGCGATAACGCGTTCGGCAACATTATTCAGGTAAGAAGAAATTTCATTATTTGCACTTTCTTTGGTGTATCCTGGGGCGCGCATCAAATATTCAGATAAATAGTCAGAAATATAAGATGCTAATTTTTTTAGCGATGTTAAATCCAAATCATTAGAATATAAACGCAAATGTGCCGCCGTTTGATATTTCAGATTTTCAATAAACTCTGGTTCAAAATGATTTGTTTTTTGTCGCCATGTACTAATATTTTGTGGGCCACAGTATGCGAAAGGTACCTGTTTTTCCAATAAAAATTTTTCTGTCATGTTTTTTATTACTTGAAATCTTTGTTTTAATTTCATTTTTGGTTCTCCCGGTTGTTGTTGACTTATATTTTTATTGTAATACATAAAACAGATTTGTCAAGTATTAAAACAAGGATCAAGTGTAAAGAATGTATCTTCTTGAAATAATAAAACAACAACATTCTGTTTTATAAGATAATTGGAAAATAATATAAAATATGAACAATATAAAAACACCACCCATTTGGGTGGTATTATTATTTGCTTTTTGCCATGAGACTAGCCATAATTTTGGCCCGTATCATTTCGCCCATTTTGGGTGTAATATCACCTTGAATTTTTCCATCTATTTTCATTTTTGCAATAGCATTTGCAACAACCACACCTGACAGTTTTGTCTTTTCATTATTAGCTATTTCATTTTTAAGACGTTTCTTTAACGACTCTCTTTGTTCACTTTCCATACGTAAAAGGAACGGACTTATCTTTCCTTTTGCACCTGCTTTAATCAATAATCTTGCCTGTTCTGCGGTTCTTGCATGTTCCAAAACACTATGCCCCCAACAATCTGTTTGATTAACATTTGCACCGGCTTTTATCAATAATCTGGTCTGTTCTGCTGTTGTAGCATACATCAAAGCTGTAAGACCCCCTTTATTATTTCTTTCATACCTTTCTTTAACATACGCACCTGCATCAATTAACAATTTGGTTTGTTGTGCATTTTTAGCCGACATCAAAGGCGTCATACCATCAGGTGCCCTTTCATTAACATTTGCACCTGCTTTTATCAACAATCTGGTTTGTCCTGCTGTTTTAGCATACATCAAAGCGGTATAACCATTAAAGTCCCTTGCATTAACATCTGCACCCGCTTTTATCAACAGTCGAGTTTGTTCCGCTGTTTCAGCTAGCATCAAAGGTCTGTGACCTGTATAGCAATACTCTTCTGCGTTTACATCTGCACCAGCTTCTATCAATAATCTGGTTTGTTTTGCTGTTTTTGCATACATCAAAGCTGTACAAAACTTATCATCTATTGCATTGACATTAGCACCCTCTTTAATTAACAATTTGGTTTGTTGTGCAGTTCTAGCCAATATCAAAGCTGTTGTACCATCTAGAGGACACACTACATTAACATTAGCACCAGCTTCTAATGCTTTTTTGGTTTGTTTGGCAGTTTTAGCATTTAATAACATTCTCTCTGCTTCAGTTGTTTTCATATTTCTAGCCATTTTTATACCCTTTCATTCAAGACGAGTTAATCGTATTTCAAAATCAAAGAAAAATCAACAATAAACCACCCAAAATGGGCGGTGCTTTTATATCGTTCATATTTATATTATTTTCCAACTATCTTATGGAACAGAGTGTTATTTTTTTATTATTTCAAAAAGATACGTTATTTATACTTGAACCTAAAATAATTTGTTTTATTAAATGGTGTTGAAAAAGAAATAAAAAATAAGTATTTTGTAGATATGTTTAAATCTGGTACTGTTGTTAAAGTTTTAATTCCGAATGCGGTAAATTCTGGATATGATTACCGATTGACGGCGGACGCAAATCTTGGCGACTTTGTTCGGTGTACCATCATGAACCGACCATATGTTGGGGTTATCTTTGGTATTGGGGACAGTGGTTTACCCCCGGAAAAAATAAAAAATGTATCTGCGCTGGTTGGGGGCGGGTTAAGCGTCCCGGATTTACAGTGGATTCAAAAAATGTCTGAATGGACAATGATGCCACTGGGCGCGGTATTGCGTTTGATATTAAATGTTCCGGATGCGTTTAGTCCGCCAAAAACAGAACAGTTATATTCTTTTAATTTTGATTCTGGCGATGCAAAAATGACCGAAAATCGTCAACGGGTGGCAGATGCGTTTGATTCAAATGATAATGAACCAATGTCTTTATCTGATGTGCAGAATATTGCACGCGTTACATCGGCGGTTGTAAAATCTATGGTGGCCAAGGGCTTGTTGGTGCCGGTGGGTGCACGTGAAAAACGCGCCTTTGTTGTGCCAAAATATCAAGATTCTGGCGCGGTAAAATTAAATGATGAACAACGCGCCGCCGCCCAAGAAATAGGCGCAGATATCGAAAAAGGCGGTTTTTCTGTAACACTAATAGACGGTATTACCGGCAGTGGTAAAACCCAGGTTTATTTTGATTCTGCGTGGCGCGCATACAGTGCAGGAAAATCGGTGTTGTTAATGATGCCGGAAATTGCACTAACAACACAGTTCATATCACGTTTCGAACACCGGTTTGGTGCGCCTGCGGTTGTGTGGCACAGTAATTTAACCGCCGCACGTCGTCGGGAAATTTGGCGTGGTGTGGCAAACGGTGAAATAAAAATAGTTGTCGGTACACGCAGCGCGTTGTTTTTGCCATGGCATGATTTGGGGTTGATTGTTGTTGATGAAGAACACGATTCTTCATATAAACAGGAAGATATGGGAAATTATCATGGGCGCGATATGGCGATTTTGCGTGCAAAAATTTCCAACTTTCCCATTGTGTTGGCCAGTGCAACCCCGTCCGAAGAAACATTAAATAATGTCGAGATGGGACGTTACAAGCATTTGAAATTAAATACACGTTTTGGTGGTGCATCTTTGCCAACAATTCAAACAATTGATTTGCGTGAACACAGGCCGGAAAACTATAAAACACAATCGGGGGATGAACAGGTCGGCTGTTTGTCGCCGACATTATGTAACGAAATTTCTGAAACATTGAATCACCATCAACAGGTTTTGTTGTTTATAAACAGACGTGGTTTTGCACCAATTATTGGATGTAAAAAGTGTGGCTGGGTTGCAACGTGCTCTGATTGTTCGGTTGGTATGACGTATCATAAAAAGATTGGGAAATTGCTGTGCCATATTTGTGGACGAACAATGACATTGCCACAAAAATGTCCTGATTGTGGCGGGGATGTTTCCATGCGTGGTGCGGGATTGGAAAAAATAGAAGAAGAAGTTTTGGCAAAGTTCCCGGGGGTAAAAACCGCATTGGTATCCAGCGATACCATGTTGTCGCGACAATCTTTGGAACGTTTGGTTTCGCAAATGGAATCAGGACAAATAGATGTCGTTATTGGTACGCAAATTTTGGCCAAGGGGCATCACTTTCCAAACCTAACCTTGGTTGGTGTTGTGGACAGTGATATGGGATTGTTCGGAACTGATTTCAGGGCCGCCGAACATACATTTCAACAACTGTTCCAAGTCGCCGGTCGTGCCGGTCGCGGCAATATTCCCGGGCGGGTTTTATTACAGACCTATCAACCAACAAATCCGGTTTTGAACGCAATATGCGCAGGAAATCGTGATGAATTTTTTGCCCAAGATATGGCAGCGCGGCGTGGGGCGAAAATGCCGCCGTTTGGGCAACTGGTTGCTGTTATTGTTGAAGGGCAAAAGGAATCTGTATTAAAACAATTCTGTGATACGTTGGTATCTGTTGCACCCAGTGTGTCGGGTGCCAAGATAATGGGCCCAATCGTTGCCCAGGTTTATCAAATTAGAAATTGGTATCGTATGCGCTTCTTGGTGGCGGGCGATGAACGTGCCGCATTACAACCATTGGTAAAAATGTGGCTGTCGCGTGTCAAGGTTCCGGCAAATATAAAAATCAAGTTAGATGTTAACCCACAGAATTTTATGTAGAAATTAAACAACCTCGGTTACGGCGCGAACCGCACCATCACGCGATAATTGAACTACGCGGATTTTCTTTTTCATTTCTTCTATCAATTCGGCGCGATTGTATGCCGGCTGTGTATGCAGTATTCGGTCTGCAAACGCGGCATATGCGGCTTCGGCACTTTCGGCATGAATCGTTGTATAAAAGTGTTCGTGCCCGGTCCCCAACATTTCCCACAAAACCGCCGCATTATCCGTAGATATTTCACCACCGATAATTACGTCCGGGGTCATACGCACAACCAAGTCCAATAATCTTGCATAATTAAAATCGTTATTTTGTTCGGTTCGTGATAATACAAAGTGGACACGATTTTTCTGGGGTACGCGGATTTCACGTGCGTCTTCAACCGTTATTACACGACAATTCTGGTCAATCAGTGTTAATATGTGATTCAAAAAGGTTGTTTTTCCGGTTGCAGTTGCACCGCTGATTAAAATCGGACTGCCGTCATTTATGGCGGACATTAAACGTTCGTACGGGTCATCAGGACGTTCTTTTAATCGCTGTTTTATTTTTAGTAATTTTTCGCCGCGTTTCAGATGATAGTTTTCAAACGAGGTTCCGTTTGCACTCGCCCCACGAATATTCATCGCGACACCGCCGGTAATATCTTGTTCGTCATATTGAACGTTTGGGCCGGCGATTGCGCTGAAACGATGATTGCCGGGCAACGTTGCATAAACAACAGGTATCCCATGAATCGGGTCAAATGGACGTTCGTAAATATTTGCAATCGTATGAATTAAATCCACCAGGTATTGTTTAGACAACACCGGCGCATCATACGCAACCCATGGAACGCGCGCCCCATGCAGACGCATCCACACTTCGCCGGCGTGGTTTATCGCAATCTCTTCAACGAAAGAAGGACGGTAAAAATCCGACAAGGGTTTTAATAAAGATTCCAAAACTACATTCGTCATTATTTCTATTTTATCACAAATCGTTACTTGAATCAAAAATCTTTATTTGTTAAAATTACAAAAAAGAGAGATTGCTATGAAGAAATCATTTTTTATAAATTTATGTTCGGTTTTGGTACTGGCGGCATGCGGTGGTGCCGATACACCATATAATCGTGAAGATTTTGCACATGGTGGTGAAGATGCACCGTTTTATAATGAACAGACCGCAGAACTAATGACGGCGGATAATCAATATGCGGAAATCGATTCGTATCGTCCTTTGACCGAGGCAGAAAAAGAAGAAAGAAACAAAAAGTGGACAACCGCCCGTATGACCACGCGTTGGCAAGAATACAAGGGTACTATGGTTCGTGTACAAATATTGCTGGGGAATTCTGATTTGCGCGAAATGCGTTTGCGTTTGATGCAAAATGCCGATGGTATGGATGTTGATGCGAATATTCGCACAATATTGGATAGGGTTGCCGACTATGAAATGAAACACGTTTGCGGACGTAACGCGACATCTATCGCAATGGTTTACGACATCCCATCATTTGAAACAATGCGCCCGACTCCCTTCTTTGATTACAGGGTAGAAGCCGATGGTGCCGTTATGCGTGAATATGGTTTCAGATGTATTTACGGGAAATAATTAACACATTTAATTTAAACAAAAGGAAGAAAAATGAAAAAAATACTTGGTGTGTTTGGTATTTGTGGCGCGCTGTTTTGCAGTGCATGTAATGCAAACGATGATGTTGCCGCAAACGGTGGGTGGTACGGCGGAATCTTATCCTTTGGTTTTGGGCAGTGGTCAATTTGTTCCGGGATTTGAAGATCAATTGGTTGGTGCCAAAAAGGGTGAAGAACGTGATGTTAATATAACATTCCCAAAACAATATGTCGAAGGTTTGGCCGGCAAAGACGTTGTCTTTAAAGTCAAGGTTGTCGATATAAAAAAGAAATAAAAATTAACCGCCAATTTGGCGGTTAATTTTTATCGGTTTTTTGATTTAAATTTAGAGTATACATTCATAGATTTTACTTGCTGTATATCCACAGAAGAATTGTCTATACCATCAAATTGCCTACAGTTGTACGTTAAATGTCTTTCGTCTTCGGGGTTGGAATGACGTTGATATGGTGGGCGAAAAACAATGTTTGGACGCCAGGCCGCATGGCGCCAGGGTTGCGGATTTAATCCCGCACCAATTAAATCGCCACGTTCGGAAATTTTTTCTATGGCAATTACCATAATATCGGCAACGTTGGATAGTTGTTGTGTTTCTTGTTTCGTTATCTTGATGTCTAATTTCTTTTCAACATTTTTTACCAGTTTTGTCATTTCGCGTTTGGCAATATCGCATCCAGATAAAAACTCATCGTCAACATCATCAAAATCAAGTGTTAAACAAAGCTGCTCTTTGACCAATTGATACACATCACGAATTATTTGGCTCTTGGTCCATTTTTTTGTCATGGGGTCCCCTTTATTCATCAACTGCGATAATAAATATTTTTCGTTCGTTGGCGCGTTTTATAACGGCTGGTTTATTAACAACAAAGCATGTTTTTGTGTTAACAACGATTCCGTTCAATTTGGCATCTGCGACCGCATTAACCGTATCAACACCAATCGCCGGAATATCAATACGCAAATCCTGGCCAGGTTTTGTCATTTTTGCAAAAACACCGGAATTTTTTTTGCGATTCTTGCGCATGTCAATTACACGATTTAACATTTTGGCGGTGCCTTCGGCGGCCTCTACGGCGATGACTTGTTTATCAACGACCACAGATGCGCCAATATCTTGGACACCGATAACATGTGAAACCTCTATGGCGCGTTCAATATTTTTTTTGTCGGCGCGAGATGGTTTTGTACGTGTCAAAACGCCGGCTTTTTCAAATGTTAATTCTGGTGCCAAATCTTGTGCGGCAACAACCTGATAACCGCGATCTTCAAGTACACTGATAAAAGCAACAGCCATAGAATCATACCCCCGTTGATTTTTTAATACTTTGAACAGTCCGGTAAGTGTCCATAAATCTGGACGTAAATCGGACAGGTTCGGATGTCCCAATGCCCCAACAAAAGCAAGTTTTTTGATACCGCGACGTTTAACCTCGCGCGCGGCGGCACCACCGCCACCAAGACGGATAACCATGTCGGGCTTTAATTTTGGGTCATAAAAGTTTTTAAGGCCGATAACAAAAACATCCCATCCATTTTTGCGTAACGCGTCACGCGTATAAAAAGGTAAATCTAACGCGCCGGCAAATAATGCAATTTTCTTATCATTTTCTTTCATATTATAATGTTAGGCGCAAAACATACTGGAATCAAGTCAGAAATTGTGTTATCTTCAAAATAAATTAGGGGTGTATAATGATAAAGTGTCCGTTGTTTTCAATCTGCGGTGGGTGCAAGTATGATTTTTCTGCGCCTGATTATCGTGAAAAAAAGTTGTCGGAATTACCGGATATGAATTTTACCGATGCGCCGTTTTGGACACCGGCGGGCGCACGCCGCCGTGCGGATTTGTGCTTTGCAAATGGTGATTTGGGTTTTTATGCGCGCGGAACAAAAAATATTGTATCGGTAAAAAATTGTCCGAATCTGGTTCCGGAAATAAACGCGGTTTTGCCGCGCCTGGCACGTATGCCATGGGCCGGGGCGGGGTCGGTATTGGTTACACTGTGTGATAACGGAATTGATGTTGCGGTTGAATCAAATGTGCCGTATTTTTCGCGCGAATTTCATGATGCGGCACAGAAAATAGGTGCACTGCGTGTTACGTGGAACGGCGCGATTGTGTGTCAAACGGCCACACCAAAAATCAGTTTTGCCGGAAAAAGTGTCGATTACCCTGTTGGCGCGTTTTTGCAACCGACAGTGGCAAGCGAAACCGCTATGCGTGATTTTGTTGTTGAAAATGCAATGGGGGCAAAACATGTGGTTGATTTGTTTTGTGGTATTGGGAACTTTACATTTGCATTAAATGCCGCCGGTTTTGATATTGCAGGTATCGGTGTAAAACGTGATTTGTTTGCACGACCATTGCCAGTAAAAACATTGAACCAATATGATTGTGCGGTTATGGATCCGCCACGTGCCGGTGCCGAAAAACAGAGCAGGGAACTGGCGCGTTCTGATGTTGCGCGCGTGATATATGTTTCTTGTAATCCAAAGACATTTGAACGTGATGCGGCAATTTTAATTGCAGGTGGGTATAAATTACAGCGTCTGCGTGCGTTTGACCAATTTGTAGGCAGCGCCCATTGGGAAATCATCGGCGTGTTTGAAAAATAAAAAACACCGCCGTTGCCGGCGGTATTTCCGAACGCCCAGAAAGGAAGGAAAGGAGAAAAAGAAATAGGCGTTCTAAACTTGGTTTGGGGTCCAGAGTCCAGAGGAGAGAGAATGTAGGAGGGAGTCTGGAATCTCTGAGCCCCGCAGACGTTCACACGTCCGGTCATCTGATTTTCATCTTTTGACATACAAAATATAATACAATAAAAATAGTTTGTCAAGAGTTTTTGTCAAAAAAATGTTTAGTCAATCAAAAATCCTTGTTTTCCTAGGAAAAACCGCAGGTTGCGGTTGTTTTTTTTATCAAATAAAATCTAAATATTCAAAAAAAATATAAAAAATAGGGGGGATTTTTATGACACATGATGATGTTTGGCGCGCAATCGAGCGATTCGCATCAGAACGCGGGATGTCGTGTTCTGGGTTGGCACGTTGTAGTGGTTTAGACCCAACAACATTTAATAAAAGTAAACGTTGGTCGCGTGAAGGTCAACCGCGTTGGCCATCGACAAACAGTATATCCAAGATATTGGCATCAACCGGGGCATCTATCCAAGATTTTACAAAATATATTGATAATCCACCCGATAAAGGCCGATAAAAAACCCATCTGTTGATGGGTTTTTTTATAAGAATCTGTCAACGTTTGATTCTTCCATAAATTTAAGCGCGTCTGCGGTATCTTTTGCTTCTTTTTCTTTTCTCTCTCTGATTGAATTATGTTTATACGATTATTATACAATACGCAAAAGTAAAAAATGGCTGAAATAATTTGTGTTTGACTGTTTCGCATTATTTGTTGGACATGGGGCTTTTTCTGGGCTATCCTGTTAATATATGTTGGAAAATATTAAAATTTTTACATCCGATGCTACGTGGCGCAATATTTTGGAACAAATGCATGCCAGTGTCGTTGATGATGCACTAATCGCAGATGTAAATATGGATGATATGCATATTGATACCCCCGTTACACCAATGCAATTAAAATCACTGATAATATCAGAATCTGATAATGCCAAGGTAATCAGTTCCATTTTCGGGCGGCCTGTTTCGTTGTCGGACCTGCAAACGCAGATTATTGTTAAATTATTTAAGTCGGGTGGCATGTCGGCAGATAGGTTAAAAATTGCGTTGGGCTATGCACAAAATACCAAAACACATGCGGTGGATACTGCGATATACGGTCTGCGAAAATTATATGGTCGCGATTTTATAAAAAATGATAATGGGGTATTTAAAATTGGCAAATTATAAAGTGCTGTCGTTTGATAAAATTTCCAGTACGCAAACATATGCGCATGATATGATTGCCCAAGGTAATGCGCGCGATCACACCGCAATTACCGCATTGGCACAGTTTGCCGGTCATGGACGTTATCGCCGGCCATGGGTGTCGCATCATGGTAATTTATATGTCAGTTTTATTTTTGATTCTGAACATCGTGATCCGCGTTTGGCGTATGTGGTGGCGGTGGCTATTGTCGATACGTTGTTATCGTTTGGAATTTCTTCTGAGATAAAATGGCCAAATGATATTCTGATTGATGGGAAAAAGGTTGCCGGTGTTTTAATAGAATATTCTGGGCGTTTCGTGATTGTTGGAATTGGTATAAATGTAAAATCTAATCCGACCGTTTCGGAATATGAAACAACAAAACTGGAAAATTATGCCAATGTTGAATTGACCGATTTGTTCCAAATGTTGACCAAGAATTTAGATAAATGGATGGTGTGCGATTTTGAATTGGTGCGTGATGCATGGATGACCGCGGCCACAGGTTTAAATAAAATGGCAAAATATCGTGGAAAAAATGTAGAACTGATTGGAATAAATGATAATGGCGCGTTGATTGTTCGTGAAAATGGTGAATATCATTTGGTGCATGGTGATGAAATTTCTATGTGATAAAAGCGGCGGTTTTCCGGTGTTTTTTATAAGATGCTTGACTTTGATGTCAAAATGTGATATACTATAACCATCAAAAGAGAAGATATTATTCACACGCAGTTGTGGATTTTTTTTATCGCGTCGATTCGTTCGGCGCGTTTTTTTTATTCCAAGGATAAAACAATGCAAACCTATGACAATAAAAATGAAATTCGCAACAATGTTTTGGCGCGCAGTGTTGCACATGTTGTTTATGCCGAAACAATGGCAAATTCATTACGTGTGGTCGAAGCATTAACTTCTATGATTCAAAATCGTGCACAAAAAACGAATCAGAGTATTTCGGATGTTATTTCTGATGCAAACGTTTTCGAATCGTTAAATAAAAATTCCGAACGCAGTAAATATTTAAACACAGATGAAACGTCAAACAAATTTCAAATGTGTTTGCGTGTTGCAACGCGTATGTTGCATGGGAATTTAGGCGATATGTGCCGGCATGCAACAATTTTTCATCGTGATACAGTTTTACCAGATTGGGCGATTGCGCGTGGATATATTCTGGAAACAGACGGAATTTTATTTTATCTCTGACTTATACCAAACGAGGATGACGTGAATAAATTTTTACAAGGTGGTTTTTTCGCAAACAAAAAAACAAAAATTATGACATGTATGGGTGTGCTTAGTGCGCTGTGTGCATATTTTGTCGGCGATTCGGATTTGTTTGCAACGATGGAAGCGATAATCGCAGTATTTGGATTTTATTTTTTACACAAATCAAACAAAGGAAAATAATATGGAAAAAATCCCAGAAAAATTTCTTAACAAAGACGGAACATTAAACACTGATGCATTATTAAAATCGTATTCTGAATTAGAAAAGAAAATCGGAACGATGGTGTCTGTGCCGGATTCCGCGGATGACACAGAGGTTACAAAAAAATTTAGACATGCGATTGGTGTGCCAGACAGTGCCACAGAATATCCACACAATGATTTGTTTGATGATGAAAATGTCAGACAAGAATTTCATAAAATCGGTTTGACATCTGGTCAGGTAGAAAAAATTTATGATATCGCACAAAATTTTTTATCACCGGTACTATCAGAAATATTTTCAACAGAACAAGAAGCAAAAGCAGTTTCAGAATTAAAAAAATTTTTTGGCAGTGATGAAAAAATGTACGATGCTTTATCTGAGATAAAATCTTTTGGTGAACGTTTTTTGCCACATGATGCGTTTGATTCATTATGTTCTACACCCCAGGGAATCCAAGGTGTTTATAAGATGATGCAATCAATGGAACCACACGTGGAAACAAATTCTAATGCACCAGAAAAATTGTCAGATGCCGAACTTAGAAACATGATGCGCGATCCGAGATATTGGCGTGATCATGATGAAGAATATGTCAGAAAAATTGAAAATGGATTTAAAAAATTATATTCGTAGTGAATTTTTTTTAATAAAAATTACTTTTCTTCTTTACTATTTTTTATCTTTGATATAAAATACAATCAAGAACAAAAATAATTTGTTCTATGCAAAAAACAGAAAGGAGAGAAGAATGGCATTCACATTCTTGAAATCTGCGGCGAAAAAAACAGCGGCGAAACCTGCTGCAAAACCTGCTGCAAAAAAACCGGCTGCTAAAAAAGTAGCTGCGAAAAAACCGGCTGCAAAAAAACCTGCGGTTAAAAAAGTTGCTGCAAAAAAACCAGTTGCTAAGAAAGTAGCGGTTAAAAAAGTAGCTGCGAAAAAACCTGTTGCAAAGAAAGTTGCTGCAAAAAAACCAGTTGCTAAAAAAGTAGCGGTTAAAAAAGTTGCTGCAAAAAAACCTGTTGCAAAAAAGGTTGTCGCAAAAAAGCCATGTGCAAAAAAAGCATGTGCCAAGAAAAAATAAGTTAGTTTCTTGATTTTGTAATGCCCGCAAATGCGGGCATTTTTAATAAAAATTTCAGTTACATTTAATCGGTGTAACTGAATTTTTTTTAGGATAATCCGTTTTTTATGGACCCTGTTTTTTGCGTTTGATTTTGGCACGTAACTGTATAACCAATGTCAAATTATGTTTTGGTGAATTTGTTCACCGTTTCAATCAATATGTAAAAAAAGGAAAAATCATGTCTGTTTCAATAGACCAAGTTTTTGTGAAACAATTTGAAGCAGATGTTCATTTGGCATATCAACAGATGGGAACAAAACTGCGCTCGACTATACGCAGCAAATCTGGGGTTGTCGGAACATCTACAACATTTCAGAAAGTCGGCAAAGGTATTGCCAGTACAAAATCACGCCATGGAATTGTGCCGGTTATGAATTTAAATCATACACCTGTGGAATGTACTTTACAGGATTATTATGCCGGTGATTGGGTTGATGCATTGGATGAATTAAAAATCAATGTTGATGAACGTCGTGTAGTTGCATCTGCGGGTGCGTACGCATTGGGACGTAAAACCGATGAATTGATTATTGGCGCAATGAATAACGCAACGCAATATGTTGGCGATTATTCAACAGGTTTAACAAAATCGTTGATTTTAGAAGCCATTGAAAAATTGAATACAAATGATGTGCCTGATGATGGTCGCAGATTTGCGGTTGTTGGTGTACACCAATGGAACGAATTGTTGGGTATAGATGAATTTGTTTCGGCCGATTATGTCGGTAACGATTTACCGTTTGTAACAGGCGGCGCAATCAAGAAATGGTTGGGTATCACATGGATTATGCATAATGATTTGCCGGTTGCATCTGACAAACGTGATTGCTTTATTTATCACGCGTCCAGCATTGGGCACGCATGTGGTCAAGAAGTTAAAACAGATATTTCTTGGCACGGCGAACGCGCCGCGCACTTTATCAGCAACAGCATGTCCCAAGGTGCGGTTCTGATTGATGCTGATGGTATCGTGCGTGTTAAGTGTGATGAATAAAAAGGAGTATGATAATGGCTTTTCAAAATAAAAATTTGTCGGTAATTGCGTATGCTAACGGTTTTACATTGTGGCATTATTGTGCAAACGAAACAATGACGACAATTACCACCAGCGGTTATTTTAATGCGATAAGTTCGCTGATGAATTCCGGTGATGTTGTTATTATTAATGCATCAGATAATACTTCTATAAAGAAAATTACTGTTAGCGAAGGTGTCGTTACCACGGGTGCGTTGGCGTAGTTTGTTTATTTTTTTATGGGCAGGGGGCGTTTATTTTTGCCCCCTTTGTTTTGATTTAGTTGATAAAAAATGGTGAATACGATGACCAAAATAGATTTATGTTCAATGGCATTATTAAAATTGGGCGAACAACCAATAGAAACGTTAGATTCCGATACGCCTTCTGCGAAATTAGGCAAAACATTGGTGGATTTTGTCATAGATAATTTATTATCTGCGCATCCATGGAATTTCGCATGTGGAATACGTGAATTAGTTAAAAACCAAGATGGGGTATTTGAAATACCTTCGGATATTCTGCGAATAGTCAAGGTTCATGGCAAAGTTAGCAAAAATAAAATTATTGCCGATGGAAACAAGATTTCTGTATTGGCAATATCGCGTGTGGATGTGGAAAGTTTCCCTAGTTATTTTGTGTCGTTGGTTACGACGAAATTAGCAATGGAATTTTGTATGCCGTTATTATCTGACCAAACAGTGTTTAGAACAATGGTGGCATTATATGAAACAGAATTACAGACCACAAAATTCATAGACAGCACAATGAACTCTGGCACCGGAATAGAATCATTTTCTTTGATAGATGCCAGATTTTAATAACCATCCAACCAAGGAATAAAAAATGTCTAATTTTATAAAAACACAAAATTCTTTTGCAAATGGTGAAGTGGCCCCAGAATTTTTCGCAAATGATGAAATTCGCGGGCTGGCATATTTGGAAAATATGGATGTTGTTCCCGGTGGTGGATTGGCGCGTCGCCCAGGTCTAGAAAAAATTGCCACGTTAAATTCAAATGCCAAGTTGATTTCTTTTTCGGCATCTGAAACAAAAAATTATATCTTGGCATTGGGCAATGGTTATATAAAAATGTTTTTAAATGGCACATTGGCGCAGAGTATTGCCATGCCGTGGTCTGATGTTGATTTAAATATATTGCAATATGCCGAACGTTTCGGAACGATGATATTCGTTCATCCGGATTATATCCCCCAAGTTTTATATTGGGACACAAATCGGTTTAAATTGCGCGATTTTACGTTTTCTACATCGGATGGCTATAACGCAGATATACCTTTTATGCGATTTGAAGATACCACAGGCATAACAATTTCAACGACATATTCTGACAACAAAGTTCATTTTATAACCAGTGAACCTTTTTGGACCCGGCAACATCTGTATGGGTATTTTTCGTTGCTGGGGAAAACATGGACGATTTCTGAATATATCAGTTCAACAGATGTTGTTGCCGCGTGTAATGGTGCATATAACTTGCCCACCGATCCAATATCTGATTGGCAAGAAGCAGCGTTTAGCAGGACACGTGGATGGCCATGCAGTATTACGTTTCATCAAGACAGATTAGTGTTTGGTGGTGCAAAATCTTGGCCGGCCGGAATATGGATGTCATGCGTTGGAAAACACGATTGCTTTAATCTGGGGACGGGATTAGATGACGAAGCAATATATCTGACCTTGATTTCGGATAAAAGTCAACAGATTTGCGCACTGGCCAGCAGTAACAGTTTACAGGTTTTAACATCTGAGGGCGAATGGGTTATTTCAAATATCCCATTAACCCCGTCTTCGGTTGATATAAGGATGCATACCGCCATTGGTTCAAATCCAACGCGTTATTTCCCGCCGCAAAAAATGGAAGATGCGACAATTTTTGTATCAAATCGCGATATTCGTGAATTGGCTTTGGATGATTTGGGCGAAAAATATAATGCGAACAATTTGTCTTTGCTTGCATATCATCTGGTTAAATCGCCATGTGATATTGCGTATAACAAAAAAGAAAAACGTTTATACGTTGTCTTAGAAAGTGGTGATATGGCGGTATTAAATCGTGATACTGGGCTAGGGATATTGGCATGGGGGCGTTATACAACCACCGGACTATTTAAATCTGTTGGGATTTGTGGAAACGAAACGTATGTTGTTGTTGCGCGTAACAATAATTTTACGTTGGAAAAGTTTTCAGAACAATGTTTAAGTGATTCTGAAACTTATACATATACGATGTGTGCCACAGGAATGCCGATTAGGGTATCTGGCCATAATGTTCATGCGTTAAGAATCAAAAAAATAACTGTCGGGTTATTGAATTCAAAAACATTAAACGTAAATGGACAATCTTTTGTTTTTCCAAACGATGTTTATGAAATAGGGGCATCCGGATATACAGGTGATGCCACAGTAAATTTATTGGGAACCAAAAAAGATTTTTCTGCGTTACCATGGACAATTTCGTGCAACGATACGATGCCTTTAAAAATATTGTCTGTAACGGTTTACGGACGTTATCAAATATAACAAAAATCAAAGGAGTTTTTTATGGGACAACTTGTATCAGATGTTTCCGATGTTTTAGATTACAGAAGTAATAAAAAAGCATCAGAATCTGCAAAAAAAGAAATTTTGAATCAAATGGCGAAAAACGAATCGGAAAAGAAAAATCTGGTAAAAAAAGTTTTAGCCACACAACGTGCAAAATATGGTGCAAATGGGATGTCGGCACATGGTCAAACCCAAGATAATGTTTTGGAACGTTTGCGCCAAGAAACCGAAGAACCTTATAATGAAAAAAAGCGGGCAAATATTGAAAAATTAAGAAATGCGACCGCAAAAAAGAAAAATATCCTAACCTCTATCTTGAAACATTTGGATGATTTAGTTTAATGAAATATGAACCAATATATCAGTTTTTTAGAAGGATGGAATTCTGTTTTGGGGCTTTCAACACCGCCACACCATCGAAAAATGACGGAATTTTTAACAAATTTGTTTGAATCTGATGGTGGGCGTGGTTTACTTATGGCATTTCGGCATTCTGGGAAATCAACAATAGTTGGAATTTTTGCTGCATGTGTTTTATATCTGCATCCGCAAACGCGAATTCTGATTTTATCTGCGGAATCCAAACAGGCATCGCGCATGGTTATGCATATTAGGCATATTTTGGAAAACCATCCATGGTGTACAGAGATGATTCCAAAAAATAAACGAGAATGGTCTGAAAATAAAATAACAATAAATCGCCCGGTTGGAATTCGTGAACCATCAGTTGTTTGCCAAGGAATATCAGGAAATATTACCGGTATGCGCGCCGATTTAATTATATGCGATGATGTCGAGGTTCCCAATACATGTAATACCGCACGTAAGCGCCAGGCATTGCGGGAAAGATTGCGTGAACTTGATTTTATTTTGTCGCCAACAGGCACAATGATTTATATCGGGACCCCACATACGATGAACAGTATTTATTGTGTTGCCTAGTCGTCTTGGGGGAATTTAGTTGGTTCTTCGCTTTTAGGCATAGAACTGGTCAAATCGCGCAGCCGTTTTAATAAATCGCGTCCTGCATCGCCGAACATTGGTAAATATGTTTCGTATTCTGGCATATCAACCTGTAATTGCGCGCGTGTTCTATCATTTATTGGTTGGTTAACGATATTGTTTGCCATTGACCACATATTGCGTGCGTTCCAAATATTGATAATATTATCCAAACGTTCAATCGCATCATGATTATCAGAAATCGCGTTACGTATAATTGTGGGCCATTTTGCACCAAATTGCCGAACAGCAGGTGTTTGCATAAACACCGTCAATCCATTTTCATCAGGTGAAAATGAATTTATCGCGGATAAAATTTCATCTGTTTCTTCTGGAGACAAAACAACAGATTCCATACTGGTTGCCATCATGCCGCCGTATGGCAATAATTCACGTGCAATAGAATCCATCGGGGTTGTGCCATCGCGCAAATTAGATATATGTGTAACCAAATTTTTACCCGTAGGCAAATCATGCAATTCGGATAAAACATCTTGGGTCGCTTCGGAAACAAAGACCTGGTTTACGGCGGCCCAACCGCCTTGTATGACGTGGGCCTGGCGATACAGGTTTAACAGTTTTTGTGCTACAACACTTGCCTTGGCTTTCATCTCGTTTGGGCCCCCTTAAGCCGATGATTTTATTCTGTTATAATCATGACAACCTTGTGCATGGTTTTCGCGGTAATTTTTTCGTCTGGCGCTAGCATTTGGCCATACAGGTTTCCTTTGGAATCACGATGAACGACCGCAATATTCGCAACAATTTCTTCATCTGTTTTTAATGTTTTGAAATCTTGGTCAATAAAAACCGCTAAATCCCCGTTGCCTGCCGGTATTTTGCAATCGGCAAAAACGTAAGATTTGGCCGGTATAAAGCCACCCAAACGTTTAGAATTCGGTGCAATTGCGTAAACACCACGACGACCTTCCAAACTGGCCGGGGCGGTAATCATTTTTGTATCGGATTTTTTGAAAGCAATCGCTTTGCCTTGTGCAACACCAAACACCGGAATCAATTTATTGCGGGCATTATCATACAATTTTGCACCGTATAACAAACCACGAGAACTGTCCGATGTTGAATCGTCTGCGACCAAGGCGGATTTAATCTTGTCTTTGACCTTGTTCATTTGTTTCGTTAATTCGCCAGATTTATATAATTGCGCGATTTTATCAAACATAGAATCAACAGTGTGCGCAAAAGATTGTGCCAACGGTTCAATTTCGTTTTTGTAAATTTCACGTTGCCCAACTTCTATCTTGTGATAAACAGACAATGTCATGCCGGCATCTTTTGCGGCCTGGGCGATAGTTTTACCGGATTGTTGGCGAATTTTACGAATACCACTGCCAAATATTTTTAAACCACTGTCTTCGTTGTCGGTCATACGACGGTTTATTTCGTCTTGCCATTTTGATGCAACTTCGTCAGTGTCTTTGATAAAGATGTCAGACAATTTGCATCCCAACAGATTACAAATATTCAACAGTTGTTTTTGGTTTAATCTGCGAACGCCTTTTTCAATTTTTGACACAGCAGACAAAGACAAACCAGATTGGCGCGCCAATTCTGTCATCTTCATACCTTTGGCCAAACGGATGTTTCTTATATTGTTTGGAAAAATGATTTCTTCTTGTGCCATATTAAAAACTCCTTGTGTTGACAAAATGATAGTCAATTTTAGAAAACTTGGCAAGAGAAAAGAATAAAAATATTAAATATCGTCAGGAATTGAATCTATATCAACGGTCTGAACGTTTTCATCGTATGATGTTGTATCAACGTTTTCTTCGGGAATAGGCGGCATATTAGTTGCCTGGGCATCCAGGTTATCAAACAAACTATAATCGCCAAAGAACGCCATGTGTATGGTGTCTATTCGACCATGACGGTTTTTGCCGATAATAACATCGGCCTTGTTTTTGGCGCGTTCGTAACGTGCCTGCCACGACTTTTCCATTTTTTCGTTAACGGTGTTTGACATACGTTCCGAAGGATTGCGCCCCTGCAAATAATATTCTTCACGATATGTGAACATAACAATGTCCGCATCTTGTTCAATAGAACCAGATTCACGCAAATCGGCCAACTGTGGACGTTTGTCATCACGATTTTCAACACTGCGCGATAATTGGGACAGGGCAATCACAGGTACCTCTAATTCCTTGGCTAACATTTTTAGGCTGCGGGTAATTTCTGATAATTCTTGAACACGATTGTCTTTGTTTTTGCCCCCCGGCGAAGTCAATAACTGTAAATAATCGATAACAATAAGTGCGATACCACCGTATTTACGGGCCAAACGACGTGCACGCGTGCGAATCATTGGAACCGACATCCCCGGTGTATCATCTATAAACAAAGGAATACGACTGATCGCATCGGAAAACTGAGTCATTTTCAAGAAATCTTCATCGGTCAATGCGCCCGAACGCATTGCAGATGCCGGAATTCTGGATTGTGAAGACAGAATACGGGCCGCCAATTCGGATACACCCATTTCTAAACTAAAAAATGCAACCGCGCCCTTGTACTGTTCATTTGCGCGCCCATTATAAATTGCATTTGCCGCATTAAATGCGATATTCATTGCCAATGTCGTTTTTCCCATTGCGGGACGACCGGCAATAATAATCAAATTAGATTTGTGCAAACCACTAAGTGATTTATCTAAATCATGAAATCCGGTGGTCAGACCCGATAATTTGCCATCGGCTTTGTACGCGATTTCGGCCTCTAATAACGCACTTTTAAGGGCACCGGCAATCGGGGTTATATCACGATTAGAATCACCGGTTACCGCCATATTAAATAACTTTTGTTCGGCGATTTCTATTTGTTTTGCCACAGGGGTATCTAAATCTTCAATAAATGCATTGTCAGTAATAGATTGCCCCACGTTAATCAGTTCACGACGCATCGCGTTCTCATGGACGATTTGGCCATATTGTTCAACATTAACAACCGTTGCACCTGCGCTGGCCAACTGGGTCAAATATTCAACCCCACCGACCGATTCCAGTGTTCCTTGTTGGTCCAAATAATTTTTTGCGGTGATGATATCAAATGGTATGCCGGCGGCAAATTGGCGTTGGGCCAGTTTATATATTTCTTGGTGCGCGGGATGTGAAAAATCTTCGGCACGCAGAAATTCAGAAACCTTTTCCAATGCACGATTGTTCATCAAAACCGCGGCCAGAACGGCTTGTTCGGCTTCAATGTTTGTCGGTAAAGTTTTGGGAGTAAAGTCCATGTCTGATATAGTATATGAAAAAAATGTTTTTTCAACGCCTTTTTTATCAGGATATTCAGAATTAAGAATACCGATATTGGATGATGCCGGAAATTCGGCCTGGCCCCAGGTTTTTCCGTTGGAAAAAATAGAAGAAATGCGTAGAACTGTTGGGGACAGGCATTTTTCTGCGCAAATGATGTTGGATTACGTTGCGCCCGATAAAATCAGATTAGATCCGGGCGGAATAATAATATATAACCACGATTTTGATGCGCGAATCGGAAAAATTGGCGATTTTTGTATCACCGGCGCGATAGTTTACTGGGACCCATCCAGCGGCAAGAAAAACGCAGATAATAGTGTATGTGTTTTAATCTATCGTGATGATAAAAATAACAGGGTTTTTATACACGATATTTTGTATTTGGTGGTGCCTGATGGGACAGATTATCCATTGGCATATCAATGCCATCGGGTTTTTGATTTTATTAGGCGACATAAACAGCACACACTGGCGGTTGAAACAAATGGTATTGGAAATGCTTTGCCGGAAATAATGCGAAACGCAATATCTGGGGCAGATTATGGTGTGCAAATTCGTCCTATTACAAATTCCAGAAAAAAAGAAGACAGAATTTTAAATGCCTTGGAACCGCTGCTATCGTCAGGGCGATTATATGCACATACCAGAATCGGGCAAACACCGTTTTTTTCGGAAATGTTGTCTTGGTCGCCGTTGGGGGGCACAGAACACGATGATGGCATAGATGCGGTATCGGGTGCGGTTTTAACATCTCCGATACCAATTCGACCCCTTGGCACCACACCACACAGATATATTGCAAACACAGATTTCAAAATTTAACACAACCAAAAGGATAAAAAATGAAACACGATTTACAAAAAATGTATCATCGCGCACTAGATTTACGTGCACCTTGGATAAAACGATGGGACGATGCGCGCAGATATACAATGCCAACATCTGATTCAGACATGGCGACATTGTTTGATGCGACCGCATCGGATGCGGCCGATAATTTGGCGGCATGTATGTATTCGTTGCTAACACCGCCGGAATCATTGTGGTTAAATTTGGTTCCTGAAAGTCCAGATTCGCCCGATGCTGAATTTGCAACCCGTATGTTGCGCGCAAATTTAAACGATTCTAATTTTTATACAACTATCCACCAATGTTATATGGATTTGGTAACACTGGGGACCGCATGTTTGTTTATGTCCGAATCGCCACTTGGTTCGGCCAGTGCTTTTTCTTTTACCGCTATTCCTATGACAGACATTGCGATTTTGCCAGATGCGGTGTTTCATACGGCATCTGTTAATGCGATGGAAATATCTGCGCGTTATCCTGATTGGATACCACCACGTGAAATCGCGGAAAAAATAAAACAAAATCCAGATATGCAATTACGTCTGGTCCAGGCGTTGGTTGGCTCTGAATTTACCGCATGGTTAGATGTTGGTGGTGATTTGGAAAATAATATTGTCGCAACGGGTACGTTCGAAACAAATCCGTATTTGATTTTTCGCTGGGCTTTGACCAGTGGCGATATTTACGGATACGGCCCTGTGCTGCGTGCGTTGCCAGATATAAAAACCGCGAACAAAGTCGTAGAATTGGTTCTAAAAAACGCAACAATCGCCGTCAGTGGCATTTGGCAGGCCGATGATGATGGTGTAATAAACCTTGGGAATATTAATTTAACACCTGGGGCCATTATTCCAAAAGCCGTTGGCAGCAGTGGTTTAACCCCATTGACCAGTGGTGCAAATTTTGATGTTTCGCAAATCATATTAAAAGATTTGCGCGACAGAATACGCCACACTTTGTTGGCCGACAGGTTAGGGCTGTTGTCAGATAAAGAAATGACCGCCACAGAAATTTTGGCGCGCAATACCGATATGTTACGTGTATTGGGGGCAACCTATGGACGATTGTTGCACGAATTTATTCGTCCGTTATGTGATAGAGGACTGCAAATATTGGCGCGGCGCGGAATCATAGAAAAAATATCTCTGCACAGTGATGCAGAATTAAAATACATTGCCCCGATTGCGCAAATGGTATCAGAACAAGAAACATTAATATAACCAAACGGATAACAAATGAATAATGTCGAACAAATTTATGCGCAAACCTTTTTAACTGCATCAGGACAAAAGGTTATTGCGCATCTGCGCAGAATTACGTTGGAACGCGTATTGGGGCCAAACGCATCGGATTCAGAATTGCGCACCATAGAAGGTCAACGCGCATTAGTGCATCAAATAGAACAACTTATTTTACGGGGAAAATCAAATGACAAAACACAATAACAGTTTTTCAAATGTTTTGGAAACGTTGCGCAGTGGATGGTTTTTAATCGTATTTATTGGCGGCCTGGTTTATTGGGGCGCACGTCAAGATAACGCCTTGGTTGATTTGGAACATTTAACAACCCGTATAACCACATTAGAAAACAGAACAAATTTATTAGAATCTGGTATCGGGCAATTACAGTTAAAAATAGATGGAATCAAAGAAGATATAAACCTAATAAAAACGGCAATAATCAAGTAATAAAAAATCCCACAATTTGTGGGATTTTTTGCTTTTAGCAAC
This sequence comes from uncultured Pseudomonadota bacterium, assembly GCA_902790415.1. Lineage (GTDB taxonomy): Bacteria > Pseudomonadota > Alphaproteobacteria > Rs-D84 > Rs-D84 > Enterousia. Next base: position 20,858 of record CADARU010000008.1, on the reverse strand, counting down.
CGCCAGTTGCGCTGCCAATCCATTTGGAAATGGAAATATCTTTGTGCAACAAGAAATCATATTCACAATTGCCAGATTTATAAGAACCTGTGCAGGCGGCCAATGTCATAACGGCAAACAAAGCCAAAATAACTTTCTTCATGTTTTCTCCTTTTTAGGTTTTTGGTGTACCAGGATTATATTCACAACATATAATTTTTGCAAGTCATTTATATTGCATTTTTTATCCAATTTATATGCCAACCATGTAATATCAAAACATCAAAACGCGCATCGCCTTGCCAATGCCGGCGTAACAAAAAACCTTCGGCCGCCAATCTCAGACGTTTTATTTGTGTCGGGCTGATTGCGCCCCATGCGGCCATAATATTTTTGCGGTGTTTAACTTCTACAAAGATTATTAAATTTCCGCGTTTTGCGATAATATCTATTTCGGCGCGGTTGGTGTTACGACCGGTAATATATCGTTGTGATATAATTCTAAAACCATGTATCCTTAAATACATTCGTGCAATAAATTCAGAAAACAAACCAGTTTTATACGAATCCATATTTTAAAACGCATAAGGTTTTGCAATAAAATTATCATTTGCCTGTTGAATATTTATGGCCACGTCTTCATTTTTATTGCCGCAATCGGTCAATTCCAATTCGCCAAAGTAAGCGGTCATTACTGGGTCGTATGAATTATCAGAACTGGCCCATTTGTCATCACCGGCATTTGGACTGCCGTATTTATCCAAAACGTTTTGCCAAAATGCCATAACTTTTTTATCGCGTTGGTTTGCGAATTTTTCATCATCGCCTTCTAATTCATCAACATCGTTTTTATATACAATTTTCCAAACAACGTTATCGGTTGCATTACTGGTAAAAAACACGTCAATGGTTTCGCCGGTCGTTGTGCGTTCCAAATGCAATTCAGATGCATATAAAACCCCACGATTTTTTGCCAACGAATTTATACAGCGTTCCAATGCCGCCGGCGCAAAAATATTATTTTGACGACATTCGTAATCTAAATTATATTTCCAATCCTGGTGGATAGAGTAAACGACACTGTTCTTTTTTATCGGACGATAAAGTCCATTATCGCGTGCAATCGTCATAACATCTTCAAAATTCATTCCCAACATAATACCGGCAATATCAAAATTATTAACCGCCACAGGATTTGCATCATCATTAAATTCCAACGATATTCCCTGGCATTCCAGATTTGTTGCATCATCACCGTTGGTAATCGTAACATCATCGGTCGTATCAAAGTTTTCAGAATCAAATTCATCTTCGGCAAATACTGTATTGCCGGCCAGACAAAAGAACCCCAAAAAAATACTAAATAATAACTTCATTTATTTGTTTCCCGACATCATTACAGAATCAACCCTAAACACAAAAACCACCGCGGGGTCAATTCCTTCCAGTAATTTTTTATGTACCAAAGTAGCAGGCGTTTTTAATTTAATTTCGGCATTAGAGTATTGAATACTTATATACATTGTGCCACGTGTAACCTTTGGAACTTCGGCCATATCATTTGGTTTATACCATGTTTTCAATTCATAATCAACCTGCAAATAATTACTGTCCACCATTTGCGGCATTTCATCAAACACGTGAACGGTTTGTCGCATACCTTTGGTTGCCATTTCTGTTAACATTGGGGCAATTACATCTTGCCACTCTTTAAACACCGCAGGTGTCGCCAGATAATACAATGGTGATAATTTCTTTTGACGATTTTCTATATTTGTTTCATTGGGTGTAACATAAAAATATTCTGTAACAAATTTTTTAATCAACCAATTTTGTAGTTTTTTGTTTTCAACTTCGGACATATTTTTTGGTGCGCCAACATTTTGCACCGTATTATCACGCAAGAAAAACGGTTCAACGTGGATGCGGTTGTTTGTGTCGTATATCGCACTGGCCATATACAGCATGACAAACGTCATCAACATTATTAAAAAACCAACAAAAAAACCAAGTATCTTTTTCATTGTTGTACGTTATATGCGTTAAAATTGTTTATATAATACCCCAGTGTTTGTGGATAATCCGAAACGTTTCGTGCCAAACTAACATACGCGATAATATTGAATCCCGGCCCCGGAACGGCGCGTACATGGGCATTAACAATCCATTGGCCGCCATTTTCACTTATGTTGCCATCTGGTGAAACAGTGATAGTATTTACATTGACCGACCATTGTTCACCAAAAGATGCGCGTGTTTGATATATCGGAACAACTTTTTCTATGAAATCTTTATACGTTTTTTCATCAGACATACAGAAAATATCACAACCAGAATTCGCAATATTTGTTTGTTCTATGCGATTAGTGCAAATTTCATCACGATTACAGCGTCCCCACATTAACATGTTTTTTTCAGGATTTGTTGAAATATTAAACCATTTTTCGGTAAAAACACCAACCAAAGACTTTTGGACCACATAATAATATTCTGATTCTTGATTGTTTGCTTTTTTGCCGGCAACTTGCCATTGACCGGTTACAGAATCAACAAAAATCAGAACAGGTGAAATACTTTTTTTGGTGTTCAGCCACCATATTGCACCGCACATACAAATAATCACGAAAAATGCGGACATACAACAAATTGCCGCAATACGCGCAACAGAAATCCGTTTCCCCGCAGGAAACGCAGGTGTATCAAAATTGTCCGGATAGTTTAACACTCTCGCCGTTCCCCCAAATTAAATACGTACAACACCTATGCACGATATACCATCATGCATGCGCAAGGACTCAGTTTTAATTCGTTTGTATCGTATCCAATGCCAACCGGTTCGCGGTCATAAATTTGACCACAGCCCGCCAGAACTAATCCCAAAAATAATCCAAGAATAATTTTTTTCATATATTTTCCCCCTAGGTTAAAACCATTATAAAAAAATTTGATTACATGGGTCAAGTGTAAATACACTATTAAAATTGGGTTTCAAACGATAACAAGAAACGTCTTTCGCGGTCATATTTATTCATTTTTAATGGCCAACCCCAACTGAAATTCATTGGGCCCATCGGTGTGTTCCAATATATACCAACACCAACAGATGTGCGTAAATCTTGATCAATCAAATTATCTTTGCCCATATATGTGTAATCCAATTTTGGTGGACGACCCAAAATACCATAATCGGCAAAAACAAATCCCTTAATCTGATATTCATCAGGGATAAATACCGGGAAATTTAATTGTGTTGAACCATTTAATTTCCACATACCACCCAATGCGTATGATGATAAACGCCAATTACGACTGCCTACGCCGGCAACGTCAAAACCGCGCAGTGATTCACCACCCAAGAAATAGCGGTAAACACGTGGTATGTAATCATCACCCAATGTTTGTATCATCCCGAAATCCACAGATGTTTTTAATTGCCATCTGTCATCCAAGAACTTTACCATTGCGGTTATATCGGCATTATATCGCATAAATGTTTCGGTGCCGCCAAACCCGGTGTATGCCAATCCAAAATTACCGACCAATCCGGTATGGGTGTTTTGTTGGAAATTGGTGTCTAGATTATAATATTTAAAATATGTCCCCAATGTGTACAGGGTTGCATCCTGCCATCCACCGACTTGCAAATCATAGTTTTGGTCAAATGTTGCAGACAGGCGCATCGTCTGGGACCAGTGATCCGTTAATTGCCATCCCAAACGCCCGGCGATAACCAAAGAATCGCGATCGTAACCATATCCACCCAACTTTTTATAATCATACATTGTATAGGAAACATCAAATCCACCAGATAACGCACGCCCGAACAAGAACGGTTCGGTAAAACTAAACAATGCCTGTTTTTGATATTGTGCGATAGAACCACGCAACTGAACAATTTGACCGCGGCCCATAAAATTATTTTCGGTAATACCGGCATCAACCATAAATCCGTTTATATTAGACCAACCAACACCACCAGATAATTCTCCGGTTGGTTGTTCTTCAACCTTGACATCCAATGCCATCATATTTTCCCCGGCAACACGACTGGGAATCATTTGAACGTCTTTGAAATAACGTGTGCGCATCAGTTTTTGACGGCCTTGTTCGATTGTTTGCAATGAAAACGGATCGCCGGCGCGCATTGGAATCAGTTGGTTTATCACAGAATCAAATGTGCGAACGTTGCCCAAAATGTTAATAGAATTCAAATAAACCCGATTTGTTTTTTGAATTTTGAATTTTATATCAATCGTTTTGTCAGAATCGTTTTTTGTTGGAATTGGTTCAACGTTTATAAATGCATAGCCATGATCTGCGATGGTACCGCGCAACGCGCTAATGGTTGCCTCTATTTCATCAACATTGTATGTATCACCGGTGGACGTTTTCATCGCATCGTATAGTTCATCGTTCGGCACATCCGGAAAAGGGTTATCTATATCCAATTTGCCAATTTTATACTTTTCGCCCTCATCGACAGTAAATACCACAGAATAATATTCGCGGTCTGGGGTAAATGTACCCTTGGTGTTTTTTACCTGGAAATCGACATATCCGTTCCGCAAATAAAACTGGTGCAACATTTGTTGGTCATATTTAATACGGTCTTCATCATACACATCAAATTGTGCCATAAATCGCCACCATGCATATTCGCGTGATAGTATTTCGCCACGCAAAACACGATCGCTAAACACTTTGTTACCTTCAAAGTCAATGGAATCAATCCATGTCGGATGACCTTCGCTAATTTCATATACAACATTGACACGATTGTCGCCCAAAGAAATCTTTTTGGGTGAAATTTTTGTGCCAAAATATCCTTTGCGTTGATATACGGTCAACATACGTGCCACGTCGCCGCCAACGACCGATTGGTCAAAAGAAGAGCGTTCTTTTAATTTAATTTCTTTTTTTAAATCATCCGTTGAAATGTCATCGTTTCCTTCGACCGTAACCATATTTACGATTGGCGATTCAGACACATCGATTTTCAATGTTCCGCCAACCATATTTACGTTAACCTTGGAAAAATATCCACTTTCTTGCAGTTTTTTTGCAATCTGATTAACACGTTCATTATTGACATTGTCGCCAATTTTTGTTTCGGTCAGTATTCGTACAGATTCCGCATCCATACGTTGATTACCATTAACACTAATACGTGAAACGGTTTCTGCGTTCGCGGTTGTTATAAAAAACAGTGTTAAAATTGTTGTTAATATTTTCTTCATTGTTTGTTACCCAAATACTCGAACTAAATCGTTCCACATTGTTAAAGCCAACACCGCAGCCAAGAAAATCCAACCACATACAATCGCGATTTCCATGCCACGTCCCCCCAGTTTTTTACGTGTTATACCTTCTATGACAAGGATTAACAGGTATCCACCATCCAATACCGGTATCGGTAATAAATTTATAACACCAAGATTCACCGACAGCAAGGCAATAATGGTCAACAGAGCAAAGAATCCGGTTGCCATTGCCTGGCCAGAAACCTGGGCGATTGTAATAAACGACCCCAGTTGTTTCGCCGAACGTTCACCGGTTACAATTTGCTTTAATACGGTCAGCAATGTTTTAGATTGATAATATGTTTCACGTGCGCCGGAATATAGCGCGCCAAAAAATCCCTTTTTTCTAAATTCTGTTTTGCTGCCATCGGCAACCAATCCCCAACGTGGTGCAGGTGCCAATTTTACCTGGACCAGTTTGTCGCCACGCGCCAATGTTACATTTGCATCCCTGGCTGCGGCTAATTCTTTGGCGATGATAATTTCGCCCCAGTTTGTGATATTACTTTTATCTATCTTAACGATAATATCGCCTGGCTTGACCCCTGATTTAAATGCGACACTGCCTTGGATAACCTGACCAACAACCGGTAATTGAACATTTTTTGGCTTAAATGCATATATTCCCGAATAAATCAGCCATGCCAAAACAAAGTTCATAAACACACCCGCACCAATCACAATAAATTGTTTCCATGCCGGCATGGATAAATAATGTCCTTGTTTTTTTGCGCGTGATAATTCTTGGTATTTCTTGCGGTTGAACATGTCTTCTTGACCGTATATAGAAACATATCCACCCAACGGTAAACAACAAATTTTCCACACTGTATTGTGCCGGTCATGCCACTTAATCAAAGCCGGTCCAAAACCAATAGAAAACGCATCAACGCGCGCACCGGCCCAACGTGCCGCCAAAAAATGCCCCAGTTCGTGTATGAAAACCACAACGCCTAAAACAATTAACAGTGCAATAATAGTCGTTATCGTGTGCATTACGGTTTCCTCTCTTTATCTTGTTAATAACATCCAAACCAAAGGCAAGACATATGTCCAACCATCAAATCTATCAATTATTCCGCCATGACCGGCCAAAATATTGCTGAAATCTTTGATGCCCAATCTGCGTTTTACAAAACTGGCGGTCAAATCGCCGTATTGCGACAGCAAAGAAATACTAATACCAATCCACAATAATTGCGGAACAAATCCGTTCAAAACAATATAGCCATAAATTACGGACATTGCGGTCCCACACAATATGCCAAATATTTGTCCGGTCCATGTTTTGTGTTCTGATATTTTTTCCCACAGTTTATCCCCACCAAATGTCCGACCAAAAAACCACGCACCGATGTCGGCCGCACATACGGTAAGTAATATCAGTAACACCAACATCGGTCTGTGTCCCAGGTGCCAAAACGATACCGCATCCAAGACCAACAAAGCCAAAAACATCAAAAACACGCACACATTGCGCAGATTAAACATAACGTTGCGTGGCGCGTTCCAAATACACTTTGCAAATTCGGCAATCATCGCAATCCCAACCAACGTACACAGCCACAATACCGCGGCCAATCCGACACTTTCCAACCATGCCGCCGCCAGAATAACTGCGCCCATACCAAATGCGACCAAAATTCTTTTTGCTGTTTCTGACATTTTTATGCCTTTCCTTGGATTACTTTTTACGTCCAGAATAATTCAGTTTTTTCCCACCACCAAATCTTCTGTTGCGTTTAGAATATTCATCCAAAACAAATTGCCATAATTTCTCACTTTTTACCAAATCTGGCCAGTGTTCAGGAATAAACAGTAATTCCGCATACGCCAATTTCCATAACAAGAAATTAGAAATCCTAAATTCATTGCTAGTTCTGACCATCAAATCAATAGGTAATAATTCCCCGGTATCTAAAAACGTTTCAAATGTTTCGCGTGTAACCGGTGCGCCTTCGGCGATGGCCGCGTTAACCGCGTTAACAATTTCATCTTGGCCACCGTAATTTAATGCGAACACAACCGTTCCGCCGGTATTTTCTGCGGATTCTTGTTCCAATTTATCGCACATGTTTGCCAATTTTTTTGGCAATCTGTCGCGTGTACCAATTACGCGATAGCGTAAATTTTTTTCCAATGCGTGTTTCAGATTCTTTTTCATTTCGTTGTAAAATAAATCCATCAAGAAATCAATTTCTTCCTTGGTGCGATTCCAATTTTCTGTTGAAAATAAAAAGAACGTAACCGTTGTTACACCACGTGCAAAAAACCAATCAACCAAGTTTTCAAAGTTTGCAATTCCGGCCTTGTGCCCCATCAAAGGTGGCAGACCACGCATTTCCGCCCAACGCCGATTCCCATCACAAATAAATGCGATGTGTTTAGGAATTTTTGTTGGTTGTGTAACTGCGGTCTTTTTTTTGAATAAATTAAACATTTTTTATCCCGATTTTTTGTTATACATAAAACAGTTTGCAATAATTAGACAGACATAATATCTGTTTCTTTTTGTTTTGCCAATGCATCAACTTCACCGGCACGTGCATCAAACAGTTTTTGTAAATCATCTTCGTATTTGCGCTGGTCATCTTCGGAAATTTCTTTGTCGGTAACGGCGCGTTTAACTTTGCCCATTGCATCTTGGCGAATATTGCGCATAGAAATTTTTGCTTCTTCGGCATACTTGCCGGCAACCTTGGTTAATTCTTTACGACGTTCTTCGGTCAATGGTGGCATATTCAATCTGATAACGCCACCGGCGCTCATTGGGTTTAAGCCCAACCCAGAATCACGAATCGCTTTTTCAACCGCACCAACATTAGAAATGTCCCATACGGTAACGCTAAGTGTCTGATTGTCAGGTGTTGAAACGGTGGCCAGTTGATTTAACGGCATATCAGAACCGTATGTTTCCACACGAACACCATCCAACAGGTGTGTTGACGCGCGTCCGGTGCGCAGGCCGGCATATTCATTTTTTAAAACTTCGATAGTTTGTGCGGTCTTTTGTTCGACTTCGGCTTTTAAAGATTGATAATCCATACTTAATCTCCTTGGGTTTAAAAAGAGATTAGCAAATCTATTTGACATTTGGCAAGAAGAAATATAGAATAACAATCCGAAATGGGGTTGTAGCTCAGTTGGTAGAGCACTTGCATGGCATGCAAGGGGTCGTCGGTTCGAGTCCGATCAGCTCCACCAAAAATTCAAACCGGTTTTACACCGGTTTTATTTTTGGTCTGATTATGTTTCGGACGAGAACCGAGCGGTTCGACAACAAGTAGATTTTGCGAACGAAGACGGACTATAAAAAAACCGATTTTACACCGGTTTTAATTTTTTAAAGTTTCTGTTCAAAATATTTTGATTTGCTAAACATGTCAAAAATATTTGTTTTAGGTTTTTCTTGTTTAGCTAATGTTTCTTTTAAATTGTCTTGTATTTTTTTTATTTCTATCTCTTGTTCTATCATTGTATCTTGACACAAAATCGCAATACAAATGTCCGTAGTAGCCCTTTCATTTTTGTTCAAAATTGCTTGCAGTGAGGCCGCGCTATGCGGTTCCTTGGCGATGTCTGCTATCTTTTTATAATCTATATAACCATCGCCGGCATAATTATAAACCGCGGCATTTTTTTGCATCTTTTCGGGTACCTGTGAGAAAGAATCAACGGGCGCATGTGCAAATTCCATGTACCATTTAATATTTTCTTCTGGGATTGTTACAGGTATTTCAAATTTTTTCAAATCTGTATTCATTTTTTTTATTGGATTTTTATCAAAAAATTCTTTCAATTTTGTACCTGTTTCAAACAAATGATTATAAAGCTTTAAAAAACTGGTTTGCCATGGTGTTGTTTCGGTTAATTTTGGGCGTTTTGGCATTTTTTCCAATATGTCGCGCAATTCTTGCATTTTTTCTAATAAAATTAGTTTTTCTCTGCCTTCAGAAAAATTGAAAAGTTTTTTCATTTTACTTCCTTTTTGTTTGTTTTTATTGTAAATATTCTCAATATAATATGATTGTATCAAAAACGAACGTTTTTGACGGTGTGTTTTTGCAAAACAAAAAATCCCGAAAAACCGGGAATTTTTTTTACGAAAAACGCCTAGACATAAACGTTCGTTTTTGTCCTTTAAAAAACGCAGATTTGTGCATGATATGATATTACTCTATCACCAAATACGCAGTGTATGCTATATATGATAATAAAAACACTATCCCGCCTATACGTGTCAATTTTGAACCGCGATATGTGAACAGTATTAACATTGCAATCGCGCCTAATGCAACCGCAGTATCGGTTAGAAAAGCAATCTGGAACGGTATCGGACGAATTGCCGCCGCCATGCCCAACACGAACAATATATTAAAGATATTTGAACCAACGATGTTACCGATTGCTAAATCATATTGACGTTTTATTGCCGCGATTATGCATACGACCAATTCAGGCAAACTGGTCCCCAGTGCAATCAGGGTTAATCCAATAACGCGGTCCGAAACACCAACATGTTGTGCAATCGCGGTTGCAGAATCTACGACCATATTACTGCCATACACCAGGGCGGCGATACCCGCAATTATCAATACCGCGCCGGCCCCCAGTGATACAGGTTTAATGTCGTCTGGCACATCGTCTGATTTGCGTGCCATGATAATCATGTAAATTAAAAACGCGACAAACAGTGCTAATAATATAATTGCTGCGCCACGTGATATTTGCCCCAATGTCAATCCAAATATTGCCAGTAATAATGTGATAAAACCCACAAAAGGCAATTCATACTTTTTTGTATTTTTATGAACCGGTATCGTTCCAATCGCCGCTGTTACCCCCAAGATTAGAAATATGTTCGTGATATTAGAACCGATAACGTTCCCAACCGATACGCCGTCCGCGCCTTTTAATGCGGCGATGATACTAATGGCGGCCTCGGGTGCGCTGGTACCGATGGCAACAATGGTTGTGCCGATAATTATGGCCGGTATTTTGAACTTTCGTGCGATTCCGGCGGCGGCATCAACAAACACATCTGCGCCGCGAACCAATAAAACAAACCCTAAAATTAGTAAAAGTATTTCCGTAATCATGGTGTCTATTGTAACATAAAATCTATTTGGTTTTAAGTGTTTTTTGTGATATAATTATCAACATGAAAACAAAAAATTTACTTTTATTTTTCCCGATTGTGGCCGCGGTTTGTGGTACATCGGCATTTGCAAACTGGCAATATTCTGGGGAATATACTTATAATCCGGGGTATTATGATAATGGCATGCGTACGGTTGTATCGCTTCGCGCGGGGGCAACGTATTTGATGTCGAAAATGCACAATGATTTCGTTAGTGTTGTTTCCGAATATTGTGTAAACTATGACACTGGCGAAGTTGTCGCTGCTTCTGGCGGTTCTTGCGATGGTTATGACGGATTTGATTATGCGGGGTCTGGTGAATTTAAATCATTGGGCATTGATAAAAAGTTATCTGATTTTGCTTTTGCCGCGGGGGCCAGTGTTGGCATTACTTTGCCGGATTCGCCCCAATGGCGCTTTGAACTGGGCTGGGACCATTTTTCCGAAATAGATTATAATACATCACCGTTGTTCAAGGGCAATATGAAATTGACCGGTGGTGATACAATCAATGTTGAAAGTGGTGCGGTTCAATCAACGGTGTCTTCTGATATTATCAGTGTTATGGCATTTTATGATTTCTTTAGCGGGTATATAAAGCCATTGCACACGATAATCCCATATATTGGCGTTGGTTTTGGTTATGCAAACAGTCGCACCGTATTAAATTTATCTGATCCATGGTCGGATTTGTCTTTGTCCGAAGATTTAACCAATTTTGGTGAAGCCAACGATAATGGCGTTATTCAATTCTATCAGTCAAAAACCGATACTAATAATATTGCGGCCGTTGGCGCATTAGGTCTTTCGTATGGTTTGACGGATAATTTATTTATGGATTTTGGTGCGCGTGTCGCGTTCATTCCAAAAATTAAATATTCCTTAACAAACGAGGATGAAACCCGTAAACTGGACACGTTCAGTGCAAAAAGTGCATTGTATACAAATGTGATGCTGGGGTTGCGCTTTGAATTCTAGTTCCCGGATTTAACACCGTATTTACCACGATTTATTGGGCGATATGATAGTGCTTCGGCAATGTCGCCCATTTCTATTTTGTCGGCCCCACGTAAATCGGCGATTGTGCGCGCAATACGTTTTATACGATTGTATCCACGTGCGGACATACCCATTTTTTCGGCCGCCATATTTAAAAATTCGGTCAGTTTTTCGTCCAGACATACATATTTATCTAAATCTGCGCCATCTAACAGTGCGTTAACATATCCTTGACGTGCGATTTGACGATTGCGTGCGGCAACGACACGTGCGCGTACGGTCGCACTGGTTTCCGAAGGTGTCGAATCTGGCGTTTTCATTTCCCATGGATTTACGGCATCAACATCAACGTGTAAATCGATTCTGTCCAGTAATGGTCCAGATATTTTATTCTGATATGCCTCGGCACATCTTGGTGCCTTGGAACAGGACAGGGCGGCATTCCCCAGGTGGCCACATGGGCATGGATTCATTGCCGCAATCAGTTGAAAACGTGCCGGGTATGTCGCATTGCGCCGCGCACGCGAAATCATGATTTTCCCAGATTCCATTGGTTGACGTAAAATTTCCAATGTTGCGCGGTTAAATTCCGGCAATTCGTCTAAAAACAAAACCCCATTATGTGCCAAAGATATTTCACCGGGACGTGCATCCGAACCGCCACCGGCCAGAGAAACCGGGCTGGATGTATGGTGAACACTGCGGAAAGGGCGATGCGACATTAACGTCTTGTTATCTAATTGACCGGCAATAGAATAAATAATGGATGTTTCCAGTACTTCATCAGGTGTCATTTCTGGTAAAATTGTTGCCAGTCGTGATGCCAGCATTGTTTTGCCCGATCCCGGTGGTCCAATCATTAACATTGCGTGTCCGCCCGCTGCGGCGATTTCCAGTGCGCGTTTGGCGGCGGCCTGGCCATGAACTTCGGCCATATCAATGTTCGTGTTAATTTCTTGGCGCGGTGCCACCGCATCCGGCAGTGGTAATATCGCACGTCCATTAAAATGATTTATCAGTTCTAATACATGAAATGGTGCCAATATTTTATCGTGTCCGGCCCAGCGCGCCTCGGTTCCTTGGTCGCCAGGGCAAATTATTCCCATGCCATTTTTATTGGCCCAAACACTGGCCGGTAAAACACCGTTGGTTTTAACGATTGCACCGTTCAATCCAACTTCGCCAATGATTATGTATTTAGAAAGTTCTGATTCCGGCAATACATCAAAAGCACACAATATCCCGCACAAAATAGGCAAATCAAAATGCGCGCCACTTTTTTCCACATCGGCCGGGGACAGGTTAACCGTCAGACGTTTTGCCGGTAATTGTAACCCCAACGCCGCCAAAACATTTCTGATTCTTTCTGCGGATTCTTTGACCGCGCGATCGGCCAACCCAATGATGTTAAATTCCGGCTTGGACAGGCCGGCGGAAATTTGCACTTGGACATCTATCTTGGTTGCGTCCATACCATTAAATATTACAGAACTCAAAGATATCATATTTTGATATTAGAACTTGCGTGGGCCGGATTCAAGTTCTAATATAAAAAAGTTATTTATTTAAAGAAAGGAAATAAAATGTCTGGCAAACACCCAAAAAACGCGGTACGTGAATGGTTTAATACAATATTTTATGGTATATTGATTGCGATTGTCTTTCGCAGTTTATTCTTGGAACCGTTTAATATTCCATCTGGTTCAATGATTCCATCATTGCATATTGGGGACCATATATTTGTAACCAAATGGTCGTACGGTTATTCGCGTTATTCCTTTCCGTTTGGTTCTTGGCATTTATGGAACGGTCGGTTTTTCGCATCAAATCCAAATGTTGGTGATGTTATTGTGTTTCGCAATCCTGTTAATGAATCCCAGGATTATATTAAACGTCTGATTGGTGTACCCGGCGACACGATTCAGGTTGTTGATGGTCGCCTGTATATAAACGGTAAAATGGTTGAACGCAAAAATCCGCGCAAATATGTTACGGCGATTTTGGCGCGTTCGTTGCGTGGGGTTGGTTGCTATCGTGATAACATGGTGATTAAGGGCAATAAAATATGGGTCGATAACGCGCCGGCAACATTTAATTACACTATTGAATACCGCCCTGATGATGCGTTTCCGCCCTTTGGCGACAGGTGTTCTATCATAGATGCCACCGAATACACCGAAGTTTTGCCAAACGGTGTCGAACACAGTATTATTGAAGAATCTGATAACGAACCATTGGATAACACGCCGATATTTACGGTTCCCGAAAAGCATTTGTTCTTTATGGGTGATAATCGTGATAACAGTTTGGACAGTCGCGCCAATGTCGGATTTGTCCCGGTTGAAAATGTCTTGGGACGTGCGCGTTTCTTGTGGTATTCGCATAATTATGCCGCGCCATTGCTTGCATTTTGGCGTTGGGGTGATAAAATCCGTTGGGACAGATTTGGCAAAGGGATAAAATAAAAATGAAATTAAAGTATAAATTTAAAGATGAAGGTTTATTAGATTTGGCATTAACGCAAAGTGGCGTTAATAACGAACATAATAATGAACGTCTGGAATTTTTAGGCGATAGGGTGTTGGGCCTTAGTGTTGCGATATTGTTATATGAAATGTACCCCAACGAAACCGAGGGCGAATTGGCGCGCCGTCATGCGGTATTGGTATCAACCGATACATTGGCAGATGTTGCAATAAAAATAGAACTGGAAAAATCTTTGCGACATGGGCATATAACGGGTGGCCGTAAACGTCATTTGTTGGCCAACGCGATGGAGGCTGTTTTGGGTGCCATGTTTTATGACAGCGGTTTTGAACAGACCCGCAAATATATTTTTGATATATGGCGTGATTTGGCCGCCGCCGAAGCCGAGGCACCAAAAGATGCCAAAACAAAATTGCAAGAATATGTTCAAAAGAACGATAATGGGGCGTTGCCAACCTATGAATTTATGGAACCCAACGGCCCGGCACATTGTCCGATATTTACGGCAACCGTAACCGCAATGGGCCAGCAGGCAACCGGTGGTGGGGCATCTAAGAAGATTGCATCACGTGCGGCGGCGGCGGCGTTGTTTAAAAAACTTGCAAATATGGATTCTGACAATTAAAATCATAAAAAATAATCAAAGGATAAAAATATGTTTTCAATATTATTGGTATTATTAATAATTGTTGCGGTATTTATGACCGGGCTGATTTTGTTACAAAAATCCGAAGGCAGTGGTATGTCTGGTTCGGCGGCGGCATCCATGTTTGGTGGCGCGTTGACCGGTGCGGCGGCGGGGAACTTTTTAACAAAATTAACATCTTGGTTGGCGGTATTGTTCTTTGTGTTGTGTGCGGCGTTGGCATTGGTTTCATCTAAAACCGCAAATAACGTTGGCCCCAGTGAATTACACCAAGAATTGGTTCAAACCGATGCGGCGCAACCGGCAACACCGGAAAGCACACCAATCCCGGCGGGAACACCAACCCCCACACCGGTTGATACAGTTAAGAAATAATTTGCTGTAAAAAAACGCCCGTTTGGGCGTTTTTGAATTTCGTTTAAACCCCTTGTTGCGTAGCAACTTTTATTGGGTTCTCATCCTTGGGCACACAGACAAATTAAAAACCGGCAAAAGCCGGTTTTGAATTCGTGGCGCACCCAGAAGGATTCGCTCGCACGGCACGATGTGCCGGCTGCGCGCAAACCGTAACGATTTCACTACACTTTTTTTGTGAAATCTACTTGTTTTCGAACCCTCTGGTCGGGTTCTCATCCCCGTTGTTCCAACAGTAAAAACAAAAACACGACACAAGGTCGTGTTTTCATTTTTATTCTGGCGCACCCAGAAGGATTCGAACCCTCAGTCTTCTGATCCGTAGTCAGACGCTTTATCCAGTTGAGCTATGGGTGCAACGAAGTGTATTTTATACAAATTTATCCCGATTGCAAGAAAAAATATTTACTTTTTAACGTTTTTTGCATACCCTTGGAACCAAAGCGAGGTTTTTATGTTTTGGGTGCATTTTGTTTTTTGGGGTGCGATAATTGCGATTGTTTTGATGGAATTCCATTTTTTATTGGTGTTTATCGACAAAATTATTTGTGTTAATATTAAAAAACAAATCCCATTTGTGGCCAGTAGTCGCCGCATGCGCCACGCGTTAATTGCCGAAATTCAAAAACATTATTCCCAATATAAAACTGCGGTTGATATTGGGGCGGGCGATTGTGCGTTGGCACGTATGGTCGCGCGACAATGCAATATGCGTGTAATCGCAATCGAAAACACTTGGCATAGTTTGACGTTGGCGCGTATTAAAAATCGTATTTTTCATGCCAAGAAAGTTGAATTGGCGGCGGCGGATGCGTTTGAATACCTGGCGCGTACGCGCAAAAAGTATGATATAGGTATTGCGTACCTGGGGCCCAGTGTAAATGACCGATTGATTGATGTTGCCGGCCGTTTTCGTGTAATTATTACCTTGGCGGTGCCAATCCCGGGTATCAAACCAACGCGTGTATTAGAACGTGTTGGCGGCGGCACAATGTATGGTGGCAAGTGGTATGTGAATAATATTTATGTTTATGAAACACCGTTGAAAAAATCTTGATACCATTAGTGTTGTTTGCTGTGGTACATCTGATTATAGTGTTTACGGCATACTGATTTATAATTGCTGTCGCCCAGGGCAATTTGGTCGCCACTGTGGATGACTTTGCCATTGGAATCAAAACGTAAATGATGTGTTGCCAGGTGCATACAGCCCTGAATTTGACAGTTCGATTCCATACGGTGCAATTTTGCGCCAACCTCGATTAACCTTTGTGATGCAGGGAACATTTTTTCATTGCTGTCCACCATCAGACCATAGCACATGACAATTTTGTTTTTATTATCGGCAATATCAACCAGGCGGTCTATATCAGATGGTGAAAAAAACTGGATTTCATCTACCAGTAAAACGCGCGTATCTTCGCCAACAATATAATTTTGAAAATTTGGTATTGCCGTTGCTGTGTCAGATAATCCAATCCTGGAATCTATGGTTTTTTCGCCAAATCTATTATCTATGGCCGGTTTTATCAGTTCCACCTTTATACCGTTTTTCTTGAAATTATACGCGTTTATCAACAGCGCGGCAGATTTAGAACTGCTCATAACACCATAATGAAAATGCAGATTCGCCATTTCTTTTTCTCCTTGTCGTTTGTTACATAGATTCCAGACGTTTAATTCTTTCTTCCACCGGTGGATGTGTTGCCATCAGTTCGGATACCAATGACTTTTTCCCTGTTGGGTTTGCAATACATATTGCCGCCATGGATTTGCGGTCAGATAAACTGGCCACATTGGGATTATCAGAAATTTTACGCAATGCCGATGCCAATGCCGCGGGGTTACGTGTGATTTGCGCACCGGTCGCATCGGCGGCAAATTCGCGCTTGCGTGAAATGGCCATGTGCAATAATGGACTAATAATCAAATTAAACACAAAAAATGCCAACCATACCATAAACAGCACCGCCGCACTGTTATCTTTTTCATCGCGTGCGTGTGATGCGTGTGTAATGCTGTGTAATATCATATCAGAAATAAACACCGTTACCCCAAGTCCGGTAATAACGAACATTTCCAATCGAATATCGCGATTGCCAATATGCGACATTTCGTGTGCAATTACACCTTCTAATTCTAATTTATCCAATTTGTTTATTATTCCGCGTGTTAATGCCACCGTTGCATCCGCTGGTGTTCGCCCCGTTGCAAATGCGTTTAGTCCAGATTCTTCTATGATATAAACACGTGGTGTCGGCAGTCCTGCCGCCAACGCGACATTTTCAACCAACCTGTATATATATTTGTTTTGTGCGTCATTATCGTTTATCTGGTGTGCGTTCGCCATATGCAACATCATAGAATCACCAAAAGCCCATGATATCAGCATCCATATCATACATATCACAAACGTTGGTGCCGCGACACCGATTGCAATATTAATTGCATCACTTGCCGGTGCAACAATCCATGTAAATAAAAATACCAACGCAATAAAAATAACAGGAAACAATATAACCAAGATTGCGGTTTTTATATTGTTACTGCGAATATGATCGTAAACAGTTTTAACTTTTTTCATAATACAGATGCTATAAAATACACCAATTTTATTCAACAGTTTTTTTATTCGGTTAATTTTCTGAATTTAACCGCGAAACTGCCGTTATTTAATGGGGAACAAGAAACAATATACGGGGTCAAAATACTGTCGCGAACCCAATCTTGAAATTTTATTTTTAATATTCCACTGGCCCCAGTTATAATTGTTGCGGTTTTGACACCTGATATTGCCAGTTCCAATATTTCGTTCCAAGATTGTTCAATGGTATGCATGTGCAAATCCAACGTTGCATGTTCGGGAATCTCGATTTTTTTTGGGATTCTGGTTGATAAATGTAATTCACGCCGAACTTGACTTTGAACACTGCGTACCTCTGGTGAGAAATCGGTACCTATCATTTTTGCAATATCTTCATCGGTCAGGTTTTTCATGTCGTTTTATTTATCCAATTTTTCTGTCCATTTACTTTCTGGGAAATTCAATTTCAACATTTCACCGTAACCATCGGCCTGGGCGGGCAAACCAATTGCGGTATATGCTTCGGTTAGACGATATAATGCCTCGGGTGTCATAGCGGTTTCTTGGGCATCAGAAATAATCGTTTGCAGTGATGATATTGCGCTGGTCCAGTTTTGCTTGCGCATATCATTACGCGCAGAATACATCAGTTTTCCGGCAATATAATTTTTTAAGATAATGATTTTATTCTTTGCGTTTTTGGTATATGGGGAATTTGGGAAACGGTCCACCAGTTGTTGAAATTGTTGTAATGCATATACTGACATTCCCGGTTCGCGGCGCACATCGCTGACCTGGCGATAGTAGCACATTCCGCGCAAATACATAACATAGGCAACGTCTTTGTTGCCGGGGTGAAAGCGCATAAAGCGGTCTGTTGTCATAATCGCGGTTGCAAAATCATCGTCCAGATATTGAGAATACGCGGCCATAATTAATGCATCAGGGGCCCATTCGCTGGTTGGGTATTGGGTTTCGGCCTGTAAGAATTTTTCGGCGGCATCCGCATAATCGCGGTCTTGAAATTCAGAATATGCCGCTTCATAAATATCGGCCAACGGTTCGATTGGTACGATTTCCGAATCAGATGAACATCCCGCAATTAAAAAAATCGCGAAAAACAAAGAAAAAATTTTTTTCATATCTTTTTATTCCTGTCTTGATTTTGTTTGTTTATGATGAGTATAATCAAAACTATGAAACTTGGCAAACATATTTTCGGGGTCGGCCTTATGACCGGAATTAGTCGCATATTTGGATTTGTTCGGGATATGCTGATTGCGCGTGTTTTGGGCGCGGGTCGTATGTCTGATATATTTCTGGCGGCATTTAAATTGCCGAATTTATTCCGCGATTTGTTGGGTGAAGGCGCATTGTCGGCAATATTTATCCCCATGTACACTGATTCCAAGAAAGATGAAGATTTTGCAAAAAATGTCTTTTCTTGGTTAATGGTCGTTTTGTTGGGATTGACATTGGTGTTTGAAATATTTATGCCGTTGGTGGTGTGGGGGTTGGCACCTGGGTTTTCGGCGGTACCTGGCAAAATGGAAATGACGGTTGTTATTTCACGTATAATGTTTTTCTATGTCATATTTATATGCAGTGCGGCATTTTTTTCGGCGGTGTTAAATGCTTTTTCGCGGTTCGTTTTGGCGGCGTTTATGCCAGTTATGCTAAACATCATGTTGATATTGGCATTATTGGTTTCGATGCGTTTCGGTGCCTCTGATACTGTTTTATACATTATGGCCGCAACGGTGGTTTTATCTGGCGTGATTCAGTGTGGCGTTTTGTGGTCGCGAATTCGCCGGCATCATTTTGGATTGCGTTTGGTTGTACCACATTGGACCCCGGGGATAAAAACAATGTTTAAACGTTTCGGGGTCAGCATAGTCGGCAGTGGTTTTTATCAAATAACAATAATTTTAGGAACCCTGGTGGCCAGTTGGCAGAGTGGGGCGGTTTCTTGGTTGTATTATTCTGATAGAATTGTTCAGTTACCCTTTGCGATGATTGGTTTGGCGGTTGGAACGGTGTTGATGTCGTCAATATCTAATGCGTTGGCGGACAAAAATATGCGCAGTGTTTACATCCAACAGAATTCATCTATGCGACAATCTTTGATGTTAATATTACCCTGTGTGGCGGGGCTGTTTGTTTTGGCGCATCCAATTATAAAATATTTGTTTGAATATGGCGCATGGACCCCGGAATCAACACATGCGGTTTCAATCGCAATAATGATTCAGGTTTTTGTTTTGCCCGCCATGTTAATCAGCCAGATTTACAGCAAAACCCTGTATGCCAGCCAGGATGTCAAAACGCCTGTGAAAACCAGCATGGTTTCATTAGGTGTTGCATCCGTAATTTATTTGACCTTGTTTGTGTTTATTGGTTATTTGGCGATACCGGTTGGTGTTGTGATTAGTGGATATGTTAAAAATTATCTGTTGGGGTGCGCATGTCGCCGGCGTGGCCTGGTTAAAACAGATGCGCGTACATTGCGTGCGGCGGCGATTTTTGCGCTATTGTCCGCCGGGTTGGGGGTTGGACTGTGGTTTGTGCCGATAAACAGTATTTGGATGTTGGGTGCCGCCATTGTTGGTTATGGTACGATTTATTTACCGTTAGCATACATTTTGAACAAAAAAATATAAATCAAATTGGGGTTGAAAGACACTTTTTTATGTGGTATAATCACCATATAAAGAATGTAAGGAGTCCCTAAAATGAAAAAATTGATTTCTTTGGCGGTTTTGACTGCGTTGGTTGCGGCGTGTGCCGACACAAAAAACACAAACGGTATGTATGGTGGTGAGTTTGGTGAAGAATCCTTGGTTGAAGAACAATCGTTAAATGACACATATTTGATGGCGGCGGCACCACGTTATTATGTTGGCAGTCCTTATCGTGTTGAAGAAGTACAATATATCCCGTCTGAAGATTTGGGATATAACCAAACCGGTATTGCGGGTATAATTCCATCTGAATTAAATGGTGTAAAGACCAGTAATGGTGAAACCTATGACATGACACAAATGGTCGCGACCAGTAAAACATTACCTTTACCAACAATCGCGCGTGTTACAAATGTGGAGAACGGTCAATCGGTTGTCGTTCGTATAAATAATCGCGGACCTTTTGTGAATACACGTATTATCGATTTGTCCCCGGCGGCGGCATCTCGCATTGGTCTGACAAATTTGGCCAAGGTTCAAATTCAAGTTTTGCCAGAGCAAACGTTGGCTGTAAAAAAGGCGACATTGGGTGAAGTTGCGCAACCTGTTGTAAAAGAAGAAGTAAATA
>CADARU010000007.1 GCA_902790415.1 uncultured Pseudomonadota bacterium | reverse complement strand
ATGTCATATTGATATCCCACAACAAACAAGATTTCTGTCCGAGACTGATGGTGCGGCAACGCTTAATTCCCATCATAGACAAAGAAGATTCTTTGGGACAGGAAATGGTCCCATCCCGGGCAAAACCGGATGGATAGTTTAACAAAAGAAGGTTTATTTGGATTTTTTTCTAAATAAATCAGAAGTAAGGGTAAAAAGATGAAACGCGAAGATAAGTCAACTTTGATTTCAGCGTTGCAGTCGTCCTTGAAAGAAGCAAACGGTGTGTTTGTCGTTGAAAACCACGGTTTAACCGTTCAAGAAATGGAAGGGTTGCGTAATGAATTGCGCCCATTGGTTTCTGTTTTCAAAGTCGTTAAAAACCGTTTGATGAAATTGGCTTTGAAAGATTCTAATTTTGAAGCCGTTTCCGATATGATGAAACGTCCAACCGCCGTTGCAGTGGCAACCGATGGTTATGCTGTTTCAAAAGTATTGGTCAAATTTGCCGAAGCACATCCAAACCTGACAATTGTTGGTGGTAAAATGGATGCGGATGTCTTGGGCGTGGACGACATTGTGCAATTATCCAAGCTTCCTTCGCTGTTGGAAATTCGTGGTACAATCGCGCGTATCTTGGTCGAACCGGGTTCACGCCTTGCACGTGTTTCTGCAGAGTATGGAAAAAAGAATCAATAAGTATCAGAATGTAATTTCTGATTACCTACAAAATAGGAGCAAAAAATGGCAGACATTCAAAAATTAGTTGAAGAATTGTCTAAATTGACTGTGATGGAAGCGGTAGAGCTGTCCAAAGCATTAGAAGAAACTTGGGGCGTTAGCGCGGCTGCTGCTGTTGCAGTTGCAGCGGGTCCTGCGGCGGCTGCTGCGGAAGAAAAATCCGAATTTGACGTTGTTTTGACCGATGCAGGTGCAAACAAAGTCGCAGTTATCAAGGCCGTTAAAGAAATCACAGGTTTAGGTTTGGTCGAAGCAAAAACTTTGGTTGAATCTGCACCTAAGGCAGTGAAAGAAGGCGTTGCAAAAGAAGATGCTGAAAAAATGAAAGCAACTATCGAAGCCGCCGGCGCAAAGGTTGAATTGAAATAATTCAACAAAAATTCGAACCGATTTGGTTCACACATGGTTACGATTTGTAACCGATGCTTTTTGCCCACAATGGATAAAAATCCTTTGTGGGCGATGGGCGTAAAAAGAGTATATGTAACAGTTTCGTTTGCAAAACGCATAAAAAAAAGGATTGAAACCCATGGCAGTTATCCAAAAATTTAGAAAATCTTTTGGTAAAAGTTTTTTGCAAACTCCGCTTCCTGATTTAATTGAAATTCAGTATGATTCTTACAAAGATTTCTTACAGGCCGATGTCGCGCCGAAAGATCGTAAGAACGCTGGTTTGCAGAACGTGTTTTCTTCCATGTTCCCTATCAAGGATTATGCGGGGGCCGCCGAATTGGAATTTGTTGAATACAATTTGGAAAAACCTGTGTATAACGTGAAAGAATGCTTGATGCGTAAAATGACGTATTCCAGCAAATTAAAATTGAAGCTGAGATTGATTTTATGGGACATCGCCGAAGATGGTAAAAAATCTTTGCGCGATATCAAAGAACAAGAAATATTTATGGGCGAAGTTCCGTTAATGACAGAACGGGGCAGTTTTATTGCATCGGGTGTTGAACGTGTAATCATTTCCCAAATGCATCGTGCCCAAGGTGTTGTATTTGCAACAACCAAAGAAGCAAAAATCGCAGGTAATCCTGTTACATATACTGCACGTATTATTCCGCAACACGGCAGTTGGATTGATTTCGAAGAATCCAAGGGTGTTATCTATGTTCGTATCGATCGTCGTCGTAAAATTCCTGCGACTGTTTTGTTGCGCTGTTTGCCATGTGTTGAAGATGAACAAAAATGGGCGGCTGATCCGCGCAAGGCAAATATTCAAGGTATGTCGAATTCCGAAATTTTGTCTGTGTTCTATAAACGTATTGCGTTAAAGAACGATGGCAAATTGTGGGTTGGCGATACTTCTGTATTCGAAGGTTTGGATAAATATCGTTTGAATTACGATTTGATTAACCCAAAGGATAAAAAAGTTTTGGCATCCAAGGGTGATCGTATGAATGCCAAACGTTTGTCTAAGATTATGGCCGCGTCCAAGGAATTTGGTATTGAAACAGAATCTTTGGTGAACGAATATTTGTTTGACCCGATTATGGCAAACGGTCAAGAAATGTACCCGGCGGGTACAGAAATTACCGAAGAAGTTTTGGCAGATATTGAAAAATTGGGTATCAAAGAAATTTCTTTGATTTCTATTGATAATGCAACGATTACCGCACACATGCGTAACACATTGTTGGCAGACAAAACAACAAATCGTGAAGAAGCGTTAATTGAAATTTATAATATTATCAGACCGGGTGAACGCCCAACAATAGAAGCGGCGGCGAATTTGTTTGCACGTCAGGGCTTTGATGCGACATATTATGATTTGTCTGCGGTTGGTCGTTTCAAAATGAACAAACGTTTGAAAATCAATTCTGATAAAGCACCAGAAGATGAACGTTTGTTAACCAAGGGCGATTTCTTGGCGGTTTTGAAAACATTAACGAATATCATTGACCACAAAGATGTCATAGATGATATTGATAATTTGTCTAATCGTCGTGTTCGTACGGTTGGTGAATTGTTGGAACAAAATTTCCGTACCGGTATGGTTCGTATCGAACGTCAGGTTCGCGAAAGTTTGTCCTCGCCAAGTATTGCGACAATGCAACCCCAAGATGTTGTTAATGTTACACCACTTACCGCGTTGGTTGCAGAATTCTTGTCATCCAGTCAGTTGTCGCAATTTATGGATGCGTATAACCCATTGGCGGAATTGGAACACAAACGTCGTATTTCTGCGTTGGGGCCAGGGGGCTTAAATCGTGAACGCGCCGGTATGGATGTCCGCGACGTGCACCCAACACACTATGGCAGATTATGCCCAATTAACACCCCAGAAGGTGCTAACATTGGTTTGATTAACCACTTGGCATCTTATGCGCGTGTTAATCCGTATGGATTTATTGAAACACCATACTATGTTGTAGAAAACGGCAAAATCACAGATAAGATTATTTACTTGACTGCGGATGAAGAATTGGGCCACAAAATTGCCCAGGGTAACAGTCCGACCACCGACAAGGGTGTTTTGACCGAAGAAATGGTTACGGCACGTGTTGATGGCGAATTTACCCGCGTTCCTGTAAATGAAATTGACTTAATCGACGTTGAACCACGTCAGGTGGTATCTATATCGACAGGTTTGATTCCGTTCGTTGAAAACGACGACGCTAACCGTGCATTGATGGGTTCGAACATGCAACGTCAGGCCGTTCCTTTGATGCGTGTTCAAACACCTCTGGTTGGAACCGGTATCGAACGCGAAGTTGCACGTGATTCCCGCACCGGTAAGGTTGCACGCCACAGTGGTATCGTTGAATCTGCGGACGCAAATCGTATCGTTGTTAAATGTATGAACAGCCGTAACGTTGTAACCGGGGTTGATATTTACAATCTGGAAAAATATGAACGTTCAAACAATGATACCATTTTACATCAGAAACCGTTGGTTAAAACAGGCGACAGAATTTCTGCCGGTGATATTATCGCAGACGGTTCTTCGATGAATTATGGTGAATTGGCATTGGGACGCAACGTTTTGGTTGCTTTTGTTCCTTGGCGTGGATATAACTATGAAGATTCTATTGTTATTTCCGAACGTATTTCACGTGATGACGTTTATACGTCTGTAAAAATCGTTGAAAAAGAAATCAAGGTTCGTGATACCCAACTGGGGCCAGAAAGTTTGACGCGCGATATTCCAAACGTCAGTGAAGAAGCGTTAAAGAACTTGGACGAATCTGGTATAATCTATATTGGTGCCCGCGTTAAACAGGGTGATATTTTGGTTGGACATGTTTCGCCAAAATCTGAAACACTGTTGACACCAGAAGAAGCATTGTTGCGTAATATCTTTGGTGAAAAAGCGTTGAACGTCAAAGATACATCTTTGCGTGTTGGCCCCAACGAAGAAGGTACGGTTATCGGTGTTAATATCTTGACACGTCATGGTGTTAAAAAAGATGAACGTACACAAATGATTGAATTGGAAAAAATCGAAAAAATCAACAAAGACCGCGAAGAAGAAATCGCTATTATTGAAAAGGGCTTTGCTGACCAGATTTTCCAAATCGCCGAAGGACACACAATATCCGCAGGTACGGGCAGTTTGAAACCATTTGTCGGTAAGAAATTAAACCAAGAAGTTTTCGAAGGTATTAGACCAGCCGATATCAAAAAAATGGTTATCGATAACAAAGAAGCCCAGGCCAAGATTGACGAACTGCGTGAACAACATATCATCAAATTGAAACAGTTGAACGAAAACGCAGATAAAGAAATCGCCAAGGCAACCGAAAGCAATTCATTAAATGCCGGTGTTTTAAAAGAAGTAAAAGTTTACATTGCGCACAAAATGAAATTGCAACCTGGTGATAAAATGGCGGGTCGTCATGGAAACAAGGGGATTGTATCCAAGGTTGTCCCAATTGAAGACATGCCACATATGGAAGATGGTACACCGGTTGATATCGTTTTGAATCCGCTTGGTGTTCCCAGCCGTATGAACTTTGGTCAGATTTTGGAAACCCATCTTGGTATGGCGGCACGTGCCTTGGGTGAACAGATTGGCGCGGTTTTGGACGAAGTAAAACAAAAACGTGCTGTTACCGATGACTTGCGTGCGATTATGGGTAAAATCTATGGCAAAGACACCGCAGACAAATTGGCAAAAATGACCGATACTGATGTTCGGGCCCAGGCGGAACTGCTGCGTGATGGCGTTCCAATGGCGACACCAACATTTGACGGTGCAACCCCAGAAGACATCCGCAAGATGTTGAAATTGGCGAAATTACCAGAAACAGGCCAATTCACATTGTACGATGGTGTAACAGGTGAAAAGTTTGCACGTCCGGTAACGGTTGGTGTTATGTACATGTTGAAATTGCATCACTTTGTTGATGAAAAGATTCACGCGCGTTCTACGGCCAGTTACTCGCTGGTTACACAACAACCTTTGTCTGGTAAGGCGCACATGGGTGGTCAGCGTTTAGGTGAAATGGAAGTGTGGGCATTAGAGGCACATGGCGCCGCACATCTGTTGCGCGAAATGTTGACGGTGAAGTCGGACGATATTGTCGGTCGTACAAAAATGTATGATGCCATTATCACAGGCAGCGATGATATCCAAACCGGTACCCCAGAAGCGTTTAATGTGTTCGTTCGCGAATTGCGTGGATTGGGTCTGTCAATGACACCAAAGAAGATTGATTAGTGGATGGTATTAGCCGCCGGCGGTATGTATATCGTCGGCACTAACCACTAACACTAACCACTAACAGCTAATAGGAGATAATAAACATGGCAAAT
This sequence comes from uncultured Pseudomonadota bacterium, assembly GCA_902790415.1. Taxonomy (GTDB): domain Bacteria; phylum Pseudomonadota; class Alphaproteobacteria; order Rs-D84; family Rs-D84; genus Enterousia. The sequence continues at coordinate 61,074 of CADARU010000007.1, read as the reverse complement.
ATGTTGCAAAAGATATTTGGACAAATCGAAACCAGAGAGCAATTTGATGCGTTGCGTGTTACAATCGCTTCGCCCGAAGAAATTCTTTCTTGGTCCCATGGCGAGGTTACTAAACCGGAAACAATTAACTATCATTCGTTAAAACCAGAAGCGGATGGTTTGTTCTGTCAAAAGATTTTTGGTCCGGTCAAAGATTATGAATGTGCCTGCGGTAAATATAAAAGAATCAAATTCCGTGGTGTTGTTTGCGAACGTTGCGGTGTAGAAGTTGGTTCTTCTTCTGTTCGTCGTGAACGTATGGGGCATATTAAATTGGCGATGCCTGTTGCACACACATGGTTTTTGCGTGAAGGTAAAATCGCAACATTGTTAAATAATCTGTCGCAGAAAAAATTAGAACAAGTTATTTCTTACGATGCATACATTGTTATTGAACCGGGCCTAACCAGTTTAAAACAATACGATGTTATCAGTGAAGATGAATATCGTGCGGCGGTTGAAGAATTTGGACCGGATGCGTTCCGCGTTGGTATTGGTGCCGAAGGTGTGCGCAGCATTATCGCAAATTTAGATATGGGTGATGAAAGAACACGTTTGCGTGCGGAATTGGCCGAAACAAAATCAGAAGCAAAACGCAAAGCAATAATTAAACAGTTAAAATTGGTTGAATCTTTCTTGGATTCTAAAACCGAACCTGCATGGATGTTGCCGGATATTATCCCGGTTATTCCACCAGATATGCGTCCATTGGTTACATTGGATGCGGGACACGTTGCGGCATCTGATTTGAACGATTTGTATCGTCGCGTTATTATTCGTAACAATCGTTTAAAACGTTTTATGGAAATGCATGCACCAGATATCATTATCCGTAACGAAAAACGTATGTTACAGGAAGCGGTTGATTCCTTGTTCGACAACGAACACAAGGCACGTCCAATGGTTTCCCAGAATCGCAGACCACTTAAATCATTATCTGGGTCGTTGCGTCCTTGAAAATGCATCAGGTTGGTTTGCCCAAGGCAATGGCGATGGAATTGTTTAAACCATTTGTATTTGCGCGTTTGATGGCGGGCGATTATGCCAACACATTAAAGACCGCACGTAAAATGGTTGAAAACGGCGAAGACGTTGTTTGGGAAATTTTGGAAAAAGTTATCCACGAACATCCGGTATTGTTAAATCGTGCACCGTCTTTGCACAGATTGTCATTATTGGCATTTGAACCTGTTTTGATTGAAGGCAAGGCAATTCGTTTGCATCCGTTGGTTTGCGCTGGATTTAACGCTGACTTTGACGGAGACCAGATGGCGGTCCATGTTCCAATTTCATTAGAGGCACAATTAGAAGCGCGTACATTAATGTTATCAACTAATAACATTTTGTCGCCGGCAAACGGTGAACCTATGACTGTGCCATCACAAGACATGGTTTTGGGTATTTACTATATTTCTTTGATAAACGGTGAACATACCGATAAATCCCCAAGATTTAGCGGTATGGACGAAGTTGAAATGGCATTGGAAAACAAGACCATTACTTTGCACACACCAATCGTTGCGCGTATCAACGGCAAGATTTACAAAACAACGGCTGGTCGTATGATTTTGGGTCAATTGTTACCGAAATCTGATGAAATGCCGTTTGATTTGGTAAACAAAGTTATGGGACGTTCTGATATCAAAAAATTGTTATCTACGACATACGAACGTTGTGGCGACAAGGCGATGATTTTATTGGCCGATGCGTTGAAAGACACCGGTTTTGAACAGGCGGCGCGCAGTGGTATTTCTATTGGTTTTGACGATGTTGTCATCCCAGAAGAAAAAGATAAAATGATTGCAGAGGCGGAAAAATCCGCGGCCGATATTGAAGAACAATATCAAAACGGTTTGTTATCATCGGGTGAACGTTATAACAAATTGATTGATATGTGGTCAAAGACAACCGATAAATTGGGGGATTTGGCATACGTTGCGATGGGTAAGAATAACGGGGACGATTGGAATTCCATTTACATGATGGCGTTGTCTGGTGCCCGTGGTTCAAAACGTCAGATTCAGCAGTTGGCGGGTATGCGTGGTATGATGTCAAAGCCAGACGGTTCTATTATCGAAGTTCCAATTATTTCAAACTTTAAAGAAGGTTTGACCATGTCGGAATACTTTACGTCAACCCACGGTGCGCGTAAAGGTTTGTCTGATACCGCGTTGAAAACGGCATCTGCAGGTTACTTGACACGTCGTTTGGTTGATTTGGCATTGAATACGGTCATTACCGAACATGATTGCGGAACCAAAGAATATATTACCGCAAAACCTGTTTATAATGGCGGAACATTGTCTGTTCCATTGGGCGACATTGTTTTAGGTCGTACGGTTGCACACGATGTTATTCATCCGATTACCAAGGAAGTGATTGTTCCGGCCGGTGAATTGGTTACCAAGGTTGCGGCACGCAAAATTAACGAATCTGGTTTGCCAAGTGTCGATGTGCGCAGTGTTTTGACATGTTGCAGTGATGGCTTGTGTGCAAAATGTTATGGTATGGATTTGTCGCGCCAGGCATTGGTGCATGTTGGCGAACCTGTCGGTTTGGTTGCAGGTCAGTCCATTGGTGAACCTGGAACCCAGTTGACGTTGCGTACCTTCCATATTGGTGGTATTGCATCTGGCGGTTCGGAAAGTCATTATATCGAAGTACCTGTTGCCGGTAAAATTAAATTCAGTGGCATTAACACAATCAAAAGTTCTGCGGGACGTGTTGTTGTGTTGTCCCGTAACGGCAAAATCTTGGTTACAGCCGATAACGGCGAAGAATTGTTCAGTTGCGCCGTCCCGTATGCATCTATGTTAATTGTTAACGAAGGTGATATGGTTGAAAAGGGTGCCAAGGTTGCAGAATGGGATCCGTATTCCAACACAATCATTGCCGAAAAAGACGGTATTGTTAACTTTAATGATTTGATTGAAAACGTTTCCTTCCAGGAAGAAGTTGATGCCATGACCGGTATTACTTCACGTAAGGTTATAAATTGGAAAACAAACACCAAAAAGGCATTACAACCGGCCATCAGATTGGTAAATGAAAACGGTGATGTTTTGTCTTTGGGTGGCAAAAAAGTTGCAGAATACTTGTTGCCAATCCACTCGGTTTTGATGGTTGCAAATGGTGCAACTGTTGCGGCGGGTGATGTTCTGGCACGTATTCCGGTCCAAGCCAAGAGAACGGGCGATATTACCGGTGGTTTGCCGCGCGTTGAAGAATTATTGGAAGTTCGCCGTCCTGCAAACCCGGCGTTGTTGGCCGAAATTGACGGAACCGTTGAATTGGAAGACGCAAAATCAAAAATCATCGTTCGTATCGAACCAGACGATGGTACCGCACCGGTTGAATACGCTGTGCCAAAGGGTACAAACTTGTTAGTACGCAGTGGCGACATCGTTAAGAAAGCCGATAAATTGATTGACGGTGATCCGGTTCCACAAGATATTTTGCGTATCTTGGGACAAAAGGCATTGGCAACATTTATGGTTGAACAAATTCAACAGGTTTATCGTTTACAGGGTGTGTCCATCAACGACAAACACATTGAAATCTTGATACGTGAAATGACACGTCGTGTGGAAATCACAAATCCTGGTGATACATCGTTCTTGATGGGGCATGTTGTTGATCGTGTTGATTTGGATGAAGAAAATGCACGCGTTATTCACGATGGTGGTAAACCGGCCGAAGCAACCCAGGTTTTGGTTGGACTTACCCGCGCATCATTGACAACACGTTCGTTCATTTCTAACGCATCGTTCCAACAAACAACCAAGGTTTTGGTTGACGCGGCGATTAACGGTGCAACCGATAAATTGGTTGGTATAAACGAAAACTTGATTGTTGGTCGTTTGATACCTGTCGGTACTGGTGCATACGTACGTCGTGTTCGCGAAATTGCTAAAAAAGAAGAAAAGGCAGAAAAGTTGGCACGCGAAGGTGGCGAACATCAACAGTTGTTGGACTTGTAATAACACATGGGGCGCAATCTGTTGATTGTTGCCCCACATGCAGTGTCGGGAAATAAAGTTTTACTTGCAAAACGCCGATATTGTAATAAAATAGAAAACGTTAAATAAAAAAAGGATTGTAAAATGGCAACGCCAAAAAGTAAAACAAGTAAAGCACGCAGCGCGCAACGTCGTTCACATGATGCATTGTCTGTAATGCCATGCGGTGTTTGCAAAACATGTGGCGAAAAGAAACGTCCACATCATGTATGTCCTGCATGTGGTGCAAAATAAAGAATAACCAATAACTTTATCGCAGAAAATGGTGCGGTTTATTGTGCCATTTCTGCGTTTTTATTTGCTATGACACAAGATAAAAAAATTATTGCAATAGATGCGATGGGTGGCGACAAAGGTCCCGCGGCGGTTTTGGGTGGAATAAACCAATTTTTGTATGCGCATGATGGTACATCTTTTTTCTTTCGTATTTTTGGTGAAGAAAAACGTTTGCGCAAAATGTTGGCACGTTTCCCACGTGTTGCACGTAATTGCGTAATTATTGATGCGCCCGATGTTATTCGTGGTACGGATAAAATTCGTGATGTCGTTCGACACGCGCAAAACACATCCATGTACATGGCAATTAAAGACGTTCGTGAAGGAAACGCTTCTGCGGTGGTTAGTGCCGGAAATACCGGTGTTTTGATGTCTTTATCTAAATTGGCATTAAAAACCATAGATGGAATTTCACGCCCGGCGATTACAACAATGTTGCCGTCTGGGGCCGGTGATTCGCGTGTGGTTGTGTTGGATTTAGGGGCGAACGTTCAATGTGATGAAACAAATTTGTTTGATTTTGCCGTACTGGGCAGTGTATATGCCGAAGTTATTGGCAAAATGTCGCGTCCTAAATTGGGTGTTTTGAATATTGGCGAAGAAGAAACCAAAGGGAACGAAACACTGCAACGAATTAACAAATTGTTAACGGCACATCGTGATGAATTACCGTATGAATATATCGGATTTGTAGAAGCAAATGATATTAGTGCCGGTCGGGTTCAGGTTGTTGTTACCGATGGTTTTACCGGAAATATCGTTTTGAAAACGGTTGAAGGTACGGCAAAATTGATTAAACGTGTTATCAGTGAAAATATGAAAAAATCGTGGTTGGCGATAATTGGCGCATTTTTCTTGGTGCACGTTTTCAAACGCTTAAAGCATAAAATTGATCCGCGTTCTTATGCTGGTGCAACATTTTTGGGGTTGCGTGGTTTTGCGGTAAAAACACATGGAAATTCTGATGCGTTGGCATTTGCAAATGCTATACAATATGCGGCGGATTTGACCAATAACGATTTTAATGAAACAATTCGCGCGCGCGCGGAATCTTTGACCGCAATCCGTTCAGAATTGCAAACAGCCGAGTAATTTATTTTTACTTAACGGGTGTTTTTGTGATATAATCTCCGGGGGTAGGGAGAGGTTTTGAAAAAACAAATCATATATTTTTTTAGTGGTGCATTGGTATTTGCGGTTAACTTAAACGCGGCGGGGGGGCAAAATCCCCAAATAAATCGATTGTTGCAACAAAAACAACAAAAATTGGCCCAGTTAGAACAATGTGCTAAAAAAGTTAACGGTTTTAAAATTGCCGGTATTTCTACGTTGGGATTGACGGCGGCGGGTGTTGCCGGAAACATCGCGTTGGCGTCTAAAAGCAAGACCTTGGAACGTGAAATTAGTGATACCCAAACCAAAATTGATACCGAGAAAAAGAAGTTAGACAAAATCAATGCCAAAATCGCCACAGAAAAAACGAAAGGAGAAGGTGAAACTTTTGATGGTGGCGATACTGATAAAACCAGTGATGTAAATGTTGCAAATAATAATTCTTCTTTGACTTTTAACCCTTTTGCCCAAAAACAAACCTATTGTTACAAGGAATTAAATGGCGATAAAGATACCAAACAAGTATGCCAAAATGCAAATCTTGAATCGGGCGAGTGGATTATTCGTTATGTAGAGCAAACAACGCCATTAAAAGGCGTGTCAATATGTGTGGAAGGCAAAGATGTTTTTAATGGCAGGGTGCCTTCTACTGGAATTTATGTCCGTCCTAATGAAAACACATTTGTGCAACAAGAATACGAAAGTTGGGTTAATCTTGGACGGCCGGAAATATCTAATACGGCAAACTATTGTATGTGCCGGGTTGTTTCGCCGTATAGTGGTAACATGTGGGTGGCTGGTGGTGTGCGTTTTTCTGGTTCTGCGTGTAGTACCGATTGTGCTTCAAGGTGCGCCTCACATGCATATACTGTTAAAAATGCAGATTATTGGGCGCATCGCGAAACCCTTGGGTTGGAAGATGCACACGATTAAAAAATGATATTTATATAAAAAACAACGTCGGCAATTACTCACCGACGTGCTCTCCTTCCTTCCGGATACCGGAAACTTGTAAATAATCTTTGGGATTTCCCACAGATTATGCCGCGCGTGCCACAGAACCAGATGTTTTTTCTGTATCTGCATCCATGATACGTTTTGCTTCGGCGAAAACCATTTCTTTGACGCGCAATGCCAAATCTTTTGTTTCCAATGTTTCGGCGGCGACATCAAAATTATCTGTACGGATTTGCAAAGACACGTACGCACCAATCAGTGATGTACGTGGCAAATCTTCAATAGAACGTGGTGAATTATTTTTTCCGATTTGTAATTCATCACTTAATGAAATTATTTGACGGTCGGCATTAACCCAAACCGTTGTGCTAAGAACTTGGTGCAGTGCAATCATAATTTCTTTGATATTTTTTGGCATGTGTGGTCCCTCCTTTCTGGGCGTCTTGTCAAAAATTCAAAGCAGATTTTGTATTTACATTGTGTATTTACAAGTTTCTGGATTAAATTTTTTTGTTTGTTGTCTTTTTCCCAGAAATCCGCGCTTTTTTGCGAAACCCTGAGATTTGTTTGTTATCCCCTTTGTCTATACAGCGATGATAGAATAAAAACGAATCGACCGTCAAGAGGAAAAATCATTTTTTTTAAATTTTTTTTGAAAAAAATGATAGTCGTTTGTTATTAGACAAGTTTTTCTGGGATAAATTTTGTGATTTTTTTCATTACACGTCTAAAAAAAGTTGTGTCTGGGTCCAAAAAGTGTTCTTCTGGTTTCGTTTCATCGGGACGAATTCCGGTCCAAATAGTATGTTTTCCGCGATTTTTTACATGCCATGATATTTTTGTATCGTTTAAAATCAAATCGCGCAGTTTTTTTGCAAATTTTTCACTTTCAAATATCGCGACATTTTCAGTGTTGTAATACGCGCTGCGTGGGTCCAGATTAAAACTGCCAATCCAAGAGATTTTATTGTCAAAAACAATAGTTTTGCTGTGCATTACCGAAAAGAAGTGTTGGCGACGTTCGTGATTATATTTTTTGTGTCGATTGTTTTCTTCGCCACGCATAAATTCATATACATCTATGCCGCCGTCTATTAACTGCTTGCGATATTTTTCCCATTTACTATATACGGTTGGCGCGTTCGTTGAAGACAACGAATTTGTAACCAATGTAACATGTACGCCGGCCTTTTCTTCGTTTATCATTGTTTTTACCCCGCCAGGCCCCGGCACAAAGTACGCGGCAGAAACATAGGCGGATTGTTTTGTGGCCTTCCACAGGCGGTTTAATGCAATGATTATTTCACTGTGGTATTTTTCTTTGCGTTGTTTAGGCAGTTCTACTTTGGTTGGTAAATCTGCCAAAAATGTTCCTTTGCCCCAACAAAAATCAAAGTTTTGTTTGTTAAATTCACGCATGGTCCATGTAATAAATGCGTTATATCTGCGTACGTTTCGTGCGCTGTTTTTTAGCAATTTTTCAAATGTTCGTTGTAATCGGCGCGCGGCGATTTTTGATTTTGCCTTGGGTAAAACTGTTGCAGGTACGGCCAAATGATGATTCCAGTATTCGTTAAATTTCTCTGTTGCGCTGTGCGCAATTTGGCCCAGGAATAAAACGTCTGTATCGGAAAAGTTAGATGTTGTTTCCGGAAAATAATCGCGTCCGATGTTACGGCCGCCGGTAATTAGTGCGATGTTGTCAACGATGAATAGTTTGTTATGCATGCGCGAATTTAGCCGGTTAAAATCCATCAACATTTCAGGTATGTATAATAATCGCGACCGGTGTCGGCGAACATTAAAGATTTTTACTTCAATATTTGGATGCTGGTTTAGTAATAACACATCGGCGAAATCTGTTTTTGTTCCATAATCGTCCAACAGTATGCGAACCTTGACCCCGCGGTCGGCCGCGTTTTTTAGTTCGCCAATTAAAACGCGTGAAGAAAAATCGTTACTGTAAATATATGTTTGTAAATCAATAGTTTTTGTTGCCATGCGTGCAAACGCGGCGCGCACAACGAACGCGGTTAAACCATCTGACACCAGGGTTGCGCCACTGGCATTTTTTTTGTGTTTTAATTCATGGATATATGTCTGTGCAATTGGTGTTTGCATCGGGTTGTATTCAAAATCGGTATCAGAAATTTTTGGAACATATCCATTTAGTCGTACGTCAGTTGTTGTAATTGGAATACTCATTTGTATCACCGATTTTGCATTTTTGTATAACAAAATTATAGTTAAATATTTTTTTCTCGCAAGGTAAAAAGATTTAGAAAAAAATCACATGGCAAACGTGTGTGTTTTTCACTTGCGCAAATTTTCACGTGATGATAAAATATACATAACGGAAGGAAAGATTTACCATGAAGAGAATTGCTGTTTTTGTTGGTATGTTATTGACATTACCTGCGTTTGCCGAAGTTGCACCTGTTTTTTATGATGACGGGGTGGAATATTCTGATGTTGAATATGACGATGGCGACATTGTTTTTGAAGAAGAAGAAACGGCAACAGAACCTGTCAAGGCACCGGTTGTGCCGGTTGGCAAACCTGTGGGGGTGCGTTCTTCATCGGCATCGCGTGTAACGGCATCGCGTGCGGTACCGGCGGCGGCAACGCCGGCGGGTCGTCGTGATACATCGGCGGCGGCGGGTCGTGTGGTTGCGGCGCGTACAACAACAAATTCATCACCGCGTGGAACAGTGGCGCGTACGGTGACAAACCGTGCGGCAACAACAACGGCTGCGACCAGGGGGGCTACAAATTCAACCCGTGCGGCGGCAACGCGTGCAACGGGCGGTAAAACGGTTACACGTGGCGCGACAACAACGCGTTCTGCATCATCAAACGGTGCGTTAACATCGCGTGCGGCACGTGGTGTTGCGACAACACAGCAAAAAATCACCTATGTGGGTAGTACGGGCGGCACACTATACAATCCAAACGGTGTAACATCTGATGCATCATACAGTGCGGATGGTGTGCGTGTTGGTGTTCGCCGTAATGCCGCAATTCGCAGTGGTTCTATTGCAACGGGTACAACGGTTGACACATCGGCGGTTGTTGATAATTCTGCGGATATGGATGCATTGGCGGAATTGACCGATTATTGCAAGGCGCAATATGCGAACTGTATGGATAATTATTGTAATGTTTTGGATGATAACCAGGGTCGTTGCAGTTGCAGTGCAAATTTGAAAAACTATGCCAAGGCCGAAGAAACATTGAAACAGGTTACCGCCGAATTGCAAGATGTTGCGACCAAGATTTCTTACATTGGTTTGTCTGCAAATGAAATCAGCACACTGTTTTCACAAACGGTTGGCGAATTGGAAATGCAATCCAAAACGGATAACAGCCAATTAAAAGCAAATCTCGATAAAATCCAGGGTATGATTGTCAGTGTTCAATCCGGCAAATCTTCCGGTTCCAGTAACAATGATATGACATTTGATTTATCTGGTCTGTTGGATTTCAGTTTTGACAGCACTGGTTTTGATATTTCTGCGTTGTTGGGTGGAACATCGTCCAACACGTCCAGTATAAATAATCAACGTGGTGAAAAATTGTACAAAACCGCCGCCGCGCGTTGCAAGGCCAACGTTTTGAACAGTTGTGTTGCCCAAGGTGTTGATGCGGCAATTATTACAAATTCCTATGATTTGGAAATAGATAAACAATGTATCGCATACGAACGCAGTTTAAACGATTCTAATGAACAAATGGATGCAACGGTTCGCAATGCGAAAAATGTTTTGCAAAAGGCGCGTTTGTTGGTTGCACAACAGAAAAACGAATATGATATGCGTGGCTGTGTAACCGAGTTAGATAACTGTATGCAAGATGAATTTGTTTGTGGCACCGATTATGAAAATTGTTTGGACCCAACGGGCCGTTATATTGTAAACGGTGAAATTGTTGTCGGTTCACAACCGGGTGCCGCCATTGATAACAGTAATAATGTTCATATGACCGAGGCAACGATTGGTAACATTGCCGCCCCGACTAGCAGTGTTTTTGATGTCGCATTGTATCGTACATGGGATTATGGTTCGAATAAAAATGCATGGGCATTACCGTATTATAATTCAACCAGTTCGTCTGATAATGGTGCCCAGGGAAATCTGTCCGAATATATCTCGGAAACTGTTACAAGTAGTTTGCCAACTGGTACTAGCGAGAATATGTCGGCATTTTTACAAAACAAAATTGGATATAACGACAAAAATGTGAATTATGGTATGTGCATGGCAGTATTGAACAAATGCCAAAATTATACATATACAGGCACCGGTACCAACATCACATACAAACCCAACAATGATGTTATTAAACAATATTTGGCGCGCGTGTTGGTCAAAATTAAGGCAAAACAAGACGAAATCCTTAATGATTACGCCGCTTCTTGTATAACTGATGTTAATTCTTGTTTGTCACAAAACAATTATCCTTCAGATACTACTTCTTCTCTATTTAATAATACTCAGGCTAATATTGCTATTAATGCTTGTCGGGCTAATATCATTACCTGTATGTCCGTAAATGGTTATTCTATCGAGAATCCAACCCCAACTCAACTCGCTAACTGGGTCTGTGGTATCATCGGGGGGGCTAATTGCAGTAACCAATATGTTATCTCATATAATTGTGGCAATGGTTCAGGAACCCCGCCGGCCGCCCAAACTGTAACCGGTGGTGCCGCATTTACCGCCGCCCAGAATACATGCAGTGTTCCAACGGCTGGCAACTCTACATGCAGTTTTAAAAATTGGAAAATAAGTGGCACGGACACCAATATTAATGCCGGCACCAGTCAAATATATTCTTATAATGAAAACAAAACCTTAACCGCCGTTTATAATTGCAGTTTTACACCCGTGATTAACCCCGTTATCATGTGTGCTTCTGGCAACTGTGTTTCGACAACAGGGGTCGTTGGTAACGAGTGTTATTCAGAGACAACTTCAAATGATACCACATGCGTGTGTGGCAATGGAAATTTAGCGCGTTTAGCATGCGCCAACCAAGGCGCTTGTGAAGGAATGGGCGGAACATATCACCCAGATGCAGCAAATGTACTCGAATATTGCACATTTGATGATTAAAAAATACCCCGGAAAAACCGGGGTGTTTTCTTAATGATGTAAAACCAAATGTGTTATTATTCCAATCAAACTTAAAATAGTGATACAGATTAAAATTATTAACTGTACACGATGATGATGATTTTCGTTACAGTGTTCGCAATTACAATCACGATTATTAAAATATGTCATCCAAGATAAAATTAACATCAGCCCGGAAAATATAAATAACCATTTTTCCGTATTTTCCGGCACAATTTTATGGTCCGCAATTCCCGGGGCAACCAATCCAACCAGTCCTAAAACAACCGGTAATACGCAACAAAACAGGTGCGGTAAAATTCCTGCGATAATCCCAAATTTAATTGCTTTGTTCTTCATTTTTTTATTCCAATTTTTTTGGTATCCCCAGTCGGAATCGAACCAACATCTAATTCTTAGGAGGAACTTGTTCTATCCAATTGAACTATGGGGACACGCGAAATTTATTTTAATATCTTATTTTGATATTGCAAGTTATATTCGGTGCGGCTATAATGTTGGCACAATTCTAAGGTAGAAAAAAATGGGAAATAGATTAATCGGATATGGTTCTTATTTGCCTGCGCGCATTATGAGTAATGCGGATTTTGAACGCGTTATGGATACAACCGACCAATGGATTGTTGAACGCACCGGAATTCGTGAACGTCATTTTGCCGCAGAAAATGAAACGGTTGCCGATATGGCGGTTGCCGCGGCGCGTGCGGCATTGGAAAACGCAAAATTAAAAATAGATGATATAGATATGGTGATTGTCGCAACCACAACCCCAGAATTGGATTTTCCATCTGTTGCGGTTCAGGTTGTAGGTCGAATGCAGGCGCAAAAAAATATTCCGGCTTTTGACGTGCGTGGTGCATGTACGGGCTATATTTACGCTTTGCATTGTGCGCGTGCATTTTTTACCGCCGGTATGCATGAACGCATTATGGTTATAGGTGCAGAAAAAATGTCGCGCTTTGTTGATATGACCGACCGGTCAACCGCGGTTTTGTTTGGCGATGGTGCGGGTGCTTTGATTTTTGAACGTTCTTCGTCCAGTTATTCTGGAATCATTGATACGGTTGTAATGTCTGATGGCAAAAAGTTTGATATGTTGCATGGTTCGCCGGACCACAAGATTATTATGAACGGTCCCGAAACGTACAAACAGGCCGTAACACTGATGCCGGATGCGGCACGATATATTATGGACCATGCGGGAATCACCCCCGATGACGTGGATTGGATTGTTCCGCACCAGGCAAATTTACGTATTATTCAATCGGGGGCCGCACGTTTGGGATTCCCGTTGGAAAAAATTCTGGTTACGGTGGATAAACACGCCAATACCAGTGGCGCATCAGGTGCTTTGGCATTGACATACGCGTTCGATAACAATATTATTAAGAAAGGACAGTTGGTTTTGTACCCTGCATTTGGCAGTGGACTAACCTGGGGGGCAACTTTAATTAGGGTGTAAAAAATGACAACGATTACAAGAAGTGATTTGGCAAAATCTTTACGTGAAAAATTTGGTTTTACCGCCGCACAATCGGCCAGTGTGGTTGATTTGGTGTTTGATGAAATATGTGAATCTTTGGTTAACGGCGAAGAAGTTAAATTTGCCGGATTTGGCAGTTTTAAAATTTTAAATAAATCTGCGCGTATTGGTCGTAACCCCAAAACAGGCGAGAGTGCGATTATCACCGCACGTCGTGTTACCGCGTTCCGTCCATGCAGTGAATTTAGAAAACGTGTTGCAAAATAGTAAGTTAGTGATTAGTAACGGGCGCAAATTTGCGCCCGCTTTTTATTTATGGTTGTGATTTTCAAAACAATTTTTTACTAACCGCTAACACTAATTTACCATAACCGAACACGTTTGTCTGGTGCGATATATAATTTATCAGATTCCTTGATTCCAAATGCATCATACCACGCATCTATGTGTGGCAGTATTCCGTTAACACGATTACGTGGCAACGAATGTTCGTCTGTTTTGGTTAAACGCAATGCTTCGGCATCGCGCATATTTTGTGCCCATGCACCACCGTATGCGATAAAGAAACGCATGTCGGGTGTCAAATTGTCAATGGTTTCGGATGCTGTGCCAAAGTTTTTATATGCGGTATATGCGATTGTTAAACCGCCATAATCGGCCAAGTTTTCACCCAATGTAAATTCACCGTTTGCATTTACATCATCAGATATTTTAATTTTATCAAAAAAATCCCGCATAACTTTTGCACGTTTGTTAAAGCCATCCGCATCGGCGGTCGTCCACCAATCGCGCAGGTTTCCCGTTTTGTCAAAATTGCGCCCCTGGTCATCAAAACCATGTGTCATTTCATGTCCGATAATGCAACCAATCGCCCCATAGTTAAATGCATCATCGGCATCCATATCAAAAAACGGGTATTGTAATATGCCGGCCGGGAAACAGATTTCATTTGTTGATGGGTCATAATATGCATTTATTTCGTGTGCGTTCATATACCAAATTGTCGGGTCTTTTTCTTTTCCGATTTTTTTAATCCAAAAATCATCTTCGAATTCCGAAACGCGAATCATGTTTTCTAACAAAGAATCGTGTTCATCTATGACCAATTTGGAATAATCACGCCATTTATCCGGATAACCAATTTTTGCCTTGAACGAGTTTAGTTTTTCCAACGCCTGTTTTTTTGTATCATCTGACATCCAATCCAGGTTTTTGATTCTGATTTCGTATGCCTGGCGCAGATTTTCAACCAACCGTTCCATGCGTTTTTTTGCAGCCGCCGGAAAATATTTTTTCACATATAGGTGGCCAATTTCTTCGCCTAGTGTCGCGTTTAATTTTCCAATAGCGCGTTTCCAGCGTGGTTTTGGTTCAATTTGTCCCGCCATTTTGCGGTTATAAAAATCAAATGCAATATTATATGTTTCATCATCCAATAATGAAGTTGTGGATGATACAACACAATATCTTAGATATGTTTTTATTAAATCTAAATCTGTGTCGTTCATAATCGCAATAGATTCAGTAATTGCGGATGGTTGATTTATATTTATAACCGTGGCCGCCGTTGCCCCACGTGCCATCAAATATGCATCCCAATCAAATCCAGGGAATTTTTCTTTGACCTGTGTAATTGACATTTTGTGATAGTTTGCATGTGGGTCGCGTAATAATTCTTTTTTAAAGAAAGATTTCGCCATACGTTCTTCAAATTTATAAATTTTTTCAACATCAACCGTAATGCCAAAATTTTTCATGATTTTGCCAATGTATTCGCGATATTGTTTTCGTATTTCTTGACTTTTGGCATCATCATCAAAAAAGTAATCGCGCGACAGACCGATGCCACCTTGGCCAATGTTATAAATAAAATGTTCGCTGTCTTTTTCGTCCAGTGCGACACCATCGGACCAAAATGCACCGGATATATTTTTGTGGGCATTGCCCAAATATTTTGGAAAATCATTAACAGATTTTATTGCATCTATTTCATCTAAATATTTTTTCACAGGTGCGATTTTATCCGCGTTCAATTTTTCTGCGTTCATTGCGATTTTATACAATGTACCGATTTTACCACCATCAGATTCCGCAATTTCGCGAACACGCTCTAAATTTTTGTTCGCTAATATGTCAAAAGAACCATAACGTGTATAATCATCGGGAATCGGATTTAATTTTCGCCAACCTAGTGTGGCATAATCATAAAAATCATCACCTGGATTTTTTGTCATATCCATATTTTCATATTTGATTCCGATGTTCATTTTTTTCTCCTTGGTGTAATTAATTGCGAAAATTATAGCGACAAATACCGCGATAATACCGATAATATTTAACAGCGTATGTTTCATTTTTTTACCTAATCAGTTTTGTTATTAAATCATCCAATACCATTATTCCGGCATCAGTTGCAACAATTCGATTGTCGTGGGTGAATCTTAGCATGTCTGGATTAGATTTTGCAAACTCTATATTGATTATGTTTTTCACATCATCGGTCAATTCGGTGCCGCGCATTGTACGCATCCCGGTCAAAAGTTTTTCTGTTGCGCGTTCGGTCATGCTAAGTTTTGAAAATTTAACATTGTCCCCAATTTGTTCATACCACGTGTCATTAAAGAATATACGGCCCGCGGCACCCGGTCCGATGCCGATATATGGCGCGCCCGCCCAAACGTTTTGGTTGTGTCGGCATTCTTGGTTTTGGGTGGAATAATTAGAAACTTCGTATCGGGTTAAATTTAGATTTTTTTGTATTGCTTGGTACATTTCTGCCATGGTTTGATTGTCGGGCATTTTTAAATTCATTTTGCCAAAGGGGGTGTTTTCTTCTATGGTCAATTCATACAAAGAACAATGCCCTAATTCCAAATTGTTTATATCATTACACAAATTTATAACGTCTTGGGTTGTTTGCGCCGGCAGGCCATAAATAAAATCTGCCGATAATCGAATGTGTTGCTGTTTTGCCGCATCTAACAATGTCAAAGAATCATGAACCGTATGTCTGCGTCCCAAAAATTGTAATTGTGAATCTTGTAACGATTGTACCCCCACAGACAGTCGGTTTACCCCCGCCAAACAAAAATCATTTAATTTTTTCGCATCCAACGTTCCCGGATTTGATTCCAAGGTTATTTCGGCATCTGGCAAAACAGAGAATTCTTGCGTTATTGCGTTGATGATTTTTTCAAAGGTTTTAATTGGCATCAAAGACGGCGTGCCACCCCCAAAAAATATTGTTGGAACCGATATTTTGCCTAATTTTTGTGCCCAATATTGGATTTCTTGAACGATTTTATCACCGTATGTATCCCAATCAGGACTCGCGCATGCGCGTGAAAAAAACGCACAATAATTGCATTTAGACATACAAAACGGGACATGAATATAAATATTGTGGCTGATAGTCATGCTTTTTATATTACAACCGGACTTTTTTCGTGCAAGTGATAAATTACTTTATAAAAAATAAAATTTATGATATAATGCACTGTGATTAAAGGATGAAGAAGAACATAATATCTTGGTTGACGGCGGTTTTTGTACCCTTTGCGGCATTGGGCGCGAACGAAGGGGTGCCATCGTATTACCAAACAAGTGCCAAGGAAACATCTAATCAGTTAAATTATAAACAATACAAAGACCAAGGATACACCAAATATGTTGGTTCTTCTGGGCGTAAACAGGTTGTTGGTTCGCGTACATATACATATCAAACACAGCGTGCCGCAACGGTTAATACTTCTGCGGGTGCGATGACCGTTAATGGAATCAGTGCACCAGAGGAAAAATCTACACATATTTATGGTGGTTATACCCGCCGTTTTGCAGATTTTGAATTTAAAACGGGTGTGAATTCCATTTTGGAATGGGACGATATGCAATACAACGAATTAACGGTCGGTGCGCGTCATAAATTTTCACTGCGTAATTTTGAATTGTTTGCATACGGTGAATATTCATACGGTGATATGGATCACGGCGGTTTGTCTATGGATTATGATTTGGAACCTTATAATTGGGCGGATCCGACATTGGGTATATTCACAATATCTATGGGAACACAGAGTGGCGAAACCCAGCATATGCGTTTTGGTATTGGTGCTCATCATATTTGGGATATTGCTGGGTGGAAATTATCGCCGGTTATTGGATATGAAATATTCAAACATGATTTAAAAATGTCTGACCATTTGTATCCGAACCAGGGTGTATATCTGCCTTTGATGACAAATGGTGGCGAATATGTTTATGGGGACGAAGAAGGTAACTTCTATTCAATGCCAACAGATGTCGAGGCACCAGATGATTGGTACCAGGTTTGTATGGGGCCGGAAGATATAAAACTGATACCCCAGGGGCAATCTATCGGTGTTACCGGTTATGTAACGGCGTATGGGGATGTGTTGCCGGAAACGATTGACTATGATACCGCGTTGGGCATTGTACCATGGGGTGTAGACCAGGGCGAATGTGTTATTATTGGTGGTGATGGTCCAATTCGTGTTGATGGTATTACTCATATTTACAACACAACGTGGAGTGGTTTTTACGTCGGGCTAGAGGTTGAAAAACAAATGACCTTGTCCGACAAATTGCGTTTTTATTTCCAATTTGGTTTACCAAAATATTCTTCCGAAGGTATTTGGCCCAATCGTACCGATTGGCAACAGAACCCCAGTTTCTTGGACGAAGGTTCTAATGGTGCGTATTCTTATATCGCCGAAATGGAATATAATTATCGCATTTCTGACAGGTTGCAATTAGCATTAAAGATTGATACGAACTTTTTCCATGTTGGAAAAATCCCTGGCGAATTGTATATTGCCGAACATACGGAATTTGCAACCGATGACGAAGGACAATATTTGTTGGATGAAAATGGTTTGCCGTATTTGGTTACATACCCGGCAGAAACCCAACATGTTACAGATTCTTTGAAAGAGGCGACCTGGCAATCATTTGGTGCGCACCTGGGAATTAAATACGCATTTTAACATGTGGGCGTGGATATGACATATAAAATACGGTTTTTATTGCCGATATTTATATCTGTTTTGAATTTTTCGGCATTTGCCGATACTGGCACGTTTGATATGGCGCGTTGGGATTCGATAATTGCCGATGTGCGCACGCGCGCAAGTGCAAAAAATATATCAGATGCAACAATAAATGCGACATTAAAATCACCTAAGTTTATTCCATCTATTGTTAAAAGTGATAAAAATCAGGCCGAATTTAAATTGACTTTGGATTCTTATTTGGCGCGTGTTGTAAATAAAAACAAGGTTGCATCTGGACGTAATGCTCATGCCAGATATCCTTCGTTATTGACACGTGTTGAAAAACAATATGGTGTGCCGGCGCATGTGATTTTGGCGTTTTGGGGCATGGAATCAAACTATGGCGAAATAAAATCGCGTCATAAATTAACAGATGCGTTTTTTACGTTAATCTATGACGGCCGGCGTGAGAAATTTTTTGGGGACCAGTTGTTGGCCTTGATGAAAATTGCCGATGATAATAAATTAGATATAAATAATATCAGAGGCAGTTGGGCCGGTGCCATGGGGCATTTTCAATTTATTCCGACAACATTGGCTTCTTATGGTGTGGACGGCAATGGTGATGGAAAAATCGATATAATAGATAGTGTTGGTGATGCAATGGCCAGTGCGGGAAACTATTTAAATAAATTGGGTTGGGATGCGGGACAACGCATCGCCCGTAAAGTTATTTTGCCCCCAGATTTTGATACATCTTTATTAGACGGCAAAACAAAAAAAACATTGAACCAATGGGCCCAAATGGGCTTAAAGACACCTGATGGTAAAATGATACCAACCGGTGAAATGGTGGCGGGGTTGGTTGCGGATGTCGCGAATATAAAGCAGACAACAACAGATGATTTTAATCCTGATTCTGATGTTGCGCCAATTCCGGTCATAACGGCATATTTAACGTATCCGAATTTCTATCGTATAAAACGTTGGAATAATTCAAATTGGTACGCGATTGCGATTTCCGAATTGTCGGATAAATTAAAATAAATCTCTGGAAAATAAAAAGATTGCGCATCGCAATATTGTTTGGTATCCTTATACATTGTTATAAAGGATATAACGTATATGGCAATTAAAGTTCGTGATTACGAGGTTAGATTAACGCGCAACAAAGAAGAACGCAAACAGGTGCGTCAGTTGCGCTATGAAGTATTCGTCAAAGAAGAAGGTGCAAACCCAACCGATGAACAACGTGAATTAGGTGAAGAATTTGATGATTATGATAAATATGCCGAATATATGGCGGTTTTTCATAACGGAAAAATTGTTGGTACGTACCGTATTATTGATAAAAAGGCCGCTGATAAAATGGGGGGCTTTTATACCGAAACAGAATTTAATATTTCAAAAATCAAAAATGCATCAGATAATATTGCGGAAATGTCGCGCGCGTGTGTTGCGCCCGCATATCGTGAAAATGCGTTGGTGATGCGTATGCTCTGGGCGGGGTTAAGTGAATATGTTTTGCGCCGCCGTATTGCGTTATTATTTGGTGTTGCATCTTTTGTGGGACAAAAACCTGTTGAATCCGCCCAGGCGATATCTTACCTGTATTATAATCATTTGTCGCCTTTGCGTTTACGTGCACGCGTGATTCCTGAAAATTTTGCGGATGGTGCAGACCCTAAAATGGCACGTATGAATATTTTACCACGTGCGTTTGTTGATGAAGATATGGCGAAAAAACAAATGACCCCACTTATCAAGGGATACTTGCGTATGGGGGCAACGTTTGGCCAAGGTGTATTCATAGATAAACCATTTAACACATACGATGTATTCGTTATGATGCAGTCCAAGAATATGGATGCCGCGTATCAAAAGCATTTCTATGGTCGGGAAAACGCATTGGAACATTTGGATGTAAAGCCACGTCCATTTAAAACGTTGGCAAAAATTATGTTGTTACCAATTACCGGCTCGCTTAGTGTGTTGGGTACCTTCTTTGAATTTTTGTTGCGTGAAGATGCGGCCGATGCCGAATATATCCAAGATAATACCCCAGAACAAGAAGAACAATAAAATGGCCCAGGTTAGAAAGCAAAACATTTTTAATACGATTACCGGAACACTACGTTTTGTGGCGTTTTGGATTATGGTTTTTGTTCAGTTGCCTTTGATTATTTTATTGCCTGCGCGTAAAAAAATAACGGTCAAATATATGGCCGTATTCATGAAGATTCTGTTAATTTTGGCCAGTATTAAAATTGTAAAACATGGCGAAATTTCAAAAAAACGTCCATTGTTGGTTGCGGGTAATCATATATCGGTATTTGAAATTGCAACTTTTCCTGTAATGTTCGGGGGCAGTTTTATTTCTAAAAATGATGTTCGGCGTTGGCCATTGGTTGGTTATATTGCGAATAAATTTGGTGTTGTGTTTATTGACCGCCGGCCATCACATGCCGCCACCGCATTAAAGTTGGTCCAAGATGAAATCGCAAGAATTTCATGGCCATTGTATATATTTCCCGAAGGTACCACAACCAACGGTGCATACGTCAAAGAGTTTAAGAGCAGTTTATTCAATGTTGCCGAAGGTACCGATGTTACGGTTCAACCGGTTGTAACGCAATATTGCTTTCACGATGGCACACCAATTAATGATGAAGATTTGGCCGAACATTACGCATACTTTGATAATGCGAAACAGACCCAAGGTCCAAAATGTTCGCGTGAACGCAGTGCGTTTGGCCAAATATTTCATATAATGGTTTTGGGTGGATTTACCGTAAATGTGTATATGTTGCCGCCGCCGCCTTTGGCGGGTATGGATAGAAAACAAATGGCAACAACGTTGCACAAAATTATTTCAGATAAATATACGGAAATTCAAAAAAGGGATGAAAAATGAAAACAGCGATAACCCCAACAAGGGCGGAAAATTTTAATGAATGGTATCAAAATTTAATCGTGGCGGCCGATTTGGCGGAAAGTTCGCCGGTTCGTGGATGTATGACCATAAAACCCTATGGCTGGGCAATTTGGGAACTGATGCGCGCGCAAATGGATGAAAGAATCAAAGCCGCCGGTGTTCAAAATGCTAATTTCCCGTTGCTGATTCCAATCGAATATTTTAATAAAGAGGCCGAACATGTCGCCGGCTTTGCCAAGGAATGTGCGGTTGTAACACATCATCGTTTAAAAATGATTGATGGCCGGTTGCAACCAGACCCTGATTCTAAATTGGCGGAACCGTATGTTATTCGTCCAACGTCCGAAACCATTATTGGCGAGGCAATGTCGCGTTGGGTAAAATCTTATCGTGATTTACCATTGAAATTAAATCAATGGGTTAATGTTATGCGTTGGGAAATGCGCCCACGTATGTTTTTACGCACATCTGAATTTAACTGGCAAGAAGGTCATAATGTTTTTGCCACGCACGATGATGCAAATGCGGATGCACGTAAAATGCACCAGGTTTATGGCGAATATATGCGCAATGTTTTGGCGATACCTTGCATTATGGGTGAAAAAACCCCCGAAGAAAGATTTGCCGGTGCCGACCATACATATACCGTTGAACAAATTATGCAAGATGGCAAGGCATTACAGGCCGGAACATCACATGATTTGGGGCAACATTTTGCAAAATCTTGCAATATTCAATACTTGGGTTCTGATGGTCAGTTAGCATACGCTTGGACGACCAGTTGGGGAACTTCAACCCGTATGATGGGCGGTTTGTTCATGACACACAGTGATGATGATGGTTTGGTTTTGCCACCGGCCATTGCCCCATACCAGGTTGTGATTATTCCAATCACCAAGGGCGAGATAGATGACGCAATGAAATCTTATACCGAAAATTTGGCAAAACAATTAACCGATGCCGGTATCAGGGTTTTTGTTGATGATTCTGATATGCGCGCGCCCGATAAAATGTGGAAATGGATTAAGCGCGGTGTGCCATTACGGGTAGAGGTTGGTAACCGTGAACTGGAATCTGGTGTGGTCAGTATGACCCGTCGTGATTTGGGCAAAGATTCACGTGAATTCGTCCCATTGGCAATGTTTGCAAATGTGGTTGCGGAAAAATTAACAACCATTCAATCAGATATGTATGCGGCGGCTGAGGCACGCAATCGTGAAATGATTCATAATGTTGAAACATTATCTGAAATCACCGCGGCATTTGATGCGGGCAAGACGGGGTTCTTCCGTATTAAATACGCAAAAACGCAAACACCAGAATTTGATGCACTAATGGAAAAGTACAAGGTTACGCGCCGTTGTTTAGATGATGCGGACCCGACATACGTATTTGTTGCAAAATCGTATTAATGTTAGTGGACACTGGTCAGAAAAAAATGGATGCGTTTGCATCCATTTTTAATTTTTACATGCCAGTATAATATTATTTGTTAATGTGTCTTCGGTGGCACCACGTGAATTTAATATAGTTGTGTGTTTGCCGCCCATCAGAAAACACGCAGGTTCCCAATTATTACTTAACACCGACAGTGATTTAAATATCGCATTACCCGTATTTATGTTATCAACAACAACTATATCTGCAATTTCACCGGTTAAATGTTTTTCGTTGCGGATATTTGCATCCAACGCAACATCTAATTGTTCAACGCGTAATGTGCCGTCAGGAAATTCTTGTTTGTGTTCTGTGGCCCATAAATGTAACATCGGTGATAATTTTGTGTTTATATCCCCACCCGCCGATATTAGAGATATAAACGGTGCGCGCGTGGAACCATATATTTGCCCAAACAAAGACACCGCATTTTGCACAATGTGTGTTAATTGTTCGCCGTCCGGTGTCGGGACACACGCCGCATCGGTTAAAATAAAAGGCGGACGTTCCCCAGATTTATCGGAAAATATTGCACAATGAGTTAAGTAAAATTTTTCATCCACATACAGTTTTTTATTTATCGCAATAATGTGGCGCAGAAAATCATCAGAATGAATATCGCACTTCATCAAAATAAAATCGTTGCCGGTGTCGGGCAAAGTATCGTCTTCTGGTGCCTGCGCCCACTCTGCGATATTGCCGCATTTAGTCATAGCGCGTTCAATCGCGTTTTTATATTTATCGGTTACATTTCCAAAGCATAGAATTTTTTTCATATTAGTTCCCAAAAATCACATGCGCAAAATCTTAGCAGAATATAAATGTTTAAATCAAACGGTTTTTGTAAAGAAGATTTTGATTGTTAAACTGGGCGTGGTGTGATATAATGTTCGTGGCAAAAGAAAGGTAAAAAGTGAACTTTTTAACGTCGCAATTTTCTGAATCCCGCAGAACTCTAGAGAGAGAGAGAGAGAGAGAGAGATAAGGCCTGGCGGCCTTGGTAAACGCACATGCGTTTATGTGTTTTGTTTTACACTATTTTCCATTTTTCCACATGTTTTGTATGCCGATAATATATCGTCTGGTCATATTGTCACCACAGATGCCGAAAAAATGCATCGTGTGTCCGAATTAAAACACGAAATCCAAGATTTGGAAGAAGAATTGCGTGATTGCGAGGTTAAGAATAAGAAATGGCATACGGCAACGTTGGTTGGTGCCGGTGCGGCGGCGGCCACGGCCATTGGTGCGGCGGTTCAAGGTGCCGAATTGGTAAAATATAAAAGAAAAAATGGCAACACACCAATAGATTCCGATAAAAAAACAGAAGACAAAAACGAAAAAGATGGTGCAAAAAATGAAAAATAAAATATTTTTACTGTTTTTTCTGTTGTTTTCGTTACCTGTGTTTGCCGCGCCGGATCTTCTTGATGACCAGATAGTAAAATTAGAATCACGTCGTGACGAATTGAAACAAAAAATAGAGCAATGCAACCAGGGTGTAAAGAAACAAAAAATAGCGGGTGGTGTTGCCATAGGTCTTGCGGGCGTGGGTGTTGCAGCAAATGTAAAATTATATCAAAAAGTATCCAGTATAAAATCTGGTGGTACCGGCGGCACATCGGGTGGGGGTAGTATGCCATCAGAAAATCTTTCTACTGAACAAAAAGATAACCGTTTTTGCAAAACCGCATTGAGCAAACTTGGTGATATAGAAAAAGTTCGTAAACTTGACAGTTGTAAAGATTTTAACGGATAAAAAATTAACAAAGAACTAAAAGGAGAAAAAATGAAAAAAACTTTATTATCTACATTGGCTGGATTAGCGATAATTACGTCCGCATCCGCAATGACAAAGGCAGAATGTGAATCTTTAGATATGGTTTACATAACTAAAAATGGTGGTGATTGCATTGATAAAAATCCATGTAAATCTGATGACTATAAAATGGCTTATTGCAATACCGATTTCGCAGATGTCCAGATTGCTAGAGGACAAGATAGAAAATTAGCGGAAAAATGGCTTACAAAACGTGGGTACGAGGTAGGACCAATAATTATGGGCGGTTCCTCAGAAGGGGGAATAGATGATTATCTTGCTTTTAAAGTAAATTCTGGTAGTGATTATATACAATTTAAATTTGATGATATATCAGAATCTGTTGAATCAACCAAGGCACTTGGGATAGCAAAAGGAATTTGTAGAATATACAGCGGATACGTTACAGATGAAGCGGGTTCCGCACTTACAAAGGTGTCTGTTTTTTGCAGCAACATAAAATCAGAAGATGTATGTAACGAGATGTTAAGTTTTTATAAAGAATTCGAAAATAGAGTTGTATTGAAATCTAACTATGATTCTAATAGAAAAACTTGTCAGTTATACGAATAAAAAAACGCCCGTTTGGGCGTTTTTTTTTATCCGCTAACACTAACCACTGAAATATGATATAATATTTCTATCACAAGGGAGAGAATATGAAGATAGCAATTATTGGTGTTGGGTCGGTTGGTTCGGCTGTTGCAACCGCGGTTAAAAATACCGGCCTGGTTCACGAAATGGTTTTGTTTGACCGCGATGGTGTTCGTGCACGCGCCGCCGCCGAAGATTTGGGCCATGCCGCAACATTTGGTTTTGATGTAAAAATTACAGCGGTTAATAACTATCGCGGGATTCGTGGTTCTGATATTGTTATCATCGCCGCCGGTGCAAATCAAAAGCCTGGACAAACACGCACCGATTTATTGCAAAACAATGCCGATGTTATTCGTGATATTGTTCCGCGTGTTATGGACAACGTTGATGCAAAAAATGTCGTTCTGATTTTGGTTACTAATCCATTGGATGTTATGGTCATGTTGGCGCAAAGTTTGTCTAAATTGCCACCGTCCCGCGTGATTGGTACGGGTACCATGTTGGATACGGCGCGCCTGCGCACGATTTTGTCGCGTAATTTATCGGTTTCCCCCCAATCGGTTAATGCCTATGTTTTGGGTGAACATGGCGACAGCAGTGTTATAAATTGGACATCTGCGACAATAGGTGGGCTGGCATTAGATGATTTTTGCCGACAAACAAAAAATGCATTACCCCAGACATCGCGCAACACAATTGAACATCGCGTGCGTAACGCAGCATACGAAATTATTCGTGGACGTGGCGCGACATGGGATGGTATTGGTGCGGCGGTTGCAGATTTATTGCGATGTATCATAAACGATGAACACAGGGTTTTAACAACCAGTATCGTTTCCGGTGTTGGCAAAGATATGGTCGCGTGTTCTATGCCGCGTATTGTGGGCGCATCGGGCGTGGTAAATACGTTGATACCAAAGATGTCGGCCGCCGAATCATCGGGGCTGCGGCGCAGCGCAAAGATAATTCAAAAAAACTTTGCAAATTTATAAAACAATATGGCGGAATTTAATTCCGCCGTTTTTTTGTGCAAACATTCATATTTATGTTATGTGTTTTGCGTGCTAGGCTTGTTTAGCAAATAGGGGTGGCAAAATGGAACACAATATAACATATTCAGAATCAAAAAATGGTTACGCATTTTGTGCATATATTAGTTCTTTGTTAATAGGGCAAATAAATTTTCTTTATGTTGGCATAGACAGGTTAATCATCGAATCAACACAAATATCCGATAATTACAAAGAATCTAATTTGTGTTTGGATTTGGTGCGCCGTGTCGCAGATTTCGCACGCGCCCAACATCGTAAAATAATATGTATGTGTCCACTGGCGCAATCTGTGCTAAATAAATATCCTGAATTTGATGACATCAGGTTTATTCGCATGGCGTTGTAAAAAAAAAGCGGTGGATTTTCCACCGCTTTTTATATATCCATATTTTCCAACACGAATTTCCAATCGACCAGGTTTTCTAGAAACGCATCAACGAAATCACCACGTCTGTTTTGCCAATCCAAATAATAGGCGTGTTCCCACAAATCTAATGTTAACAGTGGCTTTATGCCATGTGCGATTGGGGTGTCGGCATTTTTTGTTGCGATAATTTCAAATTTTTCATCACGTCTGATTAACCATACCCACCCAGAACCAAAAACATCATTTGCAACAGATTTGAATTTTTCTTTGAATTCGGCCGCGCCACCAAAAGCATCTGTTATAACATCGGGAATAAAGTTATGACCGCGCCCCAAACAATTAAAAAAGAATTCGTGATTATAAACCTGGGCGGCATTGTTGAATATTTTTGTCGCGCTCTCATCGTTCACAGAATTTACAATAATTTCATGCAAATCCATATTTGCATATTTTGTGTTCGCAATCAGTTTGTTCAAATTTGCAATGTATGTTGCCAAGTGTCGGTTGTGATGAATTTTCACCGTTTCTGCGGACATAAAAGGTTCTAATTCATTTTCGCGAAAAGATAATGGGTATTCGGCCAAATTGAACATGGTTTTCCTCCTTTGATTTTTGTTGTTTTTATTTTAATGCTTTGTTTATATTTTTCCACAGGAAAAATAGTGGTGTATGTTCGTAAAAATAACTTGCACGAATATGGAAATAGTTTCTATAATCCACCTGATAAGAAAGGAGAAAAAATGAAAATCAAATTTTTATTGTCTGTGTTGTTTGGTTTGTTTATGTTTGGTGGTGCCTTTGCGGCGGATGTAACGATATATTATTCGCCGACATGTCCACATTGTCATCACGCACGTGATTTTGTATCAAATAATTTGGTTTATGAATATCCGTCTGTGCGTGTAAATATGGTTAATGTTATGGCGGAATCAAATCGGCCTGAATTCATAGATGCATTAAAAAAATGTAAATATGAATCCGGTGGTGTTCCGGTGTTGGTAATCGGCGAAAAATGTTTCCAGGGATACGGCGATTCTATGCGTGATGATTTACGTCGTGCGGTCGAAGTCGGTTTGTCCCAAGAAGAAGTCAAGGCATCCGCAGAATACAGAACAAAATTAGAAGGTGCTGGTGCTGATGCGTTTCGCGCGGCAAATGCCGAACGTCAGAATGCAATCAGTGAACGCGGCCCAGAAATTCAAAAAAAAAGTAAAAGTATGGGCAATGTGTCGTTGTATGTATTGTTAGGCGCGTTGGTTGTATTATTGGGAATAGTTTTGTTCAGAAAAAATTCAAAATAGTGTAGGGCGGGGGAAATGTTTAATTTAACAGGTTTTGATTACGCGTATATTGGTGTTATTCTGGCATCTACTGTTTGGGCAACGATTCGTGGCGGTATTTATGAAACGGTCGCAACGTTGTCTTGGGTGGTTGCGGCGATAACTGCGCGATTTGTTTCACCTTGGTTGGATAAATTGTTACAGGGGTGGTTTGGGGTTTCTGAATCAACGGTTGGAACATTGGTTGCGTCTTATTTTATTGTATTCTTTATAATATTGTTGGTTGTTGGATTTTTAAATCAGAAACTGCGCGACAGGATTCAGGCCAGTGTTATGAACGTTACCGATCATACGTTAGGCGTTATTTTTGGTATTGTGCGTGGTGTTGTTGTTATGGGTATCGCATATTGGATTGCGCTGTGGTATTTTTCTGATACGCCACGTCTGCCACACTGGGTTGCCGATGCGCGTACACGTCCAATAATGCAAATGACGGCGGTAAAATTAGACCAATGGTTTATTCCGGGTGCGGAAAATAAATTGCTTAAACGTGATGTTGCCGGCACGCGTGAGGCACAAAAGATTTTTGATAATCTGATAAATCCGCGTGTTGAAAACAAGACGCATGATGCGGCAAATAAAAAAGATACCCCCAAGATAAATGATGAAACGGGGTACAAGAATTCTGAACGTAACGCATTGGAAAACCAGTTGATGCAAATCGAAAGTGTTGCCAATGCAATTGAAAAACACGAACGAAATAAAAAAACAGAAGAATAAAAAAATTCCCATCATTTGATGGGGATTTTTTTACATATAAGCCGGTCTGGTTAATTGATATTTTTGATTCACCGTTTTTGTTTGTGCATCGTGTAATTTCTGTATTGCGTTTTGTGTTTCTTCGGTTTGTTCTATGTCATCAAATATGTTTGTTGGAATCTGTAACGGGTCGTACACTTCTAAAACACGATCAATATATTCTGGATGCGCTTCTAAACAACCTTTGATAATTGCGATTGCGTGTTGATAATCAAATTTGTCCGAAAAATCGCCCGCCAACAATTTGTCAAGATATTTTGAATCCAGTTCTGAATATTTTTTCAATATATTTAAACCGATTTTGCCCAGTTCTTTTAATTCTTTGACAGAATCGTATGGAACATAATCAGATTCGATTTCTTGCATTAATTTATACAGATGTCTTGTTTTATAATTTTTATGGTTCATTGCACCCCTGGCAAGACCAATCAGGATAATTCCCACAGATAATATAAACATTATGCCGGCTGTGGCAGTAACCGTTTCTTTTTCAAGTTGACTCACTTTCTTGGATTCTTGTGCTTTATCGCCCATTAAAATGGCACTGCCCATTCCTAAGCATCCAATGGACAATACTGCTGGTATAAAAATACCCGACAAAATACGTTTTTTTAATGTTGCACAGAAAATAATCCAACGTTTTTTGCGTTCAAGTTTGCGTTCGGTCTTGATTCTGGCCCTTTCGGCGATGGCTTTGCGCGCTTCTTCGTCCTCTCTGATTTTGCGTTCGTTTCTAGATGCGGCCATCTGTTCTGCATCATGTGCAACCATTTCTTGTTCAATACTGTAATCTTTAAATCCTGGAATGTTCTGATTCATCTTGTGTCCTTTTTTATTTCTTTTTTTTAAATTCTGACACAAAATCATAAAATTGTCAAGAATTTTTTCTTAATAAAAAACAACCGCCCAAACGGGTGGTGTTTTGTTAAAATTTATTCTATTGCTATTTTTGTTTGTCTTTATTTAATGCGATTTGTTGCATGGCAACATCAAATGCATCTGTGCCATCTGGGACGTTTATATCAGGTGAGTATCCATTTAATTCAAAATTATCTACAAATAATTCACGATGAACAAAACCAACGGCAAAATCTATTTTACTGTTTGGTAACGATGTGTGTACAACAAACCCATAAATTTCGCATCCAAGTGTGTTTGTTCCAATAAATGTAACATTGGGATAGTTTTTTATTTTTGTGCAAAACATTTCGGCTGATGATGCGGTGTGTCCATTTATTAGTACATATATCGGACCGTTAAAACCAGCATATTTAGAAATAAATTTTTGTTGTGTCACATCTGAATAATCGGGTAGTAATACCGGATCATTAGGCGTGTTTACATCAAATCGACCACGCATTCTGTTCTTTTCTAAATTTTTAATTCTGTTTGCGTCCGGATTGTTGCGTACGTATATGCGACGTGCATTTGGTGCGTTATACCCCAATATATGGTCGGCTAATTTGTTTGTATATGTATCATTGCCACCACGATTGTCGCGTAAATCTATGACCAATTTTTTTATTTGCGGTAAAACGCTACGCCATTGTTTTTCGAATTCTACCTCTTGTGGTTTTGTCCATGCGCTCAGACTAGATATAGCAATAATACCAGTATCATCTTTTGTTGTTATGTAAAACTTTTTATCACCGGCAATGTTATCGCCGACATGGGGGCGTTTTTTTCGTAATTTCGTTTTGGCCGCTTTGTTGTACCCGTTCATTGTAATTCGTATATGATTGTCCGGAAAGTCGGCAAGCAATGCACCCAAATCATTGAACAGTTTTTCACAGTACTCATTAGTTGCATTAGTGTAAAGGTTAAGCAATGCATCTAATGTTTTTTGTTTAAGTTTTTCATTGTAAAATGGCCAACCACAATACACATTTATCAAAATGCGTGCAAATGTCGAAATGTCGTGTTGAACTTGTTTTGTGGTCAATTGTGTATCCGGTGGCAAGGAGTTTTGTTCTGGTGGTAACAAATCTCTTGTTTTGGAATCGGTTAACAAAAACTTTTCCATTTCGGAAATTGTGCGTGTCATTATTTTACCTTTCTGTTTATTTGCGCCATTACAACATCAAATGCATCTATGCCATTAGAAACACATATATCTGGTGTAAAGCCGTGTGTTTCAAATTTTTTTATTTCTGGAACGTGTGCGTAATTTGTGGAAATGTTCGCAATAATGCGCGAGTGTTCCAATATAAACGGCTTGTATTGTGTGTGTTGTCGGCACCCCAATGAATTAGAACCTACGATTTTTAGATTTGGGTTAAAACGTAAAGTGGTTTGCAGGTGTTCTGCTGATGATGCGGAGCGATTGTTTTGCAAAATATAAATTGGTTTATTGTATGCGAATTTATGTTCTTGTGGCAGTTTGAAACCGTGGTTGTCTGTTTGTATTGTTGGGTCAACGCTTAAATCTCTATTTTCGTAAGGTAAACTAAAATATTTGTATAATTCCACCGCCTGTGGTGTGGTACGTGCATATATCATATCGCATCTTGGAACAATGTCGGTGCCGTTAAGTTCAGTTGCTATCATAGATATAATAGTCGGACTGCCACCAGGGTTATCACGCATGTCAATAATTATTGCATCTGTATCGGTCATGGCATCACGGACTAGCTTGCGGAACTTTTCCATGTCTTCTGGATTATCTGGTGCAAAGCATTTTGAAAATGCGATGATTCCAATGTTATTCAATTTGCCGATAAAATACTTTTTACCATTTCCATATTTTTTAGCCAGGTTTTCACCAATATCTATGCGTTCTGGTCGTGGATATTTCGAAACTTTGTCTCCAAGTTTTATCCATAAATGATTATCTGGTATAATTTGAACAATTGTGGTCAGGTTGTTAAATAAATTTTGTGCGGTTGTTCCATCTGTTGTATTTTCATAAAATTCATCCAATTTGTTTAATATATTTTTGCGAATTTTTGCCGAAAAGAACGGCCAACCACCGTAAATATTTATCAACATCTGCGCAAATGCCGCAATGTCGTGTCGAACTTGTTTTGCAGTTAAATTTTTTGTTGAATCGGGCTTTTCGGTCAAGTTCGCAAAATTCAATGTGTAGATGGACGTGTTTGAAACAAACTTTTGTTCAAGGTTCTTTATCGTGTGCATAAGCCCTCCTGATTATGTTACAATATGTGTAGCACAAAATCATAAAATTGTCAAGAATTTTTTCTTAATAAAAAACAACCACCCAAATGGGTGGTGTTTTAATTCTGGTGCCAGTTGTCGGACTTGAACCAACGACCCTCTGATTACAAATCAGATGCTCTACCAGCTGAGCTAAACTGGCAACGTGCATAATTATACATATTCATAACCGTAAAGCAAGAAAAAATTTTGTTTTTATAAAATAAATCTTGAAAATATTCATCCCTCCGCTAGGATAGGGGTATTATGATAAAACTGCCTGAACTTTTGGCACCGGCGGGAACGTTGGATGCATTTAAAACCGCAATTTTGTATGGTGCGGATGCGATTTATGCCGGATTACCCGGGTTTTCAATGCGTGCGCGCGCAAAAATCACAACCGAAGAAGTGAAAACCGGTATTGAATTGGCACATGCGGCCGGTAAAAAAGTGTATCTGGCATTTAACCTGTTTGCGCATGATGCCGAATACGTAAATATGCCGCGTGTGTCCGAAACGATACGTTATCTGAAACCGGATGGTTTAATTGTGTCTGACCCGGGGGTTTTAATGTGGGTACGCGAACATCATCCTGATATTCCAATTCATATTTCAACCCAGACGAATATTTGTTCGGCCCAATCTGTTAAGTTTTGGCAAAATGCCGGGGCATCACTGTGTGTCCTTGCACGTGAGGTTTCGCATGCCGAATTTATAAATATCAGAAAACAATGTCCAGATATAAAGTTGGAAATATTTGTACATGGTGCAATGTGTATGTCTTATTCGGGGCGGTGTTTATTATCTAACTTTATTACCGGCCGGCCGGCAAATCGTGGTGCGTGTGCGCAGTTGTGTCGTTGGAAATACGATGTGATTTTGCGTGAACATGAATCAGGAATTGAAATGCCAATCACCGAAGATGAACGCGGTGCATACATTATGAACGCCAAAGATTTGTGTTTGATGCCGCGTCTGGGCGATGTTATTTCTGCGGGACCTGATTCATTAAAAATAGAAGGACGTAATCGCAGTGAATATTATGTCGGTTCGGTGGTACATGCGTATCGCACTGCGATGGATGCGTATGCCCGTAACCCAGAAAACTTTGATCCGGCACCATATATGGAAATGTTAAATGTTTTGGAATCGCGTGGATATACAACGGCGTTTTTTGACGGGCCTTTGCCGCCATCGGCACATAATTTTGAATCTGCGCGTTCCACGTCTGATTGGCATGCGGCCGGTGTTATAACAAATGTTTCTGATGACTATTTTGTTATGGAATTGCGAAATGAAATTCGGGCCGGTGATACGGTAACATTTGTTTTACCCGGTGTTGCAGATGGCCTGGGGGTAACGTTGCCGCAAATTATAAATGCAAAAAACGACATTGTTTTACCAAAATTATCAGCGGGTCAGGGCAACGCAATAAAAATTCCGCGCAAATGGATTGCAACGGAATTTCATGATAAGTTGGTGCCGTATGTTTTGGCATATAAACATAAATAATATTTTATTTTGAATAAGTGTTTTCTTTATTGTTTGAGTAATAGCGTTTGTATAGGTGTTCCAAACCACCAAGGTCGTCTTCTTTGATACCTTTTAATTGGTCCGGGTTATAGTGTAACCAAGTAATAAAATCGTTGTTCGGAATAATGGGTTTCAAGTATTCTATCAACATATGTTCGTCTAATCTGGTTGTGTTGTCGATAACCTTTAATAAATGTTTAAAGGCCGAAATCATTTTTGTCATTTCTGGTGTTAGGAAACTGTTAAGGCTGTTACCGGTATCACTGCGTTCTAGTGTGTCAAATCTGTCTTCTGAAATCATAGATTTTTTTGATTCTGTCTGTTTGTGTGTTTTTAACAGTCGCATAAGATAGTTCATCGCCTCTGGATTATTTTTACCATTTCGGTTTTGTATGTTTAGTAATCGTTCCATATCGCTTAATGCCTTGGCCCAAGATTGACCGTTTGACATACCTTTTGCGCGTTTTGTATTAACGATAGAGTCATACAAAGACATATAGGCAGATGCCAAATCTTTTTTTGTTTTGATGTCCAGTTGAATTGAATTTGTTTTTTCTGATGCGTTCATGTTTGCACCTCTTGACTTCGGTTAATCCCACACTCACATTTGTAATTATAGTTCTTTTTGTATGTGTTTTCAAGGTGCCGGATTATCTTTTTCTGATTCGGCTTTGTTCATGTTCGCGTGTATTAGTAATTGCCATTTGTGTAAAATTTTGTTTGGGTTGTATATGTTCGCCACCGGTTTCAGAATATTTCCGTATCATGTCGGATATTGTTTGTTCGCCAACAGATATAAGTGTGTTTGCGTGGTCAACCAATTTATCATATTCTGATTTGTTGTTGATTTGTGCCACCGAGTTACGTTCATTACTGGCCGTCATTTTGCGTTGCCATTGATTGTGGTGGTTGAAAACCGCATTACGCAGATATGTAACCGCACAGCATTTATTTGGTATTGCAAACAATTCACTGCGCATTTCGTCCAGTGCGCGTATCCATGCATCGACCAATTTTCCGCCCTGAATCCAGAGTAAAATGCTTTTACCCATGAATATGGATTCGATTGCATCGTTAATTTTTTCTTGGTCTTGTTTGGCGATTGCGATGGTTTCGTTTTCGTGTCTATCATGGCCGTTAACCATTGCCAATATTTTTGAAACATCAGAATCCATAACGTGTCCTTTGTTTTGTATGTGTTTATTATAGGTGTTTGACCGGCAAAATCAAGATACGTGTTGTTTTGCACAAAGTTTTTGACTTTGTTTACACAAGGTGTAAAATATTCGGGTTGTATTCCTAAAAAAAGCATTGTTGCCAATAATGGGCGATGTGGGGGTGCAACACCAATCTTGCCAATAATGGGGGTTGGTGATAAACAACAAAAACATAAGGATGTTTTATGAAAAAATTTTTATCTGTTGCGGTTGCGGCTGCGGCTGTTACAACGTCCGCGGTTGCGGCGAATATGGAAAACCCGTTGTTCTTGCCACGTGGTGGCCAGGTGTATTCTAAAACCAGCATTGGTTTAATGTACAAAAAAACCGATGACACCAAGAGCCAGGTTTTGAATAACCACGATGGTGCCAAAGAATTCCCAATTTGGCGGCCAACACAAGAACTGGGTGTCGGTATTACCGACCGTTGGGCACTGCACGCGATTGCCGGTTATACATATAACCCTGATATTGACCGCAAAGGTTTTCATTTGGGACGCGTTGGAACAACATATCGTGTAATTGATTCCTTTGATGGTTTTGTTTGGGATTTGTATGGTGATTTCCACTTGGGTGGCATGGAAAAAATGAAGGGTGCATTAACCATGACCGCGGTGGGTGAACCGGTATTCAAGTATGCTAATTTCTCTAATGGCCGTTGGGGGTATCATTTTGGAACCAAGTTTGGTAAAAAATGGTCAGAATGGACAATGAGTGCATTCGTAGAAGGTTTGCAAACATTTGGTAACCATAACAATGAAATAGATATAAAACAGTTCAAAGCATTTACATCTGCATACGTGAACCCATATTTTAGTACTTTGCCGGATGTTCTTTCGGTAAATCTTGACTCGACATGGGAAATCAATGCGGGTGCGAATTTGTTCTATCAAATAGATGATCGTTGGTCTGCGGGTCTTGGATTCCGTTATAACTATCATGCAACAAATGGTTTGGAATCTGTGTACACCGACCTTTCGAATTCGCCGGAACCAATCCAAGAAGCTGTTGCTGGCCAGTTAAAAGAATACAAAGATATGCATGACCACTTTAATGAATATATCTGGAACTTTACGGTTGCCTATCAAATGCGCGACAGTGTTCAGGTTGCCTGGTATATCGAAGATACGTATGACACAGGTGCATATTTATCATCAAACACAACTGATTTGAAATTAGAAACAGGATTTCGTTTGAATTTAAAGTTTTAATCAAATCATATTGTAAAAAATGGGGGCGTTTTGCCCCTGTTTTTATTTGTGCATTTTGTTTGTAAAAGGTCTTCCCTTGAAAATGATTTTATGATATAATACACCCAAGAAGGAAAGAATAAATATGAGGAAGGTCAGTTTTTCTGCCGTTTTTATAGGGTGTATGTTAACACTGCCGGGTGCGGTTGATGCCGCGTATCCTGTATATCAGAACTATTATACGGGACAAAATGCGGCAATTCCTCAACAGGTTATGGTTCAATATCAACAACAAAATGGCGTGCAACCCTTGGTTGCGGTGCCAACGGTTGGTGGTAATGGCACAATGATTGTGAATTCTGGTGTGGCGGCCCAACCGACACGTATCACCGGGGCATTGCCCAAGGTTGGTTCTGCGGCAACGGCGGCGGGGCGCAAATATTATCAACCGGCGGATTATGATCGTTTGGCGGACAGTGGTTTATATATTGGTTTATCTGTTGCCTATGCGGCCAGTGTTATGGGTGATATGAACGCGGATTATGCCGGTGAAAAAGATGCCTATGTTGTGCCGGGCGCATTTGCGGGTGCGGCATTTCAACACGATACGGTTATTCCGTTACAGTTTTCTGTTGGTGCGGCATTGAATAACGATGTACGTGTCGATTTTTCTTATACACGTTATTCGGGGTTGGGTTATCCTGACAATGTTTTGACCGCAAACGATTCATCGGGTAATGCGACGGTTACGGCCTCGGTTGAAGGTGGGGCAATAACATCTAATACAACGATGTTGAATATGTATTATAACATCGATTCTTATACTGGCTATTTGGCAGGCGGTTCGTTGCGTCCGTATGTTGGTGTTGGTGTTGGTTTGTCTTTGAATTCAATCGCGGATTATGTTGTTTATGACGATACGTATTATGAGGTTGTTGCAGATTTGGACACAACAATTAACAATGCGGGTGTTTTGACCGGAATTTCCGATATTTATGCGTATCATAATGGTGGAACCGCGGAACAGTTGGCCTTTATGTTGGAAGGTGGTATTACAACTGATTTGGGTGGCGGTATGAAGATTGATTTCTTTGCGCGTTACGCCAATTTAGGCAAGGTTAAAACATCGGGCAGTATTGTTTTATCGCAAACAGAATGGTTGTCTGATGGATATGGTGGCGAAGTTCAGGCCGATTATGACAGTGTTTTCCACTATACGAACTGGTACGAGAGCGGTCGCATAGGTATGGTTGATGTTGGTATGCGCCTTAGATTACAGTTCTAATTTGCGTGTCTGTGACGCAACTTTATGGGGAGAGAGAGCCAATGAAAAAAAATAATCGTGTTATTTCTTGTTCGCTGGCGGTGATTTTAACCGTGACCTCTGGTGTTGCGTTTGCTGCGTTGCGTACCGGAAACGCCGGTGGCAGTTATGCTGGCTCTTATAAAAACACCATGGCATTACAACAACAGTACAATAATTACATTGCCGCCGCCGAGGCAGAAAATGCCGAGACGGCCACGGCCGAGGTTGAATTGCCTGTGCGTGTTGCCGATGCAGATTTGGCCGAAAGAATAAAGGGTGGCGATACCGATACAGGTGTTACTTTTACAAAACTGGATGCGTGCAGTATGATTTACCCCGGTGGTGAATTCGAATGGGATAGACCAACGTTGGGTTCTCGTGCTGGTGGTGCGCCGACATGTGTCGCGGTTGTTGAAATGCGCTTTGTAGGTAAGGGAATAACAGGAAACAGTATGGATTTGCCTGTGGCGCGTGGAAAATTAGCGGCGGGTGATACGTTAAAGTGCAACATATCAAATTTTCCTCAGTCATCATATTTGCCTGATATTGCAAATGTTGTATTTCCTGCGGACAAGGCACCGACACGTCAAGATGTTATCAATGTTATGAATCAAGAACAAAAGAGCAAGGCCGGTTTGAAAATTGCGGCTGGATTATTGGTTGGCGGAATTGGTGGAAATTTAAGCGGTAAAAATGATGCGGGCAAAGATGGTTTATTTGGAACCAGTAAAAACAAATTAAAAAATACTGCGATTGGTGCAACCGCTGGCGCGGCATTAATGACCGCCAGTACTTTTTCTGGCAAGGTTGCCGGTGATGTTATTATGAGTGCGGGTGTTAATGCCGCCGCCGGTGGTTTGGTTGGAAATATGTCTGGAATGGGTGATTCTGTTTTGCGTATTGAAAAATGTGAAGGGCCTTCGGGGGAAACCACGTGTTTGTGGGGCAGAATTCAAAAGAAAGGCGCATTACAAGCAAGCGATGAAGGGAAATTGTATTTTTATAACTATTCATCCAGAAATTGGATGGTTTGCGAAAAAGATAAAGATAACGACAACAAGGGCACCAATTGTCATGCTTCAAGTAGTTTTAGCCCAACAGAAATATGTGGTACAAGTTTAAGCAGTTTCGAAACAAAAGACGATACAGAAAAAAAGACCGAATGCAGGGGCCAAACAAGATACAAAAATGAGGATAGCGGTACAACCGTTGTTATGAAAGCAACTGACGATGAAACGGGTTATATACAAATTGACGTAAGTCACGTTGAAAAAAATGCAGGGGCAGCCAAGCGGGCGGTTGTTCTGAATTTCCCAGAGGCAAGATTTGGTTCCAAAATAGATGATTGGTATAAATGGCTTGCACAAAACAGGAATAATGCCACCGTTTGTTGGTTGGATGGGAAAAATACGCTTGATTGCAATTCGGCGGATGAAGATTTAAAAATAGACAATTTCAAACCTGTTCATCTAGAGGCCGATGATGGCGATTTGATTGATTTTTCAAACAAGGCGCGTTTGGGCGCGACCGCCAAAGGTGCCGGTCTTGGTGGCGCGATTGGTGGGTATTCCGGGTATCAGGGGGCCCAGAGTGATATCGATGAACGTATGACGTTGGCGATGCGCGAATATAACGATTCTTTGGAAAAAGTGTATTGTGGTACGGGTCAAAAGTTCCTGTCTTTCTATAATGATGAAATGGAAATACCGTTATTAACAGAATAAAAAAAACCGGCAAATGTCGGTTTAATTTTTTTATAGAATTGCTTGACAATATATTTTTTTGTGCTATATTATTCGTATAAATAAAAAATAACAACAAACAAAGGAAATAAAAATGGCAGACCAAGTAGAACAAAAAATGGTTGATTTTAGTCAGGCAGGTTTTACCTTTTTGGGGGTTAGTGAAGCGAAAAAAAACAGCAAAAAAAAGCGTTCAAATTACCCTGTTTTGGAAGGGCTGTTTGAGAGTGAACCTTTTAAATTTGTTGGGGTTGAAAGTGCGGAATCTGGTAAAGATTGTGGTGATGACGTATTAATAGAAGAATGTAAGCCACAAGAAGGCCCTCTGGAAGAGTGCAAGCCACAGGAAGCGCTTCTGGAAGAGTGCAAGCCACAGGAAGAAGTCAAAGTTAAAGGATCTGACAAAGTATTAACTGAGGACAAAATAGCGGCGTTCTGGGATGGTGTTAAAGTAGAAGTATTGTCTGATGAAGATATGATTTTTGAAGGTTGTTTCAAAATTCTGGAAAAATGCACCAAAGTTTATGAAACAGAAAATATGGGCTTTTTAGTATTTAGTAATGGCAAATTGGCGGTTAATTCACATGACTATTCAATTGCAAAGATGTGTGATAGCCCTAAACCAGAATATACATTGCGTTTGAATACGGATGGTGACAAGGGAATTGCATTTAATTCTGAAGTGGATCCAGCTATGCACAATAATTTGGAACGCTTATATGAAGCGTGTTTCAAAAGAGCAATGAATTTACGATATGCTGATAAAGTTCGTAAAGCTTTAGATTTTTTAAATAATAAATAATAAAAAACCGGCATTTGCCGGTTTCTTTAATTTTGCGAAACGATTTCTTTGACACGTGCGGGAACGTCAGCGATTTTAATTCTCTCTTGTTCCATGGTATCGCGATGCCGCATTGTAACCATGCCATCTTCTAATGTTTGATGGTCAACCGTTATACATACCGGTGTACCAATTTCATCATGACGGCGATAATTTTTACCGATGTTTCCAGAGTTTTCTAATTCAATACGTCCAATACCCAATTTGCGTAAATCGTTTTCAATGTTATTTGCGATGTCAACCAATTCAGGAACGTTGCGTGCCAATGGAATAACCGCGGCCTTGACCGGGGACAACCATGGCTTTAATTTCAATACAATGCGCGATTTGCCATCACCCAAATCTTCTTCGGTGTATGCTTCTATCATCAGTGCCATCATGGCGCGATTTACACCCATTGCGGTTTCAATTACGTATGGAATAAAACTCTCGCCTGTTTGTGGGTCAGAATATGCCAATTTAATTGTACTGTCTTCGTTTTTCATAACGTGCGCAGAAATTTTAAATTCATTTTGGGATTTTGTATGTGAACCCAAATCAAAATCTTGGCGATTATGAACACCTTCTACTTCATCAAAACCATCAGGAAATTCGTATTCTATATCACCGGCGGCCTTGGCATAGTGGGCCAGTTTTTCGTGTGGTGTAAAGCGTAATTTGTTTGCCGGTATCCCCAAAACATTTGTCCACCATGCAATACGGGTTTCGCGCCACATGTCAAAATACTTTTCATCTTCACCCGGACGAACAAAGTATTGCATTTCCGCCTGTTCGAATTCGCGCATACGGAAAACGAATCCGCGCGGTGAAATTTCGTTACGAAACGCCTTGCCGATTTGAACGATGCCGAACGGCAATTTATGCGGCGTAGAGTCCAATACGTTTTTAAAGTTTATGTACGTTGTAGTTGCCGTTTCCGGGCGCAGATATGCGTTTATTTCGCCATCTGATACCGCGCCGATTGACAACCCCATCATTAATTGATATTCACGTGGCGGCATTAAATCAGTTGAACCACAGTTATCGCATTTTGTTTGGTCGCGCATTTTATCTTGGCGCATACGTGCACCACATTTTTTACATTCAACCAATGGGTCGGAAAAGCCGCCTTCGTGTCCGGAATATTTCCACATCAACCGATTACCGATTAGCGATGCATCCAAACCTTCGATATCGTTGCGGGAATAAACCATAGAATTCCACCAGGCGTTGCGAATATTTTTCATCAGTTCTACGCCGTATGGACCGTAATCGTATGTTCCGCCCATACCACCGTATATTTCCGAACCGGTGAATATGAACCCACGCCGTTTACACAGTGCAACAATATCATTTACATTTTTAGCAGACATTTTCAAAACCCCACGATATTTATTTGAACCTTTATTGTCGCCTGCACATGTTCCGCATGATACGCATTTTGTTGTGTCAATAACACATTTACCATCGGCACCCACAGAAATTGCCATCATTGGGCACATCCCCATACAAGAATGACAACCAATACATTTTGTCGGGTCTATTTTATAAGCCATGTTTTTCTCCTCTTGTTAATTTTTATTTAATCGCGATTCAACAATCCCATCAGGTACTGGAACATACCGATAAAGGAAATATACAAATGTAATGCACCCAACACCGCCAACTGGTCTTTCTGTAAATCATCGCCCAGTGCGGCATACGCGCGCTTTAAATTCTGCATATCGTACGCGGTGAATAATGCGAATACCAACACCCCAATCAGGCATACGATTGTTGAAAATGCACCGCCCAGTGGCCAAATCATCGCGGCAATACCAACCAAAATCAAGCCGATCATACCCATCATCAGGAATATACCCAAGAAAGATAAATCTTTGACGGTTTTATATCCAAACATTGCCATGCAACCAAACATAATTGCAGCGATAATAAATGCCTGTAATATGGATGCCGGGTTTACCATTAAACCGCCCCAAATCATTGGCGTTATTCCCAATCCAATTAGTACCGCGTATATAAACAACAATATCGCCGCCGTTGCAGGACGCATAGAAAACGCGCGCGCCTGGGCCCAAATTGACAGCCCCAGACCACCAAAGATTATAATATAGAATAATGGCGACATGCCACCCGGATTAACCAATAATGAAATACCTCCACCATAGATTGTAAAAAATGTGGCCAATGCAGTAACCGCAACCGCGCCAAACATCAAAGAAAAAATCTTTCTGAAATATGATTCAATGCCCCCGCCACGATTGGTCAGGTCATTTTTTCTTGTCATAGGTTTTGTTGTCATTTAAGTTTCTCCTTGTTATTCGTCAAAGATATAATACAATAAGGGTGAATTTTCAAGAAATAAAATTTTTTAATCTAAAAAAGGTATTGAAAAATGGCAATCGTAATAAATCCTATTTCGCCTGTTGCGTTTTCTGTTTTGGGGTTACCGGTGCGCTGGTACGCGTTGGCGTATATTGCGGCATTTGTCGTTGGGTATTTTATGCTGAAATCCTTTTTAAAGCGGGATGATGAATTAAAACTGAACAAGAAGGATTTAGACGATTTATTTACGGCGATTATCTTGGGGGTTATATTGGGTGGTCGTCTGGGGTATGTGTTGTTTTATAATCCGGCATTTTTTATTGCACGCCCATGGGAAATAGTAATGCTGTGGCATGGCGGGATGAGTTTTCATGGTGGCCTGTTGGGGGTTATTATCGCGACATTTTGTTTTGCCAAGCAATGGATACGTGGACTGCGTATATTGGATATGTTGGCGGTAATTGCACCAATAGGGCTGTTTTTTGGGCGCGTGGCAAACTTTATAAATATGGAATTGATGGGCCGTCCGTCTGATTCTGGGTTGGCGGTTTTCTTTCGTGGGGTATCTGATGTTCCGCGCCATGCCAGTCCAATATACGAAGGCCTAACCGAAGGTGTTTTGTTATTTTTGATAATGTTTTATTTGTATCGTAAAACAAACCTGCGTGCGCGGCCCGGTGCGTTGGCCGGTATAATGGCGATGGGATACGCGGTGTTTAGAATATTTTGTGAAGGTTTCCGCACACCTGATGCGCAAATAGGGTTCTTGACCACGTGGGGATTGACGATGGGACAACTGTTGTCTGGTGCGTTATTTATTATTGGGGCATCACTGTTTTCGTATGCGATGTCAAAACACCATCGTGGGTAACAAGAAAACAAAAAAATGCCTTTTGTGAAAAAAATACTTGATTTTATGTTTTGAACAGTATAGTATAACGGCACGGCTTTGGGGTGTTAGCTCAGCTGGTTAGAGCGTCTGCCTGTCACGCAGAAGGTCGAGGGTTCGAGCCCCTTACATCCCGCCAGTTTTTTTGTGTCAGTTCTGGCCCCATCGTCTAATGGTTAGGACACCGCCCTTTCAAGGCGAGAATCCCGGTTCAAATCCGAGTGGGGCTGCCAAAATAAAAAGACCACCGTTTTGGTGGTCGTTTTATTTTGCTTCAACCCCCGGGTTTGAACCGGAGGTTCACTATGAGTAAGCGAAAACGAACGAAGCGAAGTTTGAGCGCAAACGAATGCGGTCAGAGCGCCTGCGACACGCATGTGTCGTGCGAAAACTATGTTTTCGTGGTATGGGCGCGCATGACCAATTCCGAGTGGGACAATTAAGAAAATCTTAAAAAATCGACAAACGGAGATTTTTTTGATTTTCGTTATTGGTGTGAGTTCGTAAATTAGCTATCAAAAAACACCACCGTTTCATACATTTACGAACTTTTAAAAAGAAAAGGTTAGAAATCTAACCTTTTGCGCAGTTCGTATACATTGTGGGTCTTTAACTTTTATTTATGGGTTGAAAAAAATTTGATAATATTTTAAAGTTAGGAATGTAATTAAGAGGGTAACAAAAATGAAAAAAATCTCATTGGTAGCGGTTCTTTTTTCTTGTTTCTTTATGACAAATGTCTATGGTTTAAGTAAAAGAAGTCATGAAAAAGTAAATTTGTGTATAAATATGTCTGGTTTTAGTGGTTGTGAAATGGTTGAAGAAAAAGAAGTATATAAATTTATTTACGATCAAAAATATGA
Source organism: uncultured Pseudomonadota bacterium (assembly GCA_902790415.1). GTDB lineage: Bacteria > Pseudomonadota > Alphaproteobacteria > Rs-D84 > Rs-D84 > Enterousia. The sequence goes on along the minus strand of CADARU010000007.1, from coordinate 17,699 downwards.
TAGTTATTTTAGTTTAAGTTTAGAGCAATTTGATCAGATTGGCTTTGATAGTTCATACTTTGTAGATGATATGAAAAAGTATGCCGATTGTTACGCAGAGGCGTTTGCTAAAGAAGTGACAATGAAAGATGTTAATATGATATATAATGAAACCACACCTAAAGCGGCAAAAGAAGCTATTATAAATAATATTGCATCCAAACGCATAGACAAATGTAAGCACAAATATGCTCCTTATATGGACAAATTTGAAGATGTTGCTGCTGCATATCTTGAAAAGGTTTGTGGTTCTTCAAAACCGAGTAAATCTGTTGCAAAAAAATGCAAAAAAAAATATACAGTTCAGGAAGACATTAACAAATGTATATATGAAGAAGATGAATGGCTAAAATGTCTTGATAAAGTTGCTATAGATTTTAAAAAGATTGTTGAGAAAGCTGAATAAATGACCTTGCTTTTTATAATTTTAAAACTTACAAATGTATTACATTGTTCGTGGTGGTGGATTTTGCTCGTGATGGCCTTTGATGGAGGAGCAACTCAAATTGAGTAACTTTGTATTATGTGTAATTTTTCAAAAACACTTTAACATTTTTCCCAAACTGCAACAATTCACACATAGTATTAGTTCGTGAATTGCACAGATGGCCCTGCCAAAAATTCAAACCACCCAAAATAGGTGGTGCTTTTCAAGGATTATTTTACATGCCCGAACAAATGCATACGTGCCGCATTTAGTTTTTCTCCAACATTTACTAATTCTTCCAAAGCATTATGAAATCGTTCTTGTTCTTCAAAATGTTCTTTGTTAGCTTTGTTCCACATACAATCAACCTTTTTGCAAGGGGTATTGTGGTCAAAATTTGGACAATAAAAAGTCTTATCTTCTTCAAAAACAGGTTCTAATGTTGTTGCATCCAAAGCAATTTTTTTAACAATACATGGGTAGTTGTTAGTACCAAATAAACCCTTGTCTGGTCCCGAAATAACAATCCATTGTTTTGATTGGTGTTCTGCATATATGCGACTATTTGATTTTGTGTTCGCAGGATTCAAAGAATAAGCCCATTTCTTTTTAATTTTATATTCTTTCTTTAATCTGTAGTATTCTTTGAATTGGATTATTTTTTCTTTTAACCAAAACATATCGATTACCTTTATATCATTTTAAAACTAGCATAATCTATTGCAAAATCAAGTCATTATTGTTTAAAAACTCTTCTAACGCATCAAGGTTTTCCTGGGTTTCTGCGTAGTATAGGGTTATAGCAGTTCTCAAGTTGTCATATTGGGGCTGCCAAAATAATAAAATCACCTTTTGGTGATTTTTTTATTTAGATTTACAAGCATTTCAGCAGTTCGTAAGTTGGGTAGTAAAAACAGACACCTTTTTGGTGATTTGCGAACTTTTTATGATATAATTAACATTAAAGATAAATTGAAAGGCTAACGGATGCAGATTATTAAATATTATCAATCCAAAAATCAAGAGCACTGGAAAAACGAGATAGGTAAAGGTGATTGGTCGGCAGCAAAACTGTTGTATTCATGGTTAAATACCGACAAATTAAAACAAATATGTGGAAAATCAACAGAGATTTTTTTACTTACAGATGGCGATAATTTGGCTTCTTTTGTAATATTAGCAGAACAAGATGAAATCGTTGCACCTGAATTGTCCCCATGGATTGGTTTTGCGTATACTTTTCCAAAATATCGTGGTAATAACAACATTGGCAAATTGATAAATCATATTTGTGATACACTGAAATCCAATAAAATCGAGAAAGTATATATATCTACTGACCATATAGGTCTATATGAAAAATATGGTTTCGTGTTCTGGAAAATTATGAATAACCGAGAAGGCAACCCAACCAGAGTTTATATAAAAAATTTATAATTAAAAAGAGAACAATATGATTAAACAAGTTATAGATGGAATAGAATTTAAATTAAAAGAATATCAAGATTTTTCTTGGCTAAATAATTATGGTACTGTATTTAGTGTGATAGATGAAACTGGGAGTGGCTGTATATCTTTTGGTATAAAAAAGGACAATAGAAAGTATTTTTTCAAAATTGCTGGTGCAAAAACAGTTAATGCTGAAATAAGCGAAAAAGAATCAATCAAATTATTAAAAGAAGCAGCAGTAAAATACAAAGATATTAAGCATAAAAATTTGATTAAACTGGTAGATGCTTTTGAATATAAAGAATTTTATGTTGTGATTTATGAATATGCTGAAGGTGAATGTTTGTTTGATCATTGGAACTTTGATAGATATGAAAAAACCAAAGAAATAACACCTTTGATGAAATTCAAATCATTACCAGTAGAAAAAAGATTAAAAGTTGCAGATAAATTGTTTTCGTTTTTTGAATCATTTATTGATGCTGGATATGTTGCCGTAGATTTTTACGATAGTAGTATAATTTACGATTTTAAGAATGATGAAGTCACTTTTTGTGATATAGATTTATTTAGGAAAATGCCAACGATAAATGATTTAGGAACGGGTTATTTTGGAACCAAAAGATTAAAAGCCCCCGAAGAAAACGAATTAGGTGCAGTAATAGACGAACAAACATCATTATTTACATTGGGTGCAATTATATTTGATATGTTTAGCAATACTTCAAACATACAAGAAAGGTATAACAAGGGATGTTTTATACCCAATAAATTAGAAGAATTCGAACTAAATAAAAATGTTTATAATGTCTTACTAAAAGCAACTGCTTACAATAAAAACAATAGATATAAAACGATAAAAGAATTTAAAGACGATTTTGATAAAAACATAAATTCATAATTCGTTATATCACAGAATTTGTAGAAATGTTTTTATTTCTTTCCCGAACGACAATAAAATCTATTTGTTGCAATATTTATAATCACTTGGGCAAGTCGTTCGTTGAATTAAACAATACGGTTTGCATGCCTAAAGTTTTCGCAGATTGTATGTTTTTAGGTTCATCATCTATCAAACAAATTTCAGAAAAGGGGACTTTCAGTTTTTGTTGTATTTTTACAAAAAACACAGGGTCTGGTTTTGATGTTCCGATGTTGGCAGATATAAAAATATTTTCAAAAAACTCGTGTAATTCAGGTCTGTGTTCCCAAATGTAGTTCATACGAACATTTGGTTGGTTGGAAGCTATATGAAAATGGTTTTCTGGATTATGATGTGTACAAATCCAATCCAATACATCTGAATTGATTCGCGAATCCCGGGACAACCAATATTCCAAAAATTCTTCCGCTGTTATTTTTAAATTATGTTTTTGCAAGAAAGTATTAACGTATGGCCGTAAATCATCATTGGTTCGCAACATAGTTAAAAATGGTTCACAAAATAAATCTTTTAAAATTCTTGGGGATTGTCCGAAATCGTTTTTAAAATTCTGTGACCAATAGAAGTTTACGTTGTTATCTTTATCAAAAAAGAAAGTTGTTAATAAAGTATTATCCAAATCTATTAAATAATGCATAGCGTGCCCTTTTTGTTATTCATTATACCGCAATATACCATGATTTTTCAATAAGTACATCAAAAACACCTTAATTTCTTTCCCGAACGACAACAAATCACGCATAAAATCATCTCGTGAATTGCACAGATGGCCCTGCCACTATGAGTAGCAGAGCGATTTATCGCGATGCGTTAGGAATGCCGCACAGGCACAACGTGCCGAGCGAAACTAAACAAAACCGCATTTTCGCGGTTTTTGTTTGTTTGAAATACTTTCAGCAGTTCGTAAATCAGCTATTAAAAATAGCCACTATTTCACATATTTACGAACTTTTAAAAAGAAAAGGTTAGAAATCTAACCTTTTTCATGTTTTGTATGTATTGGGGACATTTAACCTGCGCAACTATATGAATATGCTTCTGGCATTCTATACAAATTATTTGTTACCGCATCAACAAATATTGGGATGATACCGAACAAAATACCCGGAATTATATCTAAAAATACCGCACCGGAATTCAATTCGCGCTCCACATTAACTTGAGAACAGTTTTTATTCTTGTTTTGAATAGAAATATGTTCTTTTGAATAGATATTAATATTATTGTTTGGTTCAACTCTGTACACGCCACTATCTGATGTAACAGTTATCATATTATCTGAATTATTGTAAACCATAGTTTTATGATTACTGCCTATGCCCATAGCACCACAAGCAGATAATGCTAATATAAATAACAACAAAACCCCTTTTTTCATTCTATATCCTTTTGATTATATTCATACTCTAAAACATTGTTCATTCTTTTTCAATACTAATCCAGCACTCTATCTTTACCTAGCATATCTTTAATTTTTTCGATATGTTCGGTTTGTGTATTTATATTATTTCCATTATCAACTGCAGTTTTTAATATTTTCATAACTTCGCGTTTATCTGTGTATTCTGCTTCGTCATTGTTAAAAATAATATCTAAAACATCATCTAATCTGTGTGGTTTTATAACAAAAGTTCCATCTGGTATGAAACTAATATCCCGTAATTCACTATCGCCATAAAAAACAACCACAGAATAAAATGGTAAATTTGCGAATTGTTTTGATTGTTTTTTTAATACTTTGATATGTGATTCATTTTGCAACACAGGGTTATAAAAACGATATGTGTACTTTTCATCATTGTATTTATCATAGAAACTTTGTGTCCATTTTGTATCCTTGCCTTTTCCAAATATCCATCCGGAATAATCTTTGACTTCAAATACAATCAAACCAACTTTTGTCGCAACAACTATATCTATTTGAGAAGACCCATATTTACCGTTTTTAACATACAAATCATGAAAAATCGCTTTCGGTGAAATTCCGTAATCAAGAAGAGAGCTTATTAAATTTCGTTCGGACCAGGTTCCTCTTTCCACTGATGTGATTTGGTCTAGTCTATCATCTAGAGCACAACGATGATTATGTGTTGATTTAATTAATAAAACAACAAATCCTAAAATTAAAAAAATAATGAATATTTCCATACGTTATATAGTATCAAGTCAATATAGAGTTTTCAAATTATTTTTTAATTTGTTTTTCCAAAAATACCTTAATATCTCTCCCAAACAACAACAAATCGTGAATATCATCTCTTGGGTTTGTAAATTGTGTGTCCATCGGATACGTAATCTTTCAAAACTTTTTCGCCCACATCTTGCTCGATTTGGCCGTAAACGGTTATACCACGTTTTTTAAATTCTTTGTACCATTCTGGTTTAAAACCTTCGTCAAATCCGGTTATTTTGGTAACCCGTTTGGAAGGGACCCCATAATAAATCGCCTTTATCCCGGACCACATAATTGCGCCCAAACACATCATACATGGTTCAGATGTTACATATATACTTAAATTATACGGTGATAAATCATAGGCCCCCAGTTTCTTTTCTGCCAATTTTATTGCGTTCATTTCGGCGTGATTATGACTGCAAGATTTATTTACAACACTGTTTGCGGCCTTGGCAATTAAATTACCTTTTGAATCATAAACAGCGGCCAAAAACGGGCCATGACCTTTGCTGGTATATTTTTTTAATTCTTGCTGTAAACCAAGAATAATTTCTGTGGCTTTTTTTATTTTTGAATTATCAATTTTTTCATTTGCAATCACAGATGTTTTGTTTGTCTTTTTCATATCGTTCTCTTTTTTAAATATTATGGCATATTTTATGCTAAATTGCAAAACGTGGGTTGCAAATATCTTGATTTTATTCCTATAAACTTTTAATATACCAGCATGAAAATTCGCAGAAATATCCTTTTATTCAAACTTTATTATTTGTTCGCCAGTATGTGGCCGATGTCTGTTTTGGCGGTTGTGTTTTTTCAGCGAATAACGGGGTCGTATGCTTTTGCATTGGGTGTGTATTCTATCGTAGGTATTGTACAAAGCATTGCAGAGGTTCCGACTGGTATCGTTTCTGATAGAATAGGTCGCAGAAAAACGATGGTTGTATCCGCCGTATTAGAAGTTTTGATGGCTGTGATATTTGCGTTGGCGGGAACATTGGGGTATAAATATTTGCTCATTGTTGGGGCGGTAGTATGGGCGCTTGCCGAGGCGTTCGCATCCGGGACTGATGATGCGTTGATGTATGAAACCATGGAAGAACTGAGTATGTCTGACAGGTATGATGTACTCTATGCGCGCAGTAAAACATTTGGTCAAATTGGTTTGGGGGTCGGGGCACTTATTGCCGCTGTTATAACATATTTTTATTCTTTGACGGTACTTGCGTGGGTTTGTGCGGTTATTGATATTATTCCAATCTTTATTTGCCTACGTTTTGTTGAACCAAAACGGCATAATGGCGAAGATGTTACATCGGCCAAACACTTTATTGCTGCTATCAAGGCGTTTGTTCAAAATAAAAAAACTGCGGATATTAGCGACTATCCAAATGCTAAACCATGGTATCAGTTCTGCGGGGCATCGGTTTGAAGGTGCGTATTTTAATCTGCTGATACCAACATGGGCGGTTAACGTCGCACGTATAGTAAAGCAAACATGTGGTGCAATCAGTTTCTCTATTGCACCGTATTTTCGTCGGTTTGGTTTTTATCGGATTTTGGTTGCATCCAGTATTGGTATGATGATAATCAAAGGAACGGCAGTTATTTTGAATAATTTTGTAACACCGTTCATTCAATCGTGTGTGAATATATTGTATGGCACGTCAGCCACCGCAGAATCTGCATTATTACAGCAAGAATTATCATCAAAACAGCGTGCAACCATGGGGTCAATAGTTTCTTTGTTTGGTGGAATTTTATCGGCAGTAATTTGTTGGGGGGTTGGGATTGTCGCAGATTTATCGTCAGTGTATTTTGCTGTTATTATGTTGATTTGCAGTAATTTATTTATCAGTGCTGGCTATTACTGGATGTTGAAAAAATACAAATAAGTTAGATTTTATTTCTTTTTTATGCTGTTTGACATATTTTTTGCGTGTGATATAATTTAAATCATGAAAAAAATAATTTTAATCTTTGTTTGTTTATGTGCGGTTGCGATGGGTGGATGCGGTGTTAAATCTGATTTATCGCGCCCAGATGGTCCTTTGCGTAATTACCCAATGTATTAAGGTGTTTATGCGGATTAACAATTTTTCGTGGTGGGCCTGGGGGGACTTGAACCCCCACGGGTTGCCCCACTGGAACCTAAATCCAGCGCGTCTACCAATTTCGCCACAGGCCCATTTTGATAGATGCAATTTTATGATAAAAAATACTTGATTTCCAGTAAAAAATAACATACAATCGCACACATAATTTAGAAAAAGGCAAAAAAATGGCATCTAAAAAAGGTAGCAAAGAAATTATTAAACTGGAAAACAAAGAAACCGGTTATTTTTATACTGTAACAAAAAACAATAAAACCGCAACTGGCAAGGTTAAACGTCGTAAATACGACCCGAAATTGCGTAAACACGTCGAAATGACCGAAGCAAAAATGCCACACTAGTTGTTGGTGGATAGTGTAAGTGGTTAGTGCGGGTGCATCCAGTTGCGAATAAGCAATAACGAAGATGGATGCCCCCGTTTTTTATGCATGTGGGGCATTAAATAAATTGCCCACGATTTACGTAAGCAGAATAAAAAAGCGCCCGTTTGGGCGTTTTTTTTACTAACCACTAACACTAGCATTTTGTTTAATCTTAAATCGTTTTTCGAGGCGAAAGGATGGTTACGAACGCAAGTGCAGCACCAATACGCCGATAACCGATTAAGAAAATTTAAAAAATCACCGGGACAAGATTTTTTTGATTTTTATTTTATATCAAAGTGGCGTTCATCTCGACCACAAAATATTACCAAGTATGTTTTTTGTGCTTGACATTTTATTTTTTTGTATTACTATATCGTGTATAGTAACAAAAAGGATTTACCATGGCAGAAAAAAAATTGTTTTTCGGTGTGAGCGCGCAAACAGTTGAAGCACGAAAGAATGCCGCAGCCGAAGAAGAGAAAAAAAGGGCAGAAGCCAAAGCGGCAGAAGAAGAACGCGCCGCAAAAGAGCTTGAGGCTAACTTGGCCCAACAAGCACAACGCGAACAAGACGAAAAAATATTTGCCGTAATACGCCAAGTGCGAGAAAAACCGATTCACCGTTTCTTCTTGCCAAGAGTCAAGGGCAAAAAAGCGATAAATGCACTAGATTGGCTGTATAAAATTGGATTGATGCTCGGTACCGCATTTCCGCTTTTGTTATTTATCATAGCGACTAGTGACATCAAAGACGAAAAGTTTTTCGAAATGTGTAAACAATATCCAAAATTCGCATATTCGCCCGTCACAGACAAGGGTGATGTGAACCCTGTGGGCGTTACAACACTAAGCGGACTTGCCTTAGCATTGGTAGCAGTTCTTGTTATGATATCATTAAAAAAGAAACGCAACGCAAAGTTAAGAGAAACAAACCAAGCATTATACAACACCGTAAAAATGATGTTTGATTTAAAAGATAATGATGGACGGTTGGATTTAACAGAAAAACAACTTGAATATTTGTTAAGTCAGGCATCGGTAATAGTTGACCACATGTCATACGAAGACCGTGTGTACTTTGATTTGTTAATGGAAGGAAAAATTAACATCAAAGAAAATAAAACATTTTTGGCAATGGCGACTGATATAATGCTTGGGCACCTAAGAAACAATCCACAGGATGCGCGCCTTGTACTGGAAACATTTGACGAATATTCTTTGCCAGAGCCCCTGCTAAAATTTTGCAAAGCCCATGCAATGTCAATGTAAACAAAAAAACACCACACAATGTGGTGTTTTTTATTTAATTTTTATAGTGGTACGAAAAGATGCGTCAGAGTGTCAACAGCACCACACAGCACTAACCACTATCCACTTATTACTATTTTCCAAACTTACCACTGCGTGGGAAACCGACCGGAATTGTGCGTCCTTGGGATGCACGCCGGCCAACCCATGGTTTCCAATCGTCCAGTTTTGTTGTGCCGCGGCCCGTTGTCCAACCAAAACCATCCGCCGCATCAAAGAACATCACATCCAAAACGTATGTTCTTTCGGCATTGTATTTCTGTAATATAACTCCCTTGCCACGTATCATTTCTGGAATCTCTGCGGTGGCAAATATTAACAATTTATCATTAGAGCCCGACATTGCGACCGTATCACCAGTAACCGGAACACACAAAATCGCCGGATTTTTTTCGTCCACGTTCATAACTTGTTTACCATTTCTGGTTTGGGCAATACAATTTTCACCACTTATGATAAAACCGTTGCCATGGCGCGATACCAACAAATATTTTGCGTTTGTATCCAAAACAAAGGCGCGAACAATATCTTCGGTTGCACCAATGTCCGCCATCATACGCACAGATTCACCAAAACCACGTGCCGAAGGCAAATCGTTTGCAGATAATGTAAACATACGGCCCGATGCGCCAAACAGGTTGATTTTATCGGTGGACATCGCGTGAAATACAAACGCCAATTCATCGCCTTCTTTGAATTTTAAATCCAGATTGTTCAAATCCAGATGTCCCTTGGCGGCACGTATCCACCCCATGGTAGAAAGAATTACGGTCAATGGTTCTTTCTCGATAAACTCTTCGGCGTTAACAACAATTTCTTCGGTTTGTGCATCCCACGAGGTGCGGCGGCGACCCAATGCGGTCTTTTTATCAAATTGTTTTTTAATGTCGGTAAACCATGCCTTAATCTGTTCGTTTTGCAGATTTTCATCGCCCAACAGCGCAACCAGTTGTTCGCGTTCGGCCTTTAATGCGGCATCTTCGCGTCTAATTTCCATTTCTTCCAGTTTGCGTAATGCACGCAAACGTGTGTTTAATATGGATTCAACCTGAACCTCGGTCAGTTGGAATTCAGCCATTAACACGGCCTTAGCATCATCTTCGTTGCGGATGATTTCAATAACGCGGTCCAAATTTAGATATACAACCAGCAATCCGCCCAAAATTTCCAGACGGCGATCAATGTTCCCCAGTCGCCAATTTGTTCGACGACGCAGAACATTTTTCTGGTGTGTGATAAATTCAGTTAAAACATCGCGAATACCCATAACACGTGGCGCGCCATTTGAATCAATCACATTAAAGTTCATGTTAAACCGATATTCTAAATCGGTCATTGCAAACAAATGTGCCATCATCTTATCTGCGGGGACATTACGATTTTTTGGTGTTATCACAATGCGAACATCGGTTGTTGACTCGTCAGATATATCTTCGACCAACGGTAATTTTTTTGCATCAATCAGTTCGCCAATCTGTTCAACCAATTTAGATTTAATAATGCCATAAGGAATTTCGGTAATAACAACCTGCCAGGTGCCACGTTCTAATTCTTCAAGCGCCCAACGCGCACGAATACGAAACGCACCTTTGCCGGTTTCATAATTTTTTACGATTGTGTCAAAATCGTCAATCAAAACACCACCAGTTGGGAAATCGGGGCCAACCATTTTCTTTATAATTTGTGCGGTTGTGGATTCCGGTTTATCAACCATCAGGTTTAATGCATCGCAAACCTCGGCCACGTTGTGGGTTGGAATATTTGTTGCCATACCAACCGCGATACCCATACCACCGTTTGCCAATAAATTAGGAAACGCGCCCGGCATAACAACCGGTTCAACCGTTGTTCCGTCAAAATTTGGCATCATATCAACACTGTTTTCGTCAATGCCTTCCATAATCAGCATTGCCGCTTCGGTCATTTTGGATTCGGTATAACGATATGCCGCCTGGGGGTCGCCATCAATATTACCAAAGTTACCCTGGCCATCAATTAATGGATAGCGCACCGAAAAATCCTGGGCCAAGCGAACCATTGCATCATAAACAGACGAATCGCCATGTGGATGATAGTGACCCAACACATCACCGACAACCGTTGCACATTTGCGGAAAGATGCATTTGGGGATAATTTTTGGCGCAACATAGAATACAAAATACGCCGATGCACAGGCTTTAACCCGTCACGAACATCGGGCAGGGCGCGCGACACAATAGTACTGACCGCGTATGACAAATACCGCGTAGATAACGCATCGGCCAGTTGTTGTGATTCAATTCTTTCAATAATTTCCTTGGTCATAGCAACATAAAATTAGAACATTTGATAAAAAATAACAACCAAAAAAGATACTATTGCATATCAATTTTGTTTTTTATTTCACGTATACGGGCCAAAATTTCACGTAAATCGGCATCTGACACCGCAGGAACGTTGTTTTTTGCACTGCGCACTTCATCGGCCAATACCACACACAGGGTTGCCAGCAGTGAATTTTCAGGCAATGGACCAATTTTGTCCAAAATTTGGCGCGCACGCGCATCAACCATTTTTCCCAACTCTACCAAACGGGCTTCTTGACCGTCTTCACATCCCATAGGATAGTTTTTATTAACAATAGGTATGGAAACTACACTCATTGCAACTTCTTTAATAAAGAAACAGATTGATCGATTAATTCTGTCGCCCGGGCGTTTTTATCGCGCAGTTTTTTAACCTGTTCGGTTAAAATTGCAACTTCCAGGTCGGTTTGTTTGCCGGCACTGATGGCACTGGCGCGTAAACGGGCGGCGCTTTCTTCTAATTTTGTCAATTCATGAAAAATTTGTTCCTTGATATCTGACATATTGCATATATTAAGACATTTTTTATATGCGTTCAACCCTAAAATGTGATATAATCGCCAAGAAAGATTGTGAGGGGACGTGATGAAGAAAAAGATAATTTATATTTCTGGCGCAGAATCGTTTGAAGTGCAAGATGTCAAAGATGCTTTTGAAGAAGTACGAAAAACCTTGAAATTGGGGACTGATACGTTGCTGTTCGGGGTTCCTGTCGAAGAATTTGCGGCGTGTGCGGATGCATCCGATAACGTTGTTATGACCGATTCGGTTGCCGATACAACAGAAATACCAAAAATTGAAGAAACTGTGGCAGAAAATATAGATGTGCCCGAAGTTGTTGCGCAATCTCCAAAGAAAAACACCAGAAAAAAACAATCTGTGGCGCAAGAGGTGATTGTACAAGAACCTGTGGCCCAAGAAACGGTTGCGCACGCCCAGGACCAGGTTGTTGAAGATTTGACGGATGTTGCGGTTCCTATTTTATCTGTGTTGTCATCAAATGTGTCGGTCGTGGCACAAGAAGACGATGTTGAAGTTGTCCAGGTCCCTGAAACAGACAAACAACAAAAGTCAAAAGAAGAGTTTGTTGAACAAGATGATGTTTCTGATGAAATTCTGACGACAGAAGAACCGGATTTAGAACCGGAAGATGTTGCGGATATGGTAAAAGATGATATGCCGGCGGACGAAACAGAAAAAACATTGGAAAAATTATTGGAAACAATGACCCCTTTGCGTGAAGATGCGCAACCGGAAATAAAAAATGAAGAATCTGATATGGATTATTTGTCTGATGAATCAGATACTACGTTGGAAAGTTTGGCCAGTGAGTTTGCAGAAAATCAAGATAATTTATTGCCACCCAAGAAAAGCGCGCAACGCAGCAAAATTGGAAAATTAAAAAATATATTGCCATTTAAAAAAATGAAACGTGAAGACCCGGGAATTATGGGTGATTTGTTCGGATGGGCCGGTATCGCGGCAAACGATGAAGAATTTACAATACCTGGATTTTTTACGGGGGTTGCATCCAAAAACTAAGGGATACCTTGCGTGCCAGAAATAGAAACCATTATTAAAATGTTAACATCGGCGGGCCTGACGGTGTTGGGTTCCGATGATACGTTTTTGTATTTGGAAGATCCATCTTGCCCGGTGCGCGCTTTTCAGACGTTTATGGAATATGCGTGGATTATACTTTGTGTAATGTCTGGATTGTTGTTGATTGCGTGGGGTGTTGCAAAAATTCGCGGAATCAAAGGTGATATAGTAAACAATTTTAAAAATCTATTTTTGGTTTGTGGGATTGTGTCTGTTGCTGGTCCAATTATGAATTTAATCTATGGTGGCGATTTATTAGCAGCGGCATGTAAAAAAGTCCAGGTTCCAATATCAGAAGTCAATTCTATATTGGCAACACGCGCACAAAACGGCGAAATGGAATACATGCTGTATGAAGATATAGATATATACGATTCTGGTCCAAAAGAATCTGTTGCGACAATTCCTGATGGCGAGGCGGCATTAAAGGCGATTCAAAATTTGGAATCGGTTTCTGATGAATTAGATGCGCAATTAACCGCCCAAGAAAACGCCCAACAGGTACAACAAGAATCTGCACAGCCAGAAAATAATACTGTTAATGAAGATGTAACAGAAATTTCATCCGATGCCGAACAAGTATCCCAAGAATAATTACAGGCAATATGATTCGCGCATAGAATACAATATATCGCCAGATATTACATAATGGTCATATATTTCTATGTCTAATTGGTTTAGAATATTTTTTATCTGGGTTGTGATTTCAATATCTTGATTAGAAAAAGATGTATATGGTGTCGGGTGATTGTGAATCATAACAATAGATTTTGCACGTAGCAATAATGCCAGTCGTGTAATCTCATCAGGATGAACCGCCGTCCAATCAGATGCGCCAATACTGTGCACGTGGTCCAGTAATAAACGTTTTGCGTTGTCTAAATATAATACGTGCATTTCTTCAACAGGTTTGCCGCCAATCATAATTTTGCAATAATTAGTCAACGCTTCTTTGCTGGTAAAAATGGTGGTTTGCTTCATTTCAGACCGATAAGATTCAACCATCAATGTTGCGATGGCCTTGATAAAAACGGCGGTGTTTTGGCCAAGACCGGGGACCTTTAATAATTCTTCTATCGGTGCCGCCAGTATTGAGTGTGGGTTTCCAAATTGTTTGTATAACAATCGCGACAAAGGGCGTACGTCTTTGCGTGGAATTGCGTAACTAAGCAGTAATTCCAATATTTCATAACCGGTCAATTTATCGTCCATAAATTTTTGCCGTAACCGTTGACGATGACCCGCATAAAGCAATAAATCTTGGTCCGTTTTTGACATATTAATTTTCGTTAATCATTTTTTCTGTGAATATTGTAACACCATCTTCGGTAATACCCAATGTATGTTCCCATTGGGCGGACCAACCACCATCAACGGTGCGTGCCGTCCAACCATCGGCATCGATTTTGCATTCTGGGCGACCGGTGTTAATCATTGGTTCTATTGTGAATACCAATCCAGGAACCATTTTTACTTTGTCCCACATTTTGTCATAAAAGTGATATATCTGTGGGTCATCATGCATAACCTTGCCAATGCCATGACCAACAAAATCGCGCGATATAGAAAAACCATGTGGTTTAACAACGGCCTCGATAGTTTTTCCAATTTCGGACAGTGGTACCCCCGGCGCACAAACCGCGATTGCCGCGTTTAATGCATCTTGACATGTTTGAACCAATTCGCGTGCACGTGGCGACACATTTCCTATCATAAACATACGCGAAGAATCACCATGAAAACCCTTGTATTCGGCGGTTAAATCAACATTAACAATGTCGCCATCTTTTAATATAACATCATCACTGGGAATGCCATGAACAATTACATCATTGACAGATGTACAAATGCTTTTTGGATATCCTTGGTAACCCAAATCGGATGAACGCGCACCGTTTTCACGCAAAAATTCTGCAACCATGCGATCAATTTCCCCGGTGGATATACCGGCCTTGATATAAGGCGTTATGTAATCAAAGCAACGTGCAACCAAATCTCCAACAACACGTAATCTTTTGAAATCTTTGGGGGCATATACAGATGCAAGCATTTTAATTCCTCCGTTTTACAGACATTTTGTATGTTTTTAATACCAGTTTTAAAGAAAAATCCCGTAACAGTGTTTCAACCGGCATACCGGTGGTACGCATTTGGGCCTCTAATTCATTTAACCTGACCAATACAGAATCTATCTCGTTTGCGGTCCATATTTTCATCGCAGTATTGAATTTATCGGTAACCTTCCAAAACAAGCGTGGCAGTTGTCCATCAACAACCGCGGTTAATAATGTTTTAAAATGTCGGTCCAACATACGTATCAACATATTTGGTTCAAAATTATCGTATAACAACCGGTCTAATGCCAACATGGTGGATTGAATATGTCCGGCGGTCAAAGAATACAAGAAATCATCAACGTTTGATGCGCCGGTATCGGGCAAGCATTTTTCAACATCATCTAAATCGATTGTTTTTTTGTCATCGACATACAGCGCAATTTTTGTTAAAAAGCCACGCGTAATACCACGATCGCCCCCCAAATGTGTTATCATATACGACATTGCATCAGGGGAAATTTGTTTTATTCCTGCGTTGTTAAATAATTCGTTTCTTATTAACGTTTCTAATGTTCGTGCATCGTCAGTATAACACGCAATTGCCGCAACATCAGAACCATTTTCAAACAGTGTTCTAAGTCCGCCGCCAGAACGTAAATCGCCGGCACTTATTACCACCATTGCATCCAGCGCGCTGTGTTCAATCAAATCACGAATTATTTTTGCATCAGAATCGCCGGCATTTGAAATTATAACCATTTTACGACCACCGAACATAGATGGTGTGCATGCCTCGGCAAAGAGTGCATCTTGCTTTGCGTCCAATTCATTAGAATCAACGGCAAAAATATTATCTTTTTCAATATTTAATAATTCAACAGATTTGTCGCACAGTTCATCAACCTGACCGGAATCGGGACCGTAAATCAGTACCGCCTTGATGCCAGATATACCCTTGGAAAAATCGGACTCCTTCCATTTCATTGTTGCACTGTTCCCTGTTGGTGTTTCGAGATTTCTGCGATTGCGCGCGCACTAATTTTTTCTGCCAATACGTTAATGGCGTTTTCAACCGCATTATTATATGCCGCGTTTGATGCAACTAAATATCGTACAAATGTATAAGATTCAGATGCCTTTTCAGTGCCAGATGCAATTTTTTCACCATTATAATTTATGGTGTAATTTGCCGTTATGGCTATTTCCTGCCATGTTGCGTAACCACTGGGTTCAATGGCCTTGTATTTCGTTTGGGGTGAACGCAGATTGACCACCAATGAATAAGGTGCGGTTTCGGGTTTTTGACCGCCAAAATTAGTATTTAATGCGTTGCGTAATTCAATGCCATTAATGCCACTTATCACAGGTACATAAACATCTGTGTCGTTATGGGCGAACATTGGTGTAAACCCACAACTACACAAAAATAAAAAACACAAAAATCTTTTCATCTGTGCCGACCTTGGTTTTTTTGTTGCAATTTATTCTTATATTACTTAGAGTTTAATTAAATCGCAAGGGGGAAAGATGAATATTTTTTTGATAATGTTATTGTCGTTATTTATGGCGGGCTATTATATGTTCTTTGCACCAAATACGCGTGTTGGGGGCCAAGAAACAGATGTTGCAATATCTCATTCTGATTTGCGTTCGGTTGCCCAATGTGCGGTTGCCACACATAATGCAACGATTGCAGGGTTTGAATTCCAAGATATATGCGTAGAACAGAATAAAATAATTAGTCGTTATGTTTGTATGGATTCAAAAAAAGCAATCATAGATTGCGATAAATATGATACCCCGAATATGCGTTTCGTTTATACGGTTACAGGCACCATAAATCCGGGCGATTACAATGAAATGATGAATATTTTAGAACAAGATTTTGCCGACAGTGGTACTTTTGGTATTTATCAACAGGGGGTCGTTTTGTCGGGCGGAACAAATGCAAAACGTGCAATCCCAAAATCTGTT
The DNA here is from genome assembly GCA_902790415.1 of uncultured Pseudomonadota bacterium. GTDB lineage: Bacteria > Pseudomonadota > Alphaproteobacteria > Rs-D84 > Rs-D84 > Enterousia. The sequence continues at coordinate 900 of CADARU010000007.1, read as the reverse complement.
CAAAAAGAATTGGATTTACAAGATGGCCAGTTGGTTTATGTTACACAATACAATTTGCCAACCCCTGATGTGAATTTTGAATCTGTGGATGCGGCCGATATAATTTGTCCGGCAGGCACAACAAAAACATACCGTTTTGGCCGTTGGCAATGTGTCGGATATAATATAAAAACAGGATGTGGTGGGGACACAATTTGGAATTCTGATTTGATGAAATGTGTTGCCGATGAAACGCGAAAACCGTTGTGTTCCGGGGAACAGACTGCGGTGTTGGTTGATGATTTGTGGGAATGTGTTGAACCATTTGGTGAACGTACATGCCCCGAAGGTATGGTTGCGCGGTTAAATTATGATAATTTAGCATGGGAATGTGTTACCGATACAAATAAAATTCAGAATCTTAGTAAGTGCAATTTTGCCACAAAACGCGTTTCTGTTACGAAACTTGGTACAACTGTGCGCAGTGTAACCAACCCTTGTACAGATTGTGAAAAGATGATAGTTAATGAAGAAGATTGTTCGTTTATTTGTGTTCCTGATGTAAGTAAGATAAACAATGCATCGTGTTATGCCGGGCGTGCATCAGATTGCAGTGGTACAAACAAGGCATTTTATTTCGGGTTTCCAAATGCCGAATATGTTGAAAATGTGCCGGCGGTATCACGTGTATCGGTGCCTTTTGATTCGGCACATTCACAGAATCGCCGATTTAATTGCCTGTATTGTCCCGATGGGTTTATATCTACGGCAAAATCTTTTCCGCCGTATGTCGCCGTATGTCAGGGACATAATCATGATATGACCAAAAACGGGGCCGCAACCGAAAATGTCGATGAAGAATCATCAAATGAAACAATTGGTACAGAGGTTAAAGAAATCGGTTCGGATGTAAAGCCGGGT
>CADARU010000006.1:5520-48046 GCA_902790415.1 uncultured Pseudomonadota bacterium | reverse complement strand
CAACGTATAGTTTGGCCAAAGTATTAAACGCAACCGGTATAACAATATCTGACTTTGTTTCCCTTATGCCAAATCACGATGATACAAAATCAAGATAAATTATTTTCTGTACCTTTATTTGTTTTTTGTGTATAATCGGGATGTATGCAAAGGGGGAAAAATGAAAAAATTCTTGGTTTTCGGCTTATTGGCAATCGCATTGACGGGATGCGAATACCGTGCATGCGCAGAACGTGAAAGAAATGCCAGGTCATCTATTTACTTTGAAGCGGATTCTACCAGACCAACCCCGGATTCAATGGCCCGATTAGATGAAGGTTTGGTGTATTTGCGTGAACACAGATTCAAAAAAATAAAATTGGAAGGGTGGACCGATGAACGTGGCGGCGAGAATCAAAGCAAGATGTCCCTATCGCGTGCACGTGCGGAAACTATACGTGATTATATGATAACAAATGGTATTGCCCGCAATCGTATTGAAACAACCTGGCATGGCATAAACGAAGGAAACCCGTATGAAATAAACCGCCGTGTTGATGTAATAATTAAATAAACAAATAAAAAACAAATTAAAAAAACCGCCATTTCGGCGGTTTATTTTTTAACGACAATATTATTGCATATTATTCGTGGTATTCAGCATAGAGCTTAGCATCTTTGCAATAACTTCATTTTGTTGTTCAACAGACATGCTAGATTTTTGCATCAACTCAACCGCAGCGTTAAGTTTTTCAATAGTCAATGTGCCGGCTTCTACGGTTCCTTGTTTTGCATTTTCCTCATCTGTCTTTAAATTGTAAAGCTCCGTTTTATTTTGAGCGTTTGCTTTATCACCTTCTGTAACAATACCGCTATTACCGCCAAAGAATTCTTTCACTTTGTTACCAAAACCTCTAACTTTGTCAATACCGGTCTTATTTTTTTCAACCACTTTTTGTTGTTCATCTCCGTATTTATCGGTTTGCGCTCTTATTTCTGCCGCTTCTGCTTGAATTTTTCTGGCCTCTTCTTCTGCATCCTTTGTTCCTAGAGCCCTAAATTGTCCGTCAAGATTTTGGGTCGCTTTTTCGTAATCGGTACCATCTGCCACTATATTAAAATCGCCAATCGCCCTACTTACATCACTTGCGTTATCAAAAGCATTTTTATCTCTTTCTGCCTTGGCATTATCCACACGCACGTGTGCCTTAATTTCGTGTTCCTCGGCCAAAATTTCTTGCAACTTTTCTTTGGTGTTCCATAAAGCAAGCACAGATTGTTCGTCCATCAAATCCGATTTTTCTATTTCGCTTAAATTTGCTTTTAATGCTTTTAATTTTTCAAAATCTAATTCTTCACCGTCAGGTAAATTCAATAATTTCTTATAAGCATCAAGTTGTTTTTGATTATATTTCATTCTTTTTTCTAACTTTTCGTTAAGTAATTTATAAAGAATTTCAGTTTCCTTCTTTAATTCTTTATATTGTGTTTCAAGCGCTTTCATTTTTTTCTCCTCTTCTTGTTGTTGTTTTTGCATATCTCTATCGTGTTTGTTGGCAGATTTCTTTTTTTTGAACTTGTGATTTAAATCCAAAATGCCCATACCAACTTTTTCAATTGCGTTCTTTCCGGTTTTTAATACTTCATAAACACCATCTTTTAACCAACCCCAGAAACCACGTTTAGGTTTGTCGGGGTTATCTTGTCCCGGGGTGCCGCCACCATTTACTGGTTGGGTCGGGGTGTCGCCGCCTTGTCCCGGTTGGGTCGGGGTATCACCACCATTTACTGGTTGGGTTGGGGTATCACCACCATGTATTGGTTGTGTTGGGGTATCACCGCCCTGTACCGGTTGGGTTGGGGTATCACCACCATGTACTGGTTGGGTTGGGGTATCGTTACCAGAACCAGAATTTTCTTGATTTTTCAATTTTACCCCAACTTTATCCGCCAAAGAACCGACACGTTCACGCAAGCGTTCGATATAACCAGTGGGCAAAACACGTGGTTCATAAATACCAAACGTTCCCATTGCCGGATATAACAGTTCGTTTGTGTTAAATATGGATTCACTGTGTGGAATAATTTCTGTTTCTATGTGAAACGGTGCACCATTATGATTTGCATAGGTTTCATAAAATTCATTTCCACCGGCAATAACCGAACCATCAAGGCCATATTCAGCATTTGGCGGTAAGGTATATTCATGATTACGTCCCAAAACCTCCTGAGGCAAACTGCCAACCTGGTTTAATTCCGAGATATGCGGATTAAAGTGTTCAAAAGCCGCCATTGATTCAGGTGTAACATTTACCATGTTCGTGTTCGGATTGATAGAATTACGTAACGCTTCTAATGCGGAAGGATCCATACCAATTCCATGTTCGCCATAAAAGTATCCGTTACCTAAATTATGGCTGGTTGTATCATGCCACGCCAACAAATACCTGACCGCTTCGTCATGTCCCAACCCAGAATCCATTAAATTGTCTATTTTTGCATCAAAAGATGCCTGGGTTTCCCAACCGTTTCTTATCATCATTTCTTCATGATGTTGGATTGCATTTTGGTCATAAACGGTATGTTGCGTTTCTGTTGTTGTTGTACGAATTTCTTCGTGTTTGAACAAATTACTGTCTGTATTATTATTCACATAATCAACAACCTGACCACCGGCCCAACGACCAAAGAAACCACCGGCAATCACACTGCCCGCTATGCCAAGCGCACCCAACAATGATTTGCCACGACTGTTGCCCGCCCGCATCATATCTTTGTATGTCATCACCGCAGAACTGGTTCCGCCCGCCGTCATAGCACCTATCCCAAGTCCGGTCGCCAATGCCGGGTTACCCGTCGCCATACATATGGTCGCCGCCGCCCCTAAACCGGTTGCCAATGCAGGGCCCCAATTACGTTTGTCAGAAAAGAAGGCCTTTATACCGTATTCTTCTGGTTTTTTGCCAAGACGTTTTTGCTCTTTGCGCCACTTAAAGCCCTGATACACCATATTACCAATACCAAGCGTGGTACCAATTGCCGCACCAATGTATGAAATACCTGTGGCCTTGCCAATTATTGTTAAACCAGCAGATACAGCGGTTGCCATACCAAAATTTTTTAGCATGCGCTTAAGCACACCAACTTTCTGTTTACGACCGGCAGCCCCTTCTTTTTCTATACGTGTTTTTGCTAATTTATCAACATCTTCAACAGCATGAAGCGGGTTCATAACAACAGGTTTATCATTTCCAACCTTTTGTGCCAAAATCCCAGCAAAAGCAGCAACCTGGTTAACATGTGCATCTTTGAACGATTCAAAACCAGGCGCAGATATTGTCGCACCATCTGTTTTTACCTTGTTCCAAAAATTCTGAACCCCTTCTTCGGTCAACATTTGTTTTGGATCGCCAGCAATTTTTTGAAAAATCTGGTCTGCAACGGCAACCTCGGTCGCGGTCCAAGGAACTTGCTCGTTCAAGGCGTTTTCTAAATCCAACTCTTCAACCTTCTTGTCCAGCAATCCCAAATTACGCATAGTAACCGTATTTTTGGTCAACCGAATCATCATAGCCAACTGACTATCTGGCTTTACTTTATACCCAGGTTTGTATTCCAAACTTTCCTTACCATTTTCATCCAAAAATTGTGGTACAGGATTTTTATTTTCGTCTAAAAATTGGAACTTTGATATTGTCGCCAAAGTTTCTTCATTTAATTCGATGTTTTGCAAATTCTTTACAATCGCATGCCAACGTTCATCTAATTCTTGTGCTTTATCCGGGGTCAAACCTTCGCGCAAATTAAAATATTCAACATACGTTCCCATAATCGCGGCAAGCGATGATTTGGTAACATTAACCGCATTTTGCAATTGTTGCTTATATAATTTGGTTACATCATTATCTTTGTCCGCTTCGACCAAATCTTTGGCACGAACATCGCACATTTTATTATAGCCCGCATACACATCCGCAATATTAGACGGGTCCGCATAGTAATAATCAACCTTGTTTTTAAAACCTAAAATCAGTTTATCTATGCGCGCCGCCAAAAGATGGAACCTATCTTGATTTTTCTTGTTGTTGGGGTCGCGAACATATTGCTCCTTGGCAAACAAATATGCATCTGTCAAAATATTAGGTGGCGTTAACCGAAACCAATCAGGGTTAGTAACAACACCATCAACGAAAAGCGCAGCAGCCTGTTGCCGTTGTGCTTCTGTCAATTTAGAAGAAACCTCACTAATTTGATTATAAACTTGGACCGGGGTTAAATCGTTAACTTTTATATCATCCGGAATCAGCCCCATATGAGAATATACTTCAAACGTTACCTTATCAAAAATTACCTGATTTTTATCCGACATCAAAGAATAAATTCTTTGATCGTCAGCAGAATTAAATTGATGTTCCAATTTTAATGCATCGCTTTCATATTTTGCCAAAGCACGCACCGCATATTCTTCTGTCAAAAGCCCGTTACCATCACGAGCACCATACGCCAATATTAAATCACCAAATAGAGCCAAGGCCTCTCTGTCGGCAACGTCCAGTTTTCCTGCAACATATTCACGAAATATACCTTCTATCAAATCTCTATTCCCAGATGCGTACGCATCACGAATATCTTGAGCTGACAATACAAGAACATCTCCTGTTTGTTCTTCTGTGCCCCCTACACCTTCTGCTTGTCCTTCTGTATTTTCCGGGGTTTCCATTTCATCATCCAAATATTCTACACCACCCGCTGCACCAGTTTCTTGCTGCGCATTTTCTTCTGTACTAGGGGATTCTTGAACTTCCTGAGCTTCTTGTGCAACATTACCATCGGCGTTTTCTGCCTCTTGTTTCCTGCGTTGTAGAATTTTATTCTTTTCTTCGTCAGAAAAAATATTAGAATATTTGGCAATCAGGTCATCAAATATACTGTCAAACTTTTCCTTGGCACCAACAAGAAAATCAACATCGTCATTGGCATAGGCCAACAAAATATCTTTGGCCGACGTTGATTTGTCTTCAGACATCAAGGAATCTAACTCGAATGTATTAACTAATCTTGGCATACTTTTTCCCTCTTTTATGTTGTGTATTGTATCATATTTTCATACATTAAAAAAGCATATTTTTATATTTGTTTATTTTTCTAAAAAAATATGATACAATTCTCGCAAATGATGTTTAACAAAACTCTACTTTTTATAGCTAACGTTTTTACATTTTGCTTTGCGGCACATGCGGGTTTTCTGACCGCACAAAAATTTCCTGGGACAACAAATGACGTTAGTCTTACAGACAGGATTGCCGTTGAAACTGAAGGATACGAACCATATTCGGGATTATCTGCATACAGGTATTTTGAATTGGTCGAATCTGATGCAAATCTGCAACAAGAAATAGAAGAAATAGACAATACCCCCCAGGTGAATTACTCCGCTACCGATGCAAACGTGCCTATTTCAAACAACCAATTAAACACTGGTCAAACATCAAATTCTGCAACCGGATACTGTGCAAATAAAAGTCCGTATATTTTACCAGGTCAAACAATTCCGCTAGGCAACCCAACAAATGTCGATGGCATTTGTTCTAAATATGGATGGCGTGATATGGGGGGCGGCAAAATGGACCCGCATTATGGCGTAGATATTGGGTGCAATAAAAAACATTTTGGTTCACCGATTTATGCAACCGCCGATGGTGTTGTTGAAAAAGTTGTCCCGGCAACGGCATGCAAATCGGCGGGGAATTACGTAAAAATTCGCCACAGCAGCGGATTTGTTTCAATGTATATGCACCTGGATACGGTATTGGTCACCCCCGGTCAACAAGTTACCGCCGGCTGTCAAATCGCAACAATGGGATATACCGGTGGCGCAAAAATTCAAAAGTGCCCAAAAATGGACATCGATATAACCCACCTGCACTATCAAATTGCATACACCGGTAACGGGACCAGTGTAATCGCCCCAAACGGTCAAACAATAAAATTAACATCACTAAACAAAGATGGGACACCAACATCATTTAAAACATCTGTTAACCCAACGGATTTCGTCCAATATAAAAATTAACATTTGCTTTTGTTTGGATTTTTTTACTAACATATTCTCGTGCGCAAAATAGTAATGATTTTATTCGCTTTGGTTTTTCCGTTTTTGGCAAATGGTGCCACAAAGGAAAAAAACACCAAAGAAATCACAATGACAACAACCCAGGCGATGCAACTGGCCGGGGATTTGGTTGAACGCGGTGATTTAGATACCGCCCAGACAATTCTAACCAAAACACCACCAATGAATAATGGGGCATTAGAAATAGAACGGTGGTTTTTGTTGGGGCAAATTTCACAAAAACGTGGTGATTACGACACTGCCATTGAAATATATAGAAAAATATTAGATTCACAACCTGATTTGGCGCGCATCCGCTTTGAATTGGCAACGTGCTATATGAAAACTGGGCACTGGTACCGCGCAGACCATCATTTGCGATTAGCGATGGCCGGCAAAGATTTGCCAGATGCGGCACGCAAAACAATGAACTTTTATAGATACATTGTACGTCAAAACAAACGGTGGAACGTGTGGTTTAACTTTGGTGCCGCACCGGATAATAACATCAACAATGCCGCCGGCGGTCAAGAGTGTGTTAATACCATATTCGGTATGTTTTGTCGCGACTTAACAGAACCCGTGGCGGCGGTTGGATACAATATGTCTGTCGGTGGAAACTATGAATTTGTTTTGTCCGAACATTGGCGTTGGAAATCGGATGCAAATGTTTATGCCAATGTATATAACCATCACGATTTTGATGATTTATATGTATCGGCATCTACTGGGCCGCGATATATTTGGAATCGTGGGGATATATGGGTGGCCGGCGTGTTGGCGCGCCGGCTGTATGGGTGGCATGGATATAATTGGTCCGCGGGGGCAAAATCAGAGATAAATTATGATTTTACACGCAGATTATCGGGCGGGATGGGACTGCGATTAACCAGAAACACCTATGATAACTACGGATTGTTTTTAAATGGCGAAACATATTCTTCGAATTTACGTTTAACCTACTCTTTCAATGCCAGTGTATATTTAAATTTGCGAACATCTTTAATTCGTGAAACAACCACAAATCCGATATATTCTTATTGGCAACCGGGTGTTGCGCTGGGAATTGGTGCAGAATTACCATTTGGGTTTCATGTATATGCCGAACCGTCTTTCTATTGGTCCAAGTACGACAAAGAACAGTGGGTTGCCGGCGAATATTTAACCGCAAATGATTTTCTGCAACGTTATGCCGTATCTGTATCTAATAACAAGGTTAGTGTTTGGGGATTTGTACCAACATTGGTATTTAGTTATACACGCCGAAATTCTAATATATGGCAACGCGAATACGATAAATTTTCTGTTGAATTTACCATGCAACAACGATTTTAAAAATTTCTAAAAAAAAACGGTGATATAAACCACCGTTTTTTATTTATTATTTCTGTTTGCCAATCAAGCCCGGATGAAAACCATACAATTCACCGCACTTGTGCAACCCGATAACCGCATTGGCAACATCATAAGGTATATCTAATACGGCCTTGGATGTAACAAATTTGTGTCCATAGGCAGATATCTTGTTGGGCATAAATGGTTCAGACATGCGCGCCAAAGACACCACAAAAACACCATCACTGCCCTTGTTGTCGTACACTAATGCCCAACCTGTTGCGGCCTTCTGGGCAATAATATTCCCATCTGGGGTTGCCCAAAATTTTGATTTTTTATCCGTCAAATGTCCATTAAGAATTGTAATATCTTGGTATATACCGGTACCGGCATCATAACGGTTACTGTATTCTTTTAGAAAACCTTCAACGATATTGTAGTCGTTGGCATATTGTTCCAAAGTATAATTAAACTTCATATTTGGCTCCTTGTATTATATTTTGTGGAAATAATAATACAAAAAAAGTAAAAAGTCAATTTTTTTACACTCTTTTGTGTTTTTATTGACAATTATGAATATTTGTATTATTGTTGTTACAATAAAAAGAAATAAAAATGAAGTTTATGATGGAAGCATCTTTTGATAACAATAACAACCTGGCCATTCTAACTGGAACACAGGGTGGCGATTTTATACACAAGGACTTCCTTCAACAATTTTCTTATTGTATTGAATATGACATTTCGCCAAATACGCAAACACGTACATCAATTCTTGGGCAAATGGCACCAGAAGTCCGCAAACATATTGAAAAATACGGTGCAAAAAACACTTTGTCCAAAATGTACGATTTATTAAAAATTGTCGGCCACGTACCATCAAACGTGTATATTTATGATTTGTTAAACCAAGAACACGATATAGAATATATTTCTGGTGATTGTTGCACTTTTGATTCACACTTGGCAAAAATGAAACGCAAAGAAACATCACCGGCGATTGTAAATGAATATATCTGTAAAAATCAGGAAAACTGCATTTTTGCACATACGCAACAAATTGTTAAACATTTGGCATACATATTATCAGAAGAATCCCCTAATTATTTACACAAATTGTCTAAAAAAAATCCAACAAATGGGGATTATGCCGTATTTTTAGAAAACTTGTTTAATAAATTAGTAAAAAAATATTATATCCAAGGTCACCCAAGCGGCATTGTAAAGGTTATAGATTCTTGGGACGATGCAACCTTTTGCAACTATGCAAAAATGTCTTGCTGTGGCGATAGTATGTTTATTGACGACCGCGATGTTACACTTGATTTGGTTTATCAAAACGGGCAAGAAAGCCCTGAAGTCGGCATGTATTACTTTTATATCTGTACTGAAAACTTTGCAAATTGTACCCCAGAAGAAAAATTAACGCGTATAATTTCCGCATTCCTACACGCATTTGTGCACTTCATCGATTTCATACACCCCGCCAAGGGCGCGTTGGGACCACAGGTTATGGATTGGTATAATAATGCGAAAACATCTATGAACCATTTCGACCTGGTAAGCAGCCCTGTGGAAAGAAACGCAAACTATGCTGAAAACTTTTTTATGCAATTTATGAATAATTTTTCGATTTCCAAGTAATATTTTTTGATTTCATTTTTATGATATTTTGACTTGATTTTGAAACAAAACCTTTGTTATAATCCACGCATCACATGCGGAGCGTTGGCAGAGTGGTAATGCAGCGGATTGCTAATCCGTGACCGTGTTATAGCGGTCCATAGGTTCGAGTCCTATACGCTCCGCCAGAGTTTAGGAAACCGCCATTTCGGCGGTTTTTTTATTACTGTTACAATTTTATTTTTTTGTGCTTTCTATTTTGCGGGTCATTTTCAAGAACTTTTCCGCACGCAACGTTGGCAACTTTTCCACAGGTGTTTTTTGCAACAACTTAATCTGAGCAGTTACCGCATCGGCCAAATTTTGCATTGTTGTCTGCCAATCGGTATGCGCGCCGCCATTTGGTTCCGGAATAATTCCGTCTATTACACGCATTTGCGCCATATCGGATGCCGTTAACTTCATCGCCGCGGCCGCCGTTGCCTTGTATTTATTATCCTTCCATAAAATACTGGCACAAGATTCCGGCGCAATCACCGAATAAATCGCGTTTTCTAACATTAAAACCCTGTCGCCGGTACCAATCGCAATCGCACCACCAGAACCACCCTCGCCTACATTAACGGCAACATAAGGTGTTTTGATAGACAATCCTGTTTGAATAGAAGATGCAACCGCCTGGGATTGACCACGTTCTTCGGCCGCAGAACCGGCAAACGCGCCCGCCGTATCAAACAAAGATATAACCGGCAACTCAAACCGTTCCGCCAAACGCATTAAACGCTGTGCCTTGCGATAACCTTCGGGATTTGGCATACCAAAACGATGTAATTGACGGGTTTCTATTGTTCGGCCCTTTTCTTGACCAATAATAACCGCAGGAATCCCGTTCCAAAAACCTAAACCGCCACACATTGCCGCATCTTCTGCAAACAAACGGTCGCCGGCCAGATATGTCCAATCTGTTACAATACCATTAACGTAATCCAAGAAGTGTGGCCTGTTTTCATTTCGTGCCAACAACACCTTGTCATAGGCCGCATTTTCACCCATACCACGTGTTTTTTTTGAATCATTGTCGGATACCGGTGTCGCCGCAACAATTTCGTGTGCATCGCGTTTTTGCTTCATCAAAACCGCCAGAATTTTTTCCAATCTGGATTTCAAATCGACACGTGGCACGACCATATCAACCATACCATGTTCATATAAATAATCCGCCGTTTGGAAATTTGCAGGCAATTTTTCACGAATATTTTGTTCAATAACACGACGGCCGGCAAAACCAATGCGCGCACCGGATTCCGCAATATTTATATCCCCCAACATCGCAAAAGATGCCGTAACACCGCCAAATGTCGGGTCTGTTAATAAAACAATGTATGGAATTTTGGCATCACGCAGTTGGTTTACCGCAACGGTTGTACGTGCCATTTGCATCAACGACAAAATGTTTTCTTGCATACGGGCACCACCACTGCACGCGACCATTATCATTGGACGATTTTCCTGGATTGCGTGTTGTGCACTGGCCACAATACAATCGCCCGCCACGCGGCCCATAGACCCCATCATAAATTCGCCGTTCAATATACATATTGTCGCCGGTATTCCACCAATCGTACCGTCCGCGGTCGTAACCGCATCGTTATATCCGGTATCAGAACGCGCATCTGCCAAACGTTCCGTATAAGGCACACGATCAACAAAATTCAATGGGTCATCCGGCATTGTTGGCAACGGAATTTTTTCCCACGTATTATCATCAAACAACAAATCAAAACGTTGTTTGGGATTCATAATAAATGCACGTCCACAACGTGGGCAAATATAATGATTATCTTTATAGTCCTTGTAATAAACCAATTTGTCGCAAGATTCGCATTTTATCCACATCAACTTGCGAACTTTGTCGTATTTTTCACGGTTCTTGTTTTTTATACCGGATTTTCTACCAAACAGCATAATTTATCCATTCATTTTTTTGGTTAATTCACGACTGGGTTTAAATAAAATTGTCGTATTTGCATCCAGATGCATCGGTTGTTTTGTAACCGGGTTATATCCAACCTTGGTCGCGCGCGGACGTGGTTGAAATGTACCAAAGCCGCGAATTTCAATGCGTTGTCCCGCCGCGATTGCATTTATCATAGCATCAGACAATGCGTCTAATACCGCCGCCGCATCGGATGCGCGCATATTTTTAAATTGAACCTGGATTGTTCTAATTAAATCTGAACGTTTCATAATAAATCACCTTTTGTCTGTTTTGCTGTTGTTATTGTAGCATCACAGCAAAAACAATTCAACACATTTAAAAATTATACCCAATAAAATGATTGACAAAATATAAAATATGTATTATTATGTTAGAAAATACAAAAAGGACAAAATATGAACAAAAACAACACACCAAATTTAAAACAACTTATATCCAGTGTTTTTCGCAAATCGAAACCCGCGAATACACCTTTGGCCATCTTGTGTGTGACGACCGGAACAGTGGGAATGCCGGCATTGGGCTTGGTTGATGCGAAACCAATCGCAGAAAAAAATGGAACAACTTTAATTGAAGGTATTCGCGATTTCCCGCAAGGTAAAAAACGCAATTATATTATATATTGCGCTTTATCATTGCTGTTGTCTTTGATTGGCGCACGTTCATTATTAAAAAAAGATGGCGAATACGCGGCCGCAGAATACATTGTAAAACACAAATTGCAGCAAATTGCTGATAAAAACACGGAATTACATACAGATTCTGAAACACTTAAAAGCATTGCAGATTTATTGGCCGCAAATATGGATAAAAACGACCGCGATTACATCGCACACACCGCACGTGATTTTGTAAAGAACATGCGTGCTGCTGATTTCTATGCTGATGATGATTTAGAAAAAGGCGCGAAAATTATCGCAACAAAACAAATTGAAGATATTATAAATCGTGTAATTGCACGCAATCCAGGATTGGTTAATATCATTATTTCCATTGCCAAGGGCGAACTTATGTATAATCCAACCATGTTTGCAAAAGCGAAATCAAACGAATACCAAGGTTCATAACAAAGGAACAATGTCATGAAAAACGCCAAGTCCTATGTCGCATCTTGTTTGGCTGCACTGATAATGGCCACAGGATGTTCCACAATCAATATGTCAAAACAATCCGACAAATTTGCCCATAAAAAGCCATACAGACATTCCGTTGGAATGGGAACCGTCAGTGGTTGGGCATACAATGATACAATCCAAACAATGGTGGCCTTGGATTTTGAGGGGCGTGAAATAATCTTGAAAAAGAGCAACAAATTAACACATAAATTGGATGAATCATTGCCTGCGGAATATGCCATAGGCGACACGATTTATTTCCGTTATTTAACCAAACAGAAAGATAACTTGGACACAATTTACGCAAACCATTTGGTTAAATAAGCATAAAAAATAAAGCAATCAAAACCCACCAAACGGTGGGTTTTTTAAGATTTTCTTAATCGTTCATCTGCGTATTGTCGAACCTTGGCAACTGTATTAAGAATGTTTCTAATCTGCCTTGCGTATCACCCTACAAAAACAAAACGCCCGAATGGGCGTTTGATTTTTGTGGCGGGCTAGTATTCTGTTGCTAACTTTCCCATATCTAAATACCTTCATTTTAAACCCAACGCAATTTTTGCTCTGTTCAAAGTATCTGAAGCGACCACTCGTGCACGTTCCGCACCCGCATCCAAAATTGCGTTCAGCACATCTGGATTTTTGAACTGCTGATATTTTGATTGAATATTACCAATCAAATCACAGACAGCATCCGCAACCTCGCGCTTAAAATCGCCATACCCACGACCTATGAAGCGTTTTTCTATGCTTTCAATGCTTTCGCCAGTTGTCGCGGCCAGTATACTTATCAAATTGGAAATTCCGGGTTTGTTTTCTTCGTCAAATCGCACCACAGATTCACTATCTGTGACCGCCGACATGATTTTCTTGCGAACCAATTTTAAATCATCCATTAAAAAGATTGTTCCCGGATTGGGGCCGTCCGATTTGTTCATCTTTTCTGTCGGATTTTGCAGGTTCAATATCTTGTTCCCAACAGGCGCAATATAGACATCGGGTTCATTAAATGTATCGCCATATCGCTTATTAAAACGTTGTGCCAAATCGCGTGTCAATTCTACATGTTGTTGCTGATCCAGTCCCACTGGAACCATATCTGTGTTATACAGCAAGATATCGGCCGACATCAACGGCGGATACACAAACAGTCCTGTATCAATGCCATTTTTGCCTGCGTTTTGCGATTTTAATTTGAATTGTGTCATGCGCGACAATTCGCCCATATGGGTCTGGAATGTCATTATAAAGCCCATAATGCCGTGTTCCAGAACATCACTTTGTCGAAAGACGGTTGTTTGTTCTGGATCTATACCGCATGCCAAATACATGGCGATACAGTCATTGACCGCGTTGCGCAATTCAACTGGGGCGCGTGGCGATGTTATCGCATGCAAATCCGCCACAAATATATAACTTTTGTATTGTTTTTGGCGCGTTACAAAGTTCTTAATTGCACCCAGATAGTTGCCGAGTGTTAGGTTCCCACTGGGGCGCACACCGGTTAACATAACTTTTTGTTCATTGTTTTTCATTTTATAATCCTTTTGGTTTTAATGGTTTCTTGATTGTTCATATTGCTTATATGCAGATTCTAACAGCTGTCTTTTGGTCTCAGATATACCAACGATCAATCCAGTTGGATTAAATTTGATTCCAGAAACCTGGTCTAAATCAGGTTCTTCGCCATATTGACCCAGTATCAACTCTTGAACATTACTAAAATCAAGATAGCCCCGTAATCCTTTGGTTCTGTAAAGATCTATAAATCTTGCGTTTGGATTAAATTGTATATTTGCTTTTGAGATTTCGCTGTGATCAAGATACAGTATGCGCACACAAGACAAATCAAAATTTCCTTGTAGTCCTACAACAGACAAACTTATAAAATTCGCCTTGCTGTTAAACAACAATAGCGCATTAGAGACATTACCGGAAACTTCCATATTTTGTTCGTCATGAAAGTCGAATTTGCCGGACGTATTTATACTAAAATCGACACTTGCTGTACTTATTCTTTCTTTTAGACGCAAATTATATCCTGCGTACTGAGAAATGTGCAGACGTTCCGAACCTTTATCGTATGATATTTTCATTTTATAATCCTTTTGTGTTTGTATTGACCGATTGACCAGCGTTGCGAATAAACGCAAGCACGCCAGACGACCAGCCCTAAAAAATTATTTTGTTTTTAAGAGAGAGTTTTATTTCGAAAAAATATTACAAACACCATCGTTCAGCACAGCTAAACAATGAGGAATCAAAAGTAGTAAAAATCATACTTTCGTTTTTCATGTCTTTTGTATTGTAGTACTTTTTTTCAAAAAGTCAATACACACATCGAACATAGAATACTGGCGGAGACGAAGGGATTCGAACCCTTGATACGGTTGCCCGTATACCACATTTCCAATGTGGCGCACTAGACCAACTATGCGACGTCTCCGTATCTCAATTATTCTTCATCGCCGGTTTCATCTTCGGCAACATCTTCTTCAACCAATTCCGATGCATCAACGGCATCATCCGACAACAAAGTTTCTTCCAATTCGGCATCAATTTCACGCAGTTCTGGATTATCGCTGTTGATTTCCAGAGATTCTTCGGCATTTTCAACCGCCGGCGTTTCTTTATAAGATTGCACAAATTCATGACGAATTTCGGCGACATCTAATTTACCACTGGCAATTTCACGCAAGGCCGTTACGGTCGGTTTGTCGTTGCCGCGTTCCACAACAGGTGTCGCGCCACCGTTCAAATCACGAACACGTTGTGATGCCAACATCCCCAGTTCGTATCTGCTTTCTACAAATGGTAAAGTATCAGAATTTGTTGTGCGTGCCATTATAAAATCCTTTGTTGAAAAAACTTTTCGTTCCGATATAATGCCCCAAGGATATGAAAAATGCAAGTAAAAAATAATATTATTACACTGTCTTTTGGATGCCGGTTGAATACATTGGAATCAGAAAAGATAAAAAATATGTTGGCGGCACATGGAATCTGTGGCGTGGTGGCGAACACTTGTTCGGTTACCGGCGAAGCCGAACGCCAATGCGGCCAGGCAATTCGTAAAATCGCACGCGAAAATCCCGGCGTTCCAATTTTCGTAACTGGATGTGGTGCAACACGCAATCCGGAACTGTTTGAAAAAATACCAAATACAACAGTGATTCATAACCGCGACAAAATGAATTTGGATGCATACATTGCAAAAATAGCACAAAACGACAACGGCAATTCGTGCGCGTTGAACGTTGATAATACTGATAACGAAAGCAAATTATCTAAACAATTTATTCAAATCCAAAACGGGTGCAATCACCAATGCACATACTGTATCACACGTTTGTTGCGTGGTCCGGCAGTGTCGTTTAAATATGAAGATATTTTATCTGATGCACGTGATGCGGTTGCAAATGGTTTTGGCGAAATTGTTTTAACCGGGGTGGATGCGGCATCTTATATTGGTCAACACGATGGGAAAAACATGCTGATTTCTGATTTGTGTTGTCAATTATTAAAAGACGTACCTGGAATAAAACGTTTGCGCCTGTCATCGGTTGATCCGGCGGTACCGGCAATACGCGATATTATAGAAATGATGAAAAACGAACCACGTTTTATGCCGCACCTGCATTTGTCTATGCAGTCGGGCGCGGACAAAATTTTGCACACAATGTTGCGCCGGCACAGTGCGGATACAGTACGGCAACTTGTAGCCGCAGGAAACGGTAAAATCACATTTAGTTGGGATATAATTTGTGGTTTCCCGGGCGAAACCGAAGAGTTATTTAATGAAACATTGGCATTGGTCCGCGAATTAAAACCGATACGAATCCATGCATTTCCTTATTCACCGCGTCCCGGAACCGTTGCGGCGACCATGCCAAACCAGGTTAACCGTCATACATCAAAAGAACGTGTAAAAATCATAACCGATGCGGCAAATAAAAACATGCACGAATTTATGCAAACCCAGGTTGGGAAAACGGTCAATGTTTTGATTGAATCAGATAACATCGGGCGCACCCCGGACGATATTCCGGTAAAAATTATCGGTGCACCAATCCCCGAACGTACAATTTGCAATGTAAAAATCACAGGAATTAACGGCGATACACTGGTTGCAAACAACTAATTTTGTTGTTGCCACCAATTACCACTGGTGTTACAAGAACTGCCGTTTGGCCCCACCGTAAACCAACCAGTACTGTCATTATAAGTGGTATTTGTATTAATCACACATGTGTCATTTTCTGGGTCATCTGGGGTATCTTGACCGCTCTGGATATAACCATCTGGGCATACACAGCTGTCATTTTCCTGATCTGAAGCACTGACTAATTGGAAATTGGCTTTGCAACTATTACAATCGGTTTCTCCAAAACCATATTTACAAACACACGCATTGCAACAGAAAAAATAGTAAAAAATATGGGGCAAATGCCCCACTATATTTAGTGAACCAACTCTTTGATTTTTTTAGAAATCCATTTATTAACAATATTAAATGGTTTTATTGGTTCCGGTTTTGCTGGGGCCGACACAACAACCTCTGGTTCCAGCAACGGCATTCCAAACACTTGCGATGTGGCCGATGGCGTTTTTATTTGTGTTTTATCCTTTGGACCGGTGTATGTTATATTCGCTTTTTTCAATTCTTGTTCGACAAAGGAAACCATACCATCAACTGTGCCATACAACAAATCGTTACACTGTTCATCCGGTAATTCAACCGTTGTTTCCTTTTCTAATTTCATTACAATTTCTATCAAATCCAATGAATCCAGTCCCAAATCACCACGCAGGTTATCGGTCATTTCTATATCTTGGACCCCCATGTCCATCTGTTCACAAATTTTATCCAAAACCAATTCTTTAATACCTCTTGCGTGGTTAACTGGTTTTTCATTAGCAACTTTTGGTGTTGGAACATTTTTCGAACCGCCGTACGTTTTGTTTGCTTCTTTTAATTTTTTTTCAACATAAGCAACAACATCATCAACACACCCATAAACAAAGCTAAAGCCTTTATCTTCTTCGAATGGCAAAACCATATTTAATTCTTTTTCCAAATACATCACTACATCGGATATAACATAATACGACTCTTCCGCCGCAAATAAATCAGAACTAAACACCGTATCCAATTCTACTTCGCCACAACCAGCTTGCTTAAAAGCATCAAAAACCAATTTGGTTATTGCGGGATCATGCGGTCGCTTAATATTTTTATCAGTCATTTTATATTTCCTTTATTAAATTTCTGGTATTTTTTAACACAACAAAATAACATTGTCAACTTTTTTACAATTAAAAAAATTATAAAAAAACCACTTGGCAGGTATCGCCGATATTGCTATTATCAAAATATGAAACGATTATTTATCACATTTTTATCAATATTTTTAACATTTACGGCACGCGCCGAATATCAGACAAATGCGAAATCTGCGTTTTTGATTGACTATGATTCTGGTGCCGAAATTGTGGCAAAAAATGCCGACACGTTGATGCCGCCCTCTTCTATGTTAAAACTGATGACGTTGGCCGTTTTGTTTGACGATGTTAAGTCCGGTAAATTAAAACTGGACGACAAGTTGCCGGTTGGCGAAAATGCCGATTACAAAAACCCTTTGTGGTACCCGGCCAGTAAAATATGCCTGGTTGCGGGCCAAGAAATTACTGTGCGCGATGCGATTTTGGGACTGATAGTGTTGTCGGGTGGCGATGCATCGGTTGTTGTGGCGGAAAGTTTGGCCGGCGATGAAAACAAATTTACCGCACTGATGGAAAAAAAGGCACGCGAAATTGGTATGCCGTTATCAACATTTGGCAACGCCAGTGGATTGCCCAACGAAAACAATTTGATGACCAGTCGGGAACTGGCAACGTTGGCATATCATCTGATTGCGGATTACCCAGAATTGTATCCAATGTTCGCAACCAGACGCTTTGAATTCGGCGATTATAAAACCGATTGGTGTCGTGATTGGGGGCGCACACATACCGTAAACTATAACAAATTATTATTCATTATGCCGGGGGCGGACGGTCTTAAAACCGGACACACCGACCAAGGTGGATATGGCATGGTGGCCAGTGCGACATCCGGTGGACGCAGGTTAATAGGCGTTATAAACGGATTTCGCGGCAAAGGACACGATGCGTTGGCGGTCGAAATGAAAAAACTGTTAACCCACGGTTTTACAACGACAACAACACGTGTATTCTATCGTCCGGGTGATGATATCATAGAGGTGCCGGTATGGTACGGTCGTAAAAAAACAGTAACGGCAACCGTTTCTAAAAACTTTGCAATAACAACCGCCAAGACCCAAGATATGTCAGGATTCAGAATCCTGGCCCGTTTCAATGACCCGGTGGCCGCACCAATAAAAACCGGTGCGGTTATTGGTGAAATTATCGCCGAACAAAATGGTCGGATTGTTTCACGCGCAAACCTGGTTGCAAAAAACAACGTGTCCAAGATTCAATTCTTGGCCCGCGTGTGGAAAAATATTATGGTTATGATTATGGGTAAATAAAAAATGAATTCAAACACAGAAATAAAAAATCCTTTTGACGAATTACCAAAAATTATAAAGACCGCACGTCTTGAATTACGTGTATTAGACATAACAAATGAAAACGCATCGTTATTCATGGATGCTTTTCGTGACGAAAACCCAAAAGATTACTTTTTTGCCGCTATCGCAGGCGGAATATCCAAAAACGGTGTTTTGCCAGAAACTGTGGAAGAAGCATATCAAATGATGAAACGCGATGCAGAATGGACAAAACGAAACGGACGGACTTATTACGTGTTTTATAACGATAAACTTGTTGGATTAACGCGCGTTTATTATCTGAACGATATTGACACACTGCAGATAGCTCAAATGTTTTTGCACTCCAAAGTTTGGGGCAAAGGTTTCGCAAAAGAAATCTATAAAATTTTAGATGTAATTGCGTTTGAAAAACTGCACGCACACCGAATAACTGTTCAATGCGACATTGATAATATAGGTTCAAAAAAATCAATAGAAACATCCGGTTTTCATTTAGACGGCATCAGTCCTGACGATTATAAATATCACTCACCATACGCAACAAAAACATACGGAAACAAAATGTTTTGGTCCAAGATGGAATATAACAAGAAATAACAGTCATGGCGAAAAAGAAATCAAACGTTTATGAATTTCCACACCCAATGGACAGCGATGGCCTGGTTGGACATGCGACAACTTTGCGCACATTTATGGATGCATGGGAACACAGAAACGAACACCCCTTGCACCCGGTTTGGATGTTAACCGGACCACGCGGCATCGGCAAGGCCACATTGGCATACAAAATCGCAAAAATGGTTTATGGTAATATCGGCGACTTTTTTATCATCGATATGGAACGCAATATTGATAAAGACGGCAAGAAAAAAACCGATGGAAAATCTATATCTGTATACACTGTACGTGCTACCATTGAAAAAATGCAAATGTCATCTATGTCTGGGGATTGGCGCGTGGTATTGATTGACTCGGTTGACCAATTAAACATATCTGCGGCAAATGCGATATTAAAACTGTTAGAAGAACCGCCAGCAAAGACGCTGTTTTTATTGGTTACGCATCAACTGTCTAATGTTTTACCCACAATACGTTCGCGCGCACGCGTTGAAAAAATGCATCCGTTAAATATGAATGAACTGCGTACACTGTGTGCACGTTTTATGCCAGATGAAACCATAGACAACGAAATGCTGCGTTTGGCAAACGGTTCTTTTGGGCGCATCGCAAATTTGAAACAATTCGGTGGTGATGAAATATATGAAAAACTGATTAATGTATTACAAAAAACAAATGCAACATCGTCTGATGTTATGATGGTGGCAAAGACAATCGCACCGGAACCGGAACTCTATGGTATTTTATTGGACGCAATCGCGCACTTTGGTTTGGCCGATATTTATCCGGATGCAACACGTGCGATAAATGATATCAAGCGTATAAATCTGGAACCAGAAATTGCGACTTTCAAAATTATTATGGATATAAAAAAATGCTTATAGATACACATTGTCATCTGACATATGACTTTTCCCAAATCGGTGGCACAGATGCCGTTATCGCGCGTGCAGAAAATGCCGGTGTACGGTACCTGATTTGTCCGACCGCCGACCCGGAAGATATAAACGCCGCAATAAAAATTGCCAACGAAAACAGAAATATTTTTGCAACGATTGGTATTCATCCGGAACATGCCGGCATTTGCGCGCGTGATTATATTACTGATGAAATATTAAACAATCCGCGCGTGGTAGGTGTTGGTGAAATCGGATTGGATTATCATGAAATGACATCTGATACACGCACCGCCCAGGCGGAATTATTTGAATCACAGTTGGAAATGGCGTGTAATCACAAATTGCCTGTCGCGATTCATACGCGCGATGCCGAAGATGATACCGCCGCAATTTTGGCACGATTCCCAGATATTTGTGGTGTTATGCACTGCTTTACATCGGGGTGGAATTTGGCGAAAAAGATGCTGGACCGCGGATTTTATTTTTCCGCCAGTGGTATTTTGACATTTAAAAATGCCGGTGATATTCGCGAAACATTTTCGCGTATTCCATTGGACCGTTTGGTTGTCGAAACCGACAGTCCTTATTGCGCACCGGTGCCCTATCGTGGGCGGCAATGTGAACCGGCATACGTTGTTGAAACGGCAAAAGTATTGGCAGAAATAAAAAATATACCATTTGAAAAAATGTCTGATATAATTATCGAAAACGTAAAACAATTATATCCAAAAATAGAGTTATAAATTATGCCACGCAGCATGATAAAATTTGGCCAAGTTTCTGAAAACCGCAAGGCGCGGTTCAGTTATTCTATTGAAGATACTATCGAGGCCGGAATTTCATTAACCGGCGCAGAAATAAAATCTGTGCGTTATGGTTTGGTTACAATTGTTGATGGGTTCGTGCAAAAACGTGGAACAAATTTATTCTTGGCCGGGGTGGAAATTCAAAAATTGCCAACCGCCGCACGCATTGTTAACTTTGATGAGCGCAGGCCACGACAACTGTTGTTGCATCGCGCACAAATCAACCGTATGATTGGAAAATTGACCGAAAAAGGCGCTACAATCGTGCCTTTGAAATTCTATTTTAATAATCGTGGCAAATTAAAGGTGCTGTTGGGCATCGGTTACGGCAAAAACCGCGCAGACAAACGCGAAACAATCAAACGGCGCGAGTGGGAGAAATCCAAGGCCCGAATTTTAAAGGGATAAAATAAAAAACCCTTTTTTTGTATTAAAAGTTATGATATAATATTTCACGAGAGATTTAAAGAAATGAGGAAAGGATCGCTTTGCTCTTTGTTGGTTGTATTTATCTTTTCATCCGCCATGGCGGATGTATCGGTTGGCATTGTTCAACAGAACGTTGGACCGGCGCCACAGGGTCAGAGTGCGGAAGAATTATTAGCACAGGTCCGCGAACGCACACAATATCGTGACTTTTTACTTGAAGAACTGGCGGCAACAGAGGAAAAAATAAAAGTTTGTACCCAAGAAAAAAAGAAATGGAAAACCGCAACCATATTGGGGGGTATCGGTGTGGTTGCAACCGGGGCGACGGCAATCGGTCAAAAGGTTGCGCACGATAAACAAGAAAAGAATAAAAACGCAAATCAAACAACGGACAAGAAATGAAATATGTATTTGCAATCTTTACCGTTTTGTTTTGCTCGGTCGGGGCATTTGCGTTGGATGTCCGCCAAATACAAAATCAATTACAACAATTGGAAAACGAGATTAGTCAGCTAGAGGCAAAATATAACAAAAAATCTGCCGAATTGGCGGCATGTGAAAAATCCAGTCAGAATTTCAAGGTCGCTGGCATTGCCACATTGGCGGGTACCGGTGCCGGTGTAATGGGAAATATCGCCCTGCATAAAAAATATGCCGAGGAAAAATCTAGCACAAAAAAATCTACACTAACATTAAAAGCAGATAACAGCCCGCAAGAAAAGAAAGATGCGGATAGTTGTGCAGATTTCCCAGAAATTTGTTAATAAAAAAAGGAGAAAATATGAACAAATTAAAAATTATGTTTTTTGGTGTTGTCACTTCTTTTGTGGCGCTGAGTTCTTATGCGCTAACTGCGGAACAAATTACAAAATGCAACAGTACAGGTCGATCTTTCGTTTTTAATGACCGTTGTATTCCAAACAATCCGTGTAATTCAAAAAGTCAGGATGTTTTGGACAGTTATTGTGTATCCGCATTTGAAAATGTTGTAGGGACCGCAGATTTAGCCGATATGATTGGACAAGCCCAAGATGCAAATCCGACATGCTCCCCTGTACCAGGTGAGGAAGGTGTCGTTTGTACATATCCCAGTGGCAAGAAAATTGGCATAAAAATGAGAACAAACGGCAAAGAAACCCTTGCAAAATTGGACAACCAAACAAAAGTTAGATTAAGCATGCTGTGCGAAGGCTTGGGCGGGAAAATACTTGAAGCTAGGAAAGGATGCAAAGATATAAGTAAAGACCACTGTGCGTTGTTGGGACAAATGTTATCGCCTGTTGGAAAAGAATCTGTCGGCTACACTGAATACACAGCAGATGATTCAACATGCAATTTCTTTATAAATCAAGAACTCTAAAAAAAAACGCCCAAATGGGCGTTTTTTTATTCTTATTTTCTTGAAAGATCAAGCGTTGCCGTATCCATCATATGCTGTTGCAGAATAGAATCATACAATTTTTGCAATTTGATTTCGCGTTCCAAACGAATATCACTACGTTTGCATTCCTTGACCCCAATAGCAATTGCAATACTTAATAATATAAGCACCAACAATTCTGGTGTCACTGTAAGAGATAAGCAGCCTCTTTTCCTTTGAAGGTTTTCTGGGGTATAGTTGTTTTTATTTTGCATTTGTTGACGTCTTACCTGTTGCAATTCCTGCATTCTTAGTTCTTGTTCTTTATTCTTCAATTCTTCTCTTTTCTGCTTTTTTATTTCTAACTGTCTTCTTTTATGCTTTTTCATTTTTTGTTTTCCTTTTGTTTAGTACGCCATCATAGCATAAACACTAAAAAAATCAACAAATCCCAAACGATGTAAAAAAAATCGGCATAACGCCGACTTAATTTTTCTTGGTGACACCACAGGGATTCCCTCGGCTTTGCTTGCGTGGCAACCGTGACGATTTCGCTTCACTGTATATCACCCACAAATTTTTTTCAAATTTTGCGGAGCCCGATATCGCAAAATCTACTTGTTGTCGAACCCACGCCACTAACGTGGCTTTTAACGGGTTCTCATCCCATGGCATGAATAAAAAACACCGCGCTTGCGGTGGTTCTTATTCGTGGTGGGGCCACAGGGACTCGAACCCTGGACCCAATGATTAAAAGTCATTTGCTCTACCAACTGAGCTATAGCCCCAAAACTTTTCTTTCCAGATGTTCGGCGCACATTTTGACACATAAAAAAACAAAAATCAAGAAAATTTATCAAAAAAGCTTATTTTTTATTATCGCGCGCCGTATTATCATCCGAAGTAGCCAACATTTGGTTAAAATTATTGGAAATTTCACGTTCAGAATCCAACCAATACATAATCTCTTGGACGGAATTTTTAATATGTCGTGCAATTGCACGACGATTTCCCCCCAAACGATGCGCCCCCACAACACGCGCAATATTGCGTGCCAAATCAGACAGCAAACGCAACTGTTCCGATGTAAAGACATTTTCTTTGCCATACCCCAGAACCAGGTTTTCTAAATCTTGATAATATTGGTGCAATGTTTCCACATAATCAGTACGCAAATTCAACCGGCGCAATATTTGCCGTTCGGACAAATCCGCCAAGTTCCCGATATTTGTACGTGTTATACGACCACGCATTTTCACCATGCAGCGCAAAGTTAACACCAAGTGTAAAACGACAATATTAACCTTGTCATATATTCCGGTGCGCAACGTCGCCTGCAATCGGCGCGACACGCGCGTGTTTGTATAATCATACAGCAAGAATACCAATGGTATCGCCAACAGCGATGCGGAAATATTGCTGATTAACGCCTCTAAGGCCGGGTCTTTGACATTATCCATTGAAATAGAAAACAATATGATTCCGCCCAGTACCGACACCATATACGGCAAAGTTTTTAGAAAAAATTTGCGCAAATTTGATAACATTTGTGTTGTATTATGCCATACCCCACCCCGCCCAACCATCGGAAAGAGATCCACATCAAAAAAACGGCCCCGGGTGCATTGTTTTCCCCTTGAAAATTCGCCCCTTTTGCACTATAATATCGGTGTAATGCTGTAAGAGAACAATAAAGGTCGTGCACAATGTCCGAAACGTCAAAATTTTTAGAAAAATTTTTTAAGATTCAACGCTTAAAAGAAATGCGTTACTCTGACATTGAACGTTGGGCCCGACTGGAAGATTGGGTTCGCAAAGGCGACACCAGTCTGGACAAAGACGTACGCGATTATGCAAAATTGATTGTCCAAAATGGTAATGCGTTGGATGTTGCAAATTTAGATTCAAAAGATTTAGATGATGAAGATTGGACAAAACTATTTTACAGTTTTCAAAGAAGTTTTTTGAATTTGGCCGATAAACGCGACAAACAGGATTCTGACACCCAAGAATATATTGACGAACACAAAGATTTTTTTGATAAATATGGTCAGGCAGCGAAAAAAGCGAGATTTAAAACCGTAGAACAGAGTGGCAACACCATACCGGCAACGGGGCTTTTACAAGATTTGAAGGAACATGTCAATGAAATCGTTATAGAAGGGTACGATATTTCGAAAATTATAGACGGAATACAAAAAAATAAATTCGATAAAAGCGAAGCTTTTCAAAAAAAACTACAATCTTTTATTTATGCTTTGAATAATTATCAAATTGAGAATCAAAGTTTACCCAATCTGCCCCCTGTTGATTATATTGTGTCGGATAAGGGTTGGGACAAATCTGGTACCCCATCGAACTTGAAAGAATTTAAACAAAAATGTTTGCAAGATAATGGTTTTTTGACACCATTATATAAAAAATCCAAGATTCGTGATGCATTCAAAAAATATGAGGACGAAGATAGTGAAATCTCTGCTTCAATAAATTCCGCAGAAAAAAAGATAGACAAAGAAAAAATACCACCTAAACGCGAAGACCAATTAAGTTTTCCACAACAAATTCAAAAATTATCATCCGATACATACGAAGGTTATCTTGAAAAATACGTTAAGTTCAAGGGCGACAGAATTCATCTGAATCCTGAATCAAAAGATATTTGCAAGGCGATAGACAAAGCAAAATTTAAACCAACCGATGGTTTGGATGATTTGATTTCTAAATCTGGCGACATTTCAAAGCGTTTAAATGTGACAAATAATGCACGTTTGGCGTTTGAATGGTTAACCAGTTCATTAAAAGAATTTCAATCCGATCCACAAATGTCCAAGGCTTTTAAGGGAGCCCTGAAAAACGGGTGGCAAATGAAACATTTGATACGTGAATTAATTATCAAGGCCACCAAAGAAGCAAAAGAAAACCCAAAAGACAAAAATGATATTATCAAAAAAGCAAAAATATCTATGGAAGTTTTGTCCATCATAAAATACGGCAATACCACCAGTAAAATTATGGACACTTTGCGCGAAGACGAGAGTTTAAAAACATTGTTTTCAAACGAGAAATTATCATGGAACAAAAATGAAGGCGTTAAATTTGTTATGTCCGCATTGGATAAAACAATCCATACAGCTTTTCTGGGTATAGGTTACGGCATCACAATTGGGGTGAATACCATCAGAAAAGCAGGTAGTAAATTTAATGGCGAATTTGGCAAAGATAAAACCGGCGCAGCAATGAAAGATGAACATGGTAAATTCATAAATGATACCGAACAGAAACATCGCGATGCAGAAGACAAAAAAACAGAAATAGACCAAAATTTACGCGATAAACGCGCCGCGCGTAGCAATGCATTGAACAACTTGGGGTTGGCAGATGACGAAAATCTGAAAGCTAATTTGGAAAACAAAGAAAAAGAAGCAGATGAAGCGGAATACAAGGCACAGAAAAAATATAACGAATGGCAAGAAAAATATGACGCAGCAAACCAAAAAGCATCGGAATTTGATGCACAATTAGAACAAAGAAAAAGTATCACAGATAGGATTGCTAGCATAGGTGAATTGTTAAAAGACACCTCTCTGGAAGAAGAAGAAAAAAATCATCTGTTGCATCAACGCGCGGAATTACGACAACAACTACAAGGAATGCCGTCTGAAGACGAAATCAATAAAGAACGCGCTAATTTAAACCTGACGTATTTGCGAATGGCAATGAACAACGCAAAGTCCCAATACGATGTCACCCACGAAGATAAGAATAATCGGAAAGAAAAGTTAGATGCCTATAAAAATGCGAATTCAGAGGTAAAGATATGGGAAAACAAACAGAAAGCCAACGAAGAAAAATTGAACAATTGGGGTCAAGAGAACATTGACGTTTACAAAGAGTTAATGTCGTATTGGGACTTCCTAGAAACAGGACGTGATTCACATACTGGTCCGTTGTACGATTGGTCTTTGGGAAATGCGAAAAACAAAACAAATACTGATGCATTAGCAAAACTGCAAAGATTCCAACAAAATTATGGTATGGCTGCATAATTATCTTCCCCGCCGTTTGGTGGGGATTTTTGTATTGAAATCGGAAAATACGGGTGCTAAAATTTCGGCATAAACAATCAACCAAAAGGAAAGAATATGTATATTATGGCGTTGAACTGCGGTTCTTCTTCACTGAAATATCAGGTTTTTGATGCGGATACAAAAAAACAAATCGTTGGCGGCAATGTAGAAAAAATCGGCTTGGCTGATTCTTTTATCACACAAAAATATCCAGATGGCACAAAACAAAAGAAAGTAACCGAAATGAAAAATCATAACGAGGCATTAAGTGTTGTCTTGTCTATGTTACGCGAAGCATCTATTGACATGAACGAAATTCGTGGTATCGGTCATCGTGTTGTTATGGGTGGCGCAAAGTTTGCTTCTTCGGTTGAAATTAACGATGATGTTATGCGCGCAATCGAAGAGTGGAAAAGTTTAATGCCGTTACATATTCCTGCTTCACTGATGGGAATTGAAAGTGCGCGTCAAACATTGCCTAACGCGAAACAGGTTGCCGTATTTGACACCGCATTTTTGCAAACCATGCCGGAATATGCATATCGCTATGCAATCCCAGAAGCATGGTATAAAAACCTGGGCGTACGCCGCTATGGTTTCCATGGGACCAGTCATTTGTATGTTTCAAAACGCGCGGCGGCAATGTTGGGCAAACCGGCCAACCAATGCAATTTGATTACTATGCATATTGGTTCGGGCGCATCAGGTGTCGCAATCAAAAACGGTCGCGCGGTTGATACAACGTTGGGTATGACACCAACCGCCGGTTTGGTTATGGGAACACGTCCGGGGGATGTTGATGCGGGTGCATTGCTGTATGTTATGGAACAATTAAAATTGACCCCTGAACAAATGACAAAACATTTGAACAAAGATTCTGGGTTGATGGGTATTACAAAATGCTATGCCGACCGTCGTGATGTTGAAGAAAATCGTGATACAAATGTTGACTGTAAATTGGCGATTGAAATGGAAACACACATGGTTAAAAAATATATCGGCGCATTTATGGCGGAACTGGGCCATGTTGATGCGTTGGTATTTACCGCCGGTGTTGGTGAAAACGATAATTATTTGCGTGGCAAATTCTGTGAAGGATTGGAAGAACTGGGTATCAAAATTGACCCGGCCAAAAATGACAAAGCGTTGGCACGCCTGGATGCGGGCGAATGTGAAATTAGCGCAGATGACAGTCGCGTTAAAATCTTTATGATTCCAACAAATGAAGAATTGGTTATCGTTGAAGATACACTGGCGATTATGAACGGAACGTATGATGCCGATCATTTGAAAATGGACTATTCTTTCGCAAAGTAAGATATAGTATTAGCGATTAGTGCTGGTGGTCGGTATAGGATATTGTACTGACCACTATTATTTTCTTGTTTTTGACGGAAATAAGTGTATTATTTTCGTATAATTTGCCTGTGGTGCGTAGGAGCCACACAAAAAAACTAAGTCCGTAACCACCGATTTACTACAAATAAACAAACATTGGTTTATTGGCAATGAATTGTGTGGTTGCGATATCGTTAAACCTAATAAAAGGATTTTTTATGGTGAAATTACATAAACACACCGAAGAAGAAGTGGCAAAAAAAGCCGCCTCAAAAAATTCGGAAAGCAAAAAAGAAACAAAAAAAACAACAAACAAGACCGCAAATAAACCGGCAAAAATAAACGATATGCCGGCACACGAATCTGATGCAAACGATGAAAAAATGTACTTTATGGCGTTGGGTGGTTTGGAACACGTTGGCCAAAATATGTACCTGTATAAATACAAAGGCAAATACTTAATCGTTGATTGCGGTATGGGATTCTTGGAAGAAGAAATTGGCGCAGGCGATGTGCAATACTGTGATACACGTTGGTTGGAAAAGCACAAGAAAGATGTCGTTGCTTTCGTTATAACCCATGGACACGAAGACCACATTGGTGCGTTGAAATTCATTTGGCCAAAGTTTAGAAAACCTATTTATTGCACCCGTTTTCCGGCGGAAATTTTACGCAAAACATTTGCCGGCATCGAATTGGACTTTGACCCCAAAAAAGATATTATTGAATTCGATGCACATGGGGCAACATTGGATTTGGCACCGTTTAGTGTTGAAACATTTCATGTTAGCCACTCTATCCCCGAAGCGCAAATGCTGATTATAAAAACTGGCGCAGGAAAAATTTTACATACGGGCGATTGGACATTTAACGATGATAACCCAATAGAAGACCCAACCGATTATGCACGTTTGCGTGAAATTGGTTCTGATCCAAAACTGTTGGCATGCGCATGCGATTCCACATCATCTTCACGTCAAACGCCCCAAGTAACCGAAGCGCAAGTACGTGATGCCTTAACCGAAGTTATGAAAAATGCCCCGGGGCGCGTATTTGTTACCGGATATTCACGCAGTTTGGCCCGCATAAAAATGTTTGCCCAGGCCGCCCATGCCGCAGGTCGCGTTGCCGCCATCAAAGAACGCAGCAATCCGAATCCTGTACCTTATGTTGGATTGCCAGAGTTTCGTGAAATGGGCATAGAAATGGGATATTTAAACCAGGATGATGTTTATCAACATTCTGAAATCAAAGATTTACCGGCCGAAAAGCAGGCAATCTTTCTGACCGGATCCCAGGGTGAAAAGTTCGCAATGTTAACACGCCTGTGTCGTGGCCAGGTCAAAGAATTAAAGTTATTGCCGACAGACACTGTTATTTTCAGCGCGATTATTATTCCGGGACGTGAACAAGATGTTTCGTTCATATATAATAAATTGGCCAAAATGGGTATCAGAACGCACACCATCTTTGACACCGATAATATTCATGCCAGTGGACACGCCGGCCGTCCAGAATTTGAACGTTTCTATGACATGGTTCATCCCCAGGTTTCTATTCCAATGCATGGCGATTACATTAACGAAATGTTAAACGGAAAGATGGCAATGGAACGCGGTGGCGCAAAGCATATGATGTTGGTTCGCAACGGTGAAATGGTTGCATTATCCGATGGTGCCGAACCATACGTTTGTGAAACAATCGAAACCGGATTTGTCGTTATGGAAGGCGAAACCGAACGCAGTGCCAATGACCAAGTTTACAAAAATCGTAAAAAAATCGCATCCAACGGCGCGATATTTGTAACGTTGCCTGTTGATAAACGTGGTTTCTTGAAAGGCACACCAGAGGTTTCTAGTGCCGGTATATTTGAAACAGATACAACTGGATTTATGAAACGTCAAATTCAAATAGAAATTACCAAGGCAATAGATGCATTGTCCAAAGCCGAACGCAAATCCCAAGATAACTTGGTCAAGGCGGTACAGGTTGCCGCAAACAAAGTCGTTCGCGCATCTTTGGGGTCCGATAAAAAACCACAATACAGTGTTCATTTTGTTCAAAAATAAAAACACAAAATGAATTAAATACGCCCCGGATTTTTGTCCGGGGCCGTTTGTTTTAACAAAATTTTCTGGACAACAAAAAATTCTTTTAATAAAATATAAGCATACAACAAAAGGAAGGAAAAACATGCCAACAAAAAAAACAACTAAAAAAACAACTAAAAAAACAACCGCGAAACCGGTTACCAAAAAAACTGTCAGGGCACAAGCCGCACCTGTGCAAAATGAACATGTATGTGCCTGTGGTCATGATTGCCCATGCCACCGCTGTGGTAAATTTAAAAAATTAGTCGTTTTGATTATCGTATTCTGCCTGGGATTTGCGGCGGCTAAATTTTCATGTGGCCCTTGCAAACATCACATGAAACACATGCCAAAAATGCACCCGGTATTTGTAAACGGCTGTCTGGATATGGAATCTATCAAATGTCCAAAAATGCAGGCCGCGTTGCAAAATGCCGATGTAAGTGGTGATGGATGTATTTCTGCGGAAGAATTCAAAGCAGCAAAGAAATCTATGCCGCGCCCAGAACCAAAACACATGGAACAAAATCCGGAAAACATGTAAGTTTTCTTTAAAAAGCAACCGCACAAACGTGCGGTTGTTTTTTTTATTTTGAATATGTGCCGTTGGTGTTAACACGCACTTGTTCTTTTGCGCTGTTTATCAGTGCCGCAAAATTCCAAACATCAACATTTTTTGAACGTTTAAAACTTACCGTTTTAGATTCCCTGCTTACAGAATTAACACATGCACACAAAACGATATATGCAGCATAATTGATTTCTTTGTTATCAAACAAATTTTGAACCAACACCAACGTATCATGCAAAGTGTTTTGTTTAAATTCTTGTGGACGCATATTGATTGCGTAGCATGATTTTAACAAAAACGCACTGGTGTCTTTGGTTGATTTATAAATTCTGCCATCGTTAACAACACCGACTAATTTTACGTCTGCTGTTTTGTTTATTCTTACTTTTAAACTCATCTCATATCCCCTTTTTTGGATTAGTTTTGCTATATGACACGAAAAATATAACACAAAAATTAACATTGTCAAGTTGTTTTTAGGGACTTAGATAATATATTTCTGCACTGGAACATTTTATAAAAAACATCCACCCTGTCTGGGTGGATGATAAAAAATTCGTATAAATCTAGGTATTATTTAAAAGAAACCTTTGGGGCGACACGTTCCGCATCATCCATTTCAAACAATTTTTCGGTCGTTATACCAAACATACGCGCAACAATATTTGATGGAAACTGTTCTATTTGCGTATTCAATCCCATAACAACCGTATTATAGAATTGACGTGCAGATTGAATTTTCGTTTCCGTATCGGTCAATTCGCGTTGCAATTCCAAAAAGTTTTCATTTGCACGTAATGTCGGGTATGCTTCGCCCAACGCAAACAGTTTATTTAATGCACCGGTTAAACCCTTTTCTGCAACCGATTTATCGGCAACACTGTTCACAGACATTGCGGCATTTCGTGCCGCGATAACCGCGTTCAGTGTGTCTTTCTCGTGCGCGGCGGCACCCTTGACAGATTCCACCAAATTTGGAATCAAATCATAACGCCGCTTTAATTGTGTATCGATTGTTGCCCATGCCTCACGCGCTTGGTTCCGGCGGGCAATCAAGCCATTATAAACCGCGATAAAATATAAAACAATGACCGCAACAATACCAATAACCGTCCACATATAAAACTCCTTTGTCTTCTATGGGAATATATTACATAAAATATTACCGAAACGCAAACAAAAAACCCCACATGACGTGGGGCTAATCTTTATTTTTTCCAGAAAGCAAAACCAGAGCGTCTTTCTTTACGTTCTTCGTGTTGTTTTCTTTCTTCGATTGCACGCCGTCTTTCGGCACGACGTTCTTGGAATCTTTTTGCAGATTCTTCATCGCGTTGAATCAATTTAATTGTTGTAACAGATAATTTATCGTTTCTTACTTCTTCTTCAAACTCAACGATATCACCTTCGTTCAAGAAGCGCAATCCGGCATCTTTCAAAGAACTGGAATGAACAAAAACATCATCGGTGTTTCCGTCCGCATTTGGTGTATCCGGTGCAATAAAACCAAAACACTTTTTACCGTTATACCATTTTACTTTACCTTGACGCATACTTTCTTTCCTTTTTATGCTTGTTAAGATTCAACAAAACCCATTGAATCTAATAAAATTGTGTCATATTAGGGAAATTAAAGCAAGCAAATAAAAACAAATGGATATTTATCCCAAATAATGCCGTTTAGTGTTATAAAAACGATATACTTCGTTCATAACAAAGTTAAACAGTCGCACCGCCACCCCATCACCGGGGACGCGCCATCCAGATTTGTTGTACGGCAACGCAGAAACCAAAATAAAACGTGCCATAAAACGAAAGATTTCTATCTGTTGTTTTTTATCCAATTTTGACGTGGAATCCGGTATATGAAAAACCTCGTTTTTAACCGCCGCAATCAATTTGTTTGATATTGTTTCCAATATATCTGGCGGATAGTACAATTTACATTCACGTGGAAAACCTTCCAGTATCGAAACATCGCCAGATTGACTGTATAAAATATTCCATCCCACCCTGTCAAACAAATCGTCCAAACATTTGCAAATCATTAAATTATACTGTTGCACACCATTTTCCATAAATTCAGACAAACGCGCTTCGGTTTCCAGATTTTCAGAATCGGGTTTCGTACGAACCAGCGCATAATAATCATGTGTCTTACGTTCAAATTCAAAAAAGGTACGAACCTGGCATATAATTTCCATTGGAATAACACTGTCCGATGTGCCGATATTAACAATCACCTTGGAATCACGATAATTACGCGGATTGTCAATATCATAAAATTTATCCCGCACAGACAATATGCGTTCAGGCATCATATCACACAGACGTTCAATAAACGTGCGCGCCTGGGGAATTAAATCAAACAGGCACTTTACACGCCACACATCGTTTAAATGCGCATGCGGTTTTTTAATTTTATCTAATGCACGAACCAATTTTACCGATAAATCTTTGTCGTTTTTATCTATCAAGTTCAATACTTCTACGGCCGCTTCGGTTATATATTTTTCGGAAAAAACTTTTTGAATTTTATTAACTATCTTGGCGGCATATTTTTCATCATAGGCATTTGTAATAATATCTTGAACGGTTTCAACAACGTCTTCGACAAAAAAGCGATAATATTTCCCGGTAATTTTATCAACCGCGCGCGCAACATCTTTTTGGGCGGCAACAATGACCGTTACAATCGAAGAAACAGACAAATCAACACGATGCCCGGTTCCCATGGTAAAAAACTGGTTCCGCATCGGGTCCGCATCCAAACGATGATTAACCAAATAACAAGACAAGGGATTTATATCTGCGATTTTTATGTTTTTTTCAACAACACTGTCGGTTGCAGGGTTATATTCGGTAACCGCCGCCTTGGGCGCACCAAAACATTTACCCAATATATGAAACACATCACGATACCGCGACATACCATCGGTATACAAACGCCGCAAATAATTTGCCGTATTTTCATTTATACGACCGGTCTTTAAAACGTCATCTATGTATGCCAGATTACGTCTGTCACGGTCAGCGGTTAAGATTTTCACATCTACATCTTGTCTTGTTTGCATATTATCGCATCCATTATTTCATTATTGGGAACAACACAACATCACGCGCGGTTGGTTGATTAAATACTATCATCGCCAACCTGTCGATGCCCATACCAACACCAGAGATTGGCGGGAAACCATGTTCCATCGCACGAACAAAATCGTTATCTGGATTAAAGGCCTCGTCATCACCATCGGCAATATTTTTTGCCTGTTCTTCAAAGGCCGCCAACTGTTGAATTGGGTTAACCAATTCAGAATAGCCCTTGCATAACTCGCCACCCGCAACCAACAGTTGATACATGTCCAAACGTCTATCGTCTTCGTTATTATGGCGCGCCAACGGTACCATATATGTTGGATAATTATACAAGAACGTTGGTTGAACAATTTGATTGCGGATTTTGCGTTTGTAAACATAATCCACCAATGCCGGCAACGATTTTAAATCTTCTAATTCAGACATTGGGAACATGCCTTCGTCAACCAATTTTTGACGCAACACGTTCACATCATCAAAGTCTAAAATATCACACCCAAACAACCTGTTCATTGTTTCGGTATAATCTATCATTTCGTATTTGCTAAAATCCAACATGGTGCCTTGATATTCAATCTGTAATGTGCCGCGCGCCTTTTGGATTAGTTCTTGGACCATTTTCCAAGTAAATTCGATATTGCGTTTGTAATCCCAATATGCCGCATACCATTCAATCATGGTAAATTCTTGCAAATGCATTGCATCCATACCTTCGTTACGGAAATCCTTGGCAACCTCGTACACCCTATCAAATCCGGCACCAATGGCCTGCTTTAAAAATAATTCTGGTGATATACGTAATTGAAAATCCGCATTAAGTGCATTATGGTGTGTAACAAACGGACGCGCCGCCGCACCGGATGCAATATTTTGCATAATCGGGGTTTCTATTTCTAAAAAGCCATTTCTGTTCATATAATCACGCAAATTCTGGGTCATCTTGAAACGCCCCAACAATGCCGCACGTGATTCAGGATTTGAAATAACATCCAAATAACGTTGACGATAACGCGTTTCCATATCGGTAAGTCCGTGGAACTTTTCCGGCAAGGGACGCAAGGCCTTGGCCAAAATTTCATACGCAGATACCCGAACGGTCAATTCACCCGCCGTTGTATGATATATTTCGCCGGTAATGCCAATAAAGTCCCCCAGGTCAACATTGGCCTTCATAAATTTATAATTTTCTTCGCCCAATTCTTCGCGGGACATAGAAAACTGAATTTCCCCGTTGATGTCATAAATACGTCCGAACATTAGTTTACCCAACCAACGCAATGCCGTAACGCGTCCCGCCAATTTAACCGCGGTTCCATCGGTTACCATGCGCGCATCTTGGATTGTGTGTGTTCTGTCAAATTTATCTTTCCAAACAACACCATCACGTGCGCGGATATTTTCGGCCTTTTGCAATCTGGCCTGTAATTCGTTTGTTGATAATGTTTGACTTTCTGACATATTTTTACCTTTTTTTATAAAAAAACGGGCACCCGAAATGTGCGCCCGCAGAATTTTCCATGGTCGCACAATTACAATAAAGATTTTTTACAAATTTTTTTCATAACTTGTTTTAACCCCTGGGTTACACTTGGCATTATTATAAATAATAAAGGTGTTCGCAACAAAAAAATTAAAAACTAAAGCCACCACGGCATTTCACCGCAACTCACATCTCCTAACTTAAACAAACCGGTATTGTCTTTGTATATGGCACCGTTGTTAACGTTACATTCGTCATCTTCGGGGTCGTTCGGGTCGCCTTTATCCCAGGTATAATAAGGTTCATCACAAACACAGCTATTGGTACCCCCATCAAATCGAAAATTTTGTTTACACGGCCCACCAGAAACATTACCACAAGTTCCACTTCTGGGTGTAATATTCTCAAAACCACTGGGACAGACACATGTGTTTGCAGAATTACCAGTGCAATAAAAATAACTGCCATCTGGATGGACACAAGTATCACCTTGCCGTGTATATCCATAAGCACATGAACAAACAGTGGTACTGCCGGTGGGATGCACAAAATGCCCTGCGGTATTGCACGCGTTACATTTACGTTCCGGACTAGAACCGGTAAGTTTCCACCCTGCGACACACCCCGTACAATCTATTTTTAGAGAACTCTTATTGTATCGGACAAAAAAACCTTTAATTGCGTTACCACCCGCCTTAGCATCAGAAGTCATCTTAAGATCGGCATCCGAGCAATGCATACCCTCTAACCCTGTGCTAGTGGAAGCAGACAATACACAATTTGTATTCCAACCATCACCCGTTGTTCCGGAAGAACTACTTGACGGCACATTTACCGTTGCAGAACCTGTTGGGATAACATTAGCA
The DNA here is from genome assembly GCA_902790415.1 of uncultured Pseudomonadota bacterium. GTDB lineage: Bacteria > Pseudomonadota > Alphaproteobacteria > Rs-D84 > Rs-D84 > Enterousia. Next base: position 11,685 of record CADARU010000006.1, on the reverse strand, counting down.
AAATTCACACCATATATAGACCAACTGGACGTTCCACTAGGATTAGAATTATCATAAAAAATCGGAGGATAATAAAAACCGGCATCGTTGCCCGACTGACAGTCGTTACTATTGTTTATAGTTTTACATGTAATAGTGTTTCCGATACATGTGTAGTTCACACAACTACCACTTCCACGATATTCCAAATGCCACGTTGAACAAATTCCGAACTTACCATCAGGTAGTATTCTGTTATTATCATTGGGGCCGCCACACCAATAACCACACTCCCTATATCTTGGAAGCGAACTATTTGAAACATTTACAACTTGCTCCCCATGATACCAATCGCATTCGCCATCATGACCGCCCAATGCAATCTCACCTGTTCCACAAAACGGGGAGCCAGAAAAATTATTAGGATGATAACCCGAAGCTTCTTTAACAAACACCGCAAGTACAGCAAACATTAGGCCGACAGACCTTATTACTCTCTCTCTAGATTTCTGCGGGATTCCGAACATTTTGTTTGCTTTTTGGTCTATTGAGTTCTCTTTCCTGGTTTTATGTGTGCATTATAAAAATTTCTATAAAATTATGTCAAGGATAAAACAACAACAAAAAAATTGCATTTGCAGTTTTGTTGATTATACTGGGCATATTCTGTACAAATCAAAGGATTTAATATGTTGCGTCCGTCACTTAGAAAATCTAATCAAATGCGGCCTGTATCAATGGAAACAGGTGTTAACAAATGGGCCGAAGGTTCTTGTTTAATAAAAATGGGCGGAACCCAGGTTTTATGCACCGCAACCGTTGATTTGAATCAGCCACTATGGAAACGCCAGCAAAACAAAACAGGCGGTTGGGTTACGGCGGAATATTCAATGTTGCCACGTGCAAATGCCGCACGCAAAGGACGTGATGCATTGTCCAAAGACCATCGCAGCGCGGAAATATCTCGTTTGATTGGTCGCGCATTGCGCAGTGTTGTTGACATGGACAAATTGGGCAAACATACGATTACTATCGATTGCGATGTTATCCAAGGCGATGGCGGAACCAGATGCGCCAGTATCACCGGTGGTTTTGTTGCACTTTGTTTGGCGGTACGTTGGTTAATTGACCAAGGACGCATACACGAAAACCCAATTCAAGAACACGTTGCCGCAATAAGTGCGGGTCTGTGGAACGGCGAATTGGTCCTAGATTTAGATTATGATGAAGATTGCGTGGCCGAATTGGATTCAAATTTTGTTGTCGGCGAAGATGGTCGCTTTATCGAAATCCAGGCAACCGGCGAACAACACCCATTTGACGTTGCACAAATAAATGCACTGATGCAAATGGCGGCCGATGGTTGTAAGAAATTGATTGATTTACAAAAACAGGTCTTGGACTAGTTATTGTTCAAAATATCATTTGCCTTGATGTGTTCTGGTGAATTTGGTTTCAGATTTGATTTGGCCGTACGTGCATGTTTCTTGGCCTTGGCAGGTTGTTTTTGCATCATATAATATTCCGCCAATGCCCAATCCGCACGCGCATCATCACCGTATGCCAATGCCATTACCCAATATGCCATAGGTTCGGGTTCCATCAGCAAAGAGTGCTTGCATAATTCTATGGCACGTTCTTTATCACCCGGTTTGTTACGTTCGTTTAACACTAATGCTAATGCACTCTCGATTTGTGGGGCGGCGGCAACTAACTTTAACGCCTGTTCGTATGCAATTACACTGTCGTCAAAATGTCCGTACTTATATTTTATATCACCCAAGAGTTCATAAAAATAAGGATTTTTTGGATGACGTGAAATCAAGGTCTTGGTTCCAACAGATGCCCCCGACAAATTACCACGTTGCATATTTGCAATCGCACGCGCATAAATTGCCGCATCTGATTTATCTGATGATGGATACAGCGCCCTAACCCGTTCTTCTGTATCCAGGTACCCGACCAATTTTGCACGAACCATATTGTATTCATATATTGTTTTCTGACCATCGTGCGGCATTTTTTTTACATTTATCTTTGCCAATTTTTGTCGAACATTATTCAAACGTTCTGATGTTAATGGGTGATTTATAGAATTTGGATTTATCTTGGATTCGATATGTTCAGACATTTCGTTCATTTGTGTAAAAACTTCTAAAAAACCATCAGGATTTTGATTTGCACGCAACATTAAATCCACCCCCATATTATCTGCGATACGTTCTTCATCACGCGAAAAAGATAACAACGATTGACGCGCAACACCACCGGCACCCGCAACCATACCGGCACCAAGCGATGCGTTACCGCCGGCCAACATCAGTCCGACACCCAATGCCTGAATTATCATTGCACGTTTCATTTCTATGGCCATGCGGTCCGACATTTGCGCCATGTGTCCGCCCAATGTGTGTCCTAATTCGTGCGCAACAACCGCACGCAGTGCATTTGGTGTTTGAATACGGGTTAATAATCCGGTGTAAATATAAACATCTTCGCCCCCCATGACAAACGCATTAAATGTATCATCGGCAACAATGTGAATTTTTGTCCGACTTGGCGACATGTCCGCCGCGACCAATAATGGCGAAATCAAATCCCCCACAACTTTTTGTATTTCCGTATCTGTTATAACAGATGCACCGAAACAAGGCGCAACCGCCATAGATAACGCGCATAAAAAAGCAATAAAAATTCTTCTCACCTTATGCCCCCAAATGGGTTGTGCGCCCAAATATATACATTAAATCAGAAACCCAATCTTCTGTATCAACCATATCTGCGGCGGCACGTGTTGCCAATTTGAATAAATCCCTATGTTGTTTATAATCAACAAAATGATAATTTATCCAACCTGATTGGCGCGTTCCCAACAGTTCACCCACACCACGCATCATTAAATCTTGTTCGGCAATTACAAATCCGTCATCTGTTTCACATAAAACATCCAAACGTTTTAACCCATCGGGCGAAACATTATTTCCGAACAACAATATACAATAAGATTGCGTATTTCCACGACCAACGCGCCCACGCAGTTGATGCAAAGCCGCCAATCCAAAACGTTCGGCATTTTCAATAACAATAATTGATGCACGTGGAACATCTATGCCAACTTCTATCACAGTTGTGGCAACCAAGATTTTCATATTGGAATTATCATTGGCAAATTCAGACATTACCGCATCACGTTCAAACTTTGGCATTTGGCCATGAACCAACCCAACCCCAGAAAACACCTGTTTTAATTCATCATGACGCGCAACCGCCGCGGTCATGTCTGATTCTTCGGATTCTTGGACCAAAGGACACACCCAAAACACCTTGGCACCGGCGGCAACCTGGCCCCGCAGGCGCGCGATTAAATCGTTGATACGTGACACAGATAATTTTGTTGTTTTAATCGGTAACCGTCCCGCAGGTTTTTCATTTATAATTGATACGTCCATATCACCGTACATCGTCATAGACAACGTTCGTGGTATTGGTGTCGCAGACAATGCCAAAACATCAGGATTATTTCCTTTGGCACGCATTGTATCACGTTGCGCAACGCCAAAACGATGTTGTTCATCTATTATTACCAACCCCAAATCTTTATAAATAACATCTTCGGAAAATAACGCATGCGTTCCAACAACAAACTTTGTCCGCCCCGAACGCAAAGATGTTAATTTTTCGCGCCGCGCCACGCCTTTATCGCGTCCAGTCAAAATATCGCAAACCAAACCTAATTTTTCACACATCGGTTTTAGTTTTTCATAATGTTGATTTGCCAATGTGTCCGTTGGTGCCAGCAAGACCGTTTGCGCACCAAATTCTGCCATCATAACCATAGCAGCCATCGCAACCATTGTTTTTCCACACCCAACATCACCTTGGACCAGACGCATCATAGGGGTTGCTTTTTGTAAATCTTGGGCAATATCTTGGACAGTGCGTTTTTGTGCATTAGTTAAATCGAACGGCAATTCGGAATAAAAACGGTCCATTAAATCATATTTCTTGGCGCGTACCACACGACAATTTGTTGGATTTATACGTGCACGACGACTGATTGCAATGGCGGTTTGATGCGCCAACAATTCAAAATACGCCAACTTTACAATATTATCGGAATTCGCCATCAAATCAGAATTTGATTCTGGGAAATGGGCCGCACGCAACGCATCAAAAAATTCAACAATATGAGAATCTGCATCTTCATACAGGCCACGCATTTTTTCAAAAACCTGGGTACGAACATTGGCAAATGTTTTTTGTGTTATCCCCTCACCCGCGGGATAAATCGCCTGGAACCGCGGAATATTGGCGACATTTTGTGGTTCTTCGATAAAATCAGGATGATTTATGGTTGGTGTCCTACCTGGTTCTAGTTTTCCACTAACAATACGCCATGCGCCAACCGGCAATTTTTTTAACCAATAATCAAGGAAATTTGAATTGAAGAATTGTATAACAACCTGTTTGCCCATTTTATCCGCACAGATAATACGTGTCGGGCTGCGCCGGCGACCAAACGAACGTCCGGGTTTGTGCGATTTAACCAATAAATTGATTGTAACGATTTCCCCAGGCGATACAGAATCTATCGTATCAACAATATCACGATTTTTGACATAGGACGGAATATGCAATAAAAAGTCCAGTATTCTGCGTCCACCCAACAAATCATTAAACCGCGCAGCCAATACCGGCCCCACCCCACGTATAAATTGCAGGTCTGTATTTAAAAAATCGAATAATTCGCGCTTCATATCAATATAAAAATACTAAAACCACCGCCCCAAAGGCAAGGGAAAAACCACATGAGCATAACAAACATAACAAAAACCTTGAAAACTGATTTTTTTATGATAAACTGCACATTACCAATGGCGGATGTAGCTCAGCTGGTTAGAGCGTCGGTTTGTGGTACCGAATGTCGCCGGTTCGAATCCGGTCATCCGCCCCATGAATTTGAAAAATACCCGTCCGGGCAGTTTCTGTTGAAAACAAAAAATATTATGTTATATATAAAACAAACCCCAAGGAGTAAACAATGGCGGATGATATGTTGGTTTGTCCGTATGATTTAAAATATTGTCCAGAAACAATAAATGCATATAATCGTTTCAGTGAAGAATTGGCAAATGCGGTAAATACAGACAGCGCCATGTTGTTTTTTGAACAGGGTGGATTTAGTAAAGATTTGCCGCCATGTGATGAATTAACAAAAGCAAAGTGCAAACGATATAAAGCATATGTTAACAACATGCATAAAACAAAATAACAACCACTGGTCGTTATGACCGTTTTTTATTGTGAATTTTGAAGTTTTGCCGTTATCTCGTTCAATAAATAAAATACCATCGGAGTTACGTTTGCAAAGATAAAAAAATGCCCCGAACGGGGCAATTTGTTCGTTTATTTAACGAGTTTTTGTATCTGCGACATAAAACTTTTTTAACAAATTTTGATAATGTTGCAGTTCTTTTTTATAAAAATCTCCATATGCACTGTATTTCTCAACTTTCTTTTGACAAAGATCATAAGCACTGCCGTTTAATAACAAAACCCCGTATTTGTGATGCAAAAAATACGCTAAATTCTTTTCACTTGTTTCTGGGAAAGACAAATCTGTTATTTTACAATCAATAATATACCTTTGATAAAAATACATCATAAAGCGACGCGTATCTTTCTTATAGCTTTTGTTCATCTTTTTTATTGCAGTACTGCAATGCAATGGTTTTCCACGTTGTGCAATATTATTTGCAACTAAATATTCGGCAATAAATTCACCAGTGTTAGTGTTAAATGCGGGCTGATATTTATGAAATACGTTTTCCCAGGCTTCGTTTGGTCGTTTCTCTGACTTACAAATCTCCCATTCATTCAACATGTTTTGATTGATTGACTTAGCTTGTTCAGTCAATGCCTCCATACGTTTTGTACGCGCCTCTTTATAATATTCTACTTTTTTACCCCAATAATGTGTGACAGTTTGAGATTGGTATCGATACGGATTATGTGTTTTCAACCGCTGTTTTCCACCTTGTTTTTTCATACTTTATTCCTTTATTTATCCACATTATTAACCAACAGCGTAAATTATCAAGTAAAAAAATAAAAATCGCCCCGAACGGGGCGGTTTTTATTTCGTAATTTTTTTGATTTTTGATTTTGCAATTTTTTTCAAACTGC
>CADARU010000006.1:0-5490 GCA_902790415.1 uncultured Pseudomonadota bacterium | reverse complement strand
CTTTTGAAAAATCACTTTCTTCTGCCGGTTTAATCTCTTCGGCCTTCAAGGCAGAACAACAATGTGGACACTTTGTTGCGGTCATATCAACACTAGATTTGCAATATGGACATGCACGTGTTGTAACGGCCTTTTTGCTCTTCATTTTGTTAACGGTACGAACAATCAAGAACGCAGCGAACATTGTGATAATAAAACTAATTACTGTGTTTAAAAACACGCCTAAATTCAATGTTGTGGCACCTGCGGCCTGGGCTTCGGCGATTGTGTTAAATGTTTTGTCTGCGCCACCGGCAAGAACAAAAAACCATTGTGAAAAATCAACACCGCCAATCAACAACCCAATCGGTGGCATAATAACGTCTTTGACCAAAGAATTAACAACACCAGTCATAACAGAACCAACGATGATACCGATGGCCATATCGATTGCATTATCACGTTCCGCAAATTCACGAAATTCTTTTAAAAATTTACTCATTTTTTTCTTCCTTTTGTTTTAGGTATTGCTGCAACGCATCCGTAACCTTGACCAACGTTTTGCGCAAATTTTCGTCAAGCGTTTCAACAGTTATATCCGCCATTGCATATGTGTTATACCGCTCGTCAATCAGTTGGGCAAGGATTTTTTTACTATCCGTATGCAACAGTTGCGGGCGGGTATCACGAAATTTGGTTCGTTTTACCAACAAATCCAAATCAGCTTTTAACCAAATTGTTATCGCCTGGGACAAAACACGTTTACGAATTTCAGGTGTTATAAACGCGCCCTCGCCCGTTGATAAAACCTTTGGAACCGGCGGGGTATCCAACAGACGAAAAATCACACGTTGTTCAACACGACGAAATTCTTGTTCGCCATAGAGTGAAAAAATATCAACCACACTGCACCCGGCGGCACGTTCAATTTCTTTGTCCGAATCGACAAACGGCATCCCCAGTTTATGTGCCAATGCGCGGCCGACACTAGTTTTTCCGGCCCCCATTAGGCCAACCATAACAATTGGTTTATCTATTTTAATTTCTGGTTCTTTTCTCATAGGGTCTATATTAAAAAAATTTTTAAAATCTGACAATAAAAACTTTATAAAAAACATAACCGCCGAAAAACGGCGGTTATGTTTAATCTTCCAAGAAACTGCGTAATTTTTTCGCACGAATTGGGTGCTTTAATTTACTTAACGCCTTTTGTTCAATTTGTCTAATTCTTTCACGTGTAACGCCAATGTATTCACCAACCTCTTCCAAAGTGCTGGTCTTATTAGTGCTCATACCAAAGCGTTGACGTAAAACGGTTTCTTCCTTGGGGTCCAATTCAGACAAAATTTGTGTAACAATCTTGCGCAAATTTTTCTGTGCCGCCGCGGTAAATGGATTCTTGGCCGTTTCATCGGCGATGATTTCCATACGCGAACTGTCGTCTTCAGTTCCCATTGGGGCTTCTAATGAAATTGGCTTTAAATTGACCTTCATTGCCTTGTGAATCTTGTCCACCGGCAAGTAGATAATCTTGGACAATTCTTCCGCGGTTGGTTGACGACCATATTTATGCATAAACTGACGTGAAGCACGATTTATTTTGTGTATATTGTCAATCATGTGCACAGGAATACGAATTGTGCGCGCCTGGTCGGCAATACTGCGCAAAATCGCCTGGTTAATCCAGTTTGTTGCATACGTTGAAAATTTGTTACCCAAACGATAGTCAAACTTATCAACCGCCTTCATCAAACCGATATTACCATCTTGGACCAAGTCAGACAAATCCAACCCTAAACCACGATTGCTGTTCTTTTTTGCAAATTTGATAACCAGACGTAAATTCGCCTCTATCATTTCACGTTTTGCACGTGCAGCTTCGGATTGACCACGACGAACCAATTCAACAACCTTTTTATATTCGGAAGTTGGCTGACCGGTTTCGGTGGCGATGGCAATCATATCTTCTTGGATTTTTGCAATATCATCACCGCATTTCTTGGCAAAGTTCGCCCATGCGGCATTTTTGTGTTTCTGTAATTTTTTAACCCAATTACGGTTTAATTCGTTCCCGGCGTATTCCGCCAAGAAATCTTCACGTTTAATTTTGTTCGCCAATGCCAAACGTAATAATTTACCTTCCAGTCCCATTAACAACTGGTCGCGTTCGGTCAACTTTTCCAGTATTTCGGCGATACGGTCATCGTTTAGGCGAATCTTGCTGACATTTTCAAACAAAGATATACGCATTTTGTTATATTTTGATTCCAAATCGGCATCAACCTTGGATGAAGTCAACAGGTTTTCCAAACGTTGCGCCTGCAATTTTTGCATGCTGTTAAATGTGCGCTTGATTTTTGAAAACAAATCCAAAACCGTTGGCATTAACGCATCTTCCATCACAGGAATTGGCACACCAGAAGTACCGCGTGGTGTGTCATCTTTTTTGACACCATCTTCGTCTTCTTCTAATGTATCATCATCGTCATCTTCATCATCAACGGTGGCATCTTCCAAATCATCTAAATCGTCATCGTCCAAGTCATCAACTTGGTCCACACCTTTGGATTTCAATGTTTCAGACAAGGCCGCCAATGATTTTTGTTCAGATTCACTGGAATACATCGCTTCTAAATTTATGATATAACGCAGGCGAATATCTTCGTTTAATAATTGTTGATACCAATCCAGCATTGCCTGGATAGTCATCGGGCTTTCACACAGGCCGTAAATCATCAAACGGGATGCGGCCTCGATACGTTGTGCAATAGCAACTTCGCCGGCGGCGGTCAATAATTGAACCGTACCGATTTGTTTCAAATACGATTGAACAGAATCTTGGACACCCAAAACCAACGAACCAGTTTGACTGCGTTCCAACTGTTTTGCGTAATATTCGTAATCTTCATCATTTGAATCAACCTGTTCCGCATCCGCGTTTAACAGGTTACGATATTTTTCCGCATTTTCTTCGGCATCTTCGTCATAATATTTTTCCAAATCTTTGGAATAACTTTCTGTTTCAAACAGTTCCAGTCCCAAATCTTGTTTAAAGAAATCAAGAACTTCTTGACGTTCTTCTTCGGGAACCTCGTCTGCCTCGGTTGCGGAATCAAAATCCATTTGCGCCAAATAACCATCTTCTAACGAAGACATGGCAAGTTTTTGTAAATTTTCTGGCAAGGACTCAACCAGCAACCTTGTCGCATCATCTAGTTTTTTGGACATCAAAAACCCTTAGTTTGATTTTGTTGAACGATTATTTTTTCTTGTTTGCCTTGGCAACCGCATCATGCAATGCAGATTCTGACAACAGACCTAAAACAATCGGGCTCTGGATTTGGATTTCAGAATAATTTTTATGTGTTTTATTACGAACAGATGCGACCGTTGGATTGGTGCTGCGCATTAAACGTGCAATCTGACCATCTGATAATTCCGGACAATTTTTCAAAATCCACAAAATACCGCCCAAACGATTTTGACGATGCAATTTTGGTGTGTATCCGACACCCTTTTTGTTTTGGGCATTTTGTGCGATAACAATCGCCTCACGCAGGGTCAAACGCGCAGACGGGTCGGCCTCGCAATTTTTAATATCTTCACGCGTCAACTGACCGTTCAAGATTGGATTTAACCCCTGGATTTTTTGGGTTTCGGAATCCGCGATATTTTTAACCTCTAATTCATGCAAACCACAAAATTCTGCGATTTGTTCAAAAGTTAACGCGGTGTTTTCAATTAACCACAAAGCTGTGGATTTAGGCATATATGGGTAATTCATAAAAAATCCTCTTGTTGCAACGTGCTTTAATATAGCACAAAGCGTGCTATATTCAAGCGGTTTTTTTTATTATTTTTTTATTGTTTTTTTACCAATTTGAACCCGTCCGGCATGTCCATAACCGTCCACCCAAGGGAATCAATTTGATTTCGCAAGGCATCCGCCGTTGCAAAATCCCGCGTCTTTTTGGCATCCATACGTTGTGCCGCTAATTTTTTGACTTCTTCTGGTGCATCTTCTGATTCCAATTTATGCAATTTTTCCGCACGATTCATAAATTGCAAACCGAATAATTCATCAGTAAAGTTAATCAGAGCCAATTTTGTCGCAGCATTTACATTTTTATCTTTCAATAACTCTTGAAAAACAACCAACGCTTCGGATGTTTTAAGATTGTCGGACACAGGGGCCAAGATTTTATCATGCCACGTATCATAGGCCGCTTTGTCAACCGGGGTTTTATCATCTGCACTAATCAAATCGGCAATTTTACGAACGATGTTTTTGTAACCAGTCGCGGCAGCATCCAACGATTCATACGAAAATTCCATGGGTTGACGATAATGCCCAAGCAATAATAAATAACGATATGCCATTGGGTCGTATCCTTTTTCAACCAAACCGCGGACCGTAAAGAACGAACCGGATGATTTTGCCATTTTTCCTTCTTTTAATAACAACCATGCCCAATGGACCCAATAGCCAACCCATGGCGCACCAACAACGGGTTCAGATTGTGCAATTTCATTTGAATGATGCACTTTGGCATGTTCTTGACCACCGGTATGCACATCAAAATGATTACCCAGGTATTTCATACTCATGGCGCTGCACTCTAAATGCCACCCCGGGAAACCAACACCCCATGGGCTGTCCCATTCCATTTGACGTTTTTTATCTGTAGGTGAAAATTTCCATAATGCAAAATCAGTTATATTACGCTTGCCGTTGACATCTATGCGTGCGCCACCACGCAATTCATCCAAATTTTGCCCACCCAACACACCATAATTTGGGAATTTGGATGTGTCATAATAAATACCATCACCCGAAATTTCATAAGTTAATCCTAGTTTTTCTAATTTTTGAATTAATTCTATTTGTTCGGCAATATGATCGGTTGCACGCGGGGTATGGGTCGGGCGTATAATGTTTAATGCGTCCATATCGGCCACGCAACTGGCTATATATTTTTTTGCCACATCCCACACAGACATATTTTCGCGGGCCGCGCCCTTTTCCATTTTATCATCACCAGTATCTTCGTCACTTGTCAAATGGCCAACATCTGTAAAATTCATAACATGATTCACAGTATAACCATTCGCCAAAAACATACGTTTAAGAATATCATTATTAACAAACGCGCGCATATTACCCAAATGTTGGTCCCAATAAACGGTCGGCCCGCAAGTGTACATACCAACATGTCCCGGGGTTAACGGCTTAAAATCATCCAATTTGTGTGTCAACGTATTAAATAATCTTATTTGCATAATAAAATCCTTTCGTGTTTTTTTGATATTAGCAATTTATGTAAAAAGGCGCAACAGACAAGTTGCGAAAAATTATTTAACAACAACAAAGAGTTAAAAATAAATATCTCATGTATGTATTATGCCATATACAAACGTTCAAAGTCAATCTTTTTCGGCCATATCATTGGCGCGGGGATGACAGTGCGTATAAATATTCATAACTTCGGACATATTTACCTTGGTATAAAG
>CADARU010000005.1 GCA_902790415.1 uncultured Pseudomonadota bacterium | reverse complement strand
GAAAAAGCCGGTTTAATCAAATTTGACTTTCTGGGGTTGGAAACATTGGTTGTGTTAAAGTACGCAACAAAATTGATTCAAAAGACACGTCGTGTAAATATAAACTTGGATGATATACCAACCGATGATCCAAAAACTTTGGCTTTGTGGCAATCTGGTATGACCGAAGGCATATTCCAATTCGATGCCCCGTTTGTTCAACAAACGTTGCGCAAAATGCATCCAACCAGTTTCTTGGAAATATCCGCGTTAAACGCTTTGAATCGTCCGGGACCTATCCAATTTATTCCGCAATTTATTGCGCGTATGCACGGTGAAGAAAAAATAGAATACGTTCACCCGTTGGCCGAACCGGTGTTAAAGGAAACGTATGGAATTATCGTTTATCAAGAACAGGTTATGCAACTAACTCGTGTGTTGGCCGGTTTTACGCGTGGCGAATCGGACAACGTGCGCAAGGCCATGGGTAAAAAATTGATTGATATGTTGAACGAGTTAGAAGGTAAATTCTATGCAGGATGCGAAAAACAAGGAACGCTTAATCGTACGCAGGCATCAGATTTATGGGAAAAATTTAAAGAGTTTGCAAAATATGCGTTTAATAAGTCGCACGCGGTCGCCTATTCTATTGTTGCAAACCAATGTGCGTATTTAAAGGCGAATTATACACCGGAATTTTTGGCGGCATCTATGTCCAGTAACCTTAATGATACGGACAAATTGGCATTGTTTGTGGATGATGCAAAATCAAATTTTGGTATTCAAATTGTCCCCCCGGATATAAATACCAGTGAATCTTTATTCAGTGTTCAAAATGGGAAAATAATATATGGATTGGCGGCAATCAAAGGTGTTGGTGTTGCCGCAACAGATGCTATTGTCGCAGAACGCACAAAAGGAAAGTTTAAAAACCTGACCGATTTTGCGAAACGTTGTGCACCAATTATGAATAAAAGAATATTGGAAGCGTTTGCACGTGTCGGGGTGTTGGATTCTTTGAACCCAAATCGTGCAGAGATATTTATGAACGCAGATATGATATTGTCCTATGCGGCAAAATCCAAAGAAGGTCAAAACACATTATCACTATTTGCAAATACGGTTGAAGATGATGTTGCCGAAGACAGATTAACCAAGAATTTGGTGAAAACCGCGCCTTGGACATTTGGGCAAATGTTGGAAAATGAATTGTTGGCATTGGGTTTTTATATTTCTGCGCATCCCTTGGACCAGTACAAGCATTTAATCGCACGCGAAAAATTAGTAACCGGTTCAAAATTGGCGGATTTGCCCGACAGAACAAATGTCAGAATTGCCGCAAACAAAAACTCTTATTCGCAACGCAAAACAAAAACCGGCAAAGATATGATAACAATAAATGCTTCGGACAGTACGGGAAATATAGATGCGGTTGCCTTTGGTGATAATATTCCGGCGTTGGCGGCGGTTTTGGCAACAGAAAATGAAATTTTGATATCTGGTCGTTTGTCTAATCGTGATGATAGGGTTTCGGTATTTGTGGATTCTGTGATGCCTTTAAGTCAATGGGTTGCGCAAATTGCAAAAAAAATTACATTAGATGTGCATAACCAGGCCGTATTGGCGGATTTGAAAAAAGCACTGGCGGCATTGCCTGTTGGTCGAACCAAGGTGTTTTTGAATTTGTTTTCTGGTGATAAAAAAACCGTCTTGGGCTTGGCCCAGGGTATAGAATTGGGAAAAACCACAATTAAAGATTTGGCAAATTTGGGAATCAAGGTGGCAATAGAATGACAAAACATGTACCGGTTTTATTAGATGCGGTTATGGACGCGCTTGGCGATATTCGTGGGTTGCGTATTTTGGATGCAACATTTGGGGCCGGTGGATATACGCGTGCATTTTTAAACGCTGGTGCATCTGTTGTGGCCTTTGATAGGGACCCAAATGTTTTGGTGGATGCAGAGAAAATTCAAAAAGAATATCCGAATTCTTTTAAATTTGTTCCGCAACCGTTTTCAACAATGGCGGAATTAAACGAAACCTTTGATGCGATAGTTTTTGATTTGGGAATTTCATCTATGCAGATTGACAATCCAGAACGCGGCTTTTCTTTTCGTGCGGATGCACCGTTGGATATGCGTATGTCGTCAGATGGACCGACAGTTGTTGATATGTTTGCAAAATGGACCGCATCAGATATTACAAAAATTTTGCGCGATTATGGCGATGTAAAACCGGCGGGCGCGATTGCAAATGCAATTAAGCAAAAAATGCCTAAAACAACGTTTGAATTAAAATCCTTGATACACAATCCAAAAGATGTTGCCCCGGTGTTTCAGGCGTTGCGTATTGCCCTTAATGATGAATTTGGGGAAATAACGCGTGCATTGGCGGCGGTTCCAAATATGTTGAATTCTGGCGGAAAATGTATTTGTGTAACATTTCACTCGTTGGAAGACAGATTGGTAAAAAACACGTTTCGTGATTGGTGCGCGGTGGCGGGCGATCCACGTATGCCGATGGTTACAAAACCAGAATTTGAATTATTGCGCCCTAAAACACCGTCTGAAGCGGAACTGGAACATAATCCACGTTCGCGCAGTGCGCATATGCGCGGGGTAAAAAAATCATGTTGACCCGGTATTTGCATTTTCTGTAGAATAAACTGGTCATAATTATAAGGAAAGGAAAAGTGATGAAAAACAAGTTATTGTTGGCGATTACAATGTTTTGTTTTGTTGTTGTGGTGCCGATTGTGGCATCGGCGGTATGTCCGGTCTGTACGGTTGCGGTTGGTGCCGGATTGGAAGGTGCGCGCTTGATTGGTGTTGATGATGTTATCACTGGTATTTGGGCGGGGGGCTTGACATTGTCGTTAACGCTATGGACGATTGGTTGGTTAAAAAAACGTGGTGTAACCAGTGTGTTATGGTCTGTGATTGCGCCGTTTGTGGTTTATTATGCGTTACTGGGGGCGGTTTATTTATTACCAGACGTAACATTTGGCGCGAATACGTTATGGGGTATGGATAAATTCTTGTTGGGTATCATTGTCGGAACGGTTTGCTTTTGGATTGGGACGCGTTGGTATATATCTATCAAGAAAAACAATGGTGGTCATGCAATGTTCGCATTTCAAAAGGTTGTTATGCCAATCAGTTTATTATTAGTCGCGACATTGGTGTTTTGGGTTTTAACAAAATAAATTTTAATTAACGGGGGAAAATATGAAAAAAAATATGAAAAAAATGTCTTTGGAAGAAATGGTAAAAAAGATGGATGATGCCAAAAAGGTAAATCCTCTGGATTTGTCTTCGGACCAAGATTTGACAATCGCATTGATGAATTTGGTTTCTTTGGAAGAACATTTTTTCTTTAGTGGTGCAAAAACAAAGAAAACAGGATTCTATGATTTAATAAATGTTGTGCGTGATATGCGCAAAGAATTAATGGAACGCATCGTTACGAAAAATAACACCGAAGATGGCGAAGTTTGGTGTATTTCTAAGCATTTATTGGCGGCATCTATGCGTTTGTACGAAGTTGGAACCAAGGCATTAAGCGCCGGCAAAAAACAAGATGCATATAATTTATTTGGTAAATCATATGAATTGTATTCGTTGTTCTGGGGACTGAATATGCACATGATTGATTTAAAAGGGGTACATGCTGTCGAACCAGAAATGTTCGAAGCCGCCATGGCCAAGGTTTCACCTGCTCCATCGGCCAAGGCCGCAGATGCAGAGATGAAAAAATCTAAATCAACCGTTGCACGTTTAGGCGATTGGGTAAAAAATGCGGTGAATTGTTGTATCGAGTAAAAATACTGTTGATTCACATGGGTCAAAAGTGATATACTTGGAACAAAGCGGAGAGATTTAACAGTGGGATTTAAGTCAAGATTTTCGTTTGTATCGGTTGTTGCCTTGGTTTGTGGCGTGTTTGCCATAACTGCCTTTGCCGCCAAGGCCCCAAATCCACGTGAATCAAATCAAAAGGCCGTTGGGCGCGTTGGTGCGCCAACTGTTAATACGGCACGACGTGTTTCGGGTAATGTGCGTTCTGGGATAACCGCACCAGGGGTGGTTTCAACACGTGTGTCGCGTGCGGGACGTATTCCGTCATCCACAAATACCCGTAATGGTGCGATGACACGCGTGTTTTCGCGCAGTGCAACAACCGTATCACGTGCGGCAAATCCGGTGAAATCTGTGGCGCGTTCTGGGAAAAAAACTGTTGCGGGCGGTACAGGATATGCACGCAGTGCGTTATCACGTGCAACGGCAATATTTAACGATGTTAGTAAAATTGGTTCTGGATACGCGGCATGTCGTGAATCTTATGCGACATGTATGGACCAGATGTGTGCCGCGGCAAATGATACCTATCGCAGATGTTTTTGCAGTGAACGCTTTATAAAGTTTCGTGATACAGAACAGGCATTAGACCAAGCGATGGTCATGCTGCGACAGTTTGAAGATAATAATTTAAATGCGGTTGATAAAACCGCAGCCGAGGTTTCGGCAATGTATTCTGCAACGGTTGGTGAACAGGCAATTAAAAACGATACCAGTGCCGCCGCCCAGGTTTTAAACAGTATTGGTGATTTGTTAAGTGGGAAAATACCGGCAAATTCAAAAACGTTAAATGATTTGGGGGAAATAGATTTTTCCAGTGATTTAGGTGATATTTGGGGCAACAATGCATCTTCGTCTATATTTGGGTCAAACGAAAAGGATTTGTCTGAATTAGAGGGTGCGGCATTATTTTCTTCGGCACAACAGCAATGTGTGCGTTTAACCCAATCACAATGTGAAAACGATGCGGTCTTTAATATGGCAAAAAGTTCGTATAATATACTGATTTCCCAGGATTGTAATTTATATGAAAAAACATTAAACAAAAAACGCGAAAATGTTGAAGATGCCGTACGCCAGGCAGAAAAGATTTTGCGCGATGCACGTTTGGAAGAATATCGTTCGCATAATTCGGCGGATGTTAACGAATGTATCGACCGCGTTCGTACCGCGATGTTACAAGATACGGCGTGTGGTGCGGACTATAAACGTTGTTTGGACCCAACGGGGGCATACGTTTCGGCGACAACAGGTGAACCGATTTATTCACAACGTTTCTTGAAATTGGGTGATTTGACGAACCTTAGTGGTGATATGGGTGGCGATATTTTAAATCAAAACCAGACCTATAATACATATTTGGACGGTTATCGTCAACGTGCGGCCAGTGCATTGGATACATGTCGTGATAATGCGGAATATGTTTGGACCGAATTCAAACGTGCCGCAATTATTGAAATTGCCCAGGCCCAGGTTGCCTTGGTTGAAGAAGTCAAGGCGAACTGTGTTTCAACAATCGCCGAATGTTATGACAGCCAAACCGGTCAGTTAAATTCTTTTGATACCACTGAATCCAAGGCCGCCGGTGCGATTGGTCGTTATGCCGCCGCCGGCATGTGCAAAGACAGGGTTAATATGTGCGCGGCATTATATGGTGATGGTAAGTGTAATTTTGATAGTAAAGGTCGACTTTCAAATAAAGATGTTAATAATACCAGTTGTGGATTGACGGCGTTGTTGAGTTTTGTTTCTGCGGTCGATTCGGTCAAGGTTGCGGAATTGTGTGAAACTGCATTAAACAATTATTTGAAAGAAATTTGTACACCGTCATCGGGTGATGAAGGTTATCCATGGAATTGTCGCACCGAGAGTGAAACTAGTTTGAGAAACAAATTGAATAACATTGCAGATACAAATTGCAAAGACCCAGATACAAAAACCTTAAATCCCAATGTAAATACAAAAATTGAGACGGTTTTAGGTGATGTCTCGGAAGAAGTTTCGTATGCCCTATCTGAAAAATGTGCAGAAATAAATGGATATTGGCTTGAGGGAAATTATGATGAAGGGTCCAAATTTGCGTCTGGTTCGTATAACGAACTTACAACGGGTGAAAAGTTATTGCCTGGATTTTACAGCAATGTATTTGGACGTGGCTCTAACAATCAAGACAGCCGTCATTGGGGGGTTTGTGTTGAAAATACTGTACGAACCCAATGTTTGGCATTTAATACCGATACCAAGACCGTTGCAACATATAATGCCGGTCGTGATGATTGCGAATTTACCGATGATTGGTATAACGAACGTTGCGAATTGATTGGTGGGTATTACGAAGGCGGAACGTGTTATAAGCCAAAATGACGAGAAAGCCAATAACAAAATGAAAGACACCAGTTTATATGGTGTCTTTTTTGTAATATGTTTAATTTTCTTATTTTCCGTTCGGAACCGGTTGATTGGCGGCAACACCCATTGTTTTCAATAAATCTTTGATAATTTTTCGTTGCGCATCATTCGGCAGGTGCCAATATAAACTTAAAATTTCCAATGATTCATTTTTTGATAACAGATTTTCTGAACCGCTAGGTTCTCTGACACGTTTAGAACGTGTGGCCTTGGTTTCATCGGGTAAATTTCCGGGCAATCCCATAAAGAAAAAAGATGGTGGTGTTTCCAATATTTGACCAATTTCAAACAAACGTGATGCCGAAATTCGATTTTCAGCATTTTCGTATTTTTGAATTTGTTGAAATGTTACGCCACATGATTTTGCCACGTCTTTTAATGACAAACCCATTATCGTGCGCCGCAGTTGCATGCGTTTACCAATATGCTTGTCCACAGCAGTTGGGGTATATGCTTTTCCGCTCATTGTTAATTCTTTTTGTTTTGATAGTTTCCCTATGTCTTTCGTTATACATTTTTTGTTTTTGTTTTGCAATCAAAAAAGGTCTGTGGTATTCTCCGCATGGTCGGTATTTATTTGATGGAGAAAAGAAATGAAAAAAACGGTTGTTTTATGCATCTTGGATGGTGTCGGGGTTAGCGATAGTGTGGCGCATAATGCGGTTGCAATGGCAAAAATGCCATATTTTAATAATTTGATAAAAAAATATCCTAATTCTTTGTTGCGTGCCAGTGGTACGGCCGTTGGGTTGCCGGGAAACCTGATGGGAAATTCCGAGGTTGGGCATATCTGTATTGGTGCGGGGCGCGTTGTTATGCAATATTTATTGCGTTTTAGTCGTGAAGATTGGAACAAAAACAAACCATTAAATAAATTTATTGCAGACGTTAAACGTGATGGTGGAATTGTGCATTTGGCCGGTTTAATGTCGGATGGACGTGTACATTCCGATGTGCGCGACCAAATGAAAATTGCGAAATATGTTTTGGATGCCGGGTTGCGTGTGTGTATTCACTTTATTGGCGATGGACGCGATACACCGCCAAAGTCCGCCTTAAAATACGTGCGTTTAATAAAACGGATGTTGGCACCCTACTTTGCCGATGGGCGTGCTTGGTTCGGAACACTGTCCGGACGGTATTATACGATGGACAGAAACAAAAATATGGACAGAACCCAAATGGCGTTTGATGCGTTGGCCTTGGCGCGTGCCGATGTGACCGCAAATACTATTGAAGAAGCAATTAAACAGCAATATGCAAACGGTATAACGGATGAGTTCTTTAAACCGGTTATTATTACAAAAACACCTATAACCAAGCGAGATGGTTTTATCTTTGGAAATTATCGCAGTGATCGTGCACGCCAGATTGTTCGCGCGATGTTGGATACTGGTGCGCACATGTTATGCTTTTCACAATATGGCGAAGGTTTAAACGAAAAAGCCCCGGCCCTATTAGACGATATACCAGTAAAAAACACGTTGGGTGATGTTGTTGCGGCGGCCGGTTTATCACAACTGCGTATCGCGGAAACTGAAAAATACAATCACGTAACATACTTTATGGATGCAGAACGTACCATTGATTTTGATGGCGAAGAAAAGGTCTTGATAGATTCGCCGGCGGTTGCAACCTTTGATATGAAACCTGAAATGTCCGCACCAGAAATCACTTCGGCATTATTGCCCAGAATTGGCAAGTTTGATGTTGTGTTGATGAACTTTGCCAATGGCGATATGGTTGGTCATACCGGTAATGAAGCGGCGACAATCAAGGCGATGCAGTGTTTGGATAAACAGTTATCTATGATTGTTCCGGCGGTTTTGGCGGTTGGTGGTAAAATGTTAATAATTGCCGACCATGGTAATGCGGAAAAAATGTGGGATGAAAAAAATGATGCACCTTGGACCGCGCACACTAACAATAAAGTGCGTGCAATTTTGGTGTCTGAACCGCCTATGCGTAAAATCAAAGACGGTGGTCTGGCGGATGTTGCGCCAACTATATTAAAGTTACTTGGTTTAAAGCAGCCGAATGATATGATAGGCAAGACGTTGATATAAAAAAACCCGCAACAGCGGGTTTTTATTTTAGCGTTTGCATCTCGTAATAAGGTTCGAAATCATATTTTCTATGGTTAAATTACGAATAATTGGGTAATCAACATCATCGGTATCAACCACAACTGTGTCACCGCGTTTTATTTTGTCGAACATCGGGTTTGATTCATGAATCTGGGAAAACTGGGTTCCGGATTTTGGACCAAACATTTGTACGTTCGTATAAAATTCGTTATCGGATGGGCACAGAATCTTTTCCGAAGACAAGACAACAAATTCTTCATAAGATTTTTTATATACTGGTGCTTTGATTTTATTTTTAACCAATTGAACGATACTGCCTTTATGAAAATCGGGTCCATGAACAGGGTTGTCGATACAAAATGCACCGGCTGGAATTTTTATTTTTTTTCTCTTGCTAGATACAGTTATTTCTGAATCTGGTGGCAAGATGTGTGTGTAAATTGGCATCAAGCTGTAATTATCTTGGGATTTGTTTGAAACAATTTTTGTAACAACATAATAATCTTTGTATTGTGTCATATTAATATCCTTTTGAGTTATGTTATTTGGATTTTGATATTTCAAATAATTTTGGAGTACGTGTCGTGCCAACATGTCTTTCCATTGTGAGATTACGAATAATTACAGGTTCTACTTGCAGAGGTTGTTCAACCAGAAGTTCATCCCAACGTTCAGTGTGATAAAATATATTGTCTTCTGGTACAACTATACTCATGTGATTTAATTTTGTGCCCATCAAATAAAGTTCTTTAAATGAAGGGGTGTCAGGAATATCTACTTTAACTGAAGTACTGCCAGAAATATTTCTTGTGCCGATTACATGCATAATATCATACGTGGTGTTTTCGGTGTCATAATAACTGTTTTCTGCCAACTTGTTGTTTTCTACTTGATAAATACCACCTTCATAGTGTCTGTCATTGCTGTTTTTAAAATCTTTGTATGTCATAGGCGTTTCAATAGTGATAGGTGCGCCATTGGCGACATAAAATGGTTTTAAAGTCATAAATTCTTTTCTGCTTTTGTGCCAAACTTTTGTGGCAATATATGTTTCTTTAGCCATAATGTTTATCCTTTTTTACATTTGTTACTCATAATTATAGACATAATTTATATATTGTCAAGTATTTTGACTAAAAAATTAATTATCAAATTTGGCTTTTTCTGCGAGCAACGAAAAAATTGCGCAATAATTTGGCGGATTCGTCCGCATATTCTGGGATTTGTATTATATTTGGTTTCCATAGATGTTTGTCGGTGTCAAACACACGTGCGTTTGCGGTTATGCCCCCACCTTTTTCATCGGTTGCGGCAAAATATATGTTGCGTATGCGCGCAAAAGAAATTGCAGTCGCACACATGGCACATGGTTCCAACGACACATAAATATCACAATCATCTAGAAATTTTGTCCCCAGTTTTTTACACGCGCGGTTTATTGCTACTATTTCCGCATGCAACGTTGGGTTTTGTTTGCGCTGAACCAGGTTTTCCCCGCGTGCAATAATTTTTCCATCACGCACAATAACCGCACCAATAGGAACATCGCCGGCATCACCGGCATGACGTGCTAAATTTAAAACTTGCTTCATTATATTCATCAATGTAAAGTTTATCGTATGGAATCTAAATTGCAAATTATTTCTGGAACATATCGTGGGCGAAAGTTGTTTTTACCCACTGGCGCGCGACCGACACAAAACCTGGCGCGCGGGGCGGTGTTTAATATGCTGGGCGGTATTTTGTCACCAAATGACAAAATGTTTGTATGGGATGCCTTTGCTGGCAGCGGTGCATTGGGAATCGAAACGTTATCTCGTTATCCAAATGCAACGGGTGTTTTTACCGATGCTGCCCCTGAATCTGTACGGGTTATACGCAAAAATCTGGACGGATTTTCGCAAAAACATACGATTGAACAAATTGATGCAACGCATGCAATTAAAAAATATGCCGCTGATGCTGATGTTATATTTGTTGACCCGCCCTATGATATGGCGGAAACAGGAATAAAATTTGTCGAAAAATTGGCAAAATCTGTGCGTCCTGGTACTTTGGTCGTCCAAGAAATTGAAACAAAAGTGAATTATACACCTGATGAAATGGGGTGGAACGTATTGCGAGACAAGCGATATGGTCGTGCCCGATTTGTCATTTTGCAACGGAAAGTTGATAAATAACTTGATTTTTCATAAAATTTATTAGATAATGGTGCCCGCATAACACCCTTGGAGGTTATGCATAAGTACATAAAAATTAAAAAAGGACAACAAAATGGCTATTGAATTAAATGCAGAAATTCGCAATGTTGCCGGCAAGGGGGCCGCACGTGCAATTCGTAAAAATAAAAACATCCCTGCGGTTATTTATGGTGAAAAAAAGGACCCTGTTGCTATTGAATTGGCGGGTCGCGACATTGATATGTTGATTAGCACACCGTCTTTGCGTACAAAATTGTTCCAAATCAAAGCGGGCGCAACAAAAGAAGATGCAATGTTGATGGATATTCAATATCATCCGGTAACAGACCGCGTAATTCACATTGATTTTAAACGTATTGATACCAAGAAACCGGTTTGTGTATCTGTTCCGGTCGAAGTAATTAACGCAGAAACATCCAAAGGATTAAAATTGGGTGGCGTTTTGAACTTTGCGGTTCGTAAAGTTGCGGTTGTCGCATTGGTTGATAAATTGCCAGAAAAAATCATTCTGGATTTGGCCGATTTGACAATTGGTGATACCGTTCATGGTTCTGACTTGGCTTTGCCAGAAGGCGTTTCTTTGGGCTTGCACCAGGCAGAATTGGCGTTTGCAACCATCGGTGGTAAAATGCCAGAAGAAGCTGATGCAAAGAAAGCAGCAGCAGCGCCAGCGGCGGCACCTGCCAAGAAATAATACAATGGTAAGTGGCCAGTGTAAGTGGCTAGGATTAAGTGCGGGGCATTGCCCCGTATTTTTTTTGTTTAATACTTTCCACTAACCACTAAATATTATTTTATTCCTGTGGTCTTGAAATGATTTTTATGCACACTATATTTGTGGCAAGCGAAAGTTTTTAGCAAGGAGTGCAAAAATGGGAAAAGTGTTAGGTATTGATTTGGGAACGACAAATTCCGCAATGGCCTTTATGGATGGAAATGATCCAAAAATTATTGAAAATGCCGAAGGTGCGCGCACAACACCGTCTGTTGTCGCAATCACCGCAAATGGCGAACAGTTAGTTGGTATCACCGCAAAGAACCAGGCGGTAACAAATCCTGAAAATACAATTTATGAAATTAAACGTCTGATGGGGTTAAGATTTGACAGCCCGGCCGTCAAAGAAATTGCCGCACGCGTACCATATAAAATTGTCGCAGGCGATAATGGTGATGCATGGGTTGAAATCGAAGGTAAAAAATATGCGCCTTCACAGATTTCTGCTATGGTTTTGGCAAAATTAAAGAAAGATGCAGAAAATTACCTGGGCGAAACGGTAACCGATGCGGTTATTACGGTGCCTGCGTATTTTAATGATTCACAACGCCAGGCAACCAAAGATGCCGGACGTATCGCAGGTTTAAATGTTTTGCGTATTGTTAATGAACCAACTGCGGCCGCATTGGCGTACGGTCTGGACAAAGATAAAGATGGCACAATCGTTGTTTATGACCTTGGTGGTGGTACATTCGATGTGTCTGTGTTGGAAATTGTTGATGGTGTATTCGAAGTTAAATCTACAAATGGTGATACGGCATTGGGTGGTTCGGACTTTGATGCACGCGTTTTGAAATACTTGATCGATGAATTCAAATCACAAACCGGCATTGATTTGTCTGGCGATAAATTAGCATTACAAAGATTGAAAGAAGCCGCAGAAAAGGCAAAGATTGAATTGTCTTCTAAAACCAGTGCGGATATCAACCTGCCGTTCTTGACAGCAGATGCCAGTGGCCCGAAACATTTCAATACAACATTATCTCGTGCAAAACTGGAATCATTGGTTGCAGATTTGATTGAACGCACGATTGAACCTTGTCGCAAGGCATTAAAAGATGCGGGTATTGAAAAATCCCAGATTAATGAAGTGATTTTGGTCGGTGGCCAAACCCGTATGCCCAAAGTTGTTGAAACGGTCAAAGAATTCTTTGGTCGTGAACCGCACAAGGGTGTGAACCCAGACGAAGTGGTTGCAGACGGTGCCGCAATTCAAGGTGGTGTTTTAAAGGGTGATGTCAAAGACGTTTTGTTGTTGGATGTTACACCTTTGTCATTGGGTATTGAAACATTGGGTGGTGTGTTTACGCGATTGATTGACCGTAATACAACAATCCCAACCAAAAAATCCCAGGTCTTTTCAACCGCCGAAGATAACCAATCTGCGGTTACAATCCGCGTATTCCAAGGCGAACGTGATATGGCCGCGGACAACAAATTGTTGGGTCAATTTAATTTAGAAGGTATTGCCCCTGCCCCACGTGGTATGCCACAAATCGAAGTGTCTTTTGATATTGATGCGAACGGTATTGTGCATGTATCCGCCAAGGATAAAGGTACCGGCAAAGAACAGGCGATTTCTATTAAATCTGATGGGGGACTGTCCGAAGATGAAATCAAACGTATGGTTGATGAAGCGGCGGCAAATGCCGAAACAGATAAACAAAAACGTCAATTAGCCGAAGCGAAAAATACCGCAGAAACCGCAATTTTTGCAATCGACAAGGCATTAAAAGAACATGGTGATAAAATATCTGCAGATGAAAAGTCGGCGATTGAATCGGCCAAGAAAGATTTGGCGGACGAATTGGCGAAATCTGATGCAACCGCGGACAGTTTAAAAGCAAAAACGGATGCGTTAAACGAAAAAGCCATGAAGTTGGGTGAAGCGGTTTATAAGGCCCAACAGGAAGCAAACAATGCAAACGCAGGTGCTGGCACAGATGAAAACAAATCTGATGGCACGCGTGATGCAGATTTTTCTGAAAAGAAATAATAAGTTTTGTTTGTTGTAAAAAAACAACCGCCCGTTTCGGGCGGTTATTTTTGACTTTTGTTTTCTTTGTGTTATAAATGAAACGATTTTAAACAAAAAGGATGCAATATGGCACAGAATAAAGTTGTGGTGGGAACTATTGTTAAGAAAAGTTATACTAATTCCCTTATTAACGCTATTACAATAAAGAGTGAATTGGGTACAATAACCATAGAACGTGGAAAAAATTGGGATGGTGGTATAGATTGGGAAGGAAAATGGTGCCAAGGGCTTAAGGTTGGTGATCTGGTAGATTTAATTCAAGATGGAAAAAGATACGGCTTTTATATGTTGGGCAGTTTGCTAGACAGTCCTGCACGTGGTGAAGAAGAACAAAGAAAAACAAAGAAAATTATGAATTTTATAAATAGCCAAGAACAAGATGTTGCCGTCAAAGGTTGTATCCAACTTCCATCCACAAGTTCTGGATGTCCACACGAAACCTATGTAGAATGTTGGAGTCCTGTATGGGGGAATTTTAATTATACCTCTACCCGTATAGATATTCAAATTGGCGATATATTGACAGTTAGACGCGATAAATTAGAGCATGGTTATCATTACAAAACTTTACAAAATCACACATCTGATGAGAGACTGCGCAAAGCATCTAATAAAATTTTGAAAGATTTTGATGAAGCAGAAGTCAATAAAATATTGTTGATGGCTTGCCAACGAAAGATGGAAAAATAAAACAACCGCCTGAATGGCGGTTCTTTCATTTTCGTTTTTGACCGATATAGATTCCCATACTGTCTGCAATCGCCAATAACGGATTGTCTGGTTCAACGTATGCGTTTGATGTGCACATGCCGGGAACATTTGGGTCGCGCACACGTTCGCCCGCATCAACAAATTCTGATAATGGAACCGTATGACACACATTGTCGCGCAATATTGTCATAACGTATGTTTCGTTGTTTTCAATCGCATTTAATGCACAGTCGGCCATTTTTGTTGCCAATATTCTGTCATGTGCGGTTGTGTCGCCTGCCCTTTGAATATAGTCGGGAAATGCCGCACGATTTGGAATGCCACACGCGGTTAACTTGCGCGAAATCATATCGGCCGGTCGGCCCGAATGTCCACGTATTGTGATTCCTTCGGATACCATAATAATACCATAATCGCGTTCATTTGATTTAATGTGCGCAACTAATTCATCCAGGTCAAATTTGATTTCGGGAATTAATATTGCATCTGCACCAACCGCAATACCGGCGTTTAATGCCAACATACCGCAATCACGTCCCATTGTTTGCACAATAAACCAACGATGATGACTGCGTGCGGTTAATAACAACTGGTCGCAATATTTAGTTAATTGGTCAATCGCCGTATCAAAACCGATTGTTCGGTCTGTTAATGGTAAATCCATATCGATTGTTTTTGGAATACACACCAACTGTAAACCAGAATAAATATCGCGATTTGCCCACGCCAAAGACAAACTGCCGTTGCCACCAATTAAAACCAAGGCATCTAATTTCAATTTTGCCAAAGATGTTTTTAACATTTTATTAAATTGGTCCAAGTGGCCTGTTTTTACGGCCGTTTCAAAATTCATCATACAATGATTTCCGTTGTGCAAATAACTGCCCCCCAGGCGGGCATTTTCAATCGGCACAGATTTAATTGTTAGTTTTTCAACATTTGCCGGCGATGTACACAATCCATCGGTTCCATCTATGATTCCAACAACCGACCAACCACGCAAATTTGCGCCACGAACAATACGATTTATCGCGGTGTTTAATCCACTGCAATCACCGCCTGTTGTCATAATTCCAATTTTTTTCATTTTTTTCTCCATTTGGTTAACATTATACCACAAAAGGGTTGACAAAGAAAGTTTTTTTGTAATAATTTGTCCAGATTTAAATCTTTTTTATCCTAGGAGTATATTATGGCAAATGATAATGCCGCCGTTATTGGCAAAACAAAACGTTCAACAGATAAAATGATTGACGATGCGATTGCACAACAAAATGGTTGGATGGCCCGTCGCCGTAACTTTACCAGACGTTTTTTGAAATCTTTAAACGGTTTTTCCAAATCAGAAGAAAAAGTCGTTGTTGAAAAAAAGCAATCACGTCAAGACGAAGAACAAAACAAACGTTCTGTGTTGCGCGAATATTGGTTTCCAATACTGTGCGCAATAATTGTTTTGTTTATCGCAATATGGGTTGCGTTTATTCGTACCACACATACACAAAGTATTGTCGTTTTAAACAACGATAAAATAATTCAGCAAGAACAGCGCAAGGTTAAAAAACGCACACCTGTGCCAACAGACACGCCAACATTTGATATTGTTAGAATCAGACGTGATGGAATGTTGGTCGTTGCCGGACGTTGGTTACCAAACAGAAGCGTTTCCATTAAAATAAACGGCAAAATTGTTGCCACAGAACAAACTAATTCCGGTGGTGAATTTTCTTACGCACCTAAACAGGGTTTAAAACCAGGAAATTACACTTTGTCATTGGTTGGTGTAGATTCTGGAAAATTGTCGCGCGACAATGTGTTTTTATATGTTTCTGATACAGAATATAAAAATTCTGTGTCTTTGTTGATGACCCCAAAAGGCAGTAAAATTTTACAGGCCCCACGTGTACTGACAGATTCTGATTTAGCAATTTCAAAAATAGATTATTTGGACACCGGGCGCATCGTTGTTACGGGCACCGCATTGCCACGTTTACGTGTATCTATGGTATTTGATGGCAACGACATTGGGTTTGCACGTGTATCTGATTATAAAAATTTTGGTTTGGGTGCCGATGTTGGCGAATTAAAAGCCGGCGAAAAGCATACCTTGTCGGTTCGCCTGCACGATGTTAACGGTCGAACAATCGCCGAAAAGAAACACGAATTTGTTATGCCAGAAATGACCGGTGATAACGATACTTTTTATACGGTTCGCCGTGGCGATTGTTTATGGGTAATTGCGCGCAACTTTTTGCGCCGCGGTGTTTTGTTCAGTATTATCGCCGAACGCAACGCAATAGAAAATCCTGATTTGATTTTCCCGAAACAATTACTGCAAATTCCAACAAAAAAGTAATAATAAGGCACACATAAAATGACTGTCGCAGAAGTTAGAGATATATTAAGAATCTTGGCCGGTATCGGTAATAAAATAAGAAAATTCGAAATCGAGGCACTGTTTAGAATATTGGTTGCACATACTGGTCAACAGTACGCACAGACATCTGTGAACAATATTGATGTTGGTACAATGTTAGATACATTGATAAAACTGTCCGGCAGTTTAAATCGTTCTGATGTCAAAGTTTTTTATCGTATTTCTATCGATCATGGTGTGTGTCCAATATGTGCGGGATGTCATACCGAAATTCGTAATATTCATGACTTTTCATGGGATCATAATAAACCAAAATGCTTTGGTGGGCCAGATGCGGTTTCTAATATGCAACCTATGCACAGATGGTGCAATAATTTCAAAGGTAACAAATTGGGCACGATTAGCACCGAAGCATATTTAACCCACATGAATCAAACCAAAGGTATAATTGCGGCCGCCAAGAAACAACGCCCACATACAGAAAAAATTAAAAAAGAATTATACCCGAAACGCCGCCGTATTCATGTAAATGGTTGGTGGGATATGACAAATTTTATGAATAAATACGGAAAATGAAAGAACAAAACCGCGTTTTTGCGGTTTTTGTTTTTTAACTGGACTTATTGTTTCAAAGGTCTTAGTATAGGTACAGTGTTTTGCGGGCGTGGTATAATGGCAGCACGAAAGCTTCCCAAGCTTTAGACGAGGGTTCGATTCCCTTCGCCCGCACCAAAAATAGAATTGACCTTGTGTCAATTGTATTTTTGGATTGTGGCGACAGAAGCGAGCCCGGTAAAGAGGGTTCGAAAACAAGTAGATTTTGGAAGCGTTAGCGCACCGAAATCGTTACAGTTTGCCCACAGACAAATAATTGTCGAGGGATTCCCTTCGCCCGCACCATCCGTCTCTGCTGTGGCAGGGTCGCGGTGAAACGATTTGCGGTAAATTTAACCGCTTTTTTATAGGAGTAAAATAATGTCAAATGAAAATATGAATCCTTTGTTGGCGGCCCAGGCACGTGTTAAGGCGGCTTGCGATAAATTAGGGGTTGATAATCAGACGTATGAAATTTTGAAAAATCCACAACGTATTTTAGAAGTTCAAATTCCGGTTAAAATGGATGACGGTTCTATTAAAGTATTCACCGGTTTTCGCGCACAACACAACACCGCGTTGGGGCCATCTAAGGGCGGAATTCGTTTTCATCCGATGGTATCTCGTGATGAAGTATCCGCGTTGTCTATTTGGATGACATTTAAATGTGCGGTTACTGGCCTGCCCTATGGCGGTGGCAAAGGCGGTATTATTGTTGACCCAAAAACTTTGTCGGCCGGCGAATTAGAACGCCTGTCGCGTGGTTATGTTGATGCGATTTATCCGATTTTAGGTGAAAAGAAAGATGTTCCGGCACCAGACGTTAATACAAACGGTCAAATTATGGCATGGATGATAGATGAATATATCAAATTGTCCGGCGATGCATCGTTTGGAACATTTACCGGAAAACCGGTTGAATTAAACGGTTCTTTGGGACGCACCAAGGCAACTGGTTTGGGAATTTCTATCGTTATTGCCCAGGCATTAAAATCCCAAGGCAAAGATATTCGTGGCGCAAAGATTGCCATCCAAGGTTTCGGTAACGTGGGCAGTTTTACCGCCAAATGTTCACACGATATGGGTGGAAAAATTGTTGCGATTGCAGAATGGAACACCATCTTGTTCAACGAAAACGGTTTGGACATTGATGCGATGATGCAATACAAAGATAAAAACAAAGGCAGCATCAAAGATTTCCCGGGTGCCAAAGAAATTACTGCCGAAGAATTTTGGGGATTGGATGTTGATGTGTTATCGCCATGCGCAATGGAAAACACAATCAACAAAGACACCGCACCGTTAATCAAAACAAAATTGGTTGTCGAAGGCGCAAATGGCCCAACCACAATCGAAGGCGAAGAAATATTAAAGAACAATGGTGTTATGGTTGTTCCAGATATTTTGGCAAACGCCGGTGGTGTTACGGTTTCTTACTTTGAGTGGGTTCAAAACCGCTATGGTTATTATTGGACCGAAGCCGAAGTAGAAGACCGCGAGCAACAGGCAATGATTAAGGCTTTTGATGCTATTTATGCAATCAAACAAGAATACAATGTTACAATGCGCGAAGCGGCGTATATGTATTCTATCAAGCGTGTAACCGCGGCAATGAAATTACGTGGCGCATGTTAAAAGCGCGAAATAAAATAAAAATCCCCCGGTTTGGGGGATTTTTATTTGACTTTTCAATATTTTTGATACATAATACACACTGCAAATCCCAAAGATTGCCATTTAGGTTAGTCCTGTATGCGGTCGCATAAGGTACATCATCCGATGAGTTTTCATCCTTGATGGCGGTTTTCTTTGTGGATAAAAACAGTTAAAAACAAGGAGTTAAATATGGCAACTGTTATTCGTTTGGCACGTTTTGGCGCAAAAAAACGCCCTTATTATCATATTGTTGTAACAGATTCTCGCAATGCGCGTAATTCTGGTAATATTTTGGATGTTGTTGGTAAATATGACCCAATGTTGGCGCGCGACAATGAAAAGCGCGTTATCTTGAAAATCGATGAAATCAAGTCATGGATGGCCAAGGGTGCAAAACCGTCCGACCGCGTATATCGTTTCTTGGCAAATGCCGGATTGGTTGCAAAACGTGAAGTTCCAAATCAAACAAAGAAAAATTTGCAATCTGAAAAAACATTGCAAAAAATCAAAGATAAAGAAGCCAAATTGGCAAAAATAGCCGAAGAAAAAGCCGCCGCAGAAGCAGCCGCCAAGGCCGCAGCCGAAGCCCCGGCAGAATCTGCAGAAACACCGGTTGCAGAATAATAACAGTTCATATTTAGAATAAGGTAACGTTATGCATAACCGGCAATACTGCCATAAATACCCAAACACATCGCGCCAAAAGGCACTGGGGTGCGTGTTTGATATGCTAGAATTTAGCGATTGCGACCAAGAATTGGCCAAGATTATGTATGACAGTTACCTTATCAATATGGGAAAACTGATGAAATATGCACATTCGCGTAAAATAGACGAACTGGATTATATTTTAAGTATTCGTAATGTATTGTTAGAATCAAAAAATGTGCGCTCGGTCTAAGATAAATGCAAATCAATAATAAACAAATTTTAGTAGGGAAAATTGTTGCACCCCAAGGTATTCGGGGCGAGGTTCGTATTCAAACTTTTACCGAAAACACCAGCGATTTTAAAAAACTGGCTGTGTTCGGAAACAATGTTCCGGTTGGCGCGTTAAAATTTGTGCGCGCGATACCAAACACAAATGTTGCGATTGCAAAGATAGAAGGCGTTCTGGACAGAAATACCGCCGAAACATTACGTGGTACAGAATTGTTTGTAAACCGCGAAGATTTACCGGCCACAAACAATGGTGAATATTATCAGGCCGATTTAATCGGTATGCAAGTTGTTCAAGATAATAACGTTTTAGGTAGAGTAGAATGTTTCCACAACTTTGGCGCAGGTGATATTATGGAACTGGATAACGGTGAAATGGTGTCCTTTTTGGGTGCAAAAGTTGATTTTGATAACAAAAAAATCATCAAGGATTAGGTCAAATGAAACATATTTTTATACAATCAAAAAAGAATTGTGATGTGAACTGTTCGCAACGTAACAATGATTGCCCACTAATATCTTATGCAACACGCCGGGATATAGATTATGACATAGACGTAATAAAATCTGGCGAATATAACGTAAATTTCACAAAAAGAAATACTAATGATTTATATTCAAAGTATTCTTCTTTGTTCAAAGAAATATGCAGTGTTTGCAACAAGCATTGTTGTGATAGATAAAAAGGCGTGAGTATGAAGGAATTTTATGTAAAAAGAACATGTGCGCATAAAATTAACTGTGATTTTGCAATGTCTGATTGTTTTGTTTATCTCTATGCACAAAAAAATCGTATGAATTGCAACTTATACGGCGATACATACATAGAATTTACGAATAACAGTATCGCGGATTCTGAATTAATCAAAAAAATCCAAGAAATTTGTGAAAATAAATGCCTGCGCAAGAAAAGTTATCAACATGCACTTTAACATATTGACCATTTTCCCTGAAATGTTTCCCGGAACCCTTGGGGGCGGCGTGGTTGGTCGCGCGTTGGAAAACGGAATTTGGTCGTATAGTGTGATAAATATTCGTGATTTTGCCATAAATGACTATGGCAGTGTTGATGACACGCAATTTGGTGGCGGCGTGGGTATGGTTATGCGTCCCGATGTTTTGGGTGCGGCATTGGATTCTATTGAAAACCCGGGGCAAATTATATACTTTTCCCCACGTGGGCCGCGGTTAAATCAAAAAATGGTTCGCAATTTTGCCACCAACGATACAGATAAGGTGTTTACCCTGCTCTGTGGTCGATACGAAGGAATTGACCAACGGGTCATAGATATGTATAATATTACAGAATTGTCTATTGGCGATTACATATTGTCGGGCGGTGAAATTGCCGCGCAAGTTTTTGTTGACAGTTGCGTTCGTCTGATAGATAATGTGCTGGGTGGTGGGGTAGAAGCAACCACCACAGAAAGTTTTGAAATCGGGGGGCTGGAATGGCCGTTATACACCCGCCCGTCAG
Source organism: uncultured Pseudomonadota bacterium (assembly GCA_902790415.1). Classification (GTDB taxonomy): domain Bacteria; phylum Pseudomonadota; class Alphaproteobacteria; order Rs-D84; family Rs-D84; genus Enterousia. The sequence continues at coordinate 26,944 of CADARU010000005.1, read as the reverse complement.
TATGGCGTGGACAAAGTGTCCCAGAAGTCCTGCTGTCCGGTCATCACGGCAATATTGAAAGATGGCGGAAACAACAATCGGACGATTTAACCAAACAGCGTCGTCCGGATTTAATAAAGGAAAATTAAAAATGAATATCATTAAAAAAATAGAACAACAAAACGTTGAAAAATTGCGCGCCGGTAAAAACATCCCTAACTTCAAGGCGGGCGATACATTACGTGTACACGTAAAAATTAAAGATGGCGATAAATTCCGTATTCAATTATTTGAAGGTATCGTTATTGCACGTGATGGCGGCGAAGGAAATACCGCATCGTTTACGGTTCGTCGTGAATCTTATGGTGTTGGTGTGGAACGCAAATTCCCATTGTACAGTCCGGCCATTGAAAAAATTGAAAAGGTTCGTATTGGTCGTGTTCGTCGTGCGAAATTGTTCTTTTTGCGCAAATTGTCCGGTAAAAAAGCGCGTATCGTTGAAGATTTGTCGGCAACATCCGCAGAAAAGAACGCAAAATAATTGTTCTTGGAAAATTATTTATTGTAAATTCCCGGCCCTTGGGTCGGGGATTTTGTTTTAAATCATTTTTTGTTTATGGTTTGACATTTTGCATCAGTACAGATAAAATATTTCCGACATGAAGAAATTATTAGTTTTTTTTGTATTACTATCTTGGGTGCCAATGGCGGCAAACGCATTTGTTAACAAAACTATTGCGAAACTGACCGTATTGGACAAGGCCGCCGGTAAAACAAAAAATATGGTTATACCTGTCGGTCAATCGGCGGTTTTTGAACGAATATCTGTGATGGTGCGCGATTGCAAGCAATCCGACCCATTTAAGCCAGAAAACTTTTATGCCTTTGTTGAAATAACAAAATCTGACGGCACCAAAATATTCAGTAATTGGATGGACAGAAACAACCCTGGACGTGATCCGGTGCAAAATCCGGATTATGATGTATGGTTGGTTCGTTGCGAATAACATAAGGTATTAAACATGAAGAATTTTCTTAAAAAATATTTAAAATTTGTCTTAGGAATCGCTGCGATTTTGTTGGTAATTTTTTTGTTTATTCAATCACAAAAAAACAGTGATTTAGAATCGCGAAATTTAAACGCGTGGAAAAATGCCTCTGTTGATAATCGTATCGCGGCGGTTAAAATTTTAATTGCCACAGAAGATAATGTCGATTTGATTGTACAATGTGTTGATAAAATCGCCTCTCTGCCGGATTCATCAGAAATGACGGTTCGTGATGCCACAGAGTTGTGTTTTATGGGAACAAAATTAAAAAACAATATTTAAATATCATGTCAGAAGAAAAAATTATTCGTATGGATATGGGCGCATTGCACGCTGGTGATTTGGGCGAAAATAACGCGCGCCCAACGTTCTGTTTGGGCATAGAATCATCTTGTGATGAAACCAGTGCCGCCATAGTCGATTCTAACAGAAACATTTTGGCGCATGTTATTTATTCACAAATTCCCGAACATCAAAAATATGGCGGTGTTGTCCCAGAATTAGCGGCACGTGCACATATTTTAGCCATAGATGAGGTTGTTCGTCAAACATTGACCAATGCAAATATGAGTATCGCAGATATAGACGTTATTGCTGCGACTGCCGGCCCGGGGCTTATTGGTGGGGTTTTGATTGGATGGATGGCAGCAACCGGTATTGCCCAGGCAACCGGCAAACCGTTGGTTGCGGTAAATCATCTGGAAGGACATGCATTGGTGCCACGTCTGTGTGCCGCGACCGCAAATAACTCTAACAGTGCGGTCAAGGTGGAATTTCCGTATCTGTTAATGTTGGCTTCTGGTGGGCATTGTCAAATTTTGTTGGTACGTGGTGTCGGAAAATATACACTGATTGGTCAAACCTTGGACGACAGTGCCGGCGAGGCGTTTGACAAAGTTTCAAAAATGTTGGGACTTGGGTATCCTGGCGGTCCAATTGTGGACAGGCGCGCACAAAAAGGCAACCCAGATGCATTTAAATTTCCACGTCCGTTAACAGACAAACCTGGATGCGATTTCTCGTTCAGCGGCATTAAAACCGCCGCTAGGGCGTTTTTGTCTAAGAATGCCGCCCCCTATTCTGACGAATTTATAGATGATTTTTGTGCTTCATTTCAGGCATCGGTCGTGGATTGTATTATAAACCGATTAAAAAATGCCTTGCATCATCCAGATGTAATGGCCGCGGGGCCGAAAACACTGGTTGTTGCCGGCGGGGTTGCGAAAAACAGTGCTATACGCGGTGCAATGGAAAAATTGGCGCAATCACACAACTTGATTTTTGCTGCCCCCCCAATGAATTTGTGTACCGATAATGGCGCAATGATTGCGTGGGCCGGGTTAGAAAATTTCAACATTGGTAATACTGTAAAATCCCCCATCGCCCCAAGGCCACGTTGGCCATTGACCGAATTGAATGATTGATTTTTTACGCTAAAAATGCTATAATTTTCAATTATGAAGAACCAAGATAAAACCGCTCTTTATGAATCTGCGACAAAAAACATATTGGCACAGATAAACAAGATGAATTTATCGCCCGAAGATAAAAACAAGGCGGTTTATTACACATCTTTTTTTCGTGAAGCATTTAAGTACGATGTTATAAAACAAAAAACTTTTTTAACCCGCGGAAACAAAATCTGGGATTTTGGTTATGATTCTGCCGGTTTTTGTTACGCATCCAGTTCGGTATTTTCCGTGATTATGGGATTGGATGATTGGGACCTGATGTGTATTGATGCAGATAAATGGCCGGGGCGTTTTTCGCACCATTATTTGAAACATGTCCCCAGTGGAACTTTTTTTGATTTAACCTATGACCAGTTTAGTGTTGATGGTTTTTCTGTGCCGTATGAACTGGGCGAACGCGTTTTTGTGCATTTGAACAAAAAAGATAGTCCGATGCGCTTTGCCAAGGCATTAGATATTGACGTTATGGGCATTTTACAAGGTAAAGTAAAGGCGATTTAGCAATGTTACAAAAACCAGAACCCTTTGTTAAACCAGATATGATTTTTTCAGTATCAGACGCATCCGCGTTATTAAAAAATGTTGTGGAAACGGCTTTCCCTGTTATAAAAATACGTGGCGAATTGTCCCAGATTACACGTGCATCATCCGGGCATACTTATATGACAATCAAAGATGCCGGCGCGGCGATGTCGGTGATAATTTGGCGCGGAACACCGGTTAAATTTGCACTAACCGATGGCTTAGAGGTTGTTATTACCGGACGTTTAACAACATATCCGGCACGCAGTAATTATCAAATGATTGCATCAGATATAGAAATGGCGGGGGTCGGTGCAATATTAAAAATGCTGGAAGAACGCAAGCAAAAGTTGGCCGCCGAAGGTTTGTTTGATGTATCACGTAAAAAACCTTTGCCGAAATTACCCCAAACCATCGGTGTCGTAACCAGTCCGACCGGTGCCGCATTTCAAGACATTCAAAACCGTTTGCGCGAACGTTTCCCGGTGCACGTCTTGCTATATCCTGCAACGGTGCAAGGCAACACTGCCGCCGCCGAAGTGGCCGCAGGCGTAGAGTATTTTAATCGCGAAAAAAACGTTGATGTTATCATTGTTGCGCGTGGCGGTGGTTCATTAGAAGATTTGTTGCCGTTTTCTGAAGAAATCGTTGTGCGTGCGGTTGCCAACAGTAAAATCCCTGTTATTACCGGGGTTGGACACGAACCTGATTGGATGTTGGTTGACTTTGCCGCAGATTTTCGTGCCCCCACCCCAACCGGTGCCGCCGAAACCGTCGTACCAACAAAATTGTCTTTGATTCAAGATTTGGACAATATTGGACACCGCATTAACACCGCGTTTATAGCACGTCTGGGGCAAATTAAACAGCGTATTACATCTATAAACATCAAAAGTCCCAAACAGGTTATAATGGAACGCGCGCAAAGAATTGACGATGTATCCAGGACACTGGGGATTATGATAAACGCAAAATTAACCGATGCGCGTGCAAAAATAAAAATGGTTAAAAAAATGCCCGATGTGTTAACCAACAAAATGGGAAATTTGCGCAACGCAATCGAACATTGTGGTCAAATGTTGAATTCTTTGGGATACAAAAATGTTTTGGCACGCGGATACGCAATTGCACGTGATGAAAACAACAACATTATTTCATCTGTGGCAAACGCTGACAAAATAGCAAACATCGAATTTGCAGATGGCGTGGCAAATCTACAATAGATTTAACAAGGAAACAGAATATGAGCAAAAAATCAAATCAGTTAAAAACAGAACTAGTACAAATATTACAATCACCAGATGTGTATATAACTAAACAAAACTTTGAACAATACAATCAAGGTTCGCCATTTATTTCGTATTTTGTATATCAGCGAGGCATTACTCGTAAGTTTGAGTTGAATATAGAACCTAAAAAATTTGGAATATCTTATTACACTGTTGTCAAAGATACTGGGGATAAATTATCTTGTTATGCACGTCCGCACACAGCATTACACCGCCCGATTGCAAATGATGTACTGGAAATATATAACAAATTAAACTTACGTTACTTGATACAACAATCAAAACAAACAAGAAACACAAAATAAGCCCCCATCATGTTGATGGGGTTATTTTATCAACGTTTTTGCGGTCGCCAGGGATTCTGGCGTGATTTCTGCCCCACTAATTATGCGGGCAATTTCATTAAGACGTTCATCATCGGTTATTTCGCGTACGTGCGTAACCGTTGTTTCATCAGAAGATGTTTTTTCAATTTTAAAATGCTTATCTGCAAAACCTGCAACCTGGGCAGAATGGGTTATAACAATCGCCTGGCTTCCGGATGCCAAACGGTTTAATCTGTCGCCAACCGCCGCCGCGGTTGCACCACTAATACCGGTATCAACCTCATCAAAAACAAATGTGTGTGAAGGTTGTTTTTCAGATAACACCACCCGCATTGCCAACATAAAACGCGCCAATTCGCCACCAGATGCCGCCTTGTGTAACGGTGCAAAAGGCATGCCAGGATTTGTCTTTATCATAAACACAACTTCATCATGCCCGTTACCAGAATCACTTGTCGGTGTTATTTCAACCGTAAAGTCCGCACCACCCAATTTCAAATCAGGTAATTCCGAAACGATTTTTAAACGTAATTTTTCCGCCGCATCGTGGCGCGCACTGGTTAAAACATTCGCGTTTTCCGTATATTTTTTCTGAGCATCACGAACGATATTTTGTAGTTTTCTTAATTCGTTATCCGAATTATTTATAGCGTTTAATTGTGATTCCATTTCGCTTAATTTCGCCGGTAATTCATCCGGCAACACATGATGTTTGCGCGCCGCCGCGCGTATTGCAAACAATCGTTCTTCGACCGAATCCAGCATGTCGGCATCAACATCTTCGGGCGCGATTTCTTCGGACACAGATGCAACCAGTTCTGCCGCTTGGTATAATTTATCGATTTGTTCAGAATATGGATTTGGTTCTGTTTTTATGCGTTCTAAAATATGTGCAACGGAAAATATCTGGGTATCCAAAGAATTGCCGCCACGACCAATCAACTGGGCCGCATCATTTAATATCGCCGCGTTCTTTTCCGCGTTCATCATGTCTGTTCTGCGTGCGGACAAATCAGCCTCTTCACCAGGTGTTACATTTAACTTTTTTAATTCGGCAACATTGTGTTCCAAGTATTCACGTTCTATTTCTGAACGTGTCAACATATCTTGCAACTCGGTTAATTTGGTGGCCGCCGTATGATATTCATTGTACGCATTATGCACATTTATTATTATATCTTCAAAACCATCGATGTTGCGCATAGCAAAACTATCCAAGGCAACGCGATGCATAGATTGATTTAATAACGCATGATTTGCAAATTGACCATGTATTTCAACCAATTCTTCGCCGATTGTTTTTAATGTTTTTATCGACACCGGCACATCGTTCACCCATGCGCGCCCCTTGCCGTCTGTTCCCAAGGTACGTCTTAATACCAACGTGTCTTCAAAGTCAATCCCGGCTTCGTCTAACAGTGTTTTTATATTGTCGTTTATGACATCAAATTCTGCGCTGACCCCGGCACTGGTGCAGCCATGGCGGATTAGCCCCGTATCAGAACGCCCCCCTAATGCCAAGGCCAAGGCATCCATCAAAATACTTTTTCCTGCACCTGTTTCACCGGTTAAAATATTCAGTCCCGAACCGAATTCCAGGTTCAGTTTATCTATTAAAACAATATTAGAAATCGTTAAATTTATTAACATAGCAGCCGTATTATAAAACGTTTTATATTATGTTTTCCAGTGTAAAATCACACAACCATAGTATCTTGCAAGATATTGTAAAACCCGGAAAAACTTGGGTCAGCAAATCACGATATTCTTTTAGTTGTATAATATATTTATCACGAAAAACGTCTTTGGATGTGTCTGTTTTATAATCTAAAACAACAATTTGCTTGTTATCTTTATCTATATAAAGACGGTCAATTCTGCGACTAACAAATATTCCGTTTACAAATCCTGCAATTGGAACTTCTGTTTTAGATAATGGCCCCATCAGTTTCACTAATTCGGAATTTTTTGAAATTTTATCACATAACTCCTTATCGCCGACAGGACCGTCAGAGTGGAAGAACACGTGTTCTAGACGTTTGTGCATATCAGTACCACTGGTTGTGGCAAAATGTTTTTGTGATTTTGCATCTAATAATTCTTGTAATTTATTCTTCATTTGTAATCCTGATAAAATCATTTTCTGTTCCGTTGCCGTACGCATTAGACAACACGTTCCACAACATCGTATGCCAAGATAACTCATTTGGTTTACCGTTGTTTGCAAAACCATAAATATACAACTCGTCTTGGGCGCGGGTCATTGCAACATACAACAAACGATAATCTTCCTGGGTTGCGGACATAGATTGTTCGTTTAAAACCGCCTCGTATTCTGGGCAATATTCTTTGACTGCGCCTGGTGTCCAAATCCACGGCGATAAATTTGTTTGCGCTTTGGAATCCAGGTTTATCAAACGTTCTGGCTTTGGTGTTGTGGTGGTATCTATCAAGAACACAACGCGCGATTGCAGGCCCTTGCTGCTGTGTACAGAAACAACCCGAACGCCGCCGCCCGATTCCATGTCGCGTTTAACTTCACTGGCACCGGCAATAAACCATTTTAAAAACTGTTTCAAGGTTCCAGGTTGTGTGCGTTCGTATGCCAGACACAGGGTTAAAAATTCTTCCAACGGCTCCAAGATTTGGTTTCCCAGGGCGGCAACCATCTTTTCGCGAATATTATAATTATTTAAAACATAAGAGAAAAATTCATATACACCAGCCGTTTTAGCCAAGGTTAGAAACTCGTGCAAAACATTATGAATATCTGGGCGCGTTGTCTCTATGATTTGAAACAATGTAATTTTTGTATCGTTGTTTCCTTGTGTGCGCAGTTCGGCATTTTTAGTGTTTCTAATGTTGCACTTTTCAAAAACTTGTGAATCCGTCAAAGCAAACATGGGGCTTTTTAACACACATGCCAAACTGTAATCATCAATATTATCTATGCAAAACCGAACCAGATTCATCAAATCGCGTATAACAGGAAAGCGCGGCAAAACTATACGGTCGCTGCCCGCTACCGGGATTCCGCGTTTTTTTAATTCGTTTATTAACGGCATCGCCATTGGGGGACGCTTGCGCAACAAAACCATTATGTCAGACGGCAAAAAACGCCCCGTCTTTAACAATGCTTGTATTTTGTCGGCAACAACACACAAATAACGTTTCATTGTCATTGGCGTACTGTTTACTTCCTGGTCTTTTTCAAACAACTTATGTATTTCTACACATCCTTTGTCTTTTTTGCGAAAACATTTGTGCTGGTTATTTTTGAAACCGGTACTTTTCGCTACATTTGGATTATCAAAGAAACAATCCACGACATCCAAGATTGGTTGAACCGAACGGAAACTTTGTGTCAGAGGTGTTTCGGTGAATTCCCGCGCATTGTTTTTTATTTGCGATGCGATTGCTTGGCGACTGGTTGCAAAGGCATCTGGGTCGGCACCTTGAAAACCATAGATGGATTGTTTTGTGTCGCCAACAACGAATATTGAACGTGGCAGCCCCGATGCATCACCGTCTGCAAAGAAATCACCCGCCAACATTTGCAAAATTTGCCATTGCATTGTTCCGGTATCTTGGGCTTCGTCTATTAAAATATGCGACAAAGATAAATCCATTTGCGATAAAACCCACCCCATTGTTTCCGGATTAGAAAACAGACGATGCGTGTACCAAATCAAATCATCAAAATCCAAAACGTTGTATGATTGTTTGATATTCTGATAAATGTCGGCAAAGGCCGCCGTTAAATCAAACATTGCCATAGTATCCGAAATTATACCTTCCTTGGTTTTGTTAGATACGATATCCAAAACCCGATTTAGTTCGTCTGACAAAAAATCCAAATCAAGAATCTTTTTTCTTGGTGCACCGGAATCTGTTAAATATAATTTTTTGTATTCTTCAAAATCTACTTTATTTTCAATATATTGTTCTGTGATATTAACAATATTTTCCATTGTTTTTTGTGATTTTGTCTGTATTTTTGCCATTGCAACAATGTTTTTTAACTTTTGCACGGAAAAATCACGTTCGTTTATATGTTTGTATTTTAATTTTTTTTCAATACTATCAACAAAATATTTTCGATAGTTAACAATATTATCTATATTTAAAAAACCTTTATATAACCCGCCTATTTTTTCCAACAAATCGTCTAATCTGTATTCAGAAACCCTTTTTACGATGTGTTCAAAAGCGTTTTTTGTTTGCATGTTCAAATCTTTGGTTTTGAACAACCTGTCAAAAGCCTCGTCTAACAAGACACGTTGTGATGCATCATATACCAAAGACCATGATGGCGACACCCCGGCTTCTGTCGGGAAACGATGTAAAATCTCCTGACAAAAACCATGTATTGTTTTTATCTTTAATATGTCAGGATTATCAATGTATGTAAAAAACACCTTGCGGGCTTTTTCAATATCCGTATCTGTCGGCGGATTGTTTTCAGATACACCGAACAATAATTCACGCAAGTCATTATCATCGGCCATTGCCCAATCGCGCAATGCCGCCGTTATACGATTACGCATTTCGCCCGCCCCGGCATTTGTATATGTCAAACACAATATACTGCTGTGTCCAATACGCGAATCACGAAACAATATACGCAACAAACGTTGAACCAAGACCTTGGTTTTGCCAGTGCCGGCATTGGCCTGGACCCAAACGTTTCGTGTCGGGTCTGCGGCCTCTTCTTGTTCCGGGGTAAGATTTTCTCTTTTTTTCATTTATGGTCTTGCTTTATTTTTTCAATTCTAGTATAAATTTCAAACGGGTGCAAGAACAACATATGCACGTCATAATTACGTTTTGTAGGGGGTAAAAATGGATATACATTCTTGGGTTGTTTATACGGGGTTCGGAATCGGTATTGCACTAGTTAGTGTGTTAATTGCGTTGTTTTTTATATCCAGAAAATCACAAAAAACGATGAATTCTTTATTGACGATTATGACCGAACCAGAACGCGCAAAAATAAACGATGCATCTAATGTGTTACAAACAATTATGGCCGGCGAGTTAGATAAAATAATGTCTTGTTTTGCATTGATACAAAAAACGTTACAAAAACAGATTGCGAACACAGATGGATTAAAACAAGAATTAACCGTAAAAACCGATGCCTTGGTAAAAATTGTCGAAGATGCAATACAAAAAACCGCCCAGACATCGGGCCGTCTTGAAAACACTGTTGGTGGATTACAAAATATCGTTGAATCAGATTCTTGGAACAGCGTTCAAAAAACCATTACCGATTTTTCCGAATCTGTAACAAAAACAATGGATGCGGTTACAAGCACAACAAGTGAATCCATAAAAAAGATAGATTCTATTGAAGATAAAATAAATGCTTGGAACGAAAAGAGTCAAACCCTGCGCGAGAATTTGGCGCAATCTTTTGATACAAATGTAACACAGTTTCAAAATCTGACCATTGCATCAGAAGAAATGCAAGAACGTATTTCTAGTTTGGCAAAATCAACCGCGGATACTTTTGCCCAGGTTAAAGACACCGCCGCAAATTACGAAGACACCATGGAAAATAATACAAAAATATTAAGTAGTTATTTAACCAAGTTAGATTCTTTTGGCAAACAAAGTAAAAAACAACTAACCGGTCAAATGAACAGTTTAACCAGTACCGCAAACGTTGTTGGTGCCCAGGTTGTTTTGGCCGAAGCATCCATTGAAAATCAAATACGCAAATTGACCGAGGCGGTTGAAACGGTAATGGCATCGGCCACAGAAACAGAAAGTTCTGTGCGTAATATTTCCAGTGAATTGACCGGGTTGACCAATCACTTTGATCATGAAATCAAAGATTTTGCAACCGGTGTTGTTTCAGAATTAAAGACCGTTTCTGGTGTTGCAAATACAACATTGGATGATACAAAAACCGCGGCAAATGCATTTTCGGAATCGGTACGCGCAATGGCAACCGGTGTACGTGAAACTTTGATAGAAATGAAATCAGCACATGACCAACTGGCAACACAATCCGCAGGCTTAATCAAGACATCCAATGAAACAACCGCACAATTACAACCACTAACAGAACTGATTTCACAATATTATGCGGCCCTGCCCGATTTAACAAGTTCTTCAGATGCCGCCGGTAAGAATTTACAAGAAATTGTTTCTAGGTTAAATGAACAAATTGCAAATATCAAATCCACAGTTAATGATTCAACAAAATCTGTTATGGAATCTTCAACCAAGTTAGATGAATTGGCCGGACAATCTAGACAGCAGATGATTGATTTAATGTCTGACTATGCCAAGGCGGTTGAAACCATGCAAACATTAAACAAACAAATGATGTTGAATCGTGCCAGCAGTCCGATGGAGGCAATCAAAGTTGCACCATCTGTACACACAAACGCACGCATTAGCACGCAAGATTTTTTGACAACCTGTGAACGTGAATTTGATAAAATGCGCGAACAGGTTATCGATTTGACCCGCGCCATGGGCAGTGATATTCCCGATGTGGTTTGGAAAAAATATCATGAAGGCGACAAAAAAGTGTTCGCAAAGTGGATGGAAAAAGTTTTAAAGGCGACAGATAAAAAACAAATTCGTGAACTTATAAAATCTGATTCTGTTTTCCGTTCCCAGGCAACACAATTTGTTCGCAGTTTTGATAAAATATTAACTGCATCTCGACAAACAGATGCCCCCGACAAATTGGCGGCCGGGTTAATACGAACCGAATTGGGACAAATTTATACCGCATTATCTGCGAACCTGTAAAACATAAAAATTTTATACAAAAAAATCAAAAGACGCGCTTATATGCTTGCGTCTTTTTTTGTGTTTTTGCTAGCATACATGTTGGAGAATTCTGCAACCCTGTTTTTCAGGGGTGGTGAGCACGTTGAAAAATGTAGGAAAGGTTAGATTTTTAATATTCTTGATGTTTATGCAGATGTTCTTTGACACTGCATGGGGGGAAGACGCGTCCAATTTTGAAACAAAATTTCAAATGATTACCACAACATTTACCAAAAAGCAAAAAACATATTTTTATCTTAGCGCCGCCGGTACTTTCTATATAGATTGGGGGGGACGGCAGCGAAGTTGAAACAATTACAAAATCAACACCTTCATCACGATCATATGACCACAGTTTTCCGGCCGGTGGACCATACACAATCAGAATTGGCGGTCGCGCAACCGCATATGTTGAGCAAACATCAAATTATCAATCCTCCTGTATTTCTTTTTATGCCGGTCGAAACAGTAGGCAAAACCTTATATACAACATAGCAGAAATATCCGGCAGTTTGGGTGCAATATTCCCAACAATAAACAGTTCACAACCATCGTTTAACCAAACGTTTTATGGTGCCAGCAACATGGATTGTGAAATACCGTCAACGCTATTTAGCGGACTAAGCGGCGAATTCGGGCAATATATGTTCCGACAAACCTTTGCCAATACCAGTGGATTACATGGTTATATCCCGTACAATCTATTTGCCGATTTAACACCGCGCCAAAGAGGAATGAATAACGTCATGTATTATACTTTTTCTAACACAGGATTAAGCACCACATGCCCATCAAACACCACAACATATTGCACACCGTATTCCGATATGAACGATAACACAAATTATTGTACATCTTATTGGAATTCCAAGGTTATGTGCAAACCACAACAACAATGTATAGGTTATTACAACAACCAATGTGTTGAAGAATGCCCTGTATTAACCACATTAAAAACAGGTACTGGTGTATCTATTCCGTTAACAGGAAACAAACTAACAACACCTGCTATAAACATCCGTAAAAACAATACTACTTGCTATATTCCATTAGAAACGGGTAATGGCGGTAACGGTACATTGAATCTGCGTTATAACGGGGCCACTTATCATGCCGTTGTTATACAATAAAAAACGCGGACCCAAAAGTCTGCGCAAATAAAGTTGTTAAATAAATTATTATTTTTTTGTTTCTTTATCTGTTTTTTTGGATTCTTTGTCTTCTGACACTTCGTCCAATTCGATTTTTGGTTTTTGACCCAATTTAGACATCGCAATTACCATTTCCATGCCACGCTGTAATTGATAGTCCTGGGCATCTTTTTCTGCATCTGTTAATTCTTTTTTATCATCATCGTTTTTTGATTTTTTATCATTTTCTTTTTCTGTTTCGTTTTTTAAAGAATTACGGAAAGATGCCTCGGTAAATGTGCCTTCGCGTTTTTCCAGAACCTCTATTTTACTTTGCAAAACTTCAACATCTGGGGTAATTCCGGTATTTTGAATTGAACGACCACTGGGGGTGTAATAACGCGCAATAGTTATGTGTATCGCTGTTCCATCACCAAGTGGCTTTTGCTGTTGCACACTGCCCTTGCCAAAACTTTGCGACCCCATAACCAAGCCACGTCCATTGTCTTGCAATGCGCCGGCAACAATTTCAGATGCCGATGCCGAACCATGATTTATTAAAACAACAATAGGTTTTCCGTTAATCAAATCGCCAGGATTCGCAAAACTGCGTTCTATATCTTTTTTGTCTTTACCGCGTGTAGATACAATTTCACCACCGTCCAAAAAGGCATCTGCAACATCGATTGCCGCGGTTAAATAGCCACCAGGGTTATTGCGCACATCCAATACATAGCCGACAACCTTTTTCTTTTCCAGTTTTGCCAACGCATCGCGTAAATCACGTGCGGTTGTTGCGCCAAAATCAGAAATACGAACGTAACCGACAGATGGTGCATCATCATCAGATTCGGCCAATTTTTTCGCTTCGTATTTTACAGATTTTACTTTGATGATTGCGCGCTTTAATGTTAGTGTTCGGGGTTCGGAATCGTCTTTGGACAAAACAGTTAATTTTACCTTGGTTCCCGGACGACCCTTCATCTTTTTAACTGCCTGATTTAAAGTCAAATCAAAAACAGGTTCGTCATCAATATGTGTGATGTAATCACCGGCCTTAATCCCGGCACGTTGGGCGGGTGTGTCGTCAATTGGCGATATAACACGAACAGCGCCGTTTTCCGAGGTTATTTGAATTCCAAGTCCGCCGAATTCACCATGTGATTTATCATTAAAATCTTTTAATTCATCCAAAGACAAATATGAAGAATGGGGGTCTAACGCTTCTAACATACCGTTCATGGCACCTTCTAGCATTTTCTTTTCATCGGCCTCTTCTACAAAGTTTTCACGCGAAACTTCAAACACCAGTGCCAATTTTTTCAATTCTTGATATATTTGTTCATCTGTTAAATGTGTTACAGGTTCTTCTTTTTTATCCTTGGGTGCAGAATACACGCATATAGGCGCACACAACAATAATAATAACAGGGCTTTCTTTAACATATTTTTCACCTTTGTTTTCCTATGGAATAAAACATAAAACAAAAACCACAAAATCGCAACACGATTTTATGGCTTTTTGTTATTTTTTACATAAATCTAAAACGGTTTACTTTTTGTTATATTTTTGTTCCAGTGATAACAATCCTGCTATTTGTTTGCGCATAAACACAACCTTGTCGCGCGTGTTTTTTACACCTTTTTCACTTTGTGGATTTGTGCGCAAATCACGCGATGCCTTTAAGAAACGTTTTAACAGCACTTCTTCGGCACGATATTTCATAATTTGTTGGAAAATTGGGTTGCGCGTACTGTACATCGTCCACAGGCCCTTTTGATGATAGTCCAAATATTTTTCATATACACGTTTAGATATTTCCAGGTCGGTTTGTAACGGCGAAAAAATATCCACATAAATAAAATGATAATCAGCTTCGGCAAAATCTATAAATGACAAAGTACTGCTTTTCATATCGTAATATACGTTTCCAGAATTCAAATCGCCATGCGACCATGCCAAATATGTGTCGTACGAAAAAGAATCAATTTGTTCACAAATTTTCTTCATTTGCAATATTTCGTTTTTCTTGAACCAGTTGGACATTCTGGTATCAACAAAACGTTGCAAGGCGGAAAAATCGAAATCTTGGGTTATTTTATGATTTTTGACCGGTTTGGCGGGCTTTAATTCGTTCATGTCGATTAAAAAAGTGCCCAGACCATTTATAATTTCATGCTGTTGACGTTTTGATAAATCACGAAACACCGTTTTTGTTAAAGGCACACCCGGGGCACGTTCTTCCAACACTTGATATTCATCATCGTTCACAAAAATCATTTGCGGAATATTATAAACAGTGTGCTTAACCCCACGAATTTCTTCGATGGCCTGTTGTGTACGATGCTGTTTTTCTAACCAAGATTGCTTTTGTTCTTCGCTAAAATGTTCCAAAGGACGTTTCATAACAAATCCATCGCCGTAATATACAGCGTATGTTTCACGTCCATGATTTAGTATTTTTTTCGTATTCATACTAGTATGTATAGTACAAATACACAACTTTGTCAATATGTTTTTTATTTTTCTTTAAATAATCTTGCCGGGTCAACTGCTTTATCGCCACGACGTACCTCCAGATACATTTCTGGTTTTGCCGGATTCATACGTCCAATAGGTTCGCCCGCCAGTACTTCCTGGCTAACAATAACATCCAATGCGCCGAGATTGGTCATAACCGTATTATAACCGTTTTTGTGCGATATAATAACAACACGACCAAATCCCTTGAAACTGTCTGCGAATTTAACAATGCCATCTGCGGGCGCAGTAACCAAGGCATCTGTTCCGGTCCTAATGCGCCATCCATCAGATTTTAACCCCAACGCGGTTTTTTCACCAAAACGAACCGTTATGCGGCCACGTACCGGTAAATTTAATTTACGCAATGAAAAACGTGAATCTGATGACATTTCTGAACTCCCTACCCCGGCAGATAATTCCGATATACTTTTTGCACGCGCGGACAGATTGCGTAATTTGATTTGCAATGCCTGTTGTTCGTTTTTTAATTTTTCGTTTTGCGCCGAACGTTTACGCAATAATTTGTCCAAAACATCTTTTTCTTGGCTGTATTTTTTTGCGTTTTTATCCAGTTTTTCTTTTTCTGTGGCGCGTTCTTGTCTAACAGCATTTAATTCGTCTATTTTTGCCGCAGCAATATTTATTTGCGCATCAAAATTGTCCACCATTGACATTAGTAACGCGGACGACAACACATAATTATGCATATCGTCAGAATTAAAACTGGGGTTTTGGGCAACAAACAATATACTGGCCACCGCATCAGACGTACGAACACGATTTTTCTCAATTTCTTGGCCCAGGGCCGCAATACGCACATCCAATTCTGCGATATTCTTCTGTATTTTGTCGCGTTTTTCTTGCAAATCAGAAACCTTGTCGGCCGCTGAAACCAATTTCTTTTTAGTATCTGCAACATCGCGGTCAGATGTTTTGACCCGTTGTTCCAACTGGCGATTTTTTTGTTCTGTTTGGCGAATTTGCGATTGTATTTGTGCCAATTCATTAACGCCGGCAGATGCAACGCTTGTCGTCATCAAAGCCCCAAACAAAATAATCGCCGAACAACGCATTATTTCACCACGACCTTTAAATATGTTTTTTTGCCACGTTGAACAACTGTTTCTGGTTTTGCTTCTATTGTGGCGCGCCAATCAGAAATGCGTATACCATCAATTTGAACACCACCCTGTTCTATCATACGGCGTGCATCCGATTTTGAATCAAATAATCCCGCAGCACACAGGAAATCCAAAACCCCCATTGGACCGGTCATTTCAATTTCTTTGGTTGGCATGGTCGCCGCATCACCGCCACCGAACAAAGATGTTGCAGTGTTTTCTGCGGCACGCGCCGCATCCGTACCATGTGCAATTTCTGTTGCGGTAAATGCCAAAATCTTTTTTGCCTCGTTTAATTCGGCACCCTGTAAGTGCGACAAACGTTCAATTTCATCTAATGGAATTTCAGTAAACAGTTTTAACATTTTTTCAACCAATTCATCTGGTGTATTGCGGAAATATTGGTAGTAATCATAAGGCGACAATTTGTCTTCATTAACCCATACCGCATTGCCGGCCGATTTTCCAATTTTATTTCCATTAGAATCTGTTATTAACGATGTTGACAAGACAAATGCTTCTTTGGACATTTTTTTGCGAATCAATTCAATTCCCATAATTGCGTTACCCCATTGGTCCGCACCACAAAGTTGCAATTCGCAACCATATTCTTTGTACAATGTCAGGAAATCAACCGCCTGAAAAGTCATATAATTAAATTCTAAAAAGGTCATACCGTTTTCCAAACGACGACGTACACTTTCCATAGACAGCATACGCGGAACCGTAAAATCGGTACCGTATTGCGCCAAGAAATCCAAATGTGAATAATTCTTCATCCAATCATAGTTATCAACCATAACCGCATCAGATGCACCTTCGCCAAAACGCAAAAATTTAGAATAAGATTTTTTTAATCCTGCGACATTTTTTGCCAAAACCTCTTCGGTCATCATCGGACGACCCGTATCACGTCCAGACGGGTCCCCAATACGCCCTGTTGCCCCACCGACCAACATCAACGGTTTATTACCATAATTTTGAAACCAACGCATCATCATAACCGGAACCAAATGCCCAACATGCAACGAATCCGCCGTTGGATCAGACCCCAAATACGCAGTAATCGGTCCCTGATTTAAACGCTGGGTTAGCCCATCCATGTTTGATGTTTGGTTTATAAAACCACGTGCCGCCAATTCATGTAACAAATCATTTTTCATTTTTTATTTCCTTTAAACCATACGATAGATGAATTTTAGCCGAAAACAATAAAAGATTCAATTAAAAACAAAAACACCGCCAAAAATGGCGGCGTTCTTTTTTAACAACAAATAAACCAACGGTTTAATTCAAAGCATCTTTCAATGCTTTACCAGGTTTAAATTTCGGCTGAACAGAAGCCGGAATCTTAATAGCAGCACCCGTCTGTGGGTTGCGACCTGTTGTCGCTTTGCGTTTTGCTGTTGTAAATGTGCCAAAGCCAACCAAGCGAACATCGCCTTTCTTTTTCAAAACTTTGGTAACATTGTTAATGAAAGCATCCAAGCACGCAGCAGCAGTTGCTTTTGTGATATCTACTTCATTAGCGATTGCTTCAATCAATTGTTGTTTGTTCATTATGTTCTCCTTTCATAAATTTATTTAAGGTGTCCCAACAGTAACAAGGGAATTTCCTGTACTGCCTGAACGAATCGTAAAGAATTCCGCCTTTTAAGTCAAGATGTATTTACAAAAAGGTTAAAAATGGGCTATTTCGCATGAACTGCATCCGCCGAAACGGGCTTGGCACCGGTAGAATCCGCTTCGCACAGAACCCAATTACCCTGGGCATTATCTATTTTTACTTCGCGATAGCGGTTCGGCCCATGCACCAACATTGTTGCAAGTACAACCGCCCATATTAAAATTTTTGTAAATGCCCACGGATTAACAAACGCCTCTTTTTTAAATTCGTCTTTTATTAAATTTTGATACAACGCCCACCCCCAAAAGAACAGCAAAACAATTCCACAAAACAACAATCCCATACTAATATATTTAAAATATGGTGCCAAACCATGTGAAATACTGTCCCAGAAACTGTGTGCCATGGGGCATACAAATAAAACCCGACCTTCAACCGACTTGGGTAACTGAATAGGTGTTACGTTGTCCAAGTACAAACCAAATGACGACATTATTATTATAACAGTCAATAAAACAATAACAAACACAAATGAATTTTTCATTTTCTCTTCCCTTGCTGTATATTATATCATAAAAAACTAACTAATTGCAATTTTAGAAAATTTTATTTAAAATTATCCGCATGATGTTCATAAAAAAACGACTTCTGGTTGGCATTATCACAAATAACCCCGAGATGCTGCGCATTTCTGTGCCGCGGCTGTGTCGTTTTTGTTTTAAATTTATTTTAGTAATACATAATACAAACCCGAAAAGAACAATAAAAAAATCTTTTATTCGTAAATTAGGATGGCATGGAACACTGAATATTATAAATTCTGATGAAGATATAGATGCGGTTGCATCAACTGTTGCGATTATAGATTTAGCAGAGAAAAAATATCCGTACTTAAAATGGATGACTTTTGTCGGTGATGGCGATGTTTTATTGAATACAGAAATACCAAACGTATCAGAAAATGCCTTTGCGGTTATACAAAACGCAACCACTATATCCGAAAACGTTGCCGAATTTTTAGGAATTAACAAAAAATGGATTAACGGGACGAATTGTGGGATAACCGGTCCACATCTCGATTTAAACGGAACATGGATAAGGTTTAAGCATTTATGTAATTTTAGGGACTTTTTACGTCCCTTGTTGCCCCAGGCATCTAAAATTTTAAAAAAGCTTAAACATCGGTTTTCTATGTCGGCGATTTTATGGCAAGGTATAAACACGTTCATACACGAAACGAATCCCGGATATTCGGCACTATATATGAATAAGACAAACTATGTATCCGTTCGCTTGGGTACAGATTTGGCGAACGCGGCGGCCTTGACCGCACAAAAAACTGCAAATATTCAATTTAATGAATTGTTCAGATATGGTGTGGCACAAAATATGGTTGCACCCGAACAATAAAGTTCTATAATTCATCAGAAAAAATTTAAAACAAGGAAAGAAAAATTATGACTTATAATGATATAAGAACTCTATTTTTGGACTATTTTAATAAACACAATCATAAAATCGTGCCTTCTGCATCACTGATTCCAAATGACCCAACATTGTTGTTTACTGTTGCGGGTATGGTTCCATGGAAAAAGATGTTTTTAGGCGAAGAGACACCTTTGGCACCACGTATCGCAGATGTACAAAAATGCATCCGCGCCGGTGGCAAACACAACGATTTAGAAGAAGTTGGGACAGATGGTCGCCATCATACTTTCTTTGAAATGCTGGGGAATTGGTCGTTTGGCGATTACTTCAAAGAGGGCGCATTGGAAATGTCTTGGGATTTGTTAACAAATGTTATCGGCATTGACCCGGCGCGCCTGGTTGTAACCGCACACGAAAGTGATGACGAAGCCGCCGCATTATGGAAAAAAATTGCAGGCAAGGATGCAATTCGCCTGGGCAAAGATAATTGGTGGTCTGCGGGTGATACCGGCCCCTGTGGTCCATGCACAGAAATATTCTATGATTTTGGCGAAAATGTTCCGGGTGGCCTGCCAGGGACCCCAGATGAAGACGGTGGTCGATATGTTGAAATTTGGAACAACGTGTTTATGCAATATAATCGTGATGCAAATGGAAATCTGACATCATTGCCGAATAAAAACGTTGATACAGGGGCCGGACTGGAACGTTGGGCGGCAATGTTACAAGGCAAAGTAGATAATTATGATACGGATTTATTTGTAAATCTGAAACGCGCCGTTAGTGATTTAACCGGTGTTCGCGAAACCCCCGATAATGTTACCAGTTTCAAGGTTATCACCGACCATTTACGTGCGGTTGGTTTTGCGGTTGCCGATGGCGTTATCCCGTCTAATACCGATCGCGGATATGTTATTCGGCGTATATTGCGGCGTGCGATGCGTCATGGACAACTGTTGGGCCACAATGGTGCATTGTTATCTAAACTATATCCGGCACTGGTTCGTGAAATGGGGGATGCGTATCCAGAATTGGCGACAAACGAAAAACACGTTGTTGAAGTTATTACAAACGAAGAAAACGCGTTCGCCGATATGTTACAAAATGGCATGAAATTATTAGACAATGAAATTCCCAAGGTTAATAATGGCGTTTTGCCAGGAACCGTTGCATTTAAATTGTTTGATACTTACGGTTTTCCTTTGGATTTAACACAAATGATTTTGCGCGACAAAAATATATCTGTGGATGTGGCCGAATTCGAACGCGCAATGGCCGAACAAAAAGAACGCAGTCGCGCGAACACCAAAGGAACAAAAGTATTGTGGGAATCACAAACTGAATTACCCGCAACGGTTGATACAACAAAATATGCGCCCGATAACAAAATGCAATCAAAAGTTTTGGCCATTTTGCGCGGTAGCGAATTTGTAAATTCTGCTAATTCTGGCGATGAAGTTGAAATCGCATTAGATAAAACGAATTTCTATGGTACCCAAGGTGGCCAGGTTGGCGATATGGGCGAATTAAAATCTGGCGATATGGTTATCATGACTGTTACCGAGGCCGCACGTGCAAACAACATCGTTTTGCATCGTGGTGTGTTAAAAGAAAAGGTTTCTGTGGGTGATAATGTGTCAACAATAGTTGACGTGAACAACCGCACGCAAACCACGCGCGCACATACCGCAACACATTTATTACAGGCGGCGTTGCGCCAAGTTTTAAATACCGATGTTGAACAACGCGGTTCCAAGGTTAGTCCGGATTCCGTCCGTTTTGACTTTTCTTTTGGTCGTGCAATGACCGATGAAGAAAAAGCCGCGGTTGAAAAATTAGTTAACGATTGGATTGCCGCGGATATGCCCGTTACACACGAAGAAATGTCAATAGACGATGCAAAAAAACGCGGTGCAATGGCATTGTTTGGTGAAAAATATGGTGATGTCGTACGTGTAATTACGGCCGGTAACGTTTCATGCGAATTGTGTGGCGGAACACATGTTAATCACACCGGGGAAATATTGCGCGCAAAAATTAACAAAGAAAAATCTATTAGCAGCGGCATCAGACGTATCACTATGTCTGTTGGTGCATTGGCATAAAAAAATTAAACAACAACTAAAAGGATGTAAACTATGTTATTAAAAGGAAAGAAAATTTTAATTACTGGTGTTGCGAACGATTGGTCTATGGCATGGGCGATTGCCAAACGCGCACATGACGAAGGTGCCGAAATCGCAATGCCTTATGCAATGCCTGCGTTGGAAAAACGTGTTCGCCCGTTGGCAGAATCTATTGGTGCAAAATTTGTTCAAGAATGTAATGTGCAAAACGATGAACAAATGGATTCTTTGTTTGCAAATATTGAACGCGAGTGGGGTCATTTGGATGGCATGTTACACGCAATCGCGTTTTCTGATAAAAACGAATTGATGGGTCGCTATGCCGACACAACACGTGATAATTTCAAAAACACAATGGATATTTCTGTGTATTCTTTGGTTGATTTGACACGTCGCGCATCAAAACTGATGACCGATGGTGGTTCTATTGTAACATTAACCTATTTCGGTGGCGAAAAAGCCGTTCCAAACTATAACGTTATGGGTGTCGCAAAATCCGCATTGGATTCATCGGTACGTTATTTAGCATCCGATTTGGGACGCGATAAAATTCGCATTAACGCAATCAGCGCGGGTCCAATTTTAACATTGGCATCCAGTGGCGTTGGCGGCATTAAATCTATGTTGCGTTTGAACGCGGGGCAAACACCGTTACGTCGTAATATGACATTGGACGATGTTTCCGGCGCGGCCCTTTATTTGTTAAGTGATTTGTCTTCTGCGGTTACCGGCGAAGTACACCATGTTGATTGTGGTTATTCCACAACCGGTATGTTACCAAACGAATTAAAAGACGTTTTGTTAAAGGCATTAGATACCCAGGAACAATAAGTAAAAACAAACCCCACAGAAATGTGGGGTTTTTAATTATTTCGAATTAAATATTTTATTTGGTTTTTTTATATTACATATACCGATTATAAAATCCACCAAAGCCCAAACACAGGACACTATTCCAGGAATTATTAAAAACCATCCTATTGTTCCCATAATCAGCATGGCGATACCCTGGCCGTTTTTACCAACATAAAATTTATGAATCCCAACAAAACCCAAAAACCAGGTTAAAACCAAATACACTATTATATTGTTTTCCACTTTTATATCTGATTTTTCGCGATAACCACATTTTGGGCACGCGACCGCAGTATCAGAATATTTTTTGCCACACTCGCGGCAGTAAATCATCACCATAAAAACATCCTTTTTTGACATGGGTATTTTATCACAAAATTAAATCTTTTTCAATTGTGTTATTTTGGGAAATTTTTTATAATCATCGATATGACAAAAGTACCTGATTTATTTATTCGCGCAGAACACGCAGAGTTAATAAAAAAACTAAATGCGTGGGATATTGCGTATCACCAAAATGACGCACCGATTGTAGATGATGCAACATACGATGCGGCCAAGGCACGTGCGTTGGAAATTGAATCGGAATACCCAGATTTGGCGAAAAACGGCGCATCCACACATGTTGGTGCGGCGGTTGCAACTAAATTTAAATCATACCCACATACGGTGCCAATGCTGTCTATATCTGATGTTTTTAATGAAAGCGAGGTTGCAGATTGGTTTAACAAATTACCCGATACCGATTTGTTTATTGAATTAAAGGTTGATGGCCTGTCTTACGCGGCGCGTTACGAACAAGGCAAATTGGTGCGCGCCCTTACACGTGGCAGTGGTGTTATGGGTGAAGATATTACCGAAAACATAAAAACTATTTCTGATATTCCGCAACAACTGCGTGGCGATTATCCTGACGTGGTTGAAGTTCGGGGCGAAGTATATATGTTACGTTCTGATTTTATGGCACTGAACGCGGCCGCCGAACAAACCGGGGGTAAGGTTTTTGCAAATCCACGCAATGCCGCGGCGGGGTCGTTGCGACAACTGGATTCCAGAATAACCGCATCACGAAAACTGTCGGCATTTGCATATACTTGGGGCGATGTTTCTGAAAAGAAATGGAAAACGCAATCCGAATATTTTGATGTGGTAGAATCATGGGGATTTAAAACAACACGTCCATGGGCACGACACGTAAAATCTGTACCAGAAATCCAAGACGTTTACAACGACACAATATTAAAACGCCCGGATATTCCTTTTGATATAGACGGCCTGGTTATCAAGGTTAATGATGTCGCAATCCAGGAACGTATGGGCGCGCGCGCAAACAGCCCGCGTTGGGAAATCGCATACAAATTTCCGGCGGCACGTGGGGTTACAACTTTGCGCGATATAACAATTCAGGTTGGACGTACCGGCGTTTTAACACCGGTGGCCGAAATGGAACCAATAAACATTGGTGGTGTTGTGGTTTCGCGCGCAACGTTACACAATGCCGATGAAATTAAACGTTTGGGAATAAAAATTGGCGACAAAATTATTATTCAACGTGCCGGCGATGTTATTCCCCAGGTAATCGGTGTTGCCGAGGTTTCACCAAATGCCCACGAATACATATTCCCAACAAAATGTCCGGTGTGCGGTGGCGATGTTGTGCGTGAATCTGGTATGGTTGCGTACCGCTGTGTAAACACTTTGGGATGCCCGGCACAACGCATTGGTGAACTGGAACACTTTGTTTCGCGCCATGCGTTTGACATAGACGGCCTGGGCGAAAAACAACTGGAAACCTTTGTTACCAAGGGGTGGATTCAAAATCCGGCGGACATTTTTACATTGGTTAGAAATCATGGCCAGGAAATAAAGAAACTGGATGGATTTGGCGACAAATCGTTAACCAACCTGGATAATGCGATAAACAATGCGCGCAATGTCGAACTGGCTAAATTTTTATACGCGATTGGTATTCCAGACATTGGACGGGTTACGGCAAAATTATTGGCAAAAAAATTCCAAAAACTGGATGTGTTACAAAATGCCAGAATTGACGAATTGATGGCAATAGACGGTATCGGTGAAACAATGGCCCAAGAAATTTATTCCTTTTTTAGAAACGAACGCAATAACGATGTGTTAACGCAATTACTGCGACACATAAACATTATCGCGCCCGAAACAGATAACACACACACAGAATTAAGTGATAAAAAAATCGTTTTGACCGGGACCCTGACCAAATACACCCGGGACGAAGCACGCGACATATTGGAACGCATGGGCGCGCGTGTTCAATCATCGGTTTCGCCAAAAACAGATATTGTTTTGGCCGGGGCTGATGCCGGTTCTAAATTATCACGCGCCCAAGAGTTAGGCATCACAATATGGTCTGAACAAGATTTTGAAAACGCCATACACACACAGGAATAAAAATGCCACAAGACAAAAACAATAGAAACGATGAAAAACGGCCAATTTCTTGGCGGTGGCGATTTGTTTTATGGATGCTAAATCTGGTGGCGGTGGCATTTGTCGGAATCGGTGTATATGTCGCGGTTATTTATTTTCAAATGCCATCGTTGGACGCAATTTTGTATGAAACACGCGCGCCGGCAATCGTGTTCTTAGACAAAGACGGTAATGAAATACGCAGTGCGAATAAAATAATGGAAACGCCTGTATCGGTTGAAACATTACCGCCTTATGTTTGGCAATCTATTGTTGCAATAGAAGACAAAAGGTTTTTTAAACATGGGCCATTGGATACGCGCGCACTGTTTCGTGCGATAATTTCCAATAGTATCAAGGGGCGTTTTGCTATCGGCGGTTCATCCATTACACAGCAAACCGCGAAAAATATATTTCTGTCGCGCGACAAAAAAATTTCGCGCAAAGTTCAAGAACTAATTTTATCGTATTGGCTTGAAAACAGATTTAATAAAAATCAAATTCTTGATTTGTATATGAATCGTGTATCGTTGGTTGGTGGTCTGCGCGGGTTGGATGCGGCCGCACGCGTTATGTTCCAAGTGCCTGCAACAAAATTAACCTTGGCCCAGGCCACACAAATTGCCGCAATGTTAAAGGCCCCCACTGGATACAGCCCCCTGCGCAACCCCACGCGTAATATTGCACGCGCACGTGTCATATTACAAGAAATGGTTCGCCAGGGCTATATAGATATAAATACGGCGCGCGCCGCCGCGGCACAGTTGCGCCCTGCCCGCCAGACACCAGATACAAACGTGTATCGCTATTGGACGGACTTTGTTACCGAAGAATTAAATTCACAAATAGGGACAATGAATTCTGATATATACGTGCATACGACATTGGACACAAGATTACAAAACAAAATTACAAACAATATGCGCAATCACTTGCAAGAATATCAAGGTGCCGCGTTGGCATTGGAACGCAACGGCGCAATTCGTGCAATGGTTGGCGGTACCGATTACCAGGTCAGCCAATTTAATCGCGCAACCGCACACAGACAGCCCGGCAGTGCGTTTAAGCCCGTTGTATATTTGGTTGCACTGGAAAATGGTATGACCCCAGATTCTATGGTTAACGATTCTCAATTCAAAATTGGTGATTACAACCCGAAAAATTATAACGAAAAATATTATGGCGATATAACTCTGGCCACCGCATTTGCGAAAAGTGTTAATTCGGTGCCACTAAAATTAACCGCACAATACGGATTGGATTCTGTGTTATCCATGGCGGCACGTTTGGGGGTTGGCGCACGATTGAAACGCGAATATTCAACAGTACTGGGGGCATCAGAGATGAATTTAGTCGATTTGACAACCATATACGCGGTTATATGGAACAATGGCGAATCTGTTCATCCATTTTCTATAACAAAGATAACAACCCCAAATGGCGATGTGTTGTATGAACGCAACCCATCGGAATCTTTTGCGGTTTTGTCGCAGCAAACGGTTGAATATATGACAGAATTACTGGGCGATGTTGTCGCAACCGGGGGCACCGGCCACCGCGCAGATGCGCCGGGGGTAATTGGCGGAAAAACAGGAACCAGTAACAATAATCGTGATGCCTGGTTTGTTGGTGCAAACGATAAATATATTATGGGTGTGTGGGTTGGTAATGATGATTTTACACCGATGAGTTCAAAAATAACTGGCGGAACAATACCCGCCGAAATATTCCATGATACGGTAAAATAAAACCCCGCCAAACGGCGGGATTTTCTATCGCATTGGTTTGTCGATAAACATAATTATCAGCCACACAACCGCCGCGATACCAATAATCGCATAGACGATATTACTGACCAATGTCGCAGGGCCAAACAACCACGCAACCAAATCAAAGCCGAAAATACCGACCAATCCCCAGTTAATTGCACCAATAAATGTTAACGGCGCAAGAACGTAATCTGTTAATCCTCTCATTTTATTCTCCGTAATTTTAGTTGTTATTTATGTCTTTTACGACATAGGTATTATACTCCGCCCATCCGCCCCAAAACAATATGAAGAAAAACCTATTAAAACCCACAGAAATCCAGGTTTTTTTGGGACAAAAACGAACGTTTTTGTAAAGGCATTTTTCATAAAATTATTTCCCGGATTCCCGGGATTTTTTATTCGGTAAAACCGCCCCGTCAAAAACGTTCCTTTTTGACTATCATACTTTTCGGGGGTGTATTGTTTCCTATGAACATACGTTTTC
>CADARU010000004.1:65065-96160 GCA_902790415.1 uncultured Pseudomonadota bacterium | reverse complement strand
CGCAAATGCCGGGCGGTATGCCAGGTATGATGTAATACTGGACAAAGATAAAAAAGCATGATAATCTATGCCCCCGCATGGGGGCATATTCATACGATGATAGAAATATAACCTCAAAAAGCACTTGACAAAATGTTTTTTTGGATTATATTTCTGTTTGTCAAAAAACAAAAACAAACAAAAAAAGGAATAAAAATGCAAATCAAAAACTTGGCGTATAACATTAAAAATGCGGCATATAATATTAAAAATCGTGTGGCAAAGGTTTTGCCTTTTGCGATGTTGGTATTTACCCCGGTATTTAAATCCTGTGATAAACCAGAGGCCTCAACCCAACATCATAAGGCGAATTATGAATATATCATGTTAGACCTTGATAACATGCAAATGTTCCGCGATGCGGCGACACGTGAAATTGTAAACAAACGCAATAACGGTGTTGTTTTGTATAAATTGACACAATCCAGTAAAGATGCGGCTTTAAACAAAATCACCGTTGACCAATGGAACCAAGATATCAGACCTGTATTACAAGATTTAAACGAATTGGCGGCAAAACAAGCAAACAACGTAAGTTTCAAGGCCCAAGATACACTTTTTGTAAATCGTGCCGATTTTGATGTGATGACAGAACGCGATTCCGTTGGAATTGGTGGCGGTAAAAATCATGACGGTGCCGATTTACGTCTCTTGAAATATGCAGGATTCAAAATTATCGCATTAAATGAAAAACAATACTAAAAAGACACAAAGGTAGAAACCATGAAATTATTGTATAAAGTTTTATTATTTGCGTTACCGGCAACATCGTTTACCGCATGTAATCAAGATAACTATACAACATCTAATCCAGGTCAACCGCATTATGCAACCATATATATGGATTGGGAAAAATTTAACTATGAATATGGCGAAGAAAATCCGGCAATGATTGATTTAGAAAACCAAATTGACCGCACTTTGTCCGAACAAAATGACATTAACCGTATTATAGTTAAAAGCATAAATAAAGACGGCACAGTGGATTTAACAGCACGTGATTGGAGTGCCGGTTATCGTAACCCACTGCAAAAATTGACAAACAAATACATAACACAAAGTCATCCGGTACAAATAAAAGTAAATGACACATTGAACGTTTACAATGCACATTTGCCATTACAGGCCATAGATGAAATCGGTATCCGTACCGATGATGTCAAGGCATTGGCGGGCAAAGGTGTTGTGTTCCGCGAAATTTCACGAAACAAGTAATCTTGATAATGTCGCAACGTCTTAAAGTATTTTCAAATAAAATTAAATACTACCTGACCCAGGCCCTGCCCTGGGTCATGATTGCGACATTACCGGCATCTTTCAAAGGATGTGAATTATTTCAAAACCAGGAATCATATATTATCGAATACGACCCGGTAACAATGGATTTTCCAACGGAAAAGGTACATAATTACATGTTAGATGTCGATTATGTAACAATAACCATTGTCATGGTTCCCAACCAAAAGACAACAGAGTTTTCATGTGCACGATTTAACGGCCTGGTTCAAAATATTTCATATTTAATGAATTATAATAACAGTCATGTTCAAATAAATACGGCGGGTGAAATACTGGTAAACAAAAACGGATGTAAATTTTATTCCGATGTTTACGAACACCAATCCACACCCGGAATGTATAATAACGACAGTTTATACCTGGCCAACCACAACATAAAAATAACAATATTCGAATTACAAAGATAAAAACACCGCCCATCCGGGCGGTTGTGTTTCAATTATTTACCAAATATTTTCTCGCACTCATTTTTTTCCGTAACTCCTGATGCCTTAGTGCAATCACATGTGTATTTATGTATGCTAGCAATATTACAAGGATTTTTTAAATATTCGTCTTTCACTTCCGCACCATAAATTTTGCAAACCTTTTTAAAATCAACACAAGTGCTGTCACTGTAACACATACGTTTATTTTCACTTCTCACAGTATAAAGCTCGTACTCGGTACCATTTATTGACTTTTTTTCCGTTTTCTTAAGTTGGTTCACATAATCATTATAGTCATCATAAGCTTTCTTAAAATTATTATATACCTCACAAGATTTCGCATCCGGAGATGCGGCCGGTGCCTCTATGATATTACGAATTTTTTCTGGATAATTGTTCATCTTCACCGCCCACAATTCTTTAGCTTCTTGTTCTTTGCCAGAACGATTACAGAAATACGCTAAATAAACACTATAATAACCATCTTGGTTTTTATAATTACTAAATTTATTGTACAGTTCTTTTAAATCTTTTCTGCACTTGTCTAGTTTTAAGTCCTTTGCAAAGTTTTCATCTTCTACGATGCATTTATCACCTGACAAACTATAACCTTCGTCCGTTTTACACGAATCTGCCTTACAATAACACCCAGAAACGGTCTTATCCGATCTAGATTGGTAACATTTTTTCTTTGAAGTATCGGAACTATAAGCATATCTTCCAGATTTTGCTCCTGTCGGCAAATCAACAGCAACGCACGCGTTACCTATTGTGCCTATACTCCCCCCACTACCAGAAGTAGACACATTGTTCGCATCTGGGACACCACCCGCACTACCGGAAACCTCGCATGTTCCACCTTTGCTGATATTCTTTTCATCAAATTTGAATGTGCCACCGTTAACACAGTTACATTTTTGATTTACCTCATCGCCTTTGGCAACATTTGTACCGACATAACAACATGCGCGCACCTCTGCACTCATATTTTTTCTGCGTTCCAAACATTCTTCCAAACTGCTTTTTTTGGCTGTCTGTCCTTGTCCAGAATTTTGATTATCTTGTGTTTCACCAGCTGTTGCCGCATCACCAGATTGAGTATTTGTTGCACCCCCGCCAGATTGGGCATTGTCTGCCGCGGTATCTGTTGTTGTGTTATTTTCTACAACTTTCTGGTTACAGTTGTCATCTTTCCATACCCAACCAATCCCCCTTGCAGTACATTCGGCCTTGGCCTGTTTTAATTCTTCGGCCGCAATATCTGCATTTATTTTTTCTAATTTTTCTTTTTCACTTTCTATCTGGGTTTGGGTGCTATCTATATCACGCTCCAAACTTTTATTTTTGGATGCCAATGCGATATTTCCACCAACACCCACCGCGGTTAAACCAAGTGTAGAAATACCGGCGATTTTAAATCCTTTGACCTTTTGGGCACACTGTTCCAACTGGGCCATTTTTTGTTTTTTCTGTTGTAATAACCTGGTTATTTGGGAATTGGTTGCGCCAAATGATGGCATCGCACATAAAATACTTAATACAGATGCACATACACCAAAGCGTATATGTGTTCTAGATACTTTCTGAATTTTTTTCATGATTGACACCTTTTTATTTTTCTTTATTTCTTCTTCATTTCATCATATTCGGATTTTGCCGCCTTGGTCTCTTTCTTGGCCGCATCTAACTCGCTATCCAGAGTACGTTTTTCGGCTTTTTTCTCACCAACCTGTTTACCTTGAACAATGGCACCAATACCGGTTCCAACAACACCGACACTGCCAACAACGGTTGCGGCAACCCAACCCTTGCGTTGTTTTTCACATTGTGCAATTTGTTCATCCAGTGATTGAATATCGGCACGCAGGGTGGATATTGCCTCCATCTCGCTCATGCCCTGTAAATCAACATCCATATCACCATAATCCGCCGCACCACCGGTAAAACCAACTGCATCACCACCAGATTTTTTAACCAATGCCGCATTGGCAGACATTACCCCCGCCAACAACACGCCCAAAGAAAAACAAATTAGTTTTTTCATTTTTAATCCTTTCCTTTTAATTCCTATTTTATCATAAACAGACAACCAAAACAAATCCTATTTTTGAATATGCACATCCAATTGCGGAAATGGAAAATGTATCCGCTTTTTAGGTAACTGTTTATAAATTTGTTCCAACATGTCACCACGACTGGGCGCGTTATCGATGAAACGTGTCCAATACCAAACCGTTAATATAACCGCATTATCCCCCAGGTCAGAAACAAAAACACTGGATTCCGGTTTTTTCAAAACGCGTTTGTCTGCCGCCAATATTTCCAGAATCGCCTTGCGCGCGATGTCAACATTATCACCATAAGAGATTGCAATCTTTAACTCTGCACGACGCGTATCTTGGTCAGACAGGTTTATAATCTGGCCATTTGCAATCGAGCCGTTTGGTTGCAAGACAACCTGTTTATCAAATGTATGAATTTCGGTTGTGAAAATCATAATTTTTTTAACCGTACCAACCTTGCCACCGATTTCAACGACATCGCCAACCTTGAAGGGTTTCAAGAACATTATAATTATGCCGCCGGCAAAATTTTGCATTGTCCCGGACAGTGCCATACCAATCGCCAATGATGCCGCCCCAAGTACCGCAACAATCGATGTCATTTGAACACCAACCGTTGCCAACGATATAATAACCACAAATATTCGCAGAACAATGTTCACAAATGATGACAAAAAAGAAACTAGCGATGCCTCTAAATTGCGCCGCGCCAAAACTTTCTTGAACGAATTCGCCAAACGTTTTGCAATCCACATACCGCCGACCAAAACTAAAACAGCGGCCAATAATTTCAACCCAAAATCCAACGCCATTTGGGTTACCGCCTGGATAACCGTTTGTAATCCTTCGGTTGTTTCTTGGATTTTTTCAGGAACAATTTCAATAATTTCTTTTTCCATTTTTACCACCTTACATTGGTATATCTTCACATTTTTCAACAGGGTCTGATTGAACACAGTTTGCTTCGGCCTTGCCGCCCCAACCCTTGTACACAGTATCACAATTATTAACAATCGTCGATGTACAGAAACGACACATACGCGTTTCGCGATTAAACACCGACCAAACTTCACGCGTTCCATTAGAAGTTGTCATCGACTTTTTCTTGGTACGTTCTATTTTAGTTTCGCCCAAACTGGTTGTGGAATGACCGCCACGCATCAAATCTGCCGCACTAAGCCCCGCACCAATTTGATAACTAATTGCATACGGTTTTGCCACAGATGTGTTTATTCCGGTTGATTTTGTTTCGTTTTCACCGGCCGACATATTTTGACACATATATTGTGCTATATCCACATCCAAATCACGCGTCGCTTTGGATACATATTCATTATACTTGGCCTCGTAATTTTCACGCGCTTTGGTCAAGGCCGCCATAGCAATCTCTATTTTTACATTATCCAAAAGATACGGGAAACGTGCCTCGGTTTTATCTTTTTCTTTACCAGTAATCTGACTTAAATCACGACCGTTTATACATTGTTGAACACGCGGGTCTTGTGAAATCAGTTCGATTGTACGATTAATATTACCGGCAATATTATTTAATTCTGCTTCAATACGTGCAATAACACCGTCATTTCCTGTATTATTTTTCTTGACATTTTCTATATAATCTTGAACACCAATCTCACCCGGTTCTAGCACTTTTGTGTTATCTGTTTCGCGCCCTAATCTGGTCTCCAAATGTCCCGATGCATCCCCCATTTTGATAGAACCAAAAGAAATCATACCAGAAATTTCATAAACATTACCATTTTTTTGGGAACTTAAACTGCCGGCACCGATATTACCATCGGCGGCAAAACGGTTACAATCGTGTTCACTGCCACAAACATCAACCATTTTTTGACGCACCAGGTTCAAGCAATTATCCATCGCGATATTGTCAATGTTCAAATACAAACCAGACAACATTGAATCAATATCATCCATGCTAAAATCTTTCTTGCCTTGTTTGCAAACAACCAGTTTGTCTAGCGGACAAATTTCACGAATAAACTTATAATCCATACCTATACAGTTTTGGAAATTTGGACCACAACGACTTTCATCGGTAAAGCAATCTTTTACTTCTTGGGTACACGCATCAACACGCATTGCCAACAATTTATCTTTGACGTATGCCCAAATATTTTTATCAACACGTTCACATGCATCTATCTCTGGCTTACAAAAAGAACGTACCATTTCCGGACGCGATAAACACGCATCCATTGTTTCTTTACCTTTGCCGACAATGTCATCCTTGCACGCCTTGTGAATACAATCAGGAATTGTTTTTAAACAAGATTGACGTTGTTTAGATTCGGCCTTGGATTCCGCAATTTTCAATGTTGGGGCAACTTCGGTCAAAAATGCGGTCCACACATTATCACGCACCGACATACAAGAATCCAAAACGCGTTCACAAATTGGACGTTTGGCCTCTAATATACGCATCACAATTGGCGATATCTCAAACATGGCATTCGCAGAAAAAGTGCTTTCGTTTGTTTTGGCAATTGCTTCTGTTGCGGCAATAGATACACAATTATCCCAATCCGCCCCACAGGCATCCGCACCCTGCATACATTTTTTCAATTCAACCTGACATTCGCCCTGATTATATTTGTTGGCGGATTTAAAACTTTCATCCAATGCTTTGCGTACCGCAGATTCTGCCGATGCCATTTTTGCATCCGCATCCTTTTTTTGTTGGGCAACACTGTTTTCAAAGGCCTTGCAATCAGATTCAATTTGGCGCGCATAAATTTGCTTTAAAAATTTAAAATCTTTATCACAATCTTCTTCTATTTGTTCACGGCACAATTCATCGGCCGCGGCAAATAACGCATCCCCCGTTTCGGTCAACATATCTTCATCATCAAAGTCGGTGTTTTTTTGTTCAAACATCGCCAACACAGCGGCACGCTTACCGGCTTTTTTATCTGCTTTATCATAAACAACATTTCCGTTTGCATCGTATTCACGTTTACCACCACCAAAAACAATATCGGCCTTGGCCCCCAAGTTAATACGTTCAACTTCTTCATTTTCTATACGATTTGCCTCGTCCAAGATTTTCAAAATGTCAGATAATTGGGATTCATATTTCGCACTTTTATCACTGCATGCACAACTGCCCCCATTAGAATTTTCGGTAATGCAAAATTGGTCCATACATCCATAATACGCATCGTAACATTCCTGGGAATAAATACCCTTGGCCTCTACCTTGTTGCGAACGGTTGTACCACTTTGAATTGCCGATTGTTTTTTTGTACTTGCCGCCAAGGCCGGCACAATCGATAACACAGCCAATCCAAACAATACAGGGTATATTTTTTTCATATTCTCTCTCGATGTTTTGGTTACATATTAATATCTTCGCAAGATTCTAATTCTTGACAGAAATCTTCACGTCCACCGGATAACGCACCACCGACACCACCGGCCACCATACCAACCGCGGCACCGATAACCGTTCCCCATCCCGGGTTAACCTGTGTTCCCATCGCGGCCCCTGCGGTCATACCACCGGCCCCCGCCTTTAACGCGGATGTTGCACGTTTTTCGCCACCGGTTTCACAAACACGCTGCATACGACAAACATGACAGTTACGCAAATTCGGTTCAAAATTCACACTTTTAATATAAGAATAACTTAAATTCTGTCTGTCCTTGTGTTTTCTATCAGTAATATCGGCCTCGGCCGGTTTTTTCTCTGGCTTATACATTGTTAAACAGTTTTGCTCCGCCTCTTTTACATCCGCCGCCCGAGACAATTCGGTCGTTTTGGTTTCAAGTTCCGCCAAATAACGATTTTCTGCGGCAATTTCCGCCAAAATACGCGCGGTAGAAAACACAGAATCTTGCAAATTCATTTTACCTTCGGGCTGTTGCGCACTTTTACAGGCATCTATTGTCTTTTCATTATCAAATTGTGCAAAGAATTCTTCAACTTCTGTCTTACTTTCTTTACGAACATCGCTACGCAACTTTTCAACACTCGCCATGTCTTTTGGCAAAGTTTTCAACGCCATAACTATGTCACTATGCGGCAAACAATCCATATCTGGGCCACAAACACGTCCCAATGTTTCGCCATAGTAATTCAAACAACCTTGCAGCATTTGATAATCCATCTGTAACAAAGCCGATTGAACAATAATATCATATTGTGTTTCGTTTTTACACGATGCAAACATATCTTGTGGACACAATGCCGCAATTTCGGTTGCTTTTTTACCAATACATTCTGGTCCCGTAAAATTCACGCCACATTTATCTTTTAAACACTTGTCAATATCGTTTTGACAGAACTGTACACGCAATTCACCCAATTTATCGTTAATCGCGCCACGAATTCCCGGTATTTTTTCTTCACATTCTGTGATAATCGGACAAATACCGGCCGCAACATCAAAATTAGACAAGCATGCCGAATTTGTAGATGTGGAACAACCATCTTCCAAACAGTATTGAATTTGCGCCAAACAGGTTTTACGCATATTTTTATCCGCATACTTTGCGGCCTCGGCCAATATAGATTTTGATTCAGCGGCCCAATCTTCTAAAACATATTCGCGTGATGCCATACACTGGTCCAGAACATTTTCACACGCATTTGAACGGCGCGCCAACAACGCCGCATCCAAACAGTTTTCAAAATTCACGCCGCAACCACCTTTATCGGCCACGCACGCACGATACGCCAACAAACATTCACCACGATTATATTTGTCGGTTGTATCTAACATCTCTAATTGTGCCGCACGAACCGCCGCTTCGGCCGTACGTTTATTTTGATTGGCATCTATTTTTTGTTCTTCCAAATATTTTGCGAACGTCTTACAGTCATTGGTAATTTGACGTTGATAAAGTTTTTCTTCCGCATCCGCCTTGTTACCACATTGTTTCAAGACATCTTCGCAAGATTCCGCCGCCATACTATACAAAACATCACCAATATCATCATCAGCATCTAACCCAGCGACACCACCATTAATCCACGCAACAAAATCTATCCCTGATGCACGCGAAGATTTTTTTGCACGTTCACTTTCACCAAATATCAATCTGGCCTTGGCCCCCAGTTTTTTCTGTTCCACACCTTCTGTAAATAATTTATCGGCTTCTTCTTGGATTTTCTGAATTTCTTGAATTAAAGATTTTGACTTTTTAATATTATCCGAACAAGAACAACGGTCGCCTTCGGATTCATCCATCAAACAAAAATCATCCATACATTCACGATACGCATCACGACAATTTTCGGCAGACACAGATTTGTTTTCTTCTTCCTCTTCCTCGTCTTCAACAACCGTTTCAACCTTTTTTACATTTTTTTGCGCGACTATGTTCTTTTTACTGGCAACCGCCGCGGCACGTTTTCCGGCCGATGCCGATGCACCCCCAACACGCCCTGCGGCCGGTGTCGCACCCCACACAACACCAGGAATTAAAGCCAACAACAGAATAAATATTTTTGATTTCATAGAAAATCCCCTACATTATCTCTCATAGATTTTATCAAAATAAAGCATATCAGGCAACAAAAAATTCTTGATTTTTTACATATTGAAACATATTATTATCATACAGTACAAAAACAGAGGTTATTTATGGCAAAAGATGATGTTGTTGTGTTTTCTGGTGTTGTCCAAGACAAATTGCCCAACACCATGTTTCGCGTGGTTTTAGAAAACGGTCATGAAATTTTGGCGACTGTTTGTGGAAAAATGCGCAAGGCGCGTATTTGGGTCAATGTCGGTGAAAAGGTGCGTGTCGAAATGACACCTTACGATTTGGCCAAGGGGCGTATTACTTTTGTTGAACGCAAACGTCCCACCGGAACCGAAACAACCGCACAATAAAATTTCCCCACGCGTGTGGGGATTTTTTTATGTAAAATACAAATTATATCTTGCCACAAGTTTTTTGTTTTTGCTAACATATCCAAGACGGAGATGAAAAGAATTTTACTTTTTCTTGTAATTACTGCTATTTATACCGGTTTTTCCGGGGCCGCAACACGCGGTGGTGATGCCGGGGCGCGCTCTGATTTGCAGACAAATGCCCGCAGTGCCGGCAACACAAATGTACGTGGCGCACAATCTGGCCGTAACGTAACAACGTCTGGACCGGTACGCACTGCATCGACTTCTCGTGGCGTTGTATCATCGCGTACCGCATCAACCCGAACATTAGTCCCATCAACAAAATCACGTGCGGCAACCCAACGCGTTGTAACCAGTACACGTGTTTCGCGTACGGCGACAAAACAAAAAACACGTGGACGTGCGGCAACAAACGCCGGCGCATTAACCAGTACTTTTGGTGCAGATTATAATACATGCCACGATGCGTATTTTACCTGTATGGACCAATTCTGTGCGACACAAAATGATACATATCGCAGATGCGTATGTTCTTCGAAACTGGAAACAATAAAATCACGCGAACGCGCCTTGGGCCAGGCGGCAAACCAATTACAAGATTTCAAAGATTTAAATATAGAGGCAATATTAAAAACCCCGGCCGAAGTTAACGCGATGTTAACGGCTAGCGAAGGCGAAACGGTATTAGAGCGCACCAAAGATAAATCAGAATCAGCACAAAAATTAAATGCAATCAGTAATGTACTGGCGTCAACCCGTAACAAGGCCCTGTCAACAAGTGGAACATTAGATATTGGTGGCGACATCAAGCAAATTTGGGCAACAACTAATTTAACCGCCGGGTCAAACATTGCGAATCTAACCGGTGAATCATTATATAATGCGGTACACGCCCAATGCGCCGAACTGGTTTCTGAACAATGCCCCAGTAAAACGACACGCGACATGGTTATTTCCGCCTATGGCATGTATATTGAAAACGATTGTACACTGATACTTGGTGCATTAGATAAAGAAGCCAAAAACGCAAATACGGCTATACGTGAAACCGGAAATGAAATGAAATCTGCACGTCTAGAAAATTACGATGCGCACAATTCGTCATCTATAAACGATTGTATTGCCAAGGTTCGTGAAAACATAACCGCAGATGTCGCATGTGGTGAAAACTATGTACATTGTTTGGATATAACCGGCAAATATTTGGAACGTGTAACGGGTGAACCAATTTATTCACCGTCATTTTATAATTTAGCAAATCAAACATCTTTGTCTGGCGATGTGTTAACGAATAAAAACAATTCAAAATTGGTTAGCGAATTGAACAACAAGAGGAAAATGGCCGCAAATTCATTGGAAACCTGTCGTGATGTTGCCGATGAGGTTTGGGATGAATTCTTGCGCCAGGCAATAACAGAAATACACCAAGGTCAACAATCGCGCATACGTCAGGTCAAAGAAGAATGTATGGATGTCATTAACAAATGTTATGATGAAAAAACAAATCAACTGCGCGATTACAGCCGCATAGAAGCACAATTCCTGCTAGGCAGTCAATTAGAATTATCCGAAGAAATGTGTAAAGATAAATTAGATACATGCAGTAATTTGTACGGTGGCGGTGCCGATGGATTGCAATTATTGGTCGCCGAAATGCGCGATATAACAACACAACAAATTGCACAAAATTGCCAAACTTCTTTGTTGGATTATGCAAAAAAATTGTGCGGAACCGCGAATCGCGATACAAATCACGATTATCCGTATGGATGCCGTATGTATGTCCCAGGTCAAGAAATGTATGCCATGAACTCATCATGCCTACAAATGACACACATTGATTATACTGAGGCCAGTCCGGTACTTGACGACTACAAGATTGTAACGTATGGTGGCACAGAGATACTAAGTACAGAGCCTATCTATCAAAACATGTGCTGGGAAAACAGGATTTATACAGACTGCACAGAAGGGCAATATTTCCTAATGAATAATAAGTGTTATAGATGTCCGCCAGGTTCCACCTGTTCAAATAATTTGATTGATGGTTGCGCCGCGGATTTCTCAGGCAGTTTATATCAAAAATTGCTTAGTTATGCCCGCGAATATTGTATGCGTCCTTCGGAATCAAATCTTGAAACACCGATTGGTATCATCGGCGATGTAAACGCCGCAATGGATTCAATTCGTGTTGATATGTCGGCGGTATTATCCGCAGAATGTGAACGTCAGGGTGGAATATGGGACCCAATCCCCGAAAAAACACCGAACCATACAATGTTTTACAGAACAACAAATGCAAATTCTAAATGGGGCACATGTTTATCAAGCCAAGAATAGTACAGTACAATCGAATACTAAAAAAACAGGAAAAGGTTTCCTGTTTTTTTAATTACGCGGCCTTTTTATTTTCTGCCAGTATTTCAACCGGTGCCTTCTTGCCAGAAACAACATCTTTATCTATGACTATTTCTTGCAAATCCGGTTTGTCGGGTGCATCGAACATTGGTTCCAATAAAATCTTTTCTAATATACTGCGTAAACCACGCGCACCGGTTTTGCGTGCCAATGCCAATCGTGCAATTTCACGCAATCCATCATCCGTAACCGTTAATTTAACA
Source organism: uncultured Pseudomonadota bacterium (assembly GCA_902790415.1). Lineage (GTDB taxonomy): Bacteria > Pseudomonadota > Alphaproteobacteria > Rs-D84 > Rs-D84 > Enterousia. The sequence goes on along the minus strand of CADARU010000004.1, from coordinate 83,825 downwards.
CCATCCATTTCCAACATCGCCGCATATTGACGAACAATCGCATTTTTTGGTTCTGTTAAAATTTTAACCAATGCATCCTCGTCCAATTCTTGCAGTGTTGCAACAACCGGCAAACGTCCAACCAATTCCGGAATAATACCAAATTTAACCAAATCTTCAGGTTGAACATCCGATAAGTTATTCTTTTCTTCGCGTTCTTTTTTGGATTCGACATTTGCACCAAAACCGATACCCGCACGTTCGCATTTACGTGTCCCGATAATTTTATTCAAGCCATCAAAGGCACCGCCACAAATAAATAAAATTTTACTGGTATCCAAACGAACGGTGGCCTCGCCAGGGTGTTTACGCCCCGCCCCACCCGCAGATACATTTGCGACCGTTCCTTCGACCAATTTTAATAGCGCCTGTTGCACACCTTCACCAGACACATCACGTGTCAAAGATGGATTTTCTGACTTGCGTGCAATTTTATCTATTTCGTCAATATAAACGATTCCACGTTGTGCCTGTTCAACATCAAAGTTCGCATTATGCAATAATTGCGTTAAAACACTTTCCACATCATCGCCAACGTATCCGGCCTCGGTCAAAGTGGTTGCATCCGCAATCGCAAAAGGCACATCCAAAATGCGCGCCAAGGTTTGTGCAAATAATGTCTTACCGGTTCCCGTTGGTCCAATTAACAAAACATTTGATTTTTGTATTTCAACGTTGGAATTCAATGTAACATTATGACGTTTATAATGATTATAAACCGCGACCGCCAACGTGCGTTTTGCCGCATCTTGCCCGATAATATATTCGTTCAAGAACGCATATATTTGGGATGGTGTCGGCAATTTTTCTGCATCACGCGTAACCTCGGTCCGCATATCGTCCGCCATAATATCGTTACACAGCGCGATACATTCATCACAGATACAGACATTGCGACCACTGACCAATTTTTTTACTTCATAAACGGCCTTGCCACAAAAACTGCAAAACTGTTGATTTTGTGCGTTTTCTGGTGTTTGTTTATCGTCACTCATTTCAATTCCACCCGTTAAATTTATTTTCTAGTTAAAACTTCGTCTATCAGACCAAAATCTTTTGCCTCTGTTGCAGACATCCAATTATCACGTTCCATCGCATCATGCAGTTCTTTATATTTTCGCCCGGTAAATTCCGACATTTGTTTAGTTAAATTGTCTTTAATTCTTTGCATTTGACGCATAGTGATTTCCATATCGGTTGCCTGGCCCTTGAAACCGCCCAACGGTTGATGAATCATAATTTCGGCATTTGGCAACGCAAAACGTTTACCCTTTTGTCCACCGGCCAACAACACAGATGCCATAGAAGCAACCAACCCCATACCTATGGTTGATACCGGCGATTTAATGTAATTCATAGTATCCAATATTGCCTCACCCGCAGATACATCACCGCCCGGACTGTTAATATATAATGAAATATCTGCATTTGGATTTTCAGATTCCAAAAACAACAACTGTGCCACAACAGTGCTTGCCATGCCAGGTTCGATTTCGCCATTTATCATAACAATTCTATCACGCAACAAACGCGAATATATATCAAAAGAACGTTCACCACGTGGCGATTCTTCTATTACAACAGGTACTAACGACATAATTCAATCCTTATACTTATGAAATCACTTGTGATTATAACACACAAAAAGCCAATTCGCAAACTTTTGTAAGGCGATATTATTTTGCGACCACAACCATCGCAGTTCGCATCACCGTATCACCAAACATATACCCCGTTTGCAATTCTTCAACGACAGTATTTGGCTTTACACCATCTGATACCGGCACAACCTGAACAGCATTATGAAATACCGGGTTCATAACCGCGCCAATCGATTCGACTTTTACAATTCCAATTTGGGCAAATGCCGCATCCAAAGCACGCGCCATAGATTTTATACCCTCGTCATCGGGGCTGTGCTTTAATGCCGCCTGAACCGCATCCATCACAGGCAGAATTTTTTCTGCGACCCCCATTGCGCGGTTGCGCGCCCGCGATTCTGCATCCAATGCCGCACGACGGCGCGTGTTTTCCAATTCGGCCGCCACACGCAGATATTTATCATTTAATTCCGCCAATTTTTCCGTTAATTCCGCAACTTCTGTATTATCAGCCGGCGTATTATCCGGCGTTTCTGTAACCGTATCATTTACCGACACAGTTTCCATTTGTACATCTTTGTCTTCCATATCTGTTTTCCCTAATTTATTTTGCATTTTCTATTATAGGTAAAAAATCTTGCGGTTTCAAGGATGCGCCACCAACCAAAACCCCATCAACATTATCTATCGAGACAATATCTGCGACATTATTTGCCTTGACACTGGCACCATATAAAATTGGTGTGCCATCTAATCCCATATATGCTAATGTTTCTGCGATAACCCTGTGTGCATCAGAAATTTCTTGGCGTGTTGGTGTTATACCGGCACCGATTGCCCAACGCGGTTCATAGGCAATTATAATGTCGTCCTGAACATCTGCCGGTACTGATTCCCGAACCGCAGATTGAATTACATCAAACGTTTTACCGGCACGTTTTTCATCCATTGTTTCACCGACACATATAATAGGACACAGACCATTATCCAATGCCATTTGCGCCTTGGCGCGAACAATATCGTTTGTTTCATTATGGTATGCGCGGCGTTCACTGTGCCCAACAATAACGTATTTTGCACCTGTTGCGGCAATCATAGATGCGGACACTTCGCCAGTAAAGGCACCATGGTCATGGGCACTGACATCTTGGGCACCAATAGAAACATTTGCCCCGCCCGTCCCCAGCATTGTAAACGGCACGCATAAAACCACCCTGTTTTGTGTTTTGGTATCGGCCAAGGTTGCAATCATATCATCTAATTCGGTTTTAGAACCGTTCATTTTCCAATTTCCGATAATATATTTCATCTTTTTCCCTTTTTTTCCGTTGATTTTTTATGTATCGTTTTGCTATGGTAACGCAAAAGGTGGAAAAATGCTAGAATATTTACGTAATGCGGCAGATAAACCTGTCGCGAAGTTCCTGATGGGGATTTTAATCTTTTCATTTGTTGGTTGGGGTGTTGCGGAATGGGTCTTTGGCTTTTCATCCAACGACACTACGTTGTTACGTGTTGGTGGCCAAAAAGTATCTATACAGCAATATAATAACCAAAAATCATTAGATTTGGCGAACATGTCGCGTGACGAACAACGTGCGGTTTATACCGACCCTGTTGTTGCGAACCAATTTCAGACAAATATTATCAAGAAATTAACCACACAAAAAATGGTTGAAAATCATGCCAGACACCTTGGCTATGTGGTATCTGATCGCGAAATCGCGCAACAAATTCGTGAAATGCCAGAATTTCAACAAAATGGGAAATTTTCCCCGGTAATGTTTGACGTTATCTTGCAAAATTCTGGATACAGCGAATCTGGCTTTGCCGATGTTCTGCGTGGTCAGGTAATGCGTACAATGGTTTTAATGCCGATGGCGATTGTTCCAAACGTTCCAAAATTTGCAACAACCGCGGCATATAACGCGCGTTATGGCGAACGCACCATTGAATATGCAACGGTAAAATATTCTGATTACAAGGTTGGCACACCATCCGAAGAAGATTTGCGCCAATACTATGCACAAAATCCAGAGCGCATACCAGAAACACGCGATGTTTCATACGTTATGGTTCCGGCCGAAATGGATAAACCCGATGAATACGAGGCAAAATTAAAAATCGCCCAAAAATTGGAAGACGATATTATTGCCGGTGAAAATTTTGCCGATGCGGCCAAAAAGAATAACGCGAAATACGTAACATATAAGAACGTATCTGCGAAAAATATACCGGCCGACAAAATGTTCGACAATACGATTTTGGCACGCATATTTGATATGCCATCCGACACAGAAAGCGAGTTGATTGAAACAAAATCTGGATTTGTAATCTTGCGCATAGATGATATTGTTGCCGAACACAATGCCGAATTCGAATCGGTAAAATCGAATTTGATGGGCGGATGGCAACAAAACGAACAACGCAAACAGGCCTATGTTCGTGCGAACGAAATATTAACCGCCGCAAACCAGGCCGGAAAAATTCAAAACGCAAAAACCGCGGTTGTATCACGTATGTCGGGTGCACCCACAGATGTTTTAGTTGCCGCATTTAAAAATGCACCGGGGAAAAACTCTATTGTTAACGGCGACAAAGAATTTTATGTATTGCGCGTATTGGATGAAAAGACACCAAAGGTTGATGCAAAAAAATATCAAGATTTATCAACCGAGGTATCTAATATGTCAATACGTCATATCCAAGAAGATTATGATTCATATATGAAACGTAAATATCCGGTTAAACTAAATGAAAAAACATATAACCGTTATGTGAAATAACCGCATAATGATATTTAACGGGTGCGAACTCGCACCCGTTTTTTTTAAATTATTTATCTTTGCCGTAAATAATTGTGCCAGTGGCGTTTGCATTACCATAGAATTTCTGTTCCACAATATCCCACATACCGTTTTCAGGTACAATAAAATCCCCAATCCGCATACACGCTGGTACTGGCACCATATCCCGAACCAGTGTATTTTCATCTGCACCATCAGAATAAATTTTAAAATAATAAAATTTATTGGTGTTTGTTTGTACTCCTGCTTCTGTGTTTGCACCGAATATAGTGGTCGTTTTTGATATTGTAAAGTTTGTTGTTGAATTGTTATTTGTGTAAGTTAGACCATTGGGGGCGATTAAAGTTGTATTACCTTTATTTTTATCTACAACAAAAATACCTATCGCGCCACAGTTTGTACCCGTTATGTTTGGTACGAGATTGCCATAATCATTTCGAACGCTATAATTGTTTCCGGGACACTGTAAAGCAAAAGCCCTATAATTTTTTGCCATTCTAGAGCCAAAAAACCATTTCGCTCCAGAACTTGTGTTATAGAATTTGGTTTTTATTCTTGTGTTACCATTCGCAGTAAATCCTGTATCTATATAAGCATAGCTTTTATTTTGCGCCCACAAATTCTCGTCTGCGCCAATCAGCCGGCCATTTTCATCGTATGTATAGTTTTCGGTATCAACAAAACCTTCTGCGCAATTTATAACAGAATACGTGGTGGAACCAACTCTTAAATGCAGTGAATCATTTATGAATACGCGTGCCAATGGTGCGTACCAAACTTCATTACCAACCCCAAAAGCCAAGGATGGTGTGGTGTATTTTGTCTGGGACAGTGCAAATGTTTTATTTTCAACATGCAGGGTGTGCGCGTTTACAATGCCCGCAGTAAACACGCACATAAGAAATATAAAAATACACAGAAAACGTATGTTCATAGGAAACAATACACCCCCGAAAAGTATGATAGTCAAAAAGGAACGTTTTTGACCCCCGGGTTTTACCGAACAAAAAATCCCGGAAATCCGGGAAATAATTTTATGAAAAATGCCTTTACAAAATCGTTCGTTTTTGTCCCAAAAAAATCCGGATTTACGGGCATCACACCGGAATATAATCCACCAAACAAAATTGTTGTTTTTTTAATTTGTTTGCGATACTATCAGGCGATTTTTCACCCAACAATTAGAGCAATCAGAGTAAAATACAAATGAATACAACAACAAAAAATTATATAAAAGGCATATTTGCAACCCTTGTCATCATGTTGGCAACACAAGGCACCCTTTATACGCCGACCGCACAACACACAGAAAAAATGGATTATACCTATTTATTTAATTGGTTAAACCGCGCCCGGGAAAATGGGATTTTACCAATAAAGATAGAATCATATGCTGACATTGTAAATTTGTTCGACATTTCATTAAAACTGATTTATGAAGAACTTTGTTTGGAAGAATGTCCCGTTAATGTCGCCTATTCTGATGGATGGAACGGCGCAACCACACCAAACACTTTGGGGCTGGGGTCAACATACGCATTGGAAAACATAAACGATTATAATAATCCTGATGCGGTTTGGGTACGTATTAAGGATGCGCCCGAAAAATTTGTCGGCAAAACTTATTCGTATGAAGATATGTTAAAACTGATAATCGGATGGGCAAAATATCGCACAAAAACACTTGATGTGCCAAGTGGTAAAGTTGTTACCAACAAAACCATACTGGAACACATGTTTGAAAAATTACAAGGTGCAGAATTAACCCCTAATGAGTTTTCGGCGATTTTTTGTGCCGTATATAATTCACCAGATAAAAATCTCAAAGGATTATGCAGTTTCATTAGCGAAAATTACCAAGACAAAATCAAGTGTGCAAACCAAATTATGAATTGGACCAACGCGGATGCCTTTACCCCGCGCTGTATCAACGAAACGTTGTTTTTCTTGAACACAGACGGCTATTGCAACACAGTAGAAAATATGACCAACACAAAACGCGGTTCTTGTATTAACGTCCCCGGATTAAAAAAACAAAAAATTACATCCGAAAACTATGTTGAATATTCTAATTATTGCAAAGATAAATTCTTGGCGGCAAAAACCGGAACAAAAATCAAAGATACCGAACAAGGTTTAGAAAAATATTTCAAAGACAACAATAAAAAATTTTTATCAAAACCGATTTTGTTTACGTACAACAACAAGTCATTTTCAAACAGATAAATTTATGCGACTTTTCTCATATCGGCCTTGATACCGCGTACGTATTTGCGCAATTCGTCAATGGATACCAATGTTCCATCGCGCTTTTCCGCCGACCAATAATCCCAACCGTTATAATTCGTACAATGTTGAATACGCGCCGCCATAATATGAATAGATGCCTTGCCATATAAACTGTGTACCAAATTACCATCAGATGCAATCATAACACGTTCACCACGCGGGCTGACCAATGTTTGACCGGCATATAACAATCCTGCATCCAACAATTCGCGAAACGCAACACGCACTTCTTCGCGCTTGGGCTTAGAAACCTCGATATCAGATAAATCTATTGGGGTAATATTTTCCAATCTGGCACGCGCCGCATCTACATAGACCGCATCCCGGTCTATTCCGATAAATTGACGACCCAATTCACGCGCCGCCGCCGCGGTTGTACCACTGCCCACAAAAGGGTCCAGGATAACATCGCCCGGTTTTGTTGATGCCAAAATAACGCGGCGCAATAAATCCATTGGTTTTTGCGTATTGTGCAAACTTTTCCCATCGGCACCTTTTAAACGTTCTTCGCCCAAACAAATGTTCATATCCCAATCAGAGCGCATCTGTTTGCCACCATTTAATTTTTTCATTGTTTCATAATTAAAAGTGTATTTGCCGGTCTTGGTTGGCGTTGCCCAAATTAACGTTTCATGTGCATTTGTAAAACGCGTACCACGAAAATTAGGCATAGGATTTGTCTTTACCCAGACAATATCATTTAATATCCAAAAACCCAAATCTTGCATAATTGCACCAATTTGAAAAATATTATGATAAGACCCGATTGCCCACATTGCACCATCAGGTTTTAATATACGTTTACACTCGGTTAACCATTGACGTGAAAACTCGTTATATTGTGCCGGCGATTCAAACGCATCCCACGCATCACGAACCGCACGTGCCGCAGTTTGGTCTTCGGGACGATACAATGTCTTTTGTCCCAACTGTAAATTATACGGAGAATCCGCGAACACCGCATCAACAGATGCATCTGGAATGCTGCGCATTATTTCTATGCAATCACCCAATAAAATTTTATTCAGGTATTTGTCCACGTATATCTCTCTCGTTCGTAACATTATACCATATTTTCATGTATTTTTTTACGCATCGAGATAACAAAAAACAAAAAAAGGTCTTGATTTTTATAAAAATGCAATTTTTTTTACATGTAAATTCCACTTTACACCAAAGAAATAGATTGCTAAATTATGGGGTATGAGATGTCCTTATTGCAATTATGCCGACAGCCGGGTCGCCGATTCCAGACCCGATTTAGAAAGCGCAACCATCAGACGCCGCCGGGTTTGTAACCAATGCGGTGCAAAATTTACAACGGTTGAACGTATTCAAATGCGTGATTTGGTCGTCCGTAAAAACAGCGGCAAAACCGAACCCTTTGACCGCGACAAATTACGCCGCAGTATAAAATTGGCCTGTCGCAATCGCGATGTGGGCGATGAACAAATTGAACGGTTGGTTGCATCTATTCAACGCAGACTTGAAACCGAAAACGTTGATGATACGGTAACCAGTGTTCAGGTTGGTCAAATGGTGTCTGATTCGTTATTAAATCTGGACCCGATTGCATTTATTCGATTTGTATCTGTTTATCGCAAGTTTTCAAAAATATCTGATTTCAAAAAAATAATCGACACAATACCAGAGGTTACAGACGAAACTGTGGTTTGCAAATTACCCAAAACATCACTGTTCTAACATGAGAAAAATATTCATTTTCATTTTTGCCGTTGCAATTTCGTTTTCGGCGCGTGGCGCGGAACACTTGGATGTATTATCTGATGCAGATGAAAGTTTGTACACCCAAATGTTCTTGCTACAAGACAATGAAAAAATTACCGCCGCACAAAAATTAGAGCACCAGATTAGCGACCCTATTTTAATGAACGAAATTTTATATCAACGTTATTTTTCAAAGCAATATCGCACCAAGGGCGCAGAAATCAAAAATTGGATGAATAAATATTATGATATGCCGGGTGCCGCACGTATGGAAAAAATGGCGAAATTAAAACAGGCAACTGTACACCCATCCAAGGTCCCCAGTATTATGACCGGTGGTTTATCCATTGAAACTGCGCAATCAGAAACATGGACCGCCAAACAATATTCTGGAAACATTGATAAAAATATAACTAAATTCAAGAAAGCCATCCGCAGTGGCAGTACCAAAGTCGCCCGAAACATTTTGGAAGACCGCCTGTTCAAGGCACGTTTAACCGAATCGGATTATGGACGTTTGGCCGGACGTTTGGCATACGTTTACTATACAAATGGTGAATATGAATTGGCAAAAAAATGGGGATTTGTGTCTTCGGATGCCGAATCGGAATACGGTTTATGGACAATGGGGTTATTATATTTCAAAGAAGAAAAATTTGCCGAAAGTGAAAAGTATTTTAGCCGTATTTTAAAACTAAAACAAATCAACAACGCCAGAAAAATAGAGGCCGCATTTTGGGCGGGCCGCGCGGCTAGTATGCGCGGTCAAGAATCTGTGGCGCGTGATTATTGGAAAATTGCGGCGGCACATCCGATGGCTTTCTATGGCGCATTATCGGCAACAATGTTAGGAAACGTACCGCAATATGAATTTTTTGAACAAGAATTAACCGAAGAAGATATTGATGTGTTGCGTGCAAATAAATATGGAAAAATTGCCTTGGCACTATTACAGGTCAATCGCAAAGACCGCGCCGAACAATATCTGAAATACATGATTACATCAAAAATAACCGACAAAGAATTGCATGCGATAAATGCTGTTGCAGGCGCTTATGGTTTACCACGTGTCGCGATTTTGGTTTCCGGTGTAATCCAAGACCGGGGAATTTTAGAAATAGATGATGATGTTATTTATTCTGCGCAATACCCCCTGCCCGATTGGGAACCAATGGGCGGTTGGTCTATTGACCGGGCATTGTTGTTGGCAATTACAAAACAAGAAAGCGGTTTTAGAACAAACGTTACGTCAAATGCGGGCGCAAACGGACTGATGCAAATTATGCCCAGTACCGCCAAACGTGTTGCACGTGCAAACAAGGTAAATATGTCTGATATAGATATGTCAAATCCCGAACATAATATGTTCTTGGGACAACAATACATAGTTGATTTGTTAATGCATCCAAACGTCAACAATAACATTGTAAAAATGTTAATTGCATATAATGCAGGTATGGGTTCACTGATAAAGTTTGAAAAATCTTTTGTAACATCTGACCCATTATTGTATATCGAAAGTTTCCCGGCGTATGAAACACGTGGCTATATCAAACGCGTGATGGCAAATTTATGGCTGTATCGTGCACGTTTGAATCAGCCGTTAACAACATTAAAGGTTTTGGCTGATTCCGAGTGGCCACTGTATAACAGTGAAGATGAATACGTGCGTGTTGAAGAAATACCATATTCTATTTAAGGAATTGCTATGATTGTAATTCCTGACTTTTCTATTGAAAACGAAACAAACGCAAGTTTTATCGCCGGTGTTGACGAGGCCGGTCGTGGCCCCTTGTGTGGACCGGTTGTTGCGGCGGCGGTTATTTTTCCAAATCGCGATATTGAAATTCCGGTAATAATAAGGGATTCTAAAAAAATGTCGCCGGCACAAAGGGCAACCGCATACGATTGGATAATCCGCAACACAATTTGGGCAACCGGTCAATGCAGTCCGGCGGAAATAGACGAATTAAATATTCTCTGGGCATCTATGTGTGCGATGGAACGGGCGGTTGCGGGATTAAACCAAAAGCCAGATGTTTGTCTGATTGACGGCAACCGCGTACCCAAAAATTTGTGTGGCCGCGCAATAGTCAAAGGTGATGCAAAATCTCTCTCTATTGCGGCGGCATCCATTATCGCCAAAGAAACACGTGATAGAATTATGCATGAATTGGCAACACAATTTCCAATGTATGGATGGGATAAAAATGCGGGTTATCCCACCGCGGAACATTTGTGCGCAATCGAAAAATATGGCATCACCGAACACCACCGAAAAACATTTGGACCGGTCAAGAAAGCCCTGTAATTGGACAAAGCACTTGACTTTTTACATGCGTTTTTTACAATTTCTGCGATAACAAACAAGGATTTTAAATGAACGAAAAAGATTTGAAACCGTTATATGAACGCGATTATAACTTACCCCAAGATACATATATTTGTTTGGCCACAGGTCAGGTGTGCAACAGGGTCAGCAAACATTTCCGTGAATACCGCGCATTTATAGAACGATTATCCGAAACAAATGATGACAGGGTGTTTTTACACGGCGAACCGAATTTATGCGTGGATTTGCATCGTCTCGATCGTTGCCCAATATTTGACCTGTTTTATAAAAAAAATCGTTAAACATATAAAAGGAAGGGAAACATGAAACTGCGCACGATAGACGGGTTGGATTTACGCGGCAAATATGTGTTGCTGCGCGATGATTTTAATGTACAAATTGTGGACGGCAAAATTACTGATGCATTTCGTATCGACCAAAGCATGCCGACAATAAACCGGTTGCGTGAAATGGGGGCGCGTGTGGCGATTGTGTCGCACCTGGGCCGTCCAAAAGGCGCACGTAACATGGAATTTTCTTTGGCACCGATTGCCGAATATATGCATGTGCCGTTGATTCCTGATTGCTTGGATAAATCTTTTATGGCAAATATGCACGATGGCGATGTTGTGCTGTTGGAAAATGTTCGATTCTATGCGGGCGAAGAAGAAAACGATTCAGAATTTGCAAAAAAATTAGCGGCCGGTTTTGATATTTACATAAATGATGCATTTGCGGTTTCACATCGTGCGCATGCCAGTACAGTTGGTGTTACCAAATATTTGCCATCTTATGCCGGATTGTTATTGGCATCAGAAATTGAAAATTTAACACGCGTTATGGAAACCCCAAAACATCCGTTACTGTCCATTGTTGCGGGGTCCAAGGTTTCAACCAAAATTGGTGTCTTGCGCGCGTTGGCGCGGTTATCGGACACACTAATTATTGGCGGCGCATTGGGTACAACATTTAACTTTGCAATGGGTGCAAACGTTGGTAATTCGTTGTATGAACCGGACCAAAAAGAAAACGCATTAGCAATTTTGAAATATGCCCAACAAAATAATTGTCGCGTTTTGGTACCATTGGATAAAGGTGTTGGCAAAGAATTTGCCCCAAACGCACAACGTTTTAATCGTTGCATAGACGAAATCGAACCTGATGATGTTATCATAGATTCCGGTATTGAAACAACCGCGCGTACCGTTACAGAAATAGAAAATGCCGCGACCGTTATTTGGAACGGCACCGTTGGTATGGCACAATAGAATATGGATGTCGCCGTCGTTGGCGGTGGCGATACGGTCGCGGCACTGCACGCATGTGGTGTGGCGGACGATATATCATATGTATCAACCGGTGGCGGCGCATTTTTAGAATTCATCGAAGGTCGCGAATTACCGGGTATTAGTGTGTTAGAATCTTAATATTATTTACAAAAAACAACCGCCCGTTTGGGCGGTGTTTTTTATTTTACTGAAACGATAAATTATTTATCTAACGCTTCAACGATTTGATCATACGGAATCGCACCAGGGAATGCCTGTTCACCGATAATCAGGTACGGTGTGCCGCTGATTTCGAAACGTTGTGCCAATTCACGAACGTTTGCCAATTCACGCGCAACAACTGGGCCCTTCATATCGCGTTCCAATTGTTCAACATCCAGGCCTACTTCTTTTGCCAAAGCCATAACGTTTTTGTGAACTTTATCACCCAATTTTGAACGGTCTTTCATATCTTCTTGGGTAAAGTAATCTTTTTCCATCAACTTTCTGTCCAGAGCAGATGCTTTGTCGTTGCCTTGCAATTTTGCCGCGATAACCGCCTTGGCTGGGGCATCAGACAAATCGCCATGGATAGAGAAGTTTTTCAACACAACACGTACATCATCGCGCGCTTCCATAACACGTGCCAATTCACCATGAACACGACGGCAGAACGGGCAAGAATAATCAGACCACAAGAAAACAGTTTTCTTGGCATCTTCTTTACCCCAGATTGGTGCATCTGCGGTCATTTCATCCATGTGTGAACGAACATAGGAACGAACAACTTTGCTCTTTTCTGCGTTCTGTTGTTCCTGCATTGCGGTAACCATCGTCTGCAAGATAGATGGGTTAACCTTGACCAAATAATACGGTGTTACAATGCGGCACACACATCCAGAAATCAAAATGATAGAAATCAATTTGATTGTTTTTTTAATCATGATTCCACCGAAAGATGGTTTCTTGCTGTCCAGGGCGACAAACATGCCACCAAACAAAAACAACGCGATACCAACAATCAGAAGTACAATTGTCCAAATCATATTTTTCTCCTTTGTTGTTGAACAAATTTATATTAGCAAAAAGAATTTTAATTTTGCAACAAATTTATTATATTTTTTAGGAATTTAATATAACCCTGGATTGCGGAATTTTCGCATCTTGTTGCAAACAAATATTTTCTAGGAATCTAAATGTAGTGGCCAGTGATATGGGCAACTTGTACAAACGGGTCAAGTATGGGGCCGCACAATCATCACACACCGCACGTCCTGTTCTTGGCGACAAGTAATTTAAATTTTCCGTTTTTCCACACCCCGAACATCTGGTCAAATTTAATGCGTAACCCAATTCGCGTAATAAACAAACCTCCCACGCCAGATAGAAATCATTACATGCCCCCGGATTCATTGCCAATGCACGTAACATGTCTAATGTTTCAGGATATAAATTTGGATACGCTTCGCGTTCCGGCAACAGATTCAACAATAAATCAAATGCAGAATTCATAAAACCTAATGTTTTTGCGTTCATCATAATTGGCGCGGCCAGATTACGTTCGGCCTCCCAGTGAAATACCCCAAGTGCCGAATCCAATCGCGCATTCCACGATACCGCCCCAACCTGGCCCACCAATGGCACATTTTTTTTACCAACCAGCGCACCACGCATCATTCCACTGATTATTCCATAATCACGTGAAAACACATGCCCAATCGCATTGTGTTCATCAAACGGTCGCAAAGATATTAACAGTCCTTCGGATTCTAATTTCATAATGCGTAAATTATAACCAATTCACACACAAAATCCCAGAATATTTTATAAAAAAAACGCCCCGCAGATACGGGGCAACAATTTAATCTTACATAATTATTTGACCACCAAGTTCCGCGCTGGCCGGCAAAGGGCCAAAAGACGAACGTGGACTGACATAAATATTACCATTAACCGTAAATTTACCACAGAATTGCAACATCCCCACATTACGCAAAAACAAATTACCACGAATATCTACATCACAAGGCAAAACGTATTTGCGCATATTTTGTAAATATACGTTTCCATTAACCTTGGTTCCATTTGCCAACATATTTCTTTCGGTACGTGTTTCAATAATAACATCACCATATAAATTTTCAGAATTTGTATTATTTTGTACCGATTCGTTTCCATTAATATTTACCGCACGTCCGTATTCCAAATTACCCGTTTTTTCATCGCGCTTTAAAGGTAAAACAATAGCGTTCATGTCTTTCATATATTTTTTTGTTTGTTGCTTGGTTGCGTTTTTACCAATAACTTGCACAGTGGCATCTTTGGTCGGCACCATAACAACCACCGGTTTACGCGACACATTAACCAAATCTATGATTAACATAGAAAACAAAACAATAATCGCGATAATTAACGTCAAATTTAACAAGCCAATCAAATTAATATTACAAATCAATTCCCAAATCCAAGAAATCACAGAAACAACAACATCCCACACCCAACGCAATCCGCGCCCTATCATACGAAAAGGCCACAACAAAACGCGTTTTGTTCGTGAATCATTTTTCATAATACGCTTGTCCGCCGCCGCAAAATCACGTTTGCGTTCGACACGACGTGCCGCCAATTTCATCTTCAATCTATCAAACATATTTGCATCCTCTTGTTTTATTCAAGTGTAACATAGCCCAAAATTATATTTTTGTCAAGTGTTTTTTGTAAAATGAAACACCGCCTTGGTGGCGGTATTTTTATTGTTTTTCTTCTTTCTTCTTTTTAAATTGTATATCTTTCAATTTTGTGTAATCGCCACCACGCGCATATAATTCGGCATCTGTTCCCTGCTCTACTATACGCCCGCCTTTGACCACACAAATAATATCGGCATCCACAATTGTTGCCAAACGGTGCGCAATAACAAAGGTTGTACGCCCTTTCATTAAATCTTTCAACGCATTTTGAATCAATCTTTCTGATTCACTGTCTAATGCACTGGTCGCTTCGTCTAACAGTAAAATTGGGGCATCACGCAATATTGCGCGTGCAATCGCAATACGTTGCTTTTGGCCACCAGATAACAATGCACCGCGTTCACCAACGTTATTATCATAGCCCTTTGGAAAACCCATTATAAATTCATGGGCATTTGCCGCCTTGGCCGCCGCAATAACTTGGTCCATTGTGGCATCAGGATTACCATAACGAATATTATCCGCAATTGTTCCATTGAACAAAAACACATCTTGGGAAACCGTTGACATATTATGTCGCAAAGACCTCAATGTAAATTCACGTATATCATGTCCGTTTACCAACACTGCGCCATTCTGTGGGTCATAAAAACGTTCCAGCAAATTAAATATTGTGGATTTTCCACCACCACTGGGGCCTACAAAAGCGCATACTTTACCTGCATCAACATCCAAAGAAACATCATTTAATACATTACCATCTTTTGGGTTATAGGCAAATGTAACATGATCCAAACTAACACTCATTTTTCCACGTGGCAATTCACGTGCATTTGGTGCATCTTTGATAGTAGGTTTTTTATCCAAAAATTTAAACAAAGATTCCGCCGCGATTAAGCCCGCCTGGATACCACCATTAACATTTGTTAATGATTTTGCCGGTTTATATGCCGCCGTCAACGCCAATAAAAACGCCGCGAAATCACCTGTTGATATTGAACCACTGGTTATAAAATGTCCACCAACCAACAACGACAAACACAACCCGACAGAAATCATTGTTTCCAAAATAGGTGTTTGCAACCCGGACAATTTTGCCGATTTTAAACGAACATTTATACGTCCGTCTTCGACATCATCCATACGAACTGATTCCTGTTTTTCATTAGAAAAAGCCTGGATGGTTTTAATTCCTTCGATAGATTGGGTTATATGTGTGATTGCTTCGGCTTCGACACCGTAACTGGTACGTGTTAACAAATTCTTTTTACGCATAATTATAATCAAAGGCACGATTATTCCAGGTATCAAGAATAACAATACAACCGTCATCTGGGGCGCATACCAAATCATCAATCCCACCATCATTATAACTGTTGCAACATTATGAACGATGGAAATAACATTATCTGTAACCAAACTTAAAACCGCGCTGGCCATATTGGTAAAATAATTCAACAATGTCCCCGTATGGGTGCCATTAAAGTATTCCATTGACTGTTTTACCATATTTTTATATAAACTGCGCCGCAACGCGGATACACCCCTTAACCCGGCCTTGGTCATGGCCAACATTTTTAAATAATTGAACAAACCCTTGGCACCAAAGGCACCAATAATTTCTACACCGATAACAACCAAAGATGCCATATTTTTTTCAATAAAGCCCTGGTCGATTACCTGTTTTACCAAAGTGATGGAAAACGCTTCGGCACCGGCGGCAATCGTCGTACACAAAACACCCGCGATTAACAATTTCCAATAAGGTTTTCCGAATTCCAACCATACACGACCATACAAAGACCATTTTATTTTTGTTCTTGGGTCATCATTTTTAATAAACGCTTTTATCGCCGCAACAATTTTCTTCATGTTTTTTACACCTCTATTGAACGACAGCATAACAAAAAACATCACATAAAACAACAAAAACATTGACCCCTGTCTAATACAGGACAGGGGTCAAAAAACGCGAACAAGAATTTATTCTTGTGTTTGTGCCGCTTCTTCTTTTTTATCTGCGACAACTTCTTCTGCTTTTTCCGCTGTTTTTTCAGCAGATTCTTCGTTTTCTTCGACTTTCTTGGTTCCAAAGGTCAAAACCTTACCAGCAACCAAGGCATCGATTTCATCGTTTGTACGCGCAACATACACTTTGACCGGCACAACAACATCCGGATGCAAAGCGATTTTTGTATCAAACGCACCAACAGATTTAATTGGGGCACCCAATAAAACCTGGGCAGACAAAACGTCAACATTTGCAACGTCTTTCAACATACGTGCAATATCACGACTGGACACAGAACCATATAATTGACCTGTATCACCTGCCTGACGAATCATATACAATTTTGCAGATTTAACCGCATCAACTTTGCCTTCGGCATCTTTGCGGGCCTTTTCATGACGTGCCTGCAATTCTGCTTTTTGTGCTTCGAACAATGCGACATTTTCGCGGCTGTAACGTAACGCTTTGTTATTTGGTAACAAGAAATTACGTGCGAACCCGGTTTTTACTTCTACTGTGTCGCCAATGTTACCCAATTTTGTAATTTTTTCTGTTAAAATAACTTTCATTTTATCTGTCCTTATTTTTTATGTAAGTTAGGGAATAATTCCCAAATATTTTTATTAACCGATGTTATTACGAACGAACGGTAACAATCCCAAATGACGTGCGCGTTTGATTTCGCGACTTAAAGTACGTTGGTCTTTCTGGGAAACACCGCTGATACGACTTGGCACGATTTTACCACGTTCTGTGATATAACGAGACAACATCTTAACATCTTTATAGTCAATATCTTTGTCCTTTAAAGGATTTTGTTTTTTACGATAAATTGCTGCACGAACTGCCATTATTCACCCTCTTCGCTATTTTTTTTCATCATGATTGAAGGTGTGGTTGCCAATTTTTCAACACGCACATTCAAGAAACGAATAACATCTTCATCGATACGACTGCGACGTTCTAATTCTGTGATAGATTCACCCGGCATTTCAACGTTCATCATAACATAATGCGCCTTGCGATTTTTACGAATGACATAGGCCAGATTTTTCAATCCCCAGAATTCGGTAGATTTTACATCACCGCCCAATTCTTTGATAATACCTGCGAATTTTGCCGCTTTTTCTTTAACCTGCGGCTCGGTCAAATCTTGGCGAAAAACCAAGACACTTTCATAGTAAGCCATTTTATTTCCTTTGGTTTATACAGCCGTAATCACCATTGATTACAGCAGGAACAGACCAAATTATGCCTAAAAATTATAAAAATGCAAGTATTTTGTTAAACATGCAAATAATCTCTATTGACACAAGTTTTTAAAATTTACTATCATTGTAATATAACGAGAGAAGGAACTATGAATAATTTTCATACAAAACTTAACAGGATGGCTTTTTTTACCGCACTGATTTTATGTGGTATTCTGTTGTTTTATCGGACTTTTTTGGCGATTGCGGTATCAAACATTTACTTGAACGGCATAATTATTGGCACAACATTGTTCGGCATAATTTTATGTTTTATCAAAGTATTTCAATTATTGCCTGAATATCGTTGGTTGAAATCATATATGCGCGGCCATCGTGCAATCAAGACACCAAAATTGTTACGTTCTATATCCTTGATGTTGGCGGGGCGGCCACAAAAGATGGATGCCGGTTCACTGCACGGAATATTGGATATGATATTGGTTAGATTTGAAGACGACCGCGAATCGTTGCGCTATGTAACGAACACACTTATATTTTTAGGATTACGTGGCACATTTTGGGGACTGATTTTGACCGTTGGAGGTTTTGCCGAACTGATTGGGAATTTAGATTTTTCTGATGAAACGGTTTTGGAATCCATGCAACGTGGGTTAAGCAAACCTTTGGGTGGTATGGCAACCGCGTTTACCAGTTCTTTGCTTGGCCTGGGGGGCAGTTTGGTTGTCGGATTCCTGGGGTTACAGGTTCAGTTAGCCCAAGGGGCGATATTCCGCGACATCGA
>CADARU010000004.1:0-65060 GCA_902790415.1 uncultured Pseudomonadota bacterium | reverse complement strand
GCGACATCGAAGATTTCTTGGCAAAAAGAACAAACGTATCGGGGTTGCAAGAACAATCAACAATTTTACCCAAAATTCAACAAGACACCCAGAAAATCAGCGAAATCGCCCAAAAATTGGACGATGCTTTAAGCAAATAAACACACACAAGAGAGAGAGGATATAACAATGTTTAATTTTCATCTGCGCGACAAAACGAATACTTGGCCGGCATTTGTAGATTTGTTTTCAAATCTGGTTATCATATTAATATTCTTACTGATTGTGTTCGTGTTTTTGTGGACCACAACTAGTGTGTTTAACAAATCAACCGGTGTAAAGACCATCGCAGAATTAAAGCAAACCAATGCAGAGCAAACCGAAAAAATTCGTCAAATGACCGCCGATGCCGAAGAAGCAACCCAGTTGTTATTAACGGCACGCGCAAACTTGGAATCCGCCGCCGCAGATTTAGAAGCCAAGGATTCATCCATTGTTGACCTGATTGGCGCATATGAAAAACAGGTTAACCAATTACAAACCCAGGATTCCGAAAAAGGTGCAAAAATACAACAGTTAACCACAGAATTAAATGACGCACGTGCCGAAACCCAGGCGGTTGTTGCCGAATCTGAAAAAATATCACGCGAACAGGCGGCGGAATTGGCACGCCTAAATTCGGCACTGGATGCCGCCGAAGCCAAATCAAAAGAACAAGAAGTTCAATACGTTGAAATGTCAACGCGCCTGAACAAGGCCTTGGCGGACAAGGTTGCCGAACTGCAAGATATGGGCAAATATCAATCTGAATTTTATAAATCCATCAAATTGGCATTGGGCGACACCAAAACGTTACAACAAGACGGCGACCGCTTTATCGTCCCCAGTGATATATTGTTTTCCAGTGGTTCATACAAATTATCACCCGAAGGTAAAAAGCAATTAAAACTAATATCCAACGTTATCAAAGATTTGGAAAATCAAATTCCGTCTGACATTGATTGGATTATTCGTGTTGACGGTCATACCGACAACAAACAGGTTGTTCGTGGTAATGCGGCATACAAAACAAATATGCAATTATCATTGTTGCGCGCAACGGTTGTTGCAAATGAATTAATTCGTGATGGGGTATCACCACGCCGATTGGTTCCAACGGGCTTTGGTGATTTACACCCGGTTGAATTAGGTGCAGACAAGGCCAGTTTGCAAAAAAATCGCCGTATAGAATTGCAATTAACAAATAAATAGCAAAACTATCAAAGAAACACAGCCGCATACAAATGTATGTTTTTTAAGGTCGCTAGTTTCTCTCTAGATTTCTGCGATTTTTTGTAAATTGTTTCATACGCGTGCCCCCACATTAATGTTACGGGAGTTATATCATAAAAACAAAAAAACGGGTGCAAATTTGCACCTGTTTTTTTATAAATCTTGTGATTTATAATTTTTTGATTGCGGATACGTCAATTTCGGTAACCGACATTCCGTTTTTATCAACTTCACCCCATACTTCTACAAAATCATTTGGTGAAAATGTTTGACCACCCCAATCTTCTTCGTCTATTTCCAAATTGATTGTGCCGGTATCATCTTGGAATACATAGGAATTTTCACCATTTTGGCGCAACATATATCCGCGAATTATAACCGGTGAATTGTCCGACATATTGCGAACTTCTTCAACAGATACAACCGTCATCGCATTATTATTCATATTATTCGATGCGGCAAAACCAGGTACGGTCGCAATCGCGCCCAATATCGCAAGCACTGATATTTTTTTCATATTTTCGTCCTTTGTTAATTGTTTTTTATTTTTATGCCACTTTGACACAATAAAATTATAATAAAAAAGCCCCCAAATTGGTTCAGGAATGGTTTCGCAACAAACAAAGAAAAGTATTTATAAGTACTGATGCAACGAAGCGCCGTTTTTGGTCAGCCAACGTTTTGCACGTTCCACACCAAAACCATATAATGCCCTAACCTGGGCCCAAAATTCCGGAGAGTGGTCCATGTGCTTTCTGTGCGATAATTCGTGCATAACAACATACCGCATAACATCGTATGGCGCAAACGCCAATCGCCACGAAAAAGATATTGTCCCGGTCGTTGAACAAGACCCCCAACGTGATGACGTATCGCGCAACGCAATACGTCGTGGCCAAAATTCACGCGGTGTTTGCAAAATCAGTTTCTTGATATGTTTTAATAATTCTGACTTTATAAATGTACGAATACGGTTTTCCAATAACGCCGCATCCCCACCAACAAACAAGGTGTACGTACCATCATCTTGTAAAACGAATCGTGTTACCCGCACAGTATCATCATGCAACACGTGTACACGCATATCCAAAAAATCAAACCAATCGCCAGATTTTAAATGTCCACGACATGGCGCATTTGCAAAAATTCGTTCCAACCAACGCCGTTTCTGTTCAACAAAACGCATCGCCGCCGCATCTGTCGACAACCATGGACGCGATATTTCTATACGCCGCGCACCACACACAACACGCGGTCGCAAGGTTATATTTTTCATACCGCGCTTTACATTTATTTCTATTGGAATATGTTCACCATCAGACGTGATAAATTCATAATTTGCCATTTTTTAATCTGCCACGAATCTCTTGAACTATTGCACTGGTATCAAAACCATATTCACGATAAACCATATCGCCCGGCCCCGATGCGCCAAACCCGTCAACACCAATCACCGCATCAGCAAACTCAAACCACCCAGATGTTGCGCCCGCCTCTATCACGACAACACGTCCGCGCAAGATTTGTTTCTTATATGCCGCATCCATTTCCCGGAATTTAGAAACAGATGGCATACTGACCACCTGAACCCAAGGCCCCAAACGACGTGCCACACTGATTGCCAAAGGCACTTCGGTTCCGGTTGCAATCAATGTCATACGTATTCTGTGCCGGCGCGCGCGATATACAACATAGCCGCCACAATATGGGGTTCCCACCACCGCCGACAAAGTTTGATTTATTTTTTGGCGCGATAAAATGATACAAGATGGACGACAAGGTTCACTTAACGCGGTTCGCCATGCAACCGCAACTTCGGCCATATTAGATGGTCGAAACACATTCATATTCGGAATCAAACGCAGTCCCGCAATTTGTTCCACCGGTTGATGCGTTGGACCATCTTGACCGACCGCAATACTGTCATGTGTCAACACATATACAACCGGCAGCCCCGACAATGCCGCAATACGCATCGCACCACGCATATAATCGCTGAACACCAAAAATGTTGAACCAAATGTACGCAAACCGGCATAAGTCATACCGTTCATAATTGCCGCCATTGCATGTTCGCGCACACCGTAATTTATAAAGTTCCCGGAAAAATCATCACGTGTAATTTCACATGTTGCATCAGATTTAACATTTGTACTGGATGATAAATCCGCACTGCCCCCAATCAAATTACGATTGCGCGCAACAATTTGGTTCAGATAGATACCCGACATTTCGCGTGTTGAAATAAAATTCGGACATTTCGGCAACACGTCATTCGGCAAAACAACCCGCCGCAAAGACGTTCGATTTTTTTTGAATTCGACCGCCAATTTTTTCCACAAATTTAATCCAGATACCGAATCGAAACGCTCTATTAAATTCACCAATTCTAAATCAGAAACACCAAAACCATGCGCACGCGCCATACCTGCAACCGAAGAATCCGCCCCCAATACGGTTTTACAGGCAACAAACAAAGGTCCCTTGGTATTCGCGCCATATACCGCATCATATATCGAATCAAAATCATTTCCATCGGCCGCCACAACCGTCCAACCGGCCGCACGCATACGCATTGGAATATTCACATCCGTTTGTGCAACACCATCTATTGACAATCCGTTATCATCCCAAAACAAAACCAGATTATCCAGATTATATCGGCCGGCAAAACCTATTGCTTCATTGGCAACACCTTCCATCAAATCGCCATCACTGCACAAACAAAAAACACGCCCACATGTATTTTTATGTTTTTCTGCAATCGCCATACCAACCGCATTTGCAACACCTTGGCCCAGTGGTCCTGTTGTTGCGGCAACGCCATCCATGCCAAATTCCGGATGTCCCGGCAACCCACCAAACCTGCGAAAAGAATCTAAATTTCCGATATTATGACCTGATAAACTTAATGCCGAATACAACAATGCCGAACCATGTCCCGCAGACAAAACAAACCTGTCATTTGCGCCCGACATGAACACCGCATAAATCATTGTAACGATATCAGCCGCCGACATTATGATACCGAAATGCCCACTTTGTGCGTGACGCAACGTACGTAACGCAGTTGCGCGCAACGCATTAGACATTTCACGTAAATTCTTGGCATCTATGAACATTTTATGATATTATATCACAAACAAAAGGTAAATAAAATGCTAAAAATTTGGACAGACGGCAGTTGTTTGGGTAACCCCGGCCCGGGCGGATGGGCATTTGTTGCAACCGATGGTAAAAATATTGCGCACCGCAGTGGTGGCGAACCAAACACAACCAACAATCGCATGGAATTAATGGCGGTAATACGCGCACTAACCGCGGCGCATCGGCATCAAGAGTTAGAAATTCATACCGACAGTCAATACGTAAAAAACGGCATGCAAACATGGATAAAAAATTGGCGAAAAAATAACTGGCGCACTGCGGATAAAAAACCTGTTAAAAATCAAGACCTGTGGCAAAAATTAGATGAATTGGCCGCAAAAATAAAAATTCATTGGGTTTGGGTACGCGGACATAATGGCGAAGAATTTAACGAAAAATGTGATGAATTGGCACGTGCCGCCGCCGAAGCATTAAAATAATTTTTTCGTTTTGTGAATAAAACTTTTTATGATATAATTCATTTCGAGAGAGAAGGATTTCATATGATAGAAATTGTAGGGCTATTTTTTATTGCGGCTTTTGTTGTTTTCTTGCCCACCATAATTTTATCTGTAAGACGTGCAAAGTTTGATATCGTAACCATCAGTTTTTTGATTTCTTTGGCGTGTTTTTTGATGGTTGTCGGACCTTGGCCGTGGGTTGGTTCTTTCCCGTCATTTAGTTGGCGTTTTATCGGTGGGGTTGGTTTACAGGATTATTTATTTTTATTAAATTTATTCATGGCGTTTTGGTATAAACACAACGATTTATTTAAAAACAAGAAATAAAAATATCGCACATATGTGCGATATTTTTTAACTATTTTTCAATCACAACCATTGCCGCAGAATACGCATCTTGATCGGTAATAGATAAATGCACTGTTGCACCCGTACCGGCAATTTCTTTTAATACGGCACGCGCACCGCCACTGATTAGCAATTCTGGACGGCCGTTATCATCATGCACAACCGAAATATCAAGAAATGCGATATCATCGCCAAACCCCGTTCCCATGGCTTTTAGACATGCCTCACGCGCGGCCCAAAAATTTGCCAGATGTTTTTCGGCATTTGCGTTGTCCGCATCAGCATATTCTAATTCCTTCTTTGTAAAAATACGTTGTTTTTTAAATGCAGACCAATCTAAAAAACGACCAGATTCCACCAAGTCAATACCAATACCAACAATCATAGGTGCCTCCTTTGCAACAAATTGTTGTATTAAATAATCATACCGAGAATATAGAAAAATTTTTCCGATTCGTGCAAGCATAAAACACAACAAAATACAATAATTATAAAAAATAAAAAAAACGTTGCGTTTTATAATAATTATAATATATAATGATTTTGCGTAAAGGAGTAAAATATGAAAAAAACAAAACTACTTGTACTTGCCAGTGTCCTGGTTGCGGTATTATCTGTTGGAACGGCAAACGCCGCGCCTTCTAATCACAGGATGGGGCATCATCAACCGGCCCATGTTGTAACGGTTGTCCAAAATAATCATCATGGACACCATCATCATGTAAAGCCCGCACACCATCATCATCACCACCATCATCATCACAATGCAGGTAATATCTTTCTTGCCACCGCGATATTAATATCTGCATTTATGTAAAAAAAAAACGACAACCGCCACGAAAGTGGCGGTTATTTTATGTTTAATGCCGCCCTTGGCGACATTTTTATTTTATGGTCGGGGCGACAGGAATCGAACCTGCGACCCCTTGCACCCCATGCAAGTACTCTACCAGGCTGAGCTACGCCCCGACGACCACATGATTATACATAAAAAAAAAATATATTACAAATAAATTGTATTACAAAAAATACCGCGCATAATCGCGCGGTATAAAACACAAATTATTTCCTTTATTTACGTGTCGGCAAACATGCAACCACAAAACAAAATATCCAAAATGCAATCGCAAAGAACGAATACAGTGCCATATCCAAAGACACCATATTAAACGCCATCAAACGCGCCCACACCGCCGCACGAAATACCGGCACCAAATAAAACAATAAACATGGTATCATATACCACCACACCGACAGGCCCGCATCTTGGAATCTGCGTGCAGACAATGCAACAAATGGTATAAACAACAAAATGTTACATACCGAAAACACGACACCGCGGCCAAACAATGCAAACACCGCAAATGTAACCAAAAACACAAATAATAACCCGAACCAGAATTCACTGCGCGTTGAACGCCCCAAGAAATCAAAATATCCCAAAATAAAATTACGAACAGATGCGAACGGTCCAATCATACGATTTCTTTCCGGTGCAACAGGTGCAACCGGACGAACGGTTTCCGTTGTCGTAACAGTTTTGCGAACAACCGTACGTTTCACCGTACGACGTGGCGCAGTTGATTTTTTTGTATTTGTTTTTTTAGTAGTTGGCATACTTTTTTCTCCATTTTTATACAGGCATTATATATTATTTTTGTACCCCAGTGCAACAATAAACATTTCCACCGAATCTTTGCGCGAAGATTCCGGTTTTATATGATGCACCGATTCGAATTTTTGTTTTATTTGTTTTAACAACTCGTTTGTTGTTCCACCGGTAAAAGATTTTGCAACAAATGTCCCCCCCGTTTTTAATGCGCGACACGCAAAATCAAAAGCATATTCCAACAAAACCATCTGGCGCAAATGGTCGGTCTTTTGATGTCCAACGGTGTTCGGTGCCATATCAGAAACCACGACATCAACAACACCATCATTGTCGTTTTTCATATTCAATTTTTCTTCCAACCAACGCAAGGCATCATCAGAAGTAAAATCACCCTGGTAAAATTCGACATTATTTATTGGTGTAATTTCCAATAAATCCATCGCAAAAATTTTTGTTTTTGGAAAAGTCCGCGCAATAAATTGCGACCAAGAACCCGGTGCCGCCCCCAAATCCACAACCGTCTGACCGTTTTTCAAAAATTTATAACGTTCATTTATTTCAATCAATTTATATGCCGCACGTGCGCGATAACCGTCCGCATGCGCACGTGCAACATAGGGATCTGATGCCTGGCGTTGCAACCATGCGACACTTGATTTATGCTTTGCAATTTTTTTATTTGTTATTTTCATTTAATTATTTGCACCCGGAACGCCGCCTTGGGCCGATTGCATTTTTTGCATTACGGCCTCCATCCCGCCCATACGTTGAATCAAGGCCATTTGTTGTTTCATCTTTAAATATTGTTTGATAATATGTTCAACTTCACGAACGGTTACCCCTGCGGTTTGTGCAATACGGGCTTTGGCATTTGCAAAAATCTTTTCTGGGTCGGCACGTTCGGCGGCAGTCATTGCTTCCAATATTTTGATTTGTGCATCAACACTGCCGTCTTTGATTTTTTCCTTCATTGCCGAAACCGCACCAGACATCCCCGGCACCATTTTAAGCAGCCCACTAAAATTGCTCATTTTTTTAATCTGTTTTAATTGCGCCAACATATCGTTCATATCAAATTGACCGTTCATCATACGTTCGGCGGTTTCCTTCATGCCCTTGGGCATTTTTGGTTCTGAGGCATCGTTTTTTACTTCTTGGGTTGATTCGACTTTTTTCTTTTTACCAAATCCAAACATTATTTTTCTCCTTATGTTTTTCATTATTTATAATAACTTATAAAAACTATTTGTCCAAGTATTTCTTAAGATATTGCCCGGTCAATGAATCAGGATTTTTTGCCACCGTCTCGGGTGTACCAACGGCAACAACCTGGCCACCACCGGCACCACCATTTGGCCCCAGGTCAATAATCCAATCTGCGGTTTTTATAACTTCCAAATTATGTTCAATAACAATTACGGTATTTCCCTGCTCTACCAACTCGTGCAATACACCCAACAGTTGTTTAATATCTTCGAAATGCAAACCAGTGGTCGGTTCATCCAAGATATATAATGTTTGCCCGGTACTGCGCGCAGATAATTCTTTGGACAGTTTTATACGTTGCGCCTCGCCCCCGGATAAATCCAAAGAACTTTGTCCCAACTTAATATAATCCAAACCGACACGTTTCAACAATTCTAACTTGCGACTGATTTGTGGATGATTTATAAAGAAACGATATGCTTCATCAACGGTCATATCCAAAACATCCGCAATAGATTTACCTTTGTATTTTACCGCCAAGGTTTCTTCGTTATAACGCGCACCATGACATTTATCACATTGGACATAAACATCGGCCAAAAAATTCATTTCTATTTTTATCTGACCATCGCCCTGGCATGCTTCACATCGCCCACCTTTGACATTAAACGAAAAACGCCCCGGGCCATAGCCGCGCGCCTTGGCTTCGGGTAATTCGGCAAAGAAATCGCGTATATTCGAAAATACACCTGTATATGTTGCCGGATTACTGCGCGGACTGCGCCCAATAGGCGATTGATCTATATCAACAACCTTGTCAATATTTTCCATACCGGTTATAATATCGTGCGCCCCACATTCTATTTTAGAATTATATAACGCGCGCATCAGTGCCGGATACAAGGTATCTAATAATAATGTGGACTTTCCAGACCCAGATACCCCGGTCAACGCAATAAATTTACCCAACGGAAATTCTACATCAATATTTTTCAGATTGTTTTCACGTGCACCACGAACAGTTATAAATTCGCCATTACCCGCGCGCCGCTGTTTCGGTACAGATATTTTCTTTTTCCCAGATAAATATTGCCCCGTCAAAGAATCTTTGTTTTTTATAACCTGCGCCGGGGTACCTGCGGCAATAATGTTTCCACCATTTACACCGGCCCCACGACCAATATCAACCAAGAAATCGGCCGCGCGCATCGCATCTTCATCGTGTTCAACAACAATCACACTGTTGTCTTTATCACGCAACATTTTCAGTGTATCTAATAATTTGTCATTATCACTTTGATGCAGACCAATTGACGGTTCATCCAACACATACAATACCCCGGACAGACCACTGCCAATTTGTGATGCAAGACGAATACGCTGTGCCTCGCCCCTTTGCAATGTCTCTTTCTTTTTGTGTCAAATGGTTTGGCAAATCCATAAACCAATTATAAGAATCATCTATTGACATATCACAGACATCAATAATATCGGCACCATTTATTTTTATACACAATGCCTGAATATTCAACCGTTTTCCATGACACATCGGACATGGTTTTTCAGATTGGTATTTTGCCAATTCCGCCCTGACCGATTCGGAATCAGATTCGCGCCAACGACGTTCAATATTTGGAATCACACCTTCAAAAGGTTTTTCATAAATAAATCCGTTCCAATTTATTTTTATTGGTTTGTCCCCAGTTCCATACAGCACCAAATCTTTCTGTTCTTGGGTTAACGTATGCCAAGGTTTAGACAAAGGAATTTTAAATTGTTTATGCAGTGCATCAACCAAATGTTCAAATTGACTTAACATACCGCCACGCGACCATGGCGCGATTGCGCCATCTAATATCGATTTTGACGGGTCAGGAACAACCAAATCAGGCGACATATTTAATTGCACACCTAACCCATCGCACCCCTGACACGCACCGATTGGCGCATTAAAAGAAAATAACCTGGGTTCTATTTTTGGAACGGCAAAACCGCTAACCGGACAGGCATAACTTTGCGAATATAAAACATCTTCGTTTGTATCCAAACGGCGTAACAATACCGAACCCGGAACAAGTCGCAAAGCCCCCTCAAAAGACGAATACACGCGCGACTTAAATTCTTCCTTATCTTCATCCGATGCATCAGATGCCGGCATTTGAATTCTATCGATTATGACAAAAATATTATGTTTTTTATTTTTATCCAACGGCGGCACATAGGACAAATCGTACAGTTCGCCATCAACAATTACGCGTTGATATCCCTGTTTGACCAAGAAAGCCAATTCTTTTTTATATTCGCCTTTTCTGTCCCGAACCAACGGTGCCATAATATACGCGCGCACCCCAGCGGGAATATCCATTGTCATTTCCACCATTTCTGCAATGGTCTGGGATTTAATTGGCAAACCGGTTACCGGCGAATAAGGCACCCCAATACGTGCCCATAACAATCGCAAATAATCGTAAATTTCTGTAACTGTTCCAACCGTAGAACGTGGGTTTTTTGACGTTGTTTTTTGTTCGATTGAAATTGCCGGGGCCAAACCTTCTATTAAATCAACATCTGGTTTTTTTTGCATATCTAAAAATTGACGTGCATAACTGGACAGCGATTCAACATAACGCCGTTGTCCTTCGGCATAAATAGTATTAAATGCCAACGAAGATTTTCCCGAACCGGACACGCCAGTAAAGACCACCAACTTATTTTTTGGTATGTCTAAATCAACATTTTTAAGATTGTTTTCGCGCGCACCGCGAACTTTTATTATTCCACTCATAGTGATATGAAATATAGGTTTTTATATAAAAATTTCAACAATGCCAGAAAAATTTATTTTTCTTCGGAATCAGTTGTCTTTTTCATCAGTGCATCTGCACTCATCAACACACCGTTTTTTCTAACATGTTCGTTGCTAATTTTTGGGGCCAATTCACCATTTACCCAAATATCAATCCCGGCTGCATTTCCAAATGTCGCCTTGTGCTTACCACCGGTCGGCACATAATATACATCGCCCGGAATTAGCACGCGACTAAACACCGTTTTGCCACGTCCGTCTTCTATTTTAACCCATGATTCCTGGGTTGTTTGCAGAACAATCTCGGCATCTTTTTTGTTCTCTTTGCCGAATCTTTCACGTACCGTAATATTATATTTTGGTTCGGCGGTGCTAACCTCTACAACGGCTTCGGCATCCGTATGATTTTCTTTACCTGGTGTCAACAACAACGCCAGTCCAATCAATAACACAACCAACAATATTCCACCAACGAACCATTTCCAATTTTTCACGACAAATTTGCACACCTTGTAATCTTTGACTTTTGCGATTTTTTCAGAAATTTTTACTTTTTCCTTTACGTCTTTTTTCTTTTCAGGAATATTTTCACGCACCGGCACAGGCGTTTCCGCAACAACCAGACCTAATTCTTGTTTAATTTTTTCCACGACAACATCTGGATCTATGCCCAATTCCATCGCATAATTGCGTGCGAAGCCCAAAATATATACCGTTTCTGGCAATACGGCATAATTGCCATCTTCTAATGCTTGCAAGAATTCTTCACGTATGCATAACTGTTTCGCGATTGTTGCGATTTCCCGTTTTCTGCGACCAGTGGTTCGTGCATCGCGCAACATTTGTCCTGCGGTCAAAGCCATTGTCATTTGAACTTCTTGTTTTTCTTCTGTCATCGGTATAAACCTTTTTGATATTACATAAACATAATAAACCTATATTGCGTCAACGCAACCCCAAAATTGCAAAATTTCTTGCTTTAATGATTTTTCATCAGATATTTGGTTAATTTTTATTCTAAAATCCCCAGAATTAGGCATTCCGGCCGAATACCATGCCAAATGCTTGCGAAACATTGGTATTCCGGCCTTGGCACCATAATATTCCAAAACCAAATCAAGATGACGCATCACCACCGCACCAATATTTTCCGGCCTTGTCGCAACACCAGACAATTCCCCCAACAACCAAGGCCGCCCATAAATTGCGCGTCCAATCATAACGCCTGCATACCCCAATTTTTGCATTTCTTGCACATCCGCACACGTCTTTATATCGCCGTTGGCAATAATCGGGATTGGTGCATCATGCACATCCGGATGCGTTGCCGCACCGGTATAGAGTTGCGACCGCGTACGCCCATGTAACGCGGCCCACCTCACCCCGTTATCGGCGGCAATACGCACCAAATCGGCCCAATCACGATGTTCTGCGTCCCACCCCAGACGGGTCTTGATAGACACCGGAATTTTCACCGCACGCACCACAGAATAAATTATTTTTTCGGCCAATTTATGGTCCCGCATTAAAAATGCACCCGCACCCGAACGGGTCGCAACCTTGGGCACCGGACAGCCCATATTTATATCAACCCATTTGGCACCTTGGGCCTCGATTATTTTGGCGGCATCGGCCATCAGTTCTGGGACCGCACCAAAAATTTGCGCACCTATCAACCCCTCGTCTGAATAGTCATCAAAATTTCGCAGACAGTTTTTATGCCGCCCCACCAACGAATGACAAGATATCATTTCTGTAACCAATGCGGCATCTGGTGCAAAGAAACGCACCATTTGACGAAACGGCTTATCAGAAATTCCGGCCAACGGTGCAGCAAAGATTTGATTCTGACCTAACATTTGTGATATAATGACACTTATGAAAGACAAAATCAAAAATTTATTTGAATTTTTAGGCCGTGCATGGCGCGGTGGTATTCGTGGCAAAATCGGGATATTTTTCATGATTTTCGCATTTGTGATGTTTATCGGCATATTTTGGGGCCAGGTAAATGTTGTAAAATTTGTCCGCAATATTTGGCATCTAAATGCCGAACGTCAAGAATTGGCAATGGAACGTGAAAAATTAGAAAAAATTGAAAAACACATTGAATTATTAAAAGAATTCAGTCCCGATTACATTCAAGAATTGGGACTGAGATACTTAAATACTGGCGATCCTAAATTCAAAGTTTTAAAAATCTAGTTCATCAACAATATATATGAATTCAGATAAAAAGCGAACATCATCCATAGAATATATGGTATAATCGCATATCCGGCCCAACGGTTAATCGCATGAAACGCACGCGCCATCCATATTGACGCTATCAACAACAGCATCAAACACAGCAACGCAAAACCGACCAAATGCGCCCCAAAGAACAAATATGACCACAATCCGTTTAAAACCAACTGAACACCGAACAAAGTGTACGCGATACGTTTTTCTGAGAAAGACCTGCGATTTTTTATAACCAGGTACAACGCAATACCTAACATAATGTACCACAATGTCCACGCCGCACCAAAAACCCATCCCGGCGGTGTCAAGCCCGGTCGTACCAAAGCCATATACCACACATCAGATTCGCCATGCGGTGTAAAAAACACACCGAAAATACCAGGCAAGAAAGAAATAACCATTGCCACGATAAACCAAATACAGTTTTTAAATTTACTCATTTTTTCCTCCATATAAAAAAATTATACACCAGGCCACACCAACAACAAACAGGAAAGAAATCGCACCCCCCGTTGCCGCGACTGCGTTGCAGACAACAGCAATTCGTCATACCGGCGTAAGCCGGTATGACGAAGAAAAAAACGGTATGGACGATTCTATGGAATTTTGCTTGCACAATCTCGCTGTATCGTCCGCAGGTTACAGGTCAAAAATAAAACCGACAAAATGTCGGTTTGATTTTTGGCGTGCCCAGCAGGACTGTAATTCCCATATCGCATAAATGCGCAGGTCAAAAATAAAACCGACAAAATGTCGGTTTGATTTTTGGCGTGCCCAGCAGGACTCGAACCTGCAACCTATTGCTTAGAAGGCAATTGCTCTATCCAATTGAGCCATGGGCACGTATTGCGTGATATTATAACCATAAAAACACAAAATTACAAGATTTTGTTTTGCAACCAATTACTTGTGCGATTCGTGATATTGGCGTAACCATTCCTTGTACATATTAGGATTACGATTTATTTCGCATACATCGCGCATAAATTTTTGATTTTTGTTACGACAGCGCAATACGATACTGTTGTAAAAACCACTCTTGTGCGGTGTTAAAATCACCCCATTGCGGCGAAACAAAAACCACAACGCAATCAAATCAGACTTTTTATTAGCCCATGGAACGACATAGAAATAATGATTATCATCAGCATCCACAATTCCCCTCACAAACTTAGGAATGCGGGCCGCATTATAAACATCAGTCAATTCGGAACGTGTCCCCAAAAAATCATAAAACTTTACCATCTGAACTCTCTTTTTTAGCCTAAATATTTTTACACACAAAACAAAAATGTCAAGTTTTATCTAAAGGCTCAAGTGTAAATAATGTATCTTTTTGAAAACTATAAAAAAGAACCCCATATAAATGGGGTTTATAAAATATTCTGCATCACAATTTATAATACTTTAGAACTATCAAACATTATTGCTTTGTTATTCTGCATATTTTGATAAAGTTTTGTTAAAGCACGTTCTTCTGTTTTATTTTTTGTATCTAATCTTGCAGGCAGTTTTCCACTTGGTGTACCGATAGCGAAATTTGTTGCAATAAGTAATGCTAACATAAGATCGGGGATATAAGATTCTTTTTTAAAATCCCATGGTTCATATGGTCTATGTTGATTTGCAACTTCCATAAATGCTTCAAGAGAACGAAGTGCGTTAATCTCAGATTTCTTTGTCTCTTCATGTTTTTCTGTTTTAGTTTCTTTATCAGACATTAACAGCTCCTTTTTGTGCGATTATTAGAACTATTGTATATTTATTATGGATTTATATCAACAATAATTCATTGAAAAACAAGTTCTTGCTAATCAAAAAAGATACATTATTTACACTTGAGCCTATCTAAATAACTATTCATGTGTCATTGCACGATACAACGCGCCAGTGTCCACAATTAGCATTCACATAACACAAGATATACACAACTCTAGCTTTATTCCACAATCTCTGTCTCTGTTAGCGCATGATATATCATTACCCCGTCATTTATGTTTAACGAACCAGTTCCATTTCCCAAAGGAACATAACAATTCGCACCATTTTTAATAGAGTAAGATTTTACCCCCAAAGCTTTTGTTGTTGGTTTTGGATTATATAATGGGTACTCTTGCCCATCTGATACTTTTAATTTTTTACCACAATCATCAACACAAACACCCCCAGCAAGCAACTTTTTTTCACTTGGTTCCGGGGTACCAGGGATACAAGACACATAGTTTCCGAGATTAGAAACATATTCCGCCATAGAATAACTAATATCACTTGTCTTCATTTTGCGCATGCCTGCCGGGCAACATTGCAACATCCCTGTCTCATCAAAAGTTCCACCCCCAATAGTTTGAGATGATGCCCCAATTCCACTATCAAACAAATTGTTTGGTATATAATACTTTGACGGTCCATCAACATAATCACGACCGATATTTGTACTACCAAAAGTATAAAACCAGGTTTGAAATGTTCTATCTCCTGTTATACCACGAAACAAATTTTCTGGTATAGGACCGACCAAATTAGTATCACCAACAAAAAGATGCTTAAACTGGCAGTGGTTTATCCTTGTAACACCTTCAAACAACCTGGGCGGAATAGTTCCCGTTAAATTTTTACAACCAGAAAAGGCTTGATGAAACACAGGAGTATTATAAGCGCTATTTCCTATTGTTGGAAAAATAGCACCCAACGAACCTGATATGCTTGCGACAAGCAACGGCGTAACATTAAAACCTATGGCCACCGGTATTTTTTGGGGATTACCACAATTGTACCAATCAGACGCAGAACTATACCCTGTTGCCTGGCCACCAAATGATATCGTTCTGACACCACCTGATGGATAACTGCATGTATATATTTGTGTTGATGTACCAGTTCTTGCTATGGTGCCGCCGCCGGTTGATGTTGAACTGTCAGGATAAACCAGGGTTGCGGTCGCATCGCCACAATCAACGTAAAATGTTCCCTTGGCTGACATTTTCCATGAAAAATCAAAACCAGATGCCTGCGTTGTTGTTGTTACCGAAAATCGCGGAATCCAATAAGAACCATCATTACAAGAAACCTTGCCATTCCACGCGCTTTCAAAACCTGTTGTAAACAAGGTTGTTCCCGATGGGCACGATGTTAGTAATTGTGTTTCGGTAAAAATATCGGTCATATTACTAACAACGGTCGCGGCATCGGTTGTATATAACCCAGAAAATAATTGTGGTGCAATATAAGTATTCGTTCCTAAACCGGTTGCACGTAAAAAGGTTTCTTTGAAAACATCTGTGGCCCCAGGGGCGATACCGGTAATACCACTAAACAAACCAGCGGGAATACCACCGGTCAAACTGGAACAACCGGCAAATGTGCCATTAAACATATTCGAACGCGCCAGTCCCGTTACACCCGCAAAAAAATCAGATGGAATAGTCCCTGTCATACCAGAAGCATAGGTATCACTGGCCGATGTGAACATTTTTTCAAAACTGGGTTGCTTTGTTGCATCGGGCATGCCATTGGTTAACCCACCATCAATCGTTGGGAACACACGGCCGATAGAACCAGAAAAACCAACTATTGTTGTTGGGGTTGTAAATCTTAATACGGGCAACGATGCATCATACGCCGTTACATTTGTTTGTGAACCAATAAATGTAACCGTACGATTTGTCGTACTTTTGGTATAAGAGCAACGGACATTAGTTACCGCCGATGTATTTTTTGTGATTGTGCCAGATTGAGTGCCACTTGTGCTTAAAGTGCCACCCGTACCACAATCAACACGAAACGCCCCAATACCAGAAATAGCGAAGGAAAACCTATAGGTTCCACTGCCCGCACCAGTATTTAATGTAACCGAAAAACTGCCAGACCCCTGAACCGCATATGCAGCATTTGATAACACCGACATAAAAACAGGAAACATCATGCCCAAAGCAATAAATTTTATAAATCTTACCATGGCATGTTTCATAAAAATCTCTCCTCTTATCGGGGATATTATATCACAAGATTTGCTTATTTAAAAACGAAAATACCTTATATTCCCAAACGGTGAGACATTTTCATCATGAAAATACTTTCATTTCCAAACTCATCAGTATTGTTTGGATTTATACGATATATCAATCCCAATGCACCATCGGTAAATTCACCAAACTTATGTTTGTATGTCGCGTTCAAACGAACTTCACGATGCGATGGCGCGACATCTATGGCCTTTACACCACTGTCAGATATCGCCAAACCGTATTTACCATTTGATTCATCAACAATTTCATAATCGGCATAATCATATTCCAATGCGCCATGCGTTACCGCCAACGGCAAAGAAACACCGAACCCCAAACGTCCAATACGCGCATCCAAGGCGAACGAATTAGAATCTAAATCGGTCAAGCGCATAATTGTATCCGCACCGGCCGTTGGCATCGTGTGCGCAAACGTTGCACGCATATCAAAATACAAATCATCGGTAGGCATCCAATACACATCAGAATCAACATAACTTGTATCCGCGGCACCCATCGCAATCATACCATCACCATATGCCCCCAAAACAGTATTTGATTCACGTGCCATACCAAATGAAGTGTTAAACCCAAATTTTTTACCATGCCACCCCAGGACTGACTGTGCCCCAAACATTGTTCCCAAACGTAGCGGTTCATAATTTGACGAAACAACCGGGTCATTTTCCAATAAACCTTCATCGGTAATTGCACCCGAATATGTGCGTGCACCAAATGCCCAATTTCCATAATTATATGTAACATCACCGGTCGCGGCATTTGACATCAATCCCAATATCGGATTACCAGAATCAAAGAAACGCGTTTTACCATCGGTCAAGTAATGTTGCCAATCTGCCCCCAACGTCCAATTTCCAACATTATATTGTGCACGCATAATATCCAGTCCGTTCATATTATCTGTATACGCCCTGTCAGAGCGCGCCAAACTAAATGTAAAGTCCCCTATTGTTTCAGATGTTGGTGCAACATTACGTGTGTTTAAATCAGACAACACATCCCCCATATACAACTCATGACGATTTGAATTGCCAAATTCCAAAGTGTTTTCCCAAATACGCGGCAAAGACATCGAACCGTCCATACTTTCTAACACATCGTATGCCGCGATATTTATTGCATTGCGCCCTATATTCAATGCAGACGAACCGCGTAACATTGTATTTGTCGCCGCACGCCAATAAGAATTATTTGGTGTTGATACAATTTTACCACCAGTATAATAATACAAATTTGTTCCCGGTTTTGTTGCGCGTTCCAAGTTAATTACACCATAACCATAAACTTCTTTAAAGGCATCCAGATAACTTTTACCATTATAATTTATCTCGTATTGATACTGAGGCGGCATATCATACATAGAACTTAACCGCGCAATTAAATCTTCTTCGGTCAAATTAGTTCCATCCGCCAACGTCTTTAAAAATGGACCATCCGCCGTTAATGCCAACAGGGTGAAAATCTGTTGTGGTGTCATGTAATAAAACGCAGATTTTAATACCCCCGCCGCACCAGTGGCCGCCGCTGTTGCCAATTCATCCGTTAAACCAACCGCCGCAAAACACCAAGGGTCCAAATCACTGTTTCCGCGCCCCGCAACACCACAGGTGCGCGCACGATAATATGTCGTATTATCACCAGTGCCGGTATGCCATGTCGCCAGTTGATATTTTGTTCCACTAACCGGCATAGAACCACTGTTGGGTGAAATTGATGTTACGTCCGTTGTGGGGGCCCCAACCGCAACAACAGACATAAACAAATGTTCCAGATTATTGAATACCAACGGTGCCGCATTTTCAAACGCCGCCTCTTGCAGGGCATCTTGATAATTCGCCCCAGATTCTTGGACCGATGCACCGGTTGAAAATACCAGCAAACGCGGATTGGTTTGATTTATATTTGTGAAAAAATTCGACAGATTAGAATCATTTTCAATACTATTGGCACCATAGTTATCTGTGACCAATGTTTTAAAACGTGTCCAATAATTTTCTGTGCCCGCCGACAAAATATCAGATATTGTTGCCGTTTCACGTAAATGTAATGGTTCAATCACATCCAAATTTGCGATAATATCGACCTTGGAACGCCCTATATAAGATTGGTTTGTTGCGTTTCCGTTTAAATCCGCATTTAAACTTGCCGCATTGAACATTGCACGATAATTATAATAATCCGTTTGGGCATCCCCCAGCCCCATTGTTTGTTTAATATCCCCCCCAGAAAAGACATACGCAGAATCCGGATTTCCGTCATTATTTTCGGTATCTAGATACAAAACATTGCTTATCAAATATCCTTTGATAGTTTTGGTATCATCAGTTGATGATGTTAATGTAACCGCCGTTCCATCCAATGTAACCGTCCAATCATCGTTCAAGAAATTCGAAAAAGTATCATCGGTTGCCAACGTCAAACCGGCAAAAGAATAATCCCCAACATCAACCGGTGTAATATCGGTCAACACATGTCCGCCACCGGTACGATATATCGTCATTTGACCGTTTGGCATAAAACCAACGAAATCCGGGCCGGCATAGCCACTGTCCAAACCACCAACAACCTTGACCAACAAATTATCTAAGTCGGATGCCAACACATTATTTATTACCGTCCCAGAATTAGACCAATCAAAATTCGCCAAAAGATTTGAATCTTCGGCAACTGTGTCTTCTTCAACAGAACTGTCATTTCCACCCAAAGAAATTGCATTGTTATAGTATTTACTGGAAATCATTGAATTACTGGTCCCGTTCAAAGAAGATGTTCCTGATGTATCCGTCCATATCAAAAATCTGTTTTGTAATGATGTACCATCGGCCGCATTTATACCATTTGCCGTAACCAGCGCGACATTAACCGGTCGTCCACCCATAACCGGATCAACCCCCAATTTGAATTCTTTTAATACTTCCGATGAAAAAGGCACACGCGTTTCCAAATTACGCAATGTACGCATCCCAAAATACCCACGTGCAAATGGCGAATATCCACGCATTAACAACAAATAATTCACTTTCTCATTCATCAACAAGAAATTCCCATAGTAAGGAAGATTATCAACCGTTCCTGTTCCCCCGGTAATTGTTTGCGCATACCAATTTACTAAATTATCGGCATAATTTGCGGCCTCGCCTGCGGCGTTAACCGTTGCCGGGCCATACGGTAAACCATTTGCAAACAACGGTGTACCATTATTCGTTGTTGAACCGCCATTATTATCATTATTATTGTTGTTATTATTACCACCGCCACCACCAGAATTACCATTATCCGCATCAAACACATCGGTCAACAAGAACAACCCACCAACCGCCGCCGCAACCCCGGCACCAATCAAGGTCAACCCCTGGGGTTTAGACAGCCCACCAAAAAATCCAGACGATGTTTCGGGAACATTTCTAAATTTATAATCTTTGATTTGACGGTCGCAATTTGATGCATCGGCACCATACATCTGTAATATCTGTGATGCACGCGTATCGTTATTCATTATTGCCGTACAGACCAACGACAAACCCGTAGAATCCTTGTAATTGACATCTGCCCCGGTACTAATCAGCATTTGAACCTGTTGAATATTACCGGCCTTGGCGGCGTTTAACAAACTGGCCGCGACAGCAAAATCATTAGTTGCGGCATACGATACCGCCGGCAAACACAATGCAGAAATAATAACCAGTTTGAAAAATTTCATACAAACTCTCTCTATAGAAAACATAATATCACAGTTTTTAAATCTCTGTCCAGTGAAAAAGAAAAAAACAAAGGGCGCATTTCTGCGCCCTTTGATAATTTTAACGATGATGTTTTTACATACCACGTTCACCAAAAGCTCTTGTATATGTGGTGTTTGTGGTTGGACGTTCGCCATATTCGTTGATAATATGTTCGTATGTAATCTTTGTAACAATCTCTTCACAATCGCAATCGTTTTCCGGATTTACAACCGGTTTATCTTCCGGTTTTGGCTTTTTTGGTTTCGGTTTTGGTTGTGGGGTTACAACTTCACCACCGTAAACATAATTGCCATCGTTATCATCACCAACGATATTATTATCCCCATTGATTGTTATGTTTACTGTATTTGTTGTTGTTTTAACAGGAACGTATTCCTTGTTACAATCATTGCAACAGTTATTATAGCAACCTGTCAACAAAGTGGACAAGCCGAACAATGATGCCAACAAAGCAACATTTTTCGAATTAACTAAGTTTTTATTCTTTTTCATTTTTCTTTTCCCTTTTGTTTGTTGTTCCGGCCTGTTAAGGCCCCTTGTTTTCTTTTACACTAAATATTATAGACAAATATTTTTTAATGTCAAGTAGTTTTATAAAAAATATTTTGCAACATTTTTTGTTTTCTGATATACTACCCATCAGGACGAGAGATGAAATATCACAAAATATTTTTCGTGGCACTGTTTACATGCGCGCATATCGCGGCGACTGTGGCCGCCCCGGCACGTTGTTCCAAACAAAATCTAACACGTTGCTTGGATTCGGCGTGTGCAATAAACATCGGTTCCAACCCCGCGGCACGTTGCCAATACTGTGGAACCAGTGATGCCGGCACCCCACAAACTGGGAAAAAAGCCATGAAATCGGTCAGTGCCGGAAAATCCAGCAAAAACACATTAAGTGATAAAGAATTAAAAAACGCCCCCAGTGATGCCGGCAAACGGTACATGTGGGCATCTGGCGAATGTTTGAAAAAATTACCTGATTGTACAACCGAAGATATTTCTGATGTATACGATAAATTGATAGAACAATCTTGTACCGCCGCCGGTGTCGCGATGAAAATATCTGCCGCAACCAGTGCAATTAATACAAAACCAACAAAATCTAAATGTCAGGCATCTATTACAAAATGTATGAATACAAATTGTGGAATTGGTTTTGATAAATGCGCCGCCGATTCGGATTTTGACCGCGCAATATCCCAATGCGCCACTGAATCTGTTGGTTGTGATGAATACTTGGCCGATTTGCGCGGCGAAATAAATGCCACCCGTACGCAACAACTGGCAGACAACAATAATGCCATTGAGGGATTGACAAAAGCCTATCAAGATAACCGCAAAACACGCGTAAATTCTGCGCAAAATTCTTGTAAAAACAAAAACGCATTAAACAAATGTGTTGAAAATATTTGCGCGACAAATATGGTCGGCAAATGCGAGGGTGCGGATGAAAAAATCATGGCCAGCAATTTGTGCAAATATTGGGACACCGCATGCGCAACATTAAATCGGGTGAAACAAAAATAATGAAACTAAGATTAGAAAATCTTTTAACTAAAATTTATTTCGGCGCGATTTTAATCGCCCTGCCGGTGGTAAGTTTTGCCGCACAAGAGGTTCGCGAAAACAAATCCGCACGTTTCAGCGAGACATTGTCTGAAACCGGTGCACAAAGCACAAACAAATCAAATTCTACTTTGGCGGAAATGATACGCGAACAACGCGCGAAATTGGACAACCAAGAAACCGCCGCAATCGCAACCGCATCGGGGATTCAAAACGTCAATGCCTGTGATACCGATTTACGTAAATGTATGCAAGAAAAATGTGGCAATGATTTTTCAAAGTGTTTTACCGACAGTGAATCTATATGGGGCGGCAAAATGGATGCATGTCGCCGCAACACCAAATGTACATCACACGAATACGCATTGTTGGTCCCGGAAATCAAGGCCGACCGCGATTTGAATGTTCAAATGGGTGAATACCAAAAAATTGTTAAATGTGGTCAAGAATATAACGAGTGCATATTTAAAAATTGTGGCACAACGATGGATAATTGTATCGCAAAAACCGATGGCGATGCCGCAATATCAAAATGTAAATCGATTGCCGACAAATGTAAATCTCAGGACAGCGGCCTGCCGTCCCGCGCAACCGAGGTTTTTGCCACCCTGCGCAAACATGCCCAAGAACAAGCACGCGCGGATGAAAAACGCCTGTATGAATTGCGCGACAAAATGGAATCTGTATGCAAGGCCCAAGGTGCGATATTTGACAACCGTACACTGGATTGTGTCTTTACCGTCAATTTCTATGCGGACAATGCCGATAAACCATACGCATCAAAAAAGTTATATTCGGGCAGTGTTTTTCAATGTACCCCCGAATGGTTTGGCATTGACGTTACAACGTTTAAAGAAAACGCATATCGTTTAACACGCAGTGAAAAGGCCGCATCATCTGCCGCATTGGGCGCGGGTGTTGGCACAGGTGTTTCAACATTAACATCGGGCGCGTTGGAACGCGCAGGCGCATTTGATAAAGAAAATTGGAATTTCGGTAAACTTGGTGGCGAAAATAATGATGACGCAAACAACAGTGAAGCATGTGAAAAAAATCAAACATGGGACGAAACAACAAAAGCATGTGTAAATGCAAGCAATAATGAACAAAAAGCCGGCACAAAAATGACCGAGGCGGAAAAAGCAGCATGCGAAGGAAGCGCTGGTACTCCCCATATTAATCCAGTCACTGGCAATGAAATTTGTAAATGTCCCCGAGAAACCCACAATATTAGCGGGGATTACAAAACATGCATCAAAATAGACGATCAACCGAGTGACAATGGAACTAGTGAATCAGACAATAATACTGCAACGCCAACTACAAATGGTGCCACAACACCACCAACTGATAACAACGGTGATAGCAACAGTAACACCAGTGATAACAATAATGAAAGCACCAACACTACCGCTGATGCAACATCGAATTTAATATTTGGTGTGCTTGACGTAGAAAAATCCAAAACTGATTCTACTAGCCAAAGCCTTAACGGTAAGACCACTAGGATGAGAGACTGGGGAACCCCATCAAACAAGGGAGATTGGTTGGTACAATTTGATGGCTACATCATCAAAGGTGTTTCTGCATGCGTTGACAACCTCGGAGCTTCCCCTTCCTCCAGAAAACCCGTTAAAAATGAAAATATTGAGGCAGCAGCAACAACCGGTCAACACTGTGTTTGTAAAATGACGACATATTCTGTCGATGACCAAGATACAACGATAAAATCACCATGGATCTATTTATATAGCGACGAAAACAACGCATTATGTTCAAAAGATTGCGCACTGAACTGTGAGCAAGCAGGAACCAATAAACTCGTTCGAAAAGCGATGTATAATAATGCTACCAAAGCCAATTAAAAAACAGGTACAAAGTGAATAAATAGGATGAATTAACAGGATAAAAATGAAAAAAATTATAGTTTGTGTTTTCACCGTATTAATTTCGATATCAACACATGTTGATGTCGTGTATGCTGGTGCCGCAACAGTGACAAACAAAGGGACAAACTCTGCCACAAAAGCTACAGAAAATCAGGCAAAAGAGGAAGCCGCAATAAATAAAGAAAAAAAAGACACACAACAAAACACCGCGAACACATCAAATTCAAAGACAAAAACAAATACAAAAGATGCTTATAACAAAGCGGTCAATGAACGAAACAAAACAAAAAAGAAAAATATCGAGGAAAACAAAAAAAACGAGGATGTTAATCAAGCACCAACAGGTAAAGAAGAAAAGACCAAAGAAGAAACAAAGAAAGAAGACAAAGATACAGACACAAAGAAAGACAAGGCCAATGCAACCCTAGAGGCCGCATCGATGGCATCCATGGGATTGGGTGCAATGCAGGCTGCCCAGGCACTTAGCGAGAAGAAATCTGATGCCGCCGCGGAACGCGATATGACGGCATATTTGGCAACAATGCGTTGTGATTACGGTCGTGGAAACACATATAAACTGGGCGAAGAAGAAATAGATGTTGGTGGCGGAAACGAATTGATAAATTACGTAACCGAATACAAAACACTGGCATCGCGCCTGCAAAAGACCAAGACCGCATTAAAAATGACCCCGGGTATTGAATCCGAAAAAATCTTAGACAAATCGGAAAGCAATCTGTACACATACGCACCACCGCAAAAGGTACAAAGTACATTTGGTTCATTGGCGAACGCGTTGCGCGATGAAAACAGTGAAGATGCACAAAAATGGGCAGAACAAAAAGATAAAACTCAAAAACGTTTAATCGTTGGTGCATCTGTTGCCGCCGCCGGATTGGTTACCGCCGTTACAACAAACCTGACATTGGGTAAAAAACTTCGTGATGCAAAACGTGCCGAACAAGATAACAACGGTATCGGTGATGCAAAAATTTTTGATGATAACGATTAACAAGGATTAAAATAATGAAGAATTGTTTTATTTATACATTTTTAATCTTGTTTGGTTTTTGCCCTGTGGCGAATGCCTTGGTATCAAGACAAGATGTATGCGATATTATGACCAAAGGTCAGAGCAATTTAAGCGGTGAAGAATTAGAAATATATAACAAATACAAAAATTGGCATAAAAGCACAGAAGACAGTACCCATAATTCACAGCAACCATATTTCTTTGTTTACCCTAATCATAAATGCCCTGATGTAACACTGGCCGGCAAACCCTATGTTGCCCCAAAAGAACCATGCAAACAAAAACTGGATACCGAAATAACCGAAGGTGGCACAAAATATACAAATCAAATCGTTACCAATGGAAAACTGGTCCGCGATGAAAATAATAATACCGTCAGGGTTCCACAATGGTGCATGGGACCTTTTTCCAAGGCCGGTGCCGCCGACAAAGCAATGATACAAGAATACGGTCGTACAATGTGGGGCAATCTGTTCAATGGCCAATACAAAATTACAAAAGAATTTTGGAACAAACAAATGTATAATGCACCAAATCTTGCGGTTATAAATTATACAATTAACAATGGTAAAACCAATGGTGAACGTGTATATGGTTGGGTCGTAACAGATTTATC
This sequence comes from uncultured Pseudomonadota bacterium, assembly GCA_902790415.1. GTDB lineage: Bacteria > Pseudomonadota > Alphaproteobacteria > Rs-D84 > Rs-D84 > Enterousia. The sequence continues at coordinate 39,107 of CADARU010000004.1, read as the reverse complement.
CGATACAGATTTTACCCCAGAAAAGAAAGCAGAACTTTATTGCTATCATGGATATGGTTCAAATTGGCGACAACACCCATCAAAACCAGAATATTACAATTGTGTCGGTGTGAAAAGTGAAGAACTGTGCGAAGATTACGACCGATTCTTGTCCGAAATACAAAAAAGTTCAAAAGACAGCACACGTGTCGGTGTTCGCGCAATTTGGGCAACCACCGGAACCGATACCAACACAGGCAAAGAAGTCAAAGAATGTCTGGTTGATATACCATAAAAATTATTCTGCAACCTTCAAGATTTCTTCTAATTCATCGGTACTTTGTGCAACCATTATACCGTCGTTACGCCATGTGTCTATTAACGTATCACCGTCCATTATATTCGCGTTATCCAAGAACAAAATTGGTGTAACATCGTATTGTGTCTGTGCATTTTTTAATGCCGCAATTGGTGATGGTTTTTGCTTGCCTGCGGCAAACCAATCTATATCATCTGCAATCCACAAATCATCGTCATCATGCAATGCAATCACAAATTTATCCGACAGATATAATCCATTTTGATACTTGGCTTTTTGCCCGCATTTTTTTAGATACTTTACAAAATCTTTATTTGCATTTGATTTTTTTGGCGCATCCCCTGCCCCAGATTTTTTATCCTCGGCAACTTCCTTTTCACCAGAATCTTCATCATCATCAAAATTTATATCAGAAAACACTGGCGCGCCAAAATTAACCTCGGCCCCGGAATCTATATCAAAACTGTCCGGCAAAGGCAAGCCATTTGGGGTATCGTGAACCAAATCTTGACTTTTTCTACGCAAATTATTTTTTGGTGCGGCGGCAATAACGGCACGCTTTTGCGCAGACATCGCATCAGATTGCGCGTTCTGTGTCCCAGATTCCACATCATTAACAACATTTTTTGCTTTGGTATCTGCAACCTCTTTATCAACCTCTGGTTTATTAAATACCGAATATTGGTGCGCACTGGCGTTTCTGCGTGCACGAATAAAACCTTCACGCATTTCCTTTGGAGCCCCCGCCGGCAGAACAATTTCTTCGCGTTCCGGTCTTGATTCCACAACAACATCTTCTTTTGTAACCGGCGCAGGTTCCGCCTTTAACCAACGCGGTAACGGGATTTTAAACGGCACAGGGGCGGTTTTTGTTCGTGCCACAACCACCGTGGTTGCAAAATACAATGGCACCGCCGCCAATATAAACATCCCGAAAACCAACCCTGCGAAACCACGCAAATGAAATCCTGTTAAACGCACCCAATTATGCAAAACAAAAATATCAAAATTAAACAAGAAACGTAAAACTGCCCATACCATTACGGCATAGCAAACCGTCCAGGTAATCACCAGAGCATAAGATTTAAAAAAATTCTTTATCTTGTTCATACTATATATTATAGACATTTATTTTTATCTGTCAATCAACAAAATTAAGAATAAAAAATTAAAAAATATTTAAAAATGTCTTTTATAATGTTCGTTATTGTGATATAATGCCAAAGATAGAAAGGAGGATTTTTCATGCATATTCTGCTGAAAACATTGGAAAAGAGTGTGGTTAGCCTGGCTGTTTTAATGTTCACATGTGTCGCTTTTGCGGACTCTCCGCGTGGTGGTGCGACAACAAGTGCGGCACGCGGCGGCGCATCTAATAATCAAAATCAGGGTCGTGGTGCAACCAATGTACAACGTATGCCTTCTATGCCGATTTTACCATTAAATGTTATTGGCAATAAATTACCGTCTAATGGTAACGAGATTAATACTATAAACGAAGTTCCGACAACACCGGAACCGATTAACCCAAACCCTAATCCTAATCCGAACCCAAATCCTGATCCGAATCCTGGTCCGAATCCTAATCCGAACCCGAATCCGACACCAAACGGTTTGTGTGACCTTAGTTATACGGTGGATTCTTGTATGGCGGATATTGCGGCCTGTGTTAACAGCGGCGCATTGCCGAACGGTATAAATTCTATGTTTGATGCAGAATTACGTGAATCTATATTTAATGGTATGAATTTGTGTATCAGCCAGGTTGAATACTGTATATCTAACGTAAAATTACCCAAGAGCGATAACAGCGGTTGTGTCCCAATGTACCAATCTGCACGTGATGTATGGTTGGACTTTAACGCACGTCGCGTTCAACCTGCGTACTATGCATTTGTATTAAGCAGAACCGGTCTTACCCCTATCCAGGCGGAAAACACTTGTTTATTGTTAGATCGCAACACGTATGGTGCATCATTTAATGCAGTTGGCAAGTTAGATAATACTAATTCTGAGTATGCACAAGCGGTTGCCGCATACAACAGTCAGAAACCCAAAGATAAAGATGCGCCACTGATAAAACCTAACCCCCAAGGCGCAGAAGTCAACACCAACGGCACATACGATGCAAATCGTGGATACTATGCGCGTTGGGATGCCCAAAACGCACAATGTTTATTGCGTGTCGCGGCATATAACAAAGATAAATTAATCACCAATGACGTATTTGGAATTGGCGACAAGGGTCCTGCCCAGGTATGGCGCGCAACCGGCGAAACCTTTACATGTAACAAAGATTTGTTCGGGTTCTCGTTGATGAACGACACCAAAAAGGCGGCGATTATCGCAGTTCCGGTTGGAACAGCGGTTGGTGCCGGAATTGGTTTTGCGGCTGGACACAAGGCATCTGAGTTTGATTGTGGCGATGAAAAACAACGTCGCGATTTGACGCATGCGTTGCGCGACAGCAAAAACATCGGTGTATTACGTCAATTCTTAAAAGACCATGCTATTTCTGATGTCGCACAAGAATTAGACAGTGGCAATTTAACCAGTACTGGCGCAATTATAAACAAAGATGCATGCGAACAATTACGTACATTGTACGAAATTGGTAACGATGGCCAAGAAGCAATCAAAAATTGCGAAGACACCGCACGTACCTATGGTGTTGTCTTAGATTTGAATACTGAACGCTATTTGGCCGGACAGTGCGAAACATACGGGGTTTCTGTAACTGATGAAATAATCAAAAAATGCACAGAAACAATGAACCAATGCACCAATGAAAAAAGCTGTAAATGCGAGATACTTAATTATCAAACCAAGGTTCCTTTCAAAATTGAAATTGATTCCAGGGTTGTGGCAAATCCAGACATTCACGAAACCTTGTCTCCACGTTGCAGTTTCAAAGAACTGAACCAGGCAATCAAAGATTCTGACAGTGTATATTGCGAAGCATCTGATCACAACTGTATTATCAAGAGTGACTTTGAAAACGAGGTAAATAAGATTCGCACCGCATTTGCAGGATTGGATAGTGTATTTGCCGGCACCAAAGACAATCGTGCAAAAACAACCGCGATTGGTGCGGCATCTGGTGCAGCGGCCGGCGGAACCGCAACGTTGATTACCGCGTTCGTTGAAAAGAACAGAATCAACTGTCGCGTTGGTGATGATTTGGATCGCGTAGAGTTGAATAAATCATACACTATTGACCGTCTGCGTGATTTCTATGTCAAATGGGCATTACAGGTTCCGAAAACACCGGCCAGTTCATCTGCACTGATTGTAACGAACTGTGGTAACTGGGATGCAATTTGCAAAACATTTACCAGTGCCGATGAATGTACGAATGCAACGGTTGGATATATGCCTGAAAATATCTATACCCCACGTGAAGTTGTGTCTGCATGCAGAATGAACGGCGCAACATGCGGTATCAATATGACCACCGCAAAACGTTATGGCATTGTCGACAATGATGCCACATGCCCGACATCAACCCCAGGAACAGGCGGTTCTGGAACCCAGGGCGCAACAACACGCTAGAAACAATAGAAACACAAGGTGTCCAAAAATGCCCGAAAATTCGGGCATTTTTTTATTTTACATTCCGTAATTATTATGCAAATTATACGTATTTTTCATTAGAATATAAAAAGCCTGGAAATCCGGAATTTTTTAAAATCGGCCGTAACCCTATATAATCGCCGGCAACACCGCAGAAAACCTGAAAAAAATTTTTCAAAATTTTAGCGGGTCAAAATCGTCCGTTTATGTCCCCCCGAAAAATTGACCGCATGCTACCAAGAATATGGGGGTAAAAAATCCACCGTTGATGATGCATTAACCCGCATGGTCGACGGCATATTCTTAAACATCGATAACAGTATGTTAACGGCCTGTCAAAATGCCGCACGTAAAAAATTTGTTGAAATTTGTGGCGATGAAACCGCATGTATATCTGTTACAGATGACCCTAATTTAGGGGTAGAATCTTTGCGGTCCTATACGAATTCAAGAGGTACAACTATCATTGATGGTTTGGTAACATTTGGCAAAGTTAAATTAGATTTGGTGTCAAATTCATCTGATAAAAATCCGATTGAATATTACAATATTGATTTAAACAGTTATGATGTGTGTCCCAACGGTAACGGTAAATCTGCCACATTACAAGGAATATTTAATACAATAAAACGCAAATTTGATGTATTGTTGGCCGACCCAACCGTTAATATGTGTGTAACGGGACGTGATATGCGACAAATCACAGGGTCCAAGAAACGCACTGCCGCACGTTTTCCGCATCTGTTGGATAATTATTCTGCGATTATTGCGGATTCTATACTAAGCGCCGCAGAAACCAATTATAATACCAAATATACAGAAATGTTTGTGAACGCGACAAACGAAGGAAAAAATGCGGCTGAAGATTACAAAAACACCATTTATTGTAATCGTCTGGCGCTGGTTGATGATTTTGATAGCATCACCATGGGTGAATCTGCAACGCGTTCCAATGTCGTTCCAACCGATTGTCAGGTATCTATTTCTGGTGGCCCAGACAGCAGTGATTTATTAGAGGCATTAAAACAAAAGAATACAACCGAACGTGTGCTGACCGCAAAAATTTCGTCTGCATTAAAAGAGGTTCCGCGTCGTGTCGATAAAAGAAGACAAATAGAAGACGAAGAAACCATGGTGGGCAAAGAAACGGTTTCGGCCGCATACGAGGCCGGTCCAAAGGTTTGTCGTATAACACGTACGATATATGCATGTGCGGCAATGACAACTGTTTCCGATGGAAAAAGTGTTGATGTTGGGGTTCAAGCAGAATACGCCGGTATTGGCGGTGGTGTTAACGTTGGCACATCGGTAACAAATTACAAGGGGTCTGTGTGTAACAGTTTCCAAGAGCCAATTGTTACCGAACAGTTAATTAACATGTCATCGGGCGAGGTCATTGCTGGTAACATAACACGTTCAAATTTGACATCCAACTATGTTGATAACAGCAGTGTCGATAACAGCAAAAGTACCAGTCTTGGTTTTGGTGGGGCATCCATTGGCAGCATCGGTAATCGTGGTAATATTGATAACAGCAGTGTTTCTAATGTAGGTAGCGGTTCCGCAAGCAAAGATGGAGGTCAGTCCGCTGTTGGTAATGGTGATACCAATATTAACAGCAACAACAATAATAATAATAAACCTAAACGAGAGCCGAAACCAAAGAAAAATGGAAGTGGGGGGGGCAGTAGTTCGTCTGGAACCGGTGGTGGGTCAAGTAACCACGGCAATGCCTAGGGTAACAAAGGTGCATAAACATTATAGAACCAAAAACGCGCCAATAGGCGCGTTTTTGGTTCTATAATCTAATTTCATCACTGGATATCATCGGGTCTGCAAATTCTGTACATTGAGAGCCCTGATATTCTTTATATTTTTTCTTTTTAATTTTGTTACCATTTTCATCTTTCGTTTTTAATTTCTTCACATCTGTTAAAATGGCCTCTATGTTTTTACACATAATTGTTTCTGTGACAATTTTACAGATGTTGTTATCGGCACTATATGCGGCGGTCATATTTATACGGCCAACCATATTTCCATCTTTATCTGTTTGAATAAATTCGCCCTTACCATTAGTGATGGCCGTTAATTTCTTTTCTAGGTCTGCACCTTGGATAACCATTTTTGTACCGGACGCATCCAAGCCAATTTGTTGATCGCTATCAACAAACAGATTGCTTAAAGGGGCCTTGGGCTCATAGTTCGTACAAACCGCGTTACCTCCATCGTCTGCCTTGTATTCTTTACAAACCGCGGCACCTTCGTTAATTGCCATTGCGGCACAAATTGCGGCCTTTTCATCATCGCTGCGCGACTCTATCGCATCCGCGACCAAACTGTCTTTCTTTTTGGAATAATTTTTGTTGGCTTGGGAAATTCCTGCGTTTAAAATCATTAATTGATAACTGTCCAACAGATGTGGGAAACGTGCATTTGTACGACCGTTTTCTGCCAAATTACTGGATGCCTTTTGTGAATTTCTGGACAACTGCGATGTATCACGACCGTTAATACACATAGAAATTTTTGGGTCCATATTTAACAACTTTATCCGCTGATCAATTTTGTTTTTTACACCATTAATTGCCGCCTTGATACGTTCTTGGGTTGCAAATTCTGCACCACTTTGATTAATTTTTTGCAAATATGCATCTGCATCCACTGTGTATAATATGCCATTTTTAGCACTGGACGTTTCTTTTGAAGTCAGAGCATTAAAATCTAACAAACCGTCAATTGTTATGTTACCATTGTTATCTTTATAAGATAACAGGGAATCTGTACCAATAGAATCATCGGAAGAAAACGCCTGACATTCTGTTTCTGACAACGAGCCACATATTTCAATTACCTTGTTTTGGGCCAATTTTTGACATTGGTCTAATATTGAATTATCAATGTTTAAGAATATGCCGTCGACCATGCGGGTTAATGCATCATCGACAGTAGATTTTTTACCCCCATATTCTTGGTAGCATGCGGTCAATTTTTCGGGGGGGCACAAACGGACGATTGTGTCCGTATCTAAACCGATACAACCCGCGTAATCCTTGCCACAGCGATTTTCATCCTGTAAACAATCTTTGACCTCTTTGGTGCACGCATCAACACGCATAGATGCCAACTTTGCACGAACATAATCCATAATCTTGGGTTCTGCGGCCACACATGGTTGTATTTCAACCTTACACAGCGATTCTACGGTTTCTGGGCGCGACAGACACATATCATAAGACCCTTCTTCATCATTTGGATCAATATTATCTTTACATGCCTTTTGAAAACACTGCGCAATATTACCAATACATGACGTACGCAAATTAGATTCCGCCAATAATTCCGCAGATTTTAATTCCGGCGCAACCTCACGCAAAAAGGTATTCCAAACCTGGTCCCGAACATTGACACAGTTTTTGGTTACATCCATACATAACGGTTTCTTGGATTCCAACGTATCAAATGTCGCCGCCGCAATAGTAATAGACGACACTGTCCCCTGGATAGTTGTTTGTTTCGCCTTTTTTGACTTGGTATTTTTCTTGGTTACCGCCTCTTCTGCCGCGGCCAAACCGGCACACCCGGTAAAATCTTCACCACAACCGGCCGTTGTTTGCATACATTGCTTGAATTGAATTGTGCATTGTCCCAAATCATACTTGTTCGCAGATTTATATTGTTCCAATGCGGCTTCGCGCATGGCGGCCTCGGCCGCGGCCAACTTCTGTTGGCTTTCTGTTTGTTTTTGCTTTAAACTGTTTTCAAATGCCGTACAATCAGAACGCACACGTTGACGATACAACGACCCCAACATACTAAAATTAGACGAACATTCCGGCATCTGCGCAACACACAAATCATAAGACATCGCAAACAACGCATCGCCTTCCTGGTCTTCTATACGTTTTTCACCGTCATCTTCACCAAAAATAGAATCTTCATCCACAGAAACGTTTTTCCACGCATCTAGGTTTAATTTGCGACGTTTGGTCTTTGAATCTTCTTCGGATTTACCATCCAAAGATTTTGTTATTGCCTTGGCACTGGCCATTACCGCATCGGCATTTTCACCCATTTCGATTTTTTCGACACCTTCGGTTGCCATTTTATAACTTTGTGCATCCAGACGTTCTATTTGTGCCAACAACGTGTTTAATTCTTTGTTTCTATCACTGCACAAACAGCGGCCACCACTGGCATTTTCCATCATACAAAAAGAATCCATACAACCATCAAATTTCTGGCGACAGGTTTCATCAACCAACGTATTTTGCGCTGCAGACGCAACCTTGGTCCCACCTGCAACAACGTTCTGTTTTGCCGCACGCGCCGCCGTTGTTTTTACAGGTGTCGCACTGCGCCCGACCGTTGTACCGGATGATGTTGTTGCCGCCGCAGGCGCGCCACGACGTTGCACCACCGCACCGGCCCCCGCCCCAGACGTTGCAGGTGCCACGTTCGAGGTTGTCGCACTGCGCGCACCACGCACCGCCGCACGTGCAGAAACCGTCGTGTTCCCAGATGCATTTGTCCCCGAAGAACCACGCGCAGGCGTGCGCACCGCCGCAACTGCGTTAAACGAACAGGCAAGAAAAGCCACCAAAATCAGTAAATTCTTCAATTCTTTCCCTCTATAATCCCTATTATTCTATCATAATATACAATTTCATACAAGAATAAAAAACAAAAAAGGCCCACAAAATATGGACCTCTTTTATTTGATAACCAGACAAATTATTTGCCTGTTGCACGACGTTTAACCGCAACAGTTTTCTTTGCCGCAGTTGCCTTGGCCGGTTTAGCATCTTTTGCCGCCGCTGCCTTTGGGGCCGCCGCTTTTTTTGCCGGTTTGGCTTTTTCTTCTGTTTTTTCTTCGGTTGCAACCGGTGTCGCCGCCGCTGTTTTTACAACTTTCTTGGCATTTTCATCACGATCAACGAATTCGATAATCGCCATAGGTGCCGCATCACCATAACGGAAACCTGCCTTTAATACGCGGGTATAACCGCCCGGACGTTTGGCATAGCGTGGTCCCAAAACCGTAAATAATTTTTTAACGGTCGCGGCACCCGCATTACCCAACTGTGATGCAACCAAACGACGGTTTGCAACAGTATCAACCTTGGCATGAGTAACCAATTTTTCTACGACACTGCGTAAATCTTTGGCCTTTGGCAAAGTTGTTTTAATTTGTTCTTTTTCAATCAAGTTTTTCGCCAGACCAATAAACAAGGCCTTGCGTGCATTTGTGTCGCGATTAAAAGTGCGACCTGCTTTCTGGTGTCTCATCGGCTACTCCTTTATTTTTTTCTGCCCTGCCCTATAAAAGGACGGGATTTTTTTAGACACACCCGTACCCCAAATTCAAAATTCAGCAATACGGTCTTTTTCGACAAAGTCCTTGCGGTTGCAAGAAAATTGTCAGAATACGTCAGTTGGAAACGTTTGACGATTCGCAGTGCAGTAAACCTATACCTGGACCGACAAACGCAACAACGGACGTGTTATCACAATTTTATTTGTATGGGTCCTCATACTTTTTGGCCAATTCGGCGATATTTTCTGGTGGCCAACCCGGTACTTCCATACCCAAGCCAAGTCCCATCGCTTCCAATTGGATTTTGATTTCGTTCAAAGATTTGCGACCAAAGTTAGGTGTTTTCAACATATCTGCTTCGGTCTTTTGAACCAATTCGCCCAACCAATTAATTTTATCGTTCTTCAGGCAATTATTTGCACGAACAGACAATTCTAATTCATCGACACGTTTCAACAATTTCGGATCAAATTGTAACGCATCTTTGGCCTTGTCATCTTCATCCACCGCATTGATTTGTGCCGGATCTTCAAAGTTAATAAATACGTTCAGTTGGTCTGTCAAAATACGTGCCGCAAATGCGATTGCATCTTCGGGGCTAACACTGCCATTGGTTTTGACGGTCAATTCCAATTTATCAAAATCGGTAGATTGACCAACACGTGTTTCAGAAACAATACTGGCCACGTTTAAAATCGGTGAAAAGATTGAATCAACCGGAATAACACCCAACGGTAAACCATCAGAATGTGCCGTTGCCGGAACATAGCCACGACCTGTTTCCAATGCGATTTCCATATCCAATTCTGCGCCTTTATCCAAATTGCAGATTTCCGCATCAGGATTCATAATTTCAATCGCCCCAGTGGTTTCAATCATACCCGCCTTGACAACCGCCGGACCTGTAACATGCAAAGTAACCTTGTGTTGACCTTCGGTATTCGCCTTGAAATAAACACCCTTTAAATTTAACAAAATGTCTGCAACATCTTCACGAACACCTTGGATACTGGAAAATTCGTGTTGCACACCGTCAATTTTAACCCATACCGGCGCGCATCCTTGTAACGAAGACAACAACACACGACGCAATGCGGTTCCCAATGTTAAACCGAAACCTTTTTCCAACGGTTCGGCAACCAAGGTTGCAATATTCGGATTATGTTCATCAACATTGATGTTTAGTTTTTTTGGCTTGATTAAAGTCATCCAATTTTTTTCAATCATTTAAAAACTCCCATGGGCTTAGTTTATCATTTTCGCCATTTGGCACACATAAAATCCTTACGTGCCCGCGTATTTTATACCGCCCACAACCAAAAGTCAAATAAAATAAATATTCGGGAAAATTTTGGTAAATAAATTAATTACCTGCCAGGATAATACATCCTGCTATCACGTTCATCCTGCTTTTTTTGCAATTCTATTGAAATGTTCATAAGTAACTCTTGTGCACAAGATTTCGGATCATTTTCGTTGTTACAGCACTTATTATCTGTTCCGCACAATCCCCAACGCTTAGCAATTTCCAAATCTTCCTTTAACTGTTTACGCGCATCTGCCTTACTTTGCGCATTCATAGCCAAATTCGCATTAGTTTGCAAACACTGCGCTGCTGCGGATACTCCACCGGACGTTATCATCTTGCAATTTTGGGCACCAGCCAAGTAAATTCCATCTTGTTTTGCCGACAAAGACAAACCACCCGAACTGCCCCCTGAAACGTTACCAGTTGCGATTTCGGTTTTTGTTGTTAATACGGCCTTTTGCAAATGGGTTTTCAACTGTTTAACCATCGTATTCAATGCATCATATTGTTGCTTTATCATTTGTGCAATCACCGTAGATTTTAACGCAATAACTTCTTGCATCTCTGACAATTCGCTGGAAGTCATCTCTTGCGTCAAGGTTTTACCGATATTATACGCATGCACCGTACACAACGCATATTCTTGCGGAAAATACGTACAATTCGGCCACACATCTTCATTCTGGCTGCCGGCATCGGTTAAACGGCCATTTGCCTCTTTTTTACAATTGGCTTTTTTTATAGTTTTGTTTTTTACCGCCGTTTGCAAGTTCTGATACCAATTGTCCGTTTTTCTGGTTGCGCAATAATTCATACAAAGTGTTCTGTCATCGTCTTTTTTACACACACCATACGCATCTTGGTTGACTAAATCCCGGACAGATTCAATATCGATTAATGAATTCATTTTATTACGACGGCTGAATATACCGATATTACCCAAAGTATCCGTTGCACAGGCAACCTGAACATTGCCGGTTATTCCGGAATTAGAATCAATCCATTCACGTTGAACCTCGGCACCATCAGATAAAATTTCAACCAAACGACAGTGTGGCTGTTGCGGCTTTACCCGGCCCAATTTACTTTCTTCGACACCATCTGCTTGACTGTATGTTTCCACACGATAATAATACTTGTTTCCAACACTTAAACAGTTTCCTGCATTCACATCACTTGTTGAACAAACATCACACATATATTTGCCCCACATATTACAAGAACCACTAAGCATCATGACAACCTGACTAATATCAACACCCAAACTCATTGCCAACATCATTGCATCATACATACTGTCCGCAACACCTTCATACGGTTCGAAAAATTCGTTTGCAATATCTTTAAATTTCTTTACACGCTTTGGCCCCTCACAATGATTTGCCGAAGAATCACAACCGCCATATTCCAACAAACGAGATAAAACTTTTTTTAAATCATCCATTTTTTTTGTTGCATCTTCAACCGCGGTCTCTATTTGTCCCAAACTCTGCGAACGCACCAAAACATCAACATCCATATTATTCTTTGCCGCAACCTGTTCGGCAACTGTCATACCCTCCATCCCGGCGGTTGCAACCGCATTTGTCGCAGATTCCGCCGCCGCGGCCTGGGCCGCCTCCATCACAGAACGCTGTTCCGCCAACGCAGATTGCAACTGTTGATTTGCCATTTCGTTTTGTTGCGCCATTTGCGCCTGCATTGCGTTCATAGATTCTTGCATAGATGCCTGCATCTGTTGCATTTGCATCTGCATTTGTTCAACCTGGGCATTACTCTGTGATGCCGCCGCCGCCGCAGCCTGGGCATTTGCGGTCGCAGTCGATTGAGCAACAATTTGCCCGGTAATCGCATCAATCAATGGGTCGCCATGTTTCTTGCACGATTCGTTTGATGCCACACATCCGGCAACAATGGAACGTGCCACCATCATATCCATACATCCACCACCCGAACATTTTGGCGATGCACAGCGTAACACAACCGCATTACAGTTTCCAAAATTTGCCGTTGCCGGCGCAGAAGATGTCGCCCCGGAACGCGAATTAGACATCGTATTCCATTTATTGTTATTGCTAGAAGCACCGCCGTTATACGCGGTTAAATTATTACCAGCCGTTGTTGCAACATTAGCCAACGCAACACCACACACACCGGCGCAAACGACAGTAAACAAAATCTTTGATATTTTTTTCATCTCTCTGTTCAACACATATTACCACAAAAACACGATGATGAAAAGTGAAAAATAAAAAAAGCCCCACAAATTTGCAGGGCTTTAAATTTTAGTAACAAACAATTACCAGTTGCAACGACCACATGGTTCATTTGCAACAACGCGGCGTTCAGAATAAGTTCCTGCCGGTTGATAAACGGTTACCGGACGATACAACTGATAATGGTCAATAACTTCGGTGTGTGTTTTAACACGAACCGGTTGTGCAGATGCACAAGGACGTCTTACAACCGCCGGTGCTGTTTCATTAACATACACTGTGTTATTGTTGTTGTATCTGATATGATTTGTAAAAGTTTCTGTTTCAACGTAAACACCACCATCAGATGCATTTGCCGCAACCGATACCAATGCCGCCATCAAACCAGACAAAATTGTTTTCTTCATAATTGACCCTTTTGGTTATCACAAACAGAATATAGGACAATTACTTTTTGTTGTCAAGAAAAAACATTGACAAAAAAATATTTTAAATACTAAACAAAAAAAATCATTTTTTATTGTTCTGTTTTTTTGCCCTTTCTAATTCCTGAATTTTGGCACACACACAGTCATCCATCATTACCGCGGCATAACTATACTCATTTTGCTTATAATAACACCATGTATTTGGACCCAATATATCTGTTTCAAAACCGAACACCCCATGACTTTCATCTATATCATAAGAACAAAGTTGTTCCCGCACAATATCATTTGCACACTCTGGACAATACTCTTGTAGTTTTGAAAAAGCATTGCCCGGACAATCATCCAAACTTTTATACCTGATTCCTTCGGCAGACACAAAATATTCATTGCCTGTTACTTTTTTATTTTCTTGAACTTCTTCTTTTCCTTGTTCATCACTACCTTTTGTTTGTTCCGCTTTTGTTGTTTCTTGCTGTTCTGCTTCTATTAACTTTTCTTGTTTTTGTTGGATTTTTAATTTTTCGGTGGCTATTTCATCGTTCGTTTTTGCTAATTTTTCTTTCTCTGTTTCTATTTCTGTCGTGATTGAATTAATTTCCGTATCTAATTTTTTATTTTTGGATGCCAATGCAATATTTCCACCTATACCCGCCGCGGTTAAACCAAGTGTTGATATACCCGCTATTTTAAAGCCGTTAACTTTTTTGGTACATTGTTCTAACTGGGCATATTTTTGCTGTTTTTCTCTTAATAATTTTACAATCTGGGGATTTGCACCAAAAACCGGCATTATACACAATGCCGACATACCAATACAAATATACTTGAATATTGATATCATACATTCCTCTCACATCAAAAAAATTGTATCACAAATACAAAGCAAAAAAAAGAAAAAACAGGCGCATTTTGCGCCCATTTTACTAAACATTTACAATTAAACACGACGTACTTTCTTTGGACGGCATCCATTGTGTGGAATACGTGTTGTGTCGGTAATGCTTTGAACAATTAAACCCGCACTGGCCAAACCACGAACGGCGGATTCACGACCTTGACCGATACCACGCATCAAAACATCAACCGTTTTCATACCCATTTCGGCAACTTTTTTACCAACTGCATCTGCAACAACAGTTGCCGCATACGGTGTAGATTTTTTTGCGCCCTTAAAGTTATTCGCACCGGCGGTTGCCCATGCCAACACAGCACCCGATTGGTCTGTGATTGTGATACGTGTATTATTATTGGTTGCAACGACATGTGCAATACCATGCGATACTTTCTTTACAACTTTCTTTTTAGATTTTGTAACTGCCATTTTTTATTTCCTTTTAGATGTCTTCAATTAACTATCGTGTTAATCTCTACCCAATTGTTAAACTTATTTACCCTTGACCGCGGAACCTGCGACAACGACACGTTTACCTTTACGTGTTCTGGCATTTGTTTGTGTGCGTTGACCACGAACCGGCAAACGATTACGATGACGAATACCACGATATGTTTTCAAATCTTGTAAACGTTTGATATTCATTGCAACTTCACGGCGAACATCACCTTCTACCTTGAAGTTTTGTTCGATATAGTTAGAAATTCTAACAATATCTTCGTCCGTCAGATCTTTTGCGCGCAAACCATCTTTCAATTTCAAATCCTTGCAAATCTGGGCAGATTTGGCCGGACCGATACCATGAATATATTGCAACGCCGCTTCTATGCGTTTTTCTGTCGGAATATTAACACCTGCTATACGAGCCATTTTTCTTTTTCCTTTATATTTGTTCTGTGGGATAACACCTTGTCCCCCACGATTTTATTTCAGATTCCTTGGCAACCAACCTAATTGCAAAAAATCCGAACTCTTCACTTTTGCGAATAATTTTATACAAATTATTACAAAAGTCAAACTGTTGTTTCCGTAAAAACTAATTACGGAAGCGACCTTTTCTGGACACTGCACCAACAACATTTCCATATTGACGTGCCACCAGATAAGATTGTACTTGGTTCATTGTATCTAGTACAACACCCGCAACGATTAACACACTGGTTCCACCAATCGCCAACGGCATACCAAAATGAGTATTCAATATAATTGGCACCACACACACAACAATCAAATACAATACGCCGATTGCTGTAACCTTGGAAACCATAGAATCCAAGAAATGTATGGTTTGTTCACCCGGGCGAACCCCAGGGATATAACCACCGGCATTACGCAAATTGTTACTGGTTTCTTCGGAATTGAATACAACCGCCGTCTGGAAATACGCAAAGAACGCAATTAATACCGTATACAAAACAATATAAGACCACGCCCCATACGTAAAGAATCCCATTATGTTTTGCACAACCAAGTTTTCACTCTGTACAAAGCGTTGAACAAATGCCGGCAACATCATAATAGACGATGCGAACACCGGTCCCATAACGCCAGACATATTAACCTTGATTGGTAAATAAGATGCGTTCGTGTTAACAACACCGTTTGCCATAACCTGACGTGGGTACAAAATCTGAACACGACGTTGCGCCTGTTCAAAGAACGCGATTAACGCAACAATCCCAACGACAAACAATATAACCAGCGCAATCATTGCCGGCGACATTTGCCCAACAGACCCCAAAGATACAATTTTCGCAACACCACCTGGAATCTGGGCAATAATACCCGCAAAGATTAACAATGATGCACCCTGACCTATACCGCGGGCGGTAATTTGTTCCGCCAACCACATAACAAAAACCGTTCCACCAACCAACGCGATTATCGCAGACAATTCAAACGCAAATCCCGGATTAACAACGGCCGGAACACCGTTAACCGGTGCCATAGATTCCAAACCACGTACAACCGCCCAGCCCTGGACAACCGCCAATAATACCGCCAAATAACGTGTATATTGATTAATCTTTACACGTCCTGATTCACCTTCTTTGCGCAAATCGTTTAACGACTTACTGGTTGCGGTCAACAACTGTAAAACGATAGATGCCGAAATGTACGGGAAAATATTCAATGCCAAAACAGACATACGCGACAACGAACCGCCAGTGAACATATCGAACATGCCCATAATGCCACTGCCTTCGCCACTGAATAAATGCAGAACCGCCGATGCGTTAACACCCGGTAATGGAATAAACGAACCAATACGATAAACCACCAGAGCCCCCAACGTAAACAAAATACGTTTTTGCAAATCACCCAAATTACCAAAAAATTTAGATAGTAATTTCATCTGTTATTCTCTCTGATGGTTTATAAAAGTTTATTATTTATTCTTGATAGAACCGCCTGCTTTGACGATTGCCGCTTCGGCGGCCTTGGACCATTTATCTGCAATAACATTAACCGCAGATTTAATTTCACCTTTGGCCAAAACCTTTAAGCCAGACATACGACGGTTGATGATTTTCGCGTTCAACAAAGAATCAATTGTGATTTCTTTTTTGGCATCAATTTTACCAGACGCGATAAACTTTTCAATATCACCCAGATTGATTGTAACATAGTTTTTAGCAAACGGATTGTTAAAACCAAATTTTGGGAAACGACGCATAATCGGCATCTGACCACCTTGGAAGGTTGCCTGTTTACGAGAACCCGCACGCGCCTTTTGACCTTTGTTACCACGACCAGATGTTTTACCATAACCGGATGCCATACCACGACCAACACGTTTAATTCCCTGACGTGCACCAAAATTATCCATCAATGCATTTAATTTCATTTTTTTCTCCTGTGAACTTTATATAGTTCTGTTTCGCATGCGGACAAGTGTCCGCATACTCGGTTTTTATAAATTATTTTTCAACAACACAAATCAAATGATTTACCTTGGAAATCATACCACGAACCGCGGCATTGTCATCCAATTCATTTGACTTGCCAATGCGTCCCAAACCCAACGCGTTTAATATTTTACGTTGCGCCGCCGGACGACCGATAACACTTTTGATTTGTTTTACAACTAATTTCTTTGCCATAACAATCACCTTTTATTATTTGTCTTCCGCCGCATTAGCATCGTTTTCTAATTTTTTACCATCACGACCTGCGATGATTTCTGCAACTGTTTTGCCACGACGCGCCGCAACTGTTTTTGGAGAATTCATTTTCGAGAACGCCAAAAATGCCGCACGAATCATATTGTTTGGATTATTTGCACCTTGGGATTTCACAACAACGTCTTGAACCCCCAGGCAATCAAATACCGCACGCAACGCACCACCGGCAATAATTCCAGTACCAGGAACCGCACTGCGCAAAACCAATTTGCTGGCCCCGTATTTTGCGGCAATATCATGATGTAATGTGCGACCTTCTTTTAACGGAACGCGAATCATTTTTGCCTTGGCTGCCTTGGTTGCTTTTTGAACCGCAGATTGAACTTCCAATGCTTTACCTTTACCAAAACCTACGCGACCGGCCTTGTCACCAACAACGACCAACGCAGAAAAGGACATATTTTTACCGCCCTTAACAGTTTTGGAAACTCTATTGACAGAAACTAATTTATCTACCAAATTGTCTGTCTGCAATTTTTTATCATCAAAACGTGCCATTATACACTCCGTATATTATCTTGATTAAATTCTAACGCCACCTGCGCGAATTGCTTCGCACAATGCTTTTACGCGACCATGATAACGATAGCCACCGCGATCGAAATAGCAGTTATCTGCGATTTTCGCTTTGACGGCGCGTTCTGCAAATGCCTTGCCAACTAATTCTGCGCCCGCAACGTTCCAACCGTTACCTTTAAAACCTTTTTCCTTTGAAGATGCGGCACAAATTGTGTGACCTTTGACATCATCAATTGCCTGGATTTCAATATGCCGTCCAGAACGGAAAACAGACAAACGAATTTTTCCAGGATTCTTTTTCTTTAACGCGGCGCGTGTTGCCAGCGTGCGTCTTTCTTCTGTAGATAAATGTTTCAACATTTTTTTTCCTTTTTTACAATCCCCGTAACAGCGGGAATTATTGATTATTTCTTTTTACCTTCTTTGCGGCGAATCTTTTCACCCTTATAGAATATACCTTTGGCCTTGTACGGGTCTGCTTTGCGGATTTTATGGATTTTATCTGCAAACAAACCAACCGCACATTTATCTATACCACTGATGGTAAATTCTGTCGGTTGTTCGCCGATTTTTACGATCAAACCTGCCGGGATTTCCATAACAACGTCATGAGAAAAACCAACAACCAATGTGAATTTATTCCCGCTAACAGATGCTTTGTAACCAACACCCTTCATATACATATCTTTTGAAAAACCATTGGTAACACCTTCGACCGCGCTGCGAATATTGCGGGTCATTGTTCCCCACATTGCGCGCGAATCTTTGTCTTCCGGATTTTTCGGTGTAACAGATACTTCACCCGCTTCAACCTTGATATCAACCAAGGCAGCATTTTTTGTATCCAAGGCAATCTTTAATTCACCTTTTGGACCCTTGACGACCAATTCGTTTCCTGCAATTGCAACAGAAACGCCATCGCTTAACTTAACTGGATATTTTCCTGCACGAGACATAACTTACATCCTTATTTTATTAGATAACCTTGCACAACACTTCGCCGCCAACATTCATCAGACGTGCTTTGTGATCTGTCATAACGCCATTTGGTGTAGAAACGATTGCGATACCCAAGCCGTTCAAAACCTTCGGCATTTTGGCACAGCCGGAATAAACGCGGCGCCCCGGTTTTGACACAACAGAAATATCTTGAATTGCGCCGTTTCCACCAATGTATTTCAATGTAACGACTAAATTAGAACGATGTTCGTCAATTTCTTGTTTTTTGAAATCTTCGATAAAACCTTCGTCTTTCAATACAGACAAAACCGCGGCACGCAATTTGCTGTTTGGAACAACAATTGTTTCCTTACCTGCGTTTTGACCATTACGGATACGTGTAACCATATCTCCGATTGGGTGTGATAATGACATCTTTTTACTCCTTAGGATGCAAGGCCGAAACCTTGCGCCATTTTGTTACACCAGTTGCATTGTCCACAACTGGCACCGTTTAAAATTTTACCAACTGGACTTACGAACACCTGGCAATTTCCCTTCGGATGCCTGGGTTCTGACCTGTTGACGACACAAACCAAAGAAACGCATAAATCCGCGTGCACGACCGGTAACAGAACAGCGATTGTGCAAACGTGTTGGATTTGCATTACGTGGCAATTTTGCCATTTTCAACATCGCTTCTTTGCGTTCTTCTGGTGTTGCGTTACGCGACATTTTTTCTTTGATTGCTTTACGTTTAGAATCGTATTTTGCAACCAATTTTTTACGTCTTGCTTGTTTATTAATCAACGCTAACTTTGCCATCTTTTTTCCTTATGCTTATTTCAATACTAACGGCAGGCCGATTTTGCTCAGCAATGCGCGTGCTTCATCATCTGTCTTCGCGGTTGTTGCGATAACAATATCCATACCACGAATAGAATCAATTTTATCGATGGAAATTTCAGGGAAAATCAAATGTTCCTTGATACCAAACGCATAATTTCCACGACCATCAAATTTTGATTTAGACAAACCACGGAAATCTTTGACGCGCGGCAAAGCCACAACAATCAATTTATCCAAAAAGTCATACATTCTTTTACCACGCAATGTAACCTTGGTTCCAATGGCCTGACCTTCACGCAAACGGTATGTTGCAATAGATTTTTTTGCATGTGTAACAACCGCTTTCTGTGCGGCAATCGCCGTCAAATCTGCAACCGCGGAATCCAATTTCTTTTTATCCGCAACTGCCTCACCAACGCCCATATTCAAGACGATTTTTGACAACTTTGGCACAGCCAATTTGTTTTTATAGCCGAATTCTTTAATCAATTCTGGCACAATTTCTTTTTCATAAATATCGCGCAATCTGCTTTGCATTTTCTTATCCTTAACGTTGTTCCCGTAACAGCGGGATTATTTGCTTATAACTCTGCGCCGGACTTTTTGGCAACGCGGACTTTTTTGCCCTGCTCTACTTTATATCCGACACGTGTTGCTTTTTTTGTCTTAGGATCAACCAAGGCAACATTCGACACATGTATTGGTGCTTCACGATCAACAATATGACCCGCTTCTTCGCGAGTTGGTTTCACGTGCCATTTATGGCGGTTAACGCCCGCAACAACAACTTTGGATTCTGTTGGGCGTGCTTCTAAAACCTGACCTTTTACGCCTTTGTATTTCCCAGAAATAACTACGACTTCATCGCCTTTTTTAATTTTCATCTCATAGCCCTTTTGTTGTTATAATACTTCTGGTGCCAAAGACACAATTTTCTGAACATCATATTTACGACGTGTTTCACGAGCAATAGGCCCGAAAATACGTGTTCCAATCGGTTCGAAATTGTTCTTGTTAATCAGAACGACCGCGTTATCGTCAAAGCGAATAATTGAACCATCCGGACGTTTAATTGGGAATTTTGTCCGAACGATGATTGCACGTTGCACTGTTCCTTTTTGAACTTTGCCGCGTGGAATCGCTTCTTTGATGGCGACAACAATTTTATCACCAACCGTTGCATAGCGACGATGAGAACCGCCCAAAACTTTGATGCACATCGCTTTACGTGCACCCGAGTTATCTGCAACCGTCATAACCGTTTCATTTTGAATCATAACTCTATCCTTAATCCTGCATATGGGGCAATCCCCCATTGCTTTGTTACGGGTCCCGACTGGTGTTTTGCACCCTCAAAAGACCCCAGGTTTAACACTTAGTCCACAACTTCAACGTCTTTATCTTTGGATACGCCAACCAAACCTTTGACAACCCAAGATTTCGTTTTAGATATTGGACGATGCTCTTCTATGGCAACAATATCACCAACCTTGTATTTATTGGCTTCATCGTGTGCCTTGTACTTTTTATTCTGCTTAACAAATTTTCCATACAATGGATGACGAAAACGACGTTCTACTTCTACAACGACTGTTTTATCATTTGCTGTACTTCTAACTGTTCCTTGCAGTACACGTCTTGGCATAATTTCTATCCTTATTATACTTGCCTGATTTTCACGAAAGCGCAAAAATCACTTGTTAATTTTTACCCAATCCTGGCTACTATAACCAATTTTTTTGGAAATCTCAACCAAAATTAGTATTTTTTATTGCTCGGCGTTCAGTTTTGTTTTAACGCGGGCAATTTCGCGACGGGTTTTGCGTAAAACATGAGTTTTTGGCAACTGACCCGCAGCATGCTGAAAACGTTGATTCATGTGTTCTTTTTTCAAATCAACCAGCTTGCTTTGCAATTCTTCTGTCTTCAAAGATTCTTTCTTTGCCATATTTGCCACCTTTTAGTTTACTTTGCGTTCAACAATTTTTGTCTTGATTGGCAATTTTGCAGCAGCCAACGCAAACGCTTCTTGCGCAACTTCTGGTTTAACACCATCTAATTCAAACAAGATACGTCCAGGTTTTACACGGCAAATCCAATATTCAACGGCACCTTTACCCTTACCCATACGAACCTGGGCAGGTTTAACGGTAACAGGAACATCAGGAAATATACGAATCCATAATTTTCCCATACGTCTCATATGACGGGTGATGGCACGACGTGCCGCCTCTATCTGACGTGCAGTAATACGTTCAGGCGACATAGCTTTCAGGCCGAAAGAACCAAATGCTAATTCGCTGCCACCTTTGGCGACACCATGAATGCGCCCCTTGTGTTGTTTACGAAATTTTGTCTTATTTGGCATTAACATAATAACAACCTCTGTCTTTATTTAGTTCTTTTGTCGCTTGTACCGGCATATTCTGTTGGACGCGCCATTTCAGAAGCCAGTTTTTCTTTGTTTACAACGTCGCCAGTGTAAATCCAAACCTTAACACCGACAACACCGTATGTTGTTTTTGACTGAACCGCGGCATAATCAATGTCTGCACGCAATGTATGCAAAGGAATACGACCTTCACGAATTTGTTCGCTGCGGGCAATTTCTGCACCGTTCAAACGACCAGAGCACATCACTTTGATACCTTGTGCACCGGCCTTTTGTGCATTTTGAACCGCCTTTTTCATTGCGCGTTTAAAAGAAACACGACCTTCGATTTGTTGCGCAATACCTTGTGCAACCAACTGTGCGTTCAAGTCAGGACGACGAACTTCGTAAATATTAACGACAACCTGGTCATTTTTAACCAACTTTTTAATGTCGTTACGTAAAGTTTCGATGTCTGCACCATTTTTACCGATAATCATACCTGGTCTGGATGTATGAACCGTAATAACAACTTTCTTTGCGATACGGTCAATAACAACCTTGGCGACACCGGCTTTTTTCAGTTTCTTTTCAATAAATTTACGAATCGTATTGTCTTCTGCCAACAATTCAGCATAGTGTTTTTTATCAACAATCCATCTTGAATCAGGAATTTTGTTGATAGATAAACGCTGTGCAATTGGCGATACTTTCTGTCCCATATTTTTTTCCTCAGGTTTTATTGGTCGATGTTCTTGAAACCTTTAACAGGTTTTATTCAGGTTGCCCATACCACCGACCATTAGTTCTTTTATTTTGTTTTTTTCTTTTCTGTTTTTTCTTTCTTTGCCGCAGATTTTTTCGCAGGTACCCCAGATTCCAAAACAATTGTCAAATTAGAAAATGGTTTCAAAATCGGACGGGCACTGCCACGTGGTCCCGGCATAATACGTTTCATTGTCAATGCTTTACCACACCAAATTTCTTTGACAAACAATGTATCTGTTGGCAAATTTTTGTTGTGTTCTGCATTAGCAACCGCGGACAACAAAGTTTTCAAAACTTCACCCGCAACGCGTTTTTTAGAAAATTTCAAGACATCAATTGCGCGTTCTACCGGTAATCCGCGAACCATATCACAAACCAAATTTAATTTTTGGTGACTGATGCGTATCATTTTGTTAAACGCACGAACTTGATTATCTTTGATTCCATATCTTGTCATAATCTAAACCTTTTAATTATTTTCCTGCCGCAGCCTTTTTATTCGCAGCATGTCCTTTAAATGTCCGTGTCGGTGCAAATTCACCCAATTTGTGTCCAATCATATCTTCTACGATTGAAACAGGAATAAATTTGTTACCATTGTGAACTTCAAACGTCAAACCAACCATAGAAGGAACAATTGTACTGCCCCTGGACCATGTTTTAATTGGTTTGTGGTCATCTTTTTCTTTGGACGCCGCAACCTTTTTCAAGATTGACGGATGAACATAAGGACCTTTCCAAACTGAACGAGACATAAATAACTCCGTTTTTCTGTGTTAATACTATTTTGTACTAACTAATTATTTTTTCTTTGCCAAATGTCTGCTACGAATAATCATCTTTGCAGTGCGTTTATTTCTGCGGGTGCGATATCCCTTGGCTGGAATACCAGTACGTGATACAGGTTCATGTCCTTTGGAATGACCGTTACCACCACCCATTGGATGATCTACTGGGTTCTGCGCCATACCCCGTGTAGATGGGCGAACACCCAACCAACGCGCGCGTCCCGCTTTACCCAAGTTAACATTGCGCTGATCAGGGTTAGATACACTGCCGACTGTCGCGAAACAGTCAGAGTGAACCTTACGCAACTCACCACTGTTCATTTTAATCTGCGCATAAACACCATCTTTACCCATCAACTGGGCATAGCAACCTGCACTGCGTGCCAACTGACCACCCGCGCCAGGTTTCAATTCAACATTATGAACAATCGTTCCGATTGGCATATTTTTCAATGGCATCGCATTACCCGGTTTAATATCTTGTTGTGCACCAGAAATAACAACATCACCAACTTTCAAATCACGTGGTGCCAAGATATAAGAACGCAAACCATCTTTGTATTCAATCAATGCAATAAACGCGGTACGATTTGGATCATATTCCAAACGAACAACTGTCGCCGGCATATCCAATTTTTTGCGTTTAAAATCAATCAAACGATATTTACGTTTATGACCGCCCCCTTGATGAGGAACAGTAACATGACCAAAATTATTACGTCCACCTTTGGACTTTAAACCAACCGTCAATGCTTTTTCTGGGGCACCACGATGTAATTCGCTGTGATCCACCAAAACCATTCCACGCATACCTGCGGTTATAGGTTTATATGTTTTTAATGCCATTTTTTTATCCTTTTTTCACCTTGACACTAACGTCCGACCCCATCGGATTCTCTGCCAAGGCAGTTATTTTATTAATTATTTGCAGCCAAATCCAATTTCGCATCTTTTGGCAAAGAAACATACGCTTTTTTAACAGTGCGTTGTGTTCCATTTCCACGACCACGGAATTGTTTTACCTTGCCTTTGACAACAACAATGTTAACCTTTTCCGGTTTTACATTGTAAATTGCCTGAACTGCGCGTGCAACGTCTTCCTTGGTTGCATCCGCAGCAACTTCAAATGCGACAGCATTGCCTTCTGACATTTTTGCCGCCTTTTCAGAAATAATCGGGCGTCTCAGTATATCATAAATACCGGCCGTCGCAACGATTTTCTTTTCTGTTTGAACTTTTTTTTCTGCCATTTCTAGAACCTTTTTGTCATTTTCAATCCAAACCGATTGACGTTACGCCCCCAGGCGACCTTCTACGGCCTTGACTGCGTCAGCGGTCAAAACCAACTTGTCATGATTTAAAATGTCCAAGACATTCAAACCAATTACCGGCAAAACATCAACATTGTTTATATTTGCCGCAGATTTTTTGAAGTTTTCATCCAAAGCATCTGCACCAACAAACAAGGCGGATCCCAAACCCAATTTCTTTAATTGTTTTGCAAACACGTTTGTCTTTGCCGCTTTTAATTTTTCAGAATCGATAATAATCAAACTGTCTTCTTTTGCCTTAGAAGATAAAGCCATCTTTAAGCCCAAAGCACGAATCTTTTTTGGCAAATCGATGCTGTGATCACGAACAACTGGTCCATGAACAACACCACCACCACGCATATGAACATTGTAACGTTCACCTTGACGTGCATTACCTGTTTTCTTTTGTTTAAAGGCCTTTTTACCACTGCCTGCAACATCAGAAACAGTTTTCACCGCATGTGTGCCCGCACGTGATTTCGCACGTTGCCATGTAACAACACGATGCAAAATATCTGCGCGCGCATCCAAACCAAAAATAGAATCTTGCAAATCAATCTTGCCGACCGCTTTGCCATCAAAATTTATAATATTTACTTGCATTTTAATTCACCTTAGTTTCCGTTGCCTTTCTTAATTATTCCGCAACAGTTTCTGTTTTGGTTTCTGTTTGTTCTGCAGAATTTTTCACCGATGTCGGAACTGGCAAATTTGTTTGTTCTTTCTTAACAGCATCGGTAATCAACACAAATGTGCCGTTGCTGCCCGGAACAGCACCTTCAACGAAAATCAAATTTTCTGCTTCATCTGTGCCGAAAACTTTCAAGTTCTGAACAGTTACGGTTTCGTTACCCATTTGACCAGACATCTTTTTACCTTTCAAAACACGACCCGGCCATTCACGCATACCTGTACCACCCAAAGAACGATGTGCCTTTAAAACACCGTGCGTGGCTTCTTTACCACCAAAGTTATGACGTTTCATCGCACCTTGGAAGCCCTTACCTTTACTTGTTGCTTGAACATCAACAAATTGACCGGCAACAAAATGAGACGCCGATAACGCGGTTCCTACAGGAATAACACAATCATCTGTGCACCGAAATTCCACAATTTTACGATATGGTTTAACGCCCGCTTTTTCGGCCGCAACCGCCTGAGGTTTCGCAATATGTTTTGCCTTGGCTTCACGAATACCAAGAACATTTGCCACATAACCATTTTTTTCGTTTGTTCTGTTTCCAATGACCGCACAATCCCCAACCGACAAAACTGTTACAGGATGTGCAACACCGCCATCGTCATACAAACGAGTCATTCCTATTTTAGTTGTAATTAATCCGCTACGTTTCATTTTTTTGCCTTTTTTATATGTCAGAGGTTAGAATATCATTTTCAAAAGTCAATAATAAACTAACGCTAACAAACCCTTATAATTTAATTTTTACATCAACGCCCGATGCCAAATCCAACTTCATTAATGCATCAACTGTCTGAGGGGTTGGATTAACAATATCCACAACCGCTTTATGATTGCGGATTTCGAACTGTTCACGTGATTTTTTATCAACGTGTGGTGAACGATTGACGGTAAACTTTTGAATCAATGTCGGCAAGCGAACAGGCCCAACGACATCTGCGCCGGTGCGCTTTGCAGTTTTAACAATCTCCTCCACTGATTCCATCAAGACTCTGCGATCAAAAGCGATTAACTTGATGCGAATTTTAGATGCTGGTACCATTTGTTTCCCTTATTTTATATCGCAATTGTTGGTCGCCACATATCCCAGCGACGACCAACAAACAGTTCATTATTTAATAATTTTGGATACAACACCGGCACCAACTGTGCGTCCGCCTTCACGGATAGCAAAGCGGCGACCTTCGTCCATAGCAATCGGAGCAATCAATGCAACCGTGATACGAACGTTATCACCCGGCAAGACCATTTCTTTGTCTGCTGGCAATGTGATTGTACCTGTTACGTCTGTTGTGCTAAAGAAGAACTGTGGACGATAGTTGCTAAAGAATGCTGTATGACGGCCACCTTCTTCTTTGGTCAAAATATAGACTTCTGCTTCGAAATCTGTGTGCGGGGTAATAGAACCCGGTTTGCAGATAATTTGACCACGTTCAACATCTTCCTTCTTGGTTCCACGCAACAACAAACCAACGTTATCACCGGCTTCACCTTGATCCAACAATTTGCGGAACATTTCAACACCGGTAACTGTTGTTTTCTGTGTTGGACGCAAACCAACGATTTCGCATTCGTCACCAATTTTAACAACACCTGCTTCTACACGGCCGGTAACAACGGTACCACGACCTGTGATAGAGAACACGTCTTCAATTGGCATCAAGAACGGTTTATCAACCGGACGTTCTGGCATTGGGATGTATTCATCGCAAGCTTTCAACAATGCATCAATAGATTCTTTACCGAAACCATCGTTTTTGCCTTCCAATGCGGAAACAGCAGAACCACGGATGATTGGCACATTTTCACCATCAAAATCGTTCGCAGACAACAATTCACGAACTTCCATTTCGACCAATTCCAACAATTCAGGATCGTTAGCCAAATCACATTTGTTCAAATAAACAACGATTTTTGGAATACCAACCTGACGTGCCAACAAGATGTGTTCACGTGTCTGAGGCATCGGACCATCAGTTGCAGCAACAACCAAGATAGCACCATCCATCTGCGCCGCACCGGTAATCATGTTTTTAACATAGTCCGCGTGTCCCGGGCAGTCAACGTGTGCATAGTGACGGCTTTCTGTTTCATATTCAACGTGTGCAGTATTAATTGTAATACCACGTGCTCTTTCTTCTGGTGCATTATCGATTTGATCAACACCTTTTTGTGCGTCAGCACCGACGCCATAGTAGTGAACGATAGCGGCAGTCAATGTCGTTTTACCGTGGTCAACGTGACCAATAGTACCGATATTAACATGCGGTTTGGTTCTTACATACTTTTCTTTTGCCATGGTTTTCTCCTTGGGCTCTGGTTTGTTAATTTAATTTTCTGATTCCTGAAATCGGATATTACACCCGAAATCAGAAATCACAAACTCTTTTTTTTATTTTGTCAGTTTTTTAATGACTTCATCTGCAACGTTTTGCGGTACTTCGTCATAGTGTGACAATTCCATGTACGGATTTGCACGTCCCTGGGACAAAGAACGCAGTGTTTTTACGTAACCGAACAGATTTGCCAATGGAACGAACGCGGAAATAACCTGGTTACCAAATTGCGTTTCGATACCATTGATTTGTCCACGACGACTGTTCAAGTCACCGATGATGTCACCGACGTATTCTTCCGGTGTGTTAACCGAAAGTTTCATAATCGGTTCCAACAACTTTGGCGCGGCCTTTTTCATTGCTTCACGGAAGCAGGCACGTGCCGCAATTTCAAAGCACAATACATTAGAGTCAACTTCGTGATATTTACCATCAACCAATGTTGCCTTGAAATCCACTGTCGGATAGCCAATCAGAACACCTGTCTGTTGTGCTATCTTTAATCCTTTTTCTACACCCGGGATGTATTCTTTTGGAATCGCACCACCGACAATCTTGTTTTCGAATTCGTAACCTTTACCTGGTTCTAATGGTTCAAATTCAATCTTGACCTGGGCATATTGACCCGAACCACCAGACTGTTTTTTATGTGTATATTCTTCGGTAACAGGTTTACGGAATGTTTCACGATACGCGATACGCGGTTCGCCAACGTTAACATCAACCTTGAATTCACGCAACAAACGATCAACCAAAATTTCCAAATGCAATTCACCGACACCCGCCAAAATTGTTTGACCAGATTCTTCGTCAACCGATACGCGGAACGAAGGGTCTTCTTTGGCCAATGCTTGCAGACCCAAAGACATTTTTTCAATGTCCGCCTTGGTTTTTGGTTCAACCGCGATAGAAATAACCGGTTCTGGAACATGGATGTTTTCCAAAATAATCGGATTGTTTTCATCGCACAATGTGTCACCGGTAATTGTTTCCTTCATACCAACCAATGTGATAATATCACCAGCAGATGCTTCTTTGATTTCTTCACGTTGATTAGAGTGCATCAACAACATACGACCAACACGTTCACGTTTGTCGCGATTAGAATTATAGATATATGAACCCGCCGTCAATTTACCAGAATAAATACGGATAAACATCAAGTTTCCAACGAACGGGTCATTTGCAACCTTAAATGCTAATGCGCTAAATGGTTCTTTTGGATCCGGATGACGTTCGATAACGGTTTCTTTGTCCATCGCAGTTCCTTTAATAGCCGGAACATCCAACGGTGATGGCAAATAATCTACAATCGCATCCAACAATGGTTGAACACCTTTGTTTTTAAAGGCCGTTCCGCATAAAACAGGAACAAAATTCTGTGCAATAACACCTTTGCGTAACAATTTTTTAATTGTGTCGTGGTCCGGTATATTACCTTCCATGTACGCTTCCATAACCGCATCATCCAAAGTAACAACTTCTTCAATCAATTTATTGTGTAATTCTTCGGCTTTTGCTTTCAAATCTTCTGGAATTTCAATTGTAACCGGATGAGAACCTGTTTCATCTTCCCAAATCAAACCTTTCATTTCCAAAACATCAACGACACCACGGAAATCAGATTCAGCACCAATTGGGAAATTCAAAACCAATGGATTTGCACCCAAACGTTCACGGATCATATCAACACAACGGAAGAAGTTTCCACCAATACGATCCATTTTGTTAATAAAGCAAATACGTGGAACATTATAACGGTCAGCCTGACGCCATACAGTTTCAGTCTGTGGTTGTACACCAGATACAGATTCAAATACCGCAACAGCACCGTCCAAAACACGCAAAGAACGTTCTACTTCCATTGTAAAGTCAACGTGCCCCGGGGTGTCAATCAAATTAATACGATGATCGCGCCAGAAACAAGTCGTTGCCGCGGATGTAATTGTAATACCGCGTTCTTGTTCTTGTTCCATCCAGTCCATAGTGGCGGCACCATCATGCACTTCACCAATTTTGTATGTTTTACCGGTATAGAACAAAATACGTTCAGATGTTGTTGTTTTACCAGCATCAATGTGTGCCATAATGCCGATATTACGATACATATGTAATGGGGCGGTTTTTCCAACAGACATTTATCTTTCCTTTTCTTATATTTATTACCAACGGAAATGAGCAAACGCCTTGTTGGCCTCTGCCATTTTGTGTGTGTCGATTTTCTTTTTAAACGCGGCACCTGTACCATTTAACGCGTCACGCAACTCTGCAAACAAACGTTCTTCCATTGAACGTTCACCGCGTTTACGTGCGGAACCGATAATCCAACGCAAAGCCAATGTTTGCTGACGTTCTTTACGAACTTCAACAGGAACCTGGTATGTTGCACCACCAACACGACGACCTTTTACTTCAACAGATGGTTTTACGGCATCAACCGCTTCCAAGAAGGAAACCAATTCATCGCCATCTTTTGCGATTTTTTTCAAACGTTCCAAAGCACCATATACAATCGCTTCGGCAACTTCCTTTTTACCATCTTGCATAACAACATTAATACATTTCGCAACAACCAGATTATTATATTTAGAATCTGGTAAAATTTCACGTTTTGCTGCGGCTTTACGTCTTGACATATTTTTTCCTTTTTTGTCTTCACCCGGGATAACCCGAATTACTCATACGGCGAACCGTATGCATTTAATTATTTTGCTTTCTTTGCACCATACAAAGAACGACCTTGTTTTCTGCTCTCTACACCCTTGGTATCTAAAACACCACGAATGATATGATATTTAACACCGGGCAAGTCCTTTACACGACCGCCACGTATCATAACAACGCTGTGTTCTTGCAAATTATGACCTTCACCAGGGATATAGGCCGTAACCTCACGACCATTGGCCAATTTAACACGGGCAACCTTACGTTGCGCAGAGTTAGGTTTTTTAGGTGTGGTTGTGTACACACGTGTGCAAACACCACGTTTCTGCGGATTTTCCATCATATCAGCCGCCGATTTTTTCGCGACGACTTTTTTACGAGGTTTCCGAATCAGTTGATTCACTGTTGGCATTCAATATCTCTTTGTTTTTACTTAACGTTTTTCTTGCACAAAAGACCGTATCAGACTTATTTTAACGGTTAATCCGCAATTATAAATCTGTCATTTTACGGCACTTTTTTGTGTTTTTTACTTTCCTTAATTACACAGAAAGCGAGTTAACTATAACCCCAAACCCCACTGTTGTCAAGGAAAAATACAGGTTTTCTTGCGTTTTTTTACCCCTACCCCAACTACCCATCGCGACATGGTCGCGAAAGACCGCTCACCAACCACTAACACTAACCACTATAAATAAAAAACGGGCCGAAACCGACCCGTTATATTCACATATGTACGGTTTTTAGAAATCAACACCGAATTTGGCACCGAAACCAAAACCGTCTTGAACTTCCCATACACCTTGGGCAACATGTTCAATATCTTTAGAAACATAGATACCAACATATTTAGATGCATCCAAGTTCAAATTCAAACCTGCGGTCAATTCCCAGGCACCGGTGTTATATGGTTCGCCATAACGATCCATAACCTTCATATAATCTGCGGTTACAACAGTGCTCCAGAAATCGTTCATTTGCCAATGACCGCCGAAACCAATATTCAAAATGTGGTTCATCCACATATCTGTGTCATTGCCCCAGTTGAAAGATTCAGAATTTGCATAGATAAAGTTAGCATGTGCCATCAAAGTCCAATCTTTTGTAACGTAACCACCACGAACACCGGCATTCCATGCATAAATTGTTGCATCTTTGTCCCAGAAGTGATGATGATATGCGCGCATTGAATCAACACCATAACCACCAACAACATCTAATTTCCATGCACCGTCACCAATTAAACGCCATGCGGCATCAACAGCAACTTCGTTCCAAGAGAAGTTAGAGAACAACGCAGTTTCAGAAACAGAAGTTTCAACCGCAACTGCCAAACGGTCAGTAATTCCCCAACCGAAACGTTCACCCAATGTCCAGTCGCGACTTGCATATGTTGCAGAATCAACTGTTGTTTCACTGACGAAGTGTCCTTTGGCCGGCATATACAACGGATTGCCGTCCAAAACATTCTTTGCCGCCGCGTTTGCGCCAGATGCAACCAATGCCGCCAACAAAGATGTCAAAGCAATTTTTTTCATGTTTTTTTCCTTTCATTTGTTACATTTAATACTAGAAAACATTGTCTAGTTAGTTTCATTGTACTACTTTTAGGAATTTTCTCAACAAAAAAAAACGGACCAATTGGCCCGTTTCTATTTGTATCTACTGTATTAGAATTGGATACCGAATTTGATACCATAACCAAATCCATCTTCCCATTCCCAATCGCCAGTGTCATGAGCCATGGAACCATTGACATATGCACCAACGAATTTTGTCGCATCGATGTTATAGTTTACACCAAAGTAACCATTCCATTCACCTGCATCATGTGCCCAATCATCGGTCTTGCCTTCATATTCAACACCAGCAACCAAATTCCAATTGGAATCGATCAAGTATTGAGCATCCAATCCCAAAGCCCAAATGTGTTCGCCTTCTTCATTCCAGTTGAAGGATTCATCACCCAAATAGTTAAATGCTACGTGACCAGCAACAGTCCAGTTGGATGCAACATAACCCGCACGTGCACCCAATGTCCACGTATAACCTGTGTCTTCTTCCGCCAAGAACGGACGATGATCATCCCAAACATGGCCAAGAGTATATGCACCGATCAAATCAGCTTTCCAGTTGCCTTTTTCCAATGCACGGAATGTTGCCTTGATTGACATATCATCCCAAGCCATATAATCAAATTCTTCATCTTCTGATACGGTTGTATCAACAGCAACCGCCAATTTGTTGGTTACACCAAAACCAAATTCTTCGTTCAAACCAAACGCGTTTGTGTTTTCAGAGTGAGATTCCAAAGATGTTACGCTGTATGCATGACCTTGGCCCGGCATATATAATGGATTACCATCAATAGCATTTGCCGCATATGCGCCAGAAACCGCAAAAACAGCCAACATAGATGTCAAAGCAATTTTTTTCATATTAAATCCTTTCCTTTATGTTTATTGGAACTAGAAATCCTCTCCTAGTTAATTGTATTTTAAAAACATATTAGGAAGAAATTCAAGAAAAAAGATTTTTGCAAATACTCGAAAAATGTGGTACCCTGCCCTACGCAACCGATTCGAAAAACAGATAAATATTTTATTTAAAAACGTCTTGCAATTCTGGATTTTTCTGTCTTTTTATTTCGCGCCAATCCAAACGATTCTTTAAATGCCCCTCAAAGTCCGTTGAAAATTTATGTCCGCCACGACCATCGGCAACAAAAAATAAATAGTTTGTATTTGCCGGATTCATCACTGCGCGAATCGCATGCATACCAACATTTGCGATTGGTGCCGGTGGCAAACCAGAATTTCTGTATGTGTTATAGGGGCTGTCTAATTTCAAATGGTCGCGCAACAACGGCGCACCTTGCATATCACCATAACCATCGGTCAAAGCATAGATAACGGTTGGGTCTGCTTGCAAACGCATACCGCGGCGCAGACGATTTAAATACACACTGGCCACGATTCGCATTTCTGATTTTTTTGGTGTTTCACGTTGCACAATAGAAGCCAATATCAAAACGTCGTTCCAGTTTCTTAGTGGTGCCGGCGGCACATTACCCGCAACAAAAAATTTCTTTTTTATATCCTGCATTTTTTTATATGCCAAATCCAGAACCGCCATACGTGAAGTTCCACGCGCAACACGATAAGTATCCGGGAAAATATCACCATCAGATATTTGACACACCGCGCCCCAACGTTGCCCAGAATCACATTCAACATCACCCGATAAATATTTTGAATTTGCCAACAAATCGCGCACCTGGCGCAGAGTCAATCCTTCGGGAATTAAAATATCCACCGTTGCGATTTTTCCATGTGAAAATATTTTTGCGATTCGCAATGCCGATGCCCCACGCGGAATTTCGTATTCGCCGGCCTGGACCCTGCCACCGTTTAGGCGAATCGCAATTTTAAACACCGAATCGTTTAAAACGATTTTTTCACCGGCCACACGTCGCGCAACGACATTAACACTATCGCCCGGATTTATAACAAAATTCACAGATTTCGCCACCGGCGAATAAATCGCAAACGTAAAGAACAAAACGAATGCAAACAGTGCGGCGATGGCCCACATAAATTTTATGAATTGCTGTTTGGATTTTTTCCTCATAACGAGGTGGATTATTACAAATAAAAAATCTTTTTGCAAAAAGTATATTAAAAAAAAGAGATGCCGTCCCCCTGGCCCAATATCTTGTTTAATTCCGCCATACCGACACAATGATATCAACAAGAAACCTTATGCGGTCAACCCAAGCGTCAAAAAGCACCATTTATGTCCCCCAATACAAAAAATCCGTTTGTAACGGGGGTCAAAAACGAACGATTATGAAAGTAAAAAATATTATGTTCTTCGGCTTTGCCGCAGCAATCTTGTCTGCTGGTGCCGCAAGCGCGTATGACAAAGTGCCGGTTCCAACAGGTGATGCCTTGGCAACCGCAAAGCAAACCGTTACATCCAAATATTATGTGGATACCGCGGCCAATTCATTGAAAGATGATATTAATAATGCGGGTTCACCGGTAAAAAGCGTTACCCAAAACGGCACGGCGGTAACCCCGGATTCTAACGGTAATGTTGCAATCGTGGCACCAAACTGGAACGCAGCATCTGGTACAGCAGGTTATATTGACAACAAACCAACATTTACAGGGAGCAACGGTCAGGTTGTAACCTATACCGCAACAGAGGGAACATATGGTGCAAAATCATTAGGTACCGCAGCAGATAAAGATTATTCGACAGTAGTAATTGACGGCGAAGAAGATATTGCAACACTTGCAAGTGATACAGGTGTAGCAACAGCAACTCAACTTGCTCAGATGGGAACTATAGTGGCAGATGTCGTTGGTGGCAAACAGAACAAAGATACTAATGCACAAGAAGGTGATATCGCTAGCTTTAATTCTACAGGTAGTTCTCATTCTTCTGGACGTCGATTTGATGAAGCATCTGGTACTTTGTCCACAACAAATAACGGTTCTCTTGTTCCAACATCCGCACAAGTTATTGGCTATGCACAAGCAAAAGTAACAGGTGCATCTCAAAACAATATCGCAACATGGGATGCTAATGGTAATACAAAAGATTCCGGTAAAAAAATTGTAGATAGTATGGATGGAATAGCTCTCTCAGAAGATGACGTATGGGTGCCGACAGTTGGTGCGGTTGAAGGTTTGGTAAGCAGTGCAACAGCAGATGTATCAAACAAACAGACCAAGTCAACAGCAGATTATCAGTTTGGTATGACAGGTGGTACATGGCAAGCGGCCACAACAGCTCAAGTTAATGCCTTGAATTCTGGTATTACTGCTGCAAAAGTATCAACATATGATGGTTATGCAGATACAATCGCAAGTAAACAAACAGTCGCATTAGAGGCACAAGGTGGATCAGAAACCTCGACAGTTAGCAACAGTGATACAAACTACCCATCTTCAAAGAATGTTCAAAGTTATGTTGCTGAACAAATCGCGGCCAACAACACTTCGACTGGTGTAGCGAATAAACAAGATAAGTCAGGTGCTGATTATCAAATGGGTAATTCATCTGGCGGATGGACCACGATGACACAAGGTCAACAGGATGCTTTGAATTCTGGTGCAACCACCACAAACATTGCACAAATCGCGACTAATACCACAGCGATTGCCGGTAAACAGGCGACAGCAACAGCTAATTACGCGGTTGGTAATACCGATGGCACATGGACAAGCATTGCAAAACCAGATACTTGTACAAGTACAAATCCTTGTGCATGGGTTAACAATGCCTGGGTTCCAATGGCTATCTAATAGTCAATTAAAACCAAATCAAAACCCCAGGATTCCTGGGGTTTTTAGTTTGTTTAACCTAACAAGATTACAATCTTGGATTCGGTTTTTCATCAGTACCGGCTTGACGAGTTGCAGATTGATCTGTCGCCATAGTGTACCAGTTGTAACCACTCGCGTCTTGTAACAGAGCGCATGGATTAGCGTCTGTGCAGAAAGATGGTTTCGCTGGGATAACGCTATCAACAGTTGTAAAGTTTTGATTGTTGATATAAGTAGCGATAGCTGCTGATGTTGCCGCATTGGTGCTAGATGCACTGAATGTTGTATCAACTGTCGGAGTGTCGGTCAAACTGTTATAACTACCACTTGTTGCAACAGGTGCTAAATTTGGCTTATTTGCGATATATGCTTTAGAGCTAGTATTGGTTTCAGTCCAGTCAGACTGTACTTGTGCAGCCGCCGCATCAGATAAAGCTTGAGTGATAGCACCAGCAACAGCAGTACCTGATTGTGCATTAGAACTTTCTGAATCATATGTTGTATCAACTGTCGGTTTGTTATCCAAATCATTGTAATTGCCTGTAACTGCAACTGATTTTAATTGACCTGCGATGTTGGTTGCTACGCTATCAACATATGATTTAGAAGATACAATCTGACGACCTGCTGCATCTGGAGCTGATACTGCCGGACTAAATGTAGCAGTTGCTGCTGCACTCGCTGCGCCGGCAGACAAGATTGCTGCGGCAAAGCCGAAGAACATAATATTTTTTACTTTCATAATCGTTCCTTTTTGACCCCAATCACAAACGGCTTTTTTGTGTCGGGGGACATAAATGGTGCTTTTTGACGCTTGGGTTTGTATTTATATATAGTGTGGAAAAATGTGTACATATATATAATGTATATATACATCACGAGGCCTATAAAAAATATGTGTGTTTTTTATGAAAAAATTTTATGCAAAATGCATTTTACTGACGGATTTTTTTTCTAAAAAAATGTAATTTTTTTTTGTAAAAAAAATACTTGCGAAACGACAACTTTTTTGTACAGCCGCAAAAAACAGCCATTTTTTTTATTGTTGTAGTACATAAAAAAATATAAATTTTTTTTGAAAAACGATTTTGTGAACACCCTTTTTTGTGATATAATATGTGGCAAGGAAAGAGAGATTTTGTAATGGGAACAAAAGCGTCTTTTATCGCAATGTTTTGTGTTATGGCGGGGATGTCTGCAACTGTGTATGCGGCACCGTCTATTCGTGTGATTGGTGGCGATAATGCGTATACGTCTGCGGCGGCGGCCAGTGCTGATAACGACACATCAAGTGTGGGTACTTCTTCACGTGCGGGTTCTTTACGCGTGATGCCTGCGGCGCGTACAACAACCAAGGCGGCAACGTTGTCCGGCACAACTCCCAAGACCACACCAAATACGACAACGGTTGGGCGCACCGTAACGACACCACGTTTATCTATTGGTAAATATGTTGGTGCATCCCGTCCAGTATCGGTCAGTTCCAGTAATTTATCCAGTGATTTAACCAAACGTTTGGATACGATGGAAAGTAATATCCAAGGTTTAAGTATGGACAAGCAAGATAATCTGGATGGTTCTGAATTTATTACAATCAACGATAAAAATGAAGTTGTATTAGAATTTGCGGCATTGAAAGACGAATTGTCTGGCATGACCGGCGCAGAAATTGAAATGGGTACAAACGCGACACATCTGTTGTGGCGTTATGTTGGCGAACCAACATGGAAAGAGTTAATTGCCCTGGATACAATTCGTGGCGACATGTCGGATTACGCAACCGTTAACTATGTTGATGATGAAATTGCGGCGGCGATTGCGGGCATTGATTTATCTAACTATTATACTAAATCCGAAACTTATACCCAATCAGAGGCCGATGCGGCGATTGCGGCGGCGGTCGCAGGTATCGATTTGTCTGGCAAGGTTGACAAAGCCCAAGGTGTGCTTAATGCGAACAAGGTTTTAACGACAGATGCATTTGGTAATGTTGTTCCGTCCGAGGTTTCGACATTAAGTCCAGATATGTCCGATTACTATAACAAAACCGAAACCGATACGGCGATTGCAACGGCGGCGGCGGATAAGTTAGACAAGGATTTAGGTACAGGCAACGAAAACAAAGTTTTGATTACCGATGAATCTGGTAATATTACGGTTGCCGATAAATCGGATGTTGGCCCAGATATGTCTAATTATTATACATCGTCTGAAACCGATACGGCGATTACAACGGCGGTTGCAGGTATCGATTTGTCTGGCAAGGTTGATAAAGCCCAAGGCGCAGGCAGAGAAAATAAAGTTTTGGTTACCGATGAGTCTGGCAATATTACGGTTGCCGATAAATCAGCTGTTGGCCCAGATATGTCTAATTATTATACATCGTCTCAAACCGATACGGTAATTACAACGGCGGTCGATGGCAAAGTTGACATTGACCAAGGTACTTCTGAGGCCGGCAAAGTAATGGCGGTCGGGTCAGATGGAAAAGTTTCGGCCAGTGGTGATTATTACACCAAAAGCGAAGTTGATGCGGCGATTGCGGCGGTACCTGGTGTATCAGGTCTGGGCGATTTGGCATACGAAGATTTGATTACCAATGATTTGGTTTCGGATGATGCGGCGATTGAAAGAACGAAAATGGCAACAGACATCCAGGCGGCATTGAACTTAATTGATGCCGCGCCAGATGATGGCAATCAATACGTGTTAAGTGTTGTTGACGGTGTTCGTCAATGGGTACCTGTACAACAATAGTTGACAAAACGGAGGTTTTTTAACAACAAAAAACAAAACAAACAAACAACAAAACAACAAACAAACAAAAAGGAACGATTATGAAAGTAAAAAATATTATGTTCTTCGGCTTTGCCGCAGCAATCTTGTCTGCCGGCGCAGCAAACGCAGCCAGCACAGCAGCTTATGATGCGTTGACAAGAACAACTGGTGCGAACGACAGTAAAATCGTCACATCAAAGCAATATGTTGATGCAAGCACAAATGCTTTGAAAGCAGATATTAATGATATCGATATTCCGGATGTCTCCGATTTGAATTCTAAAAAGCACACCCATGCAGATGGTACAAACACCACAGCTGTTACACAAGATGGTGTTGTAACTATCAATGTTCCTGGGGTATCCTCTGTTGATGGTGCGGCTACGACAGCAATTCCAACAGTTGGTGCTTTAACAAGTTATGTTGGCACAGCGACCAATGATATGGCAACTCAAACTTGGGTTGGGCAACAAAATTATTTGACACAACACCAAGATATTTCTGGCAAACAAGATAAGATTGAAG
>CADARU010000003.1 GCA_902790415.1 uncultured Pseudomonadota bacterium | reverse complement strand
TGGTGAATACCTTGGTAGTAGCGCACATCGACACCGGCTGTCAGTTCGAGGCAGTCAAGGAATTTCTTGTCGTACGTCGAGACGAGTCCCACCCAGTTATGGTAGTTGCGGTTCTCGCAGATCACGAGTTCCGAACCGGACTCCGAAGCGGCGTTGATCTCCTGTACCATCGCGTAGTCAAACATTCCTGTGACGGGGTCGCGGAAGGTAGTTGTGATCTGACCGTTCGCTGCTCCGTTGGTGAGGTCGCTGTACGAATAAGCCGAACCGTAGCCGTTCTCCGCCGTGCGTCCGAAACCGCGTCCGATGGAGACATAAGCGGTGGTGGAAAGGCTGCTGAGGTCGTCGATCTGCCAGATATGGTTGAGGCTGATCTGCGGTTTGTGGTATTGGTTGTAGTTCGTTCCGGCTTGTTTGCCGTCGCGTCCGAGACCGTAGGAAGGGTTGTATCTGCGGCGATCCATGCCGGACGGCATGTATTGCGCTACGCGGTTCCATTCCGCCAGCGTCAGCGCTCCGTATCTGCCGGCCGGACGCGTCCAGTGCCACTGCGGCGCACCGAAACCGGTGAGGGAGAGCTGGTGGTTTTCGTTGATGCGTTTGGATATATTCGCAAAATAGCTGTATCCTTGGAAACTTGTTCCCTGGATATATCCGTTACCCCAAGTGCGGCTTCCCATGACGGTGATCGCCCAGCCGTTTTTCATCAGACCCGTGCTCACGCTGAACATCACTTTGTTGTAGCCGTCGTTTCCCATCGCGTAACTGAGTGCACCGCCTTTCTTCGCGTCTATACCGCGGGTGACGATATTGATCGTACCGCCTACGGAGGGAGCCGACAGTTTGGAAGCTCCCATACCGCGCTGGGTCTGCATAACCGAAGTGACGTCGCTCAGACCCTGCCAGTTACTCCAGTAAATCGTTCCGCCTTCCATGTCGTTCATCGGCACACCGTTGATCATAGTGGCTACGTTCGTGTTGTCGAATCCGCGCATCCATATCTCCGAGTCACCCCAGCCGCCACCTTGACCGTTGGCGTGCACACCCGGCGTGTTTTTCAGCACTTCCGGAAACTCCTGACCTGCCAGACGCTCCTCGATCTCCAGCGCTGTCACTTGGCTGACTGCTACCGGCGTCTGTTGCGTACGTGCCATCTGGCCGGTGATCGTCACGTCTTCCAGGGCTATCGCTTCCGGCTCCATACGAAGCACACCCAGATCGCCTTTCTTGGCGCCGATCTCCAGGGTCTTGTACCCTACATAAGACAGCTGCAGCGTCGCGCCCGGATTGACATTCAGCGTGAAATTGCCGTCCAGATCGGAAGTGATACCGTTAGTGGTGCCTGCTTCCAGAACCGAAACACCGATGAGTTCCTCGCCGGTCTTCGCGTCCCGAACGCTGCCCGTCACTTTCTGTGCCTGAGCGAACAAACTCCCCGCCGCAAACAGACACAGCACAAAAGGAATAAATCTTTTCATATCTTTGAACTATTCATTATTCTCTATTCATTATTTCAGCATTTTGTTCAGCCGCATCGCAAGCCGTATTCCGGCGGTATAGAGCTGTCGCTCCATCGGCTGCCGCCAGGTGTAGATATAGTGATATGGATTGCCGTCCCAAATCTGCTGGTATTGGTAGATCGCTTCGGTCATATGGTAACTCTCTATCAGCAACTGTTCGTCGCTCTTCTGCTCGATCTCTTTTTTCATATCCCGGTATTCGTCTTCGATCATCTGGGCGTACTCGGTGTAGCTATACCCTTGGCTCTCGATGATCTTGGAGTCCCATACGGCATGCAGGTTCGTCTCGCGGCCGAACCATTTCATTTTCACGGTGTTACCGCCTTTGTCGTCCATGTGCGCGATATGCACCGGACAATAACGGTCGCCGTTCAGGTGAATGATAAATCGCATGATATGGTTCGCATTCATCGGATCCACTTTCTCCCCCGCCATCTCCAACTCCAGCGAATCCAGCGCGCGGAAGAGGTTTCCGCCTTCGGAGCGGTAATGAACCAGCGCATCGGCTACAAGGCTGTCGCTCAGCCCTGCCTCAAAATCCTGGTAATGCCATCCGTCTTTGATACTCTGCGGGTAGATATTGTCGCTTTTGATCTCGTCCGCCCAGTTGGACCAGTAGATCATTCCGCGCTTGCCGGTGATCTTGTCCACTTTCTTCTTCACTCTGCAACTCAGGTTGTCATACGCGATTTTCGCGATAATACGGTGTCCTTCTTGTCCCCAGCCGAACGCCGGCATGCTTTGCATACTCATGCCCACTATGCATACCAGCAAATAAAGAATGTGTTTTTTTATCATAAGTATCAGTAATTAATTTTCCCTAATTCCTTTGTCACTTTGTCCTTTGTCACTTTGTCCCTTCTTCGCCGGATGTTTGAATAGCAGGTTGATGATCATCACTACTGCCGTTCCGATGATGGCTTCGGCAAACATGCCCACACCGCAAAGACAGCCGATAGCTGCGGCGCACCACACGGTGGCTGCTGTGGTCAGACCTCTTACCGTGTCGCCGTGCTTGAAGATAATACCTGCGCCTAGAAAACCGATTCCTGACACCACTTGCGCTATCACACGGGAATTGTCGCCGCCCATGATAGAGGGGGACATCAAAACATACAGCATACTGCCGATCGCGATTAATGAGATGGTCCTGCGGCCCACCGCTTTGCCGTGCATCTCGCGCTCCATACCCATCAAATAACCCAACGCCGTCGCCAACAGAACTTTCGTCAGCAACTGTATCCAATTTGTCTGAATAAAAGTGTCAATCATAGCCGTCTCGAAATCGGGTGCAAATTTACAATTTTTTTTCGAATTGTGCAAATAATTATGTAAAAATAATCGACAAAACACAATGACGGAGAACACAAAATAGGGTAAAGATAGTGATCGCACCATAGGTGAGGTTGTCCCCGTTAAGCGGGGAAAACCTAGACGGAAAGGGGAGGTATCCTATGGTGAACGTGTTTATACATAGTATATATACACTTTTTGTTGAAAATTTTATATTTGCATATGTCAAAAAAAAGTAGTAATTTTGCAGGCTCAAATGTACGTGCGTATGAAAAGGAACATGAAAAGACTGTTAATTTTTATTGTTTTATGCGTGCCTGTATGGGCGTCCGCGCAGACGGAAAATCAAGCAAATCCGCTTTATACGGCGGATGCCAAGATCTGGGTGAATGACAGCTATGAAGCTGTTGCGCCAGAGGCAGCGACGATGTACGGTTTGGTCAAGAAAGTGGACACCGCGTCCAATACTGTGACCATGCAGTATTATACGAAAGCGGAGGATCGCTTGCGCTCCGTCCAGAAACGAGTGGCGACAGGAGAAGGGCAGGGTTTGCAGAAAGGCAAACAGCTCTATTTCAACGCTGAGGGCAAAGTGGAAGCCATGGAGATCT
Organism: uncultured Pseudomonadota bacterium; assembly: GCA_902790415.1. GTDB lineage: Bacteria > Pseudomonadota > Alphaproteobacteria > Rs-D84 > Rs-D84 > Enterousia. The sequence goes on along the minus strand of CADARU010000003.1, from coordinate 55,808 downwards.
ACACCCTCGTGATCGAGGAGCGCAAGAGCGTTGTGCCCGGCACGCCTCCGACCAAAGCGCGGAATCGGTTGGCGCAAGAGACGTATCTCTATCCGAACGGCAAGACCAAAGAGGAAGTGATCCTGAGTTACAAAGCCTCCAAATACGGCGCAGAGGGCATTTTCTATACCCGTAAGTGCTATTACCCCGACGGGCAACTGCAATACGAGGAATCTTTGGACGAGAAGACCACGAACCTGACGACCGTTTATTACAATGAGAAAGGCAAAGTGGTGAAACGTCCGAAGCAGAAGTTCGAACCCTATATGCAGATGCCGGATTTCCCGGGTGGACAGGACGCGCTGGCGGAGTTCCTCTCTGCGAACGTCAAATACCCGAAGATCGCGCAGGAGAATTCGATCCAGGGCCGCGTGATCGTGCAGTTCGTGGTTGCCAAGGACGGCAAGATAGAGAACGTGGAGGTGGTTCGCACAGGCGGCGATCCTTCGCTCGACAGAGAGGCAGTACGCGTGATCAAGTCCATGCCGAGATGGCAACCCGGCAAACAGAGAGGCAAACCGGTTCGCGTCAAATACACCGTTCCGGTGAATTTTAGATTGCAATAAATATCACAACATCAACATATTAACGCCGAGCTTGGCAGTTGTGAGTCAAGCAGGCATAAACATTTGTAGGTTTATCCAATATGATTAAAATTACTTTTCCGGACGGTAGCGTCCGTGAGTACGAAAGCGGCGTGACGCCGCTGCAGATTGCGGAGAGCATCAGCTCCCGCCTCGCGCAAGATATCTTCCATGCCGGCACCACCCATATCAAAATGGAACGCACCGTTTCCAAACGGATTTCCGCCCATACCGGCCGATGCACTATTGCCACCGGCAAAAGCCGCATCACCATACCTGTCGTATGCCGCACGTTTTTGTGGGTCACGCAAAATATCAAATGCGTTATTAACTTCTTTGAACTTTTCTTCGGCCTCTTTATCGCCCGGATTTTTATCAGGATGGTATTTCAACACCAATTTATGATACGCCTTTTTAATATCGGCATCGGACGCATCACGTGCCACCCCCAAAACTTCATAAGGATTTTTATTCATATTTGGTACCTGTTATTTTTTCTTATGCTTGAAATATAATTACATTATACCGAAAATCAAGCCCATAAAATTCTTAATTTATTTTAATCAAAGCAGGTTTTCCTTGCCAAAAATTAAATAATGTTCTAATAATGTATCGTTATGGCAGAAGAAAAACAACACAGTTATGATGCATCAGATATTCAGGTTCTAGAAGGACTAGAACCTGTTCGTCTGCGTCCCGGCATGTACATTGGTGGTACCGATGAAAAGGCATGGCACCACCTGCCTATTGAAATTATGGATAATTCTATTGACGAAGCCGTTGCCGGGTTCGCAAAAAAGATTACGGTGCGTTTAATAGATTCAAAAACAATAGAAATTACCGATGATGGGCGCGGAATTCCGGTTGACGAACACCCGAAATACCCCGGTAAATCCGCATTAGAGGTTATTTTAACAACACTGCATTCCGGCGGAAAATTTAATAATAATGTTTATAAAACCAGTGGTGGTCTGCATGGTGTAGGCAGTGCGGTTGTAAACGCCTTGTCGTCCGAAATGGACGTTACTATTTCACGTGATGGATATGAATGGAACCAGAAATTTTCACGCGGTTTGCCAACAACCAAAATGACACGCGGTGCGGCCACACGCGCCCATGGTACAAAAATCAAATTTACCATAGATGATGAAATATTTGGTACCGCGGCGGTGTTTAAACCGGTTAAAATTTACCGTATGGCGCGCGCCAAGGCATTTTTATCACGTGGCGTAAAAATCGATTGGTATTGTAATCCCGAATTAATTACTGGGGATATGGACATACCAACCGAAACAACCTTTTATTACCCAAACGGGGTTGCAGATTTCTTGGAAGAAAAAACCAAAGATAAACCGAAAATTTTACCACGAATTTTTTCAGGGTCCGTTGATTTTCCTGATGGCGTTGGTCGGGTTGAATGGGCATTAACTTTTTTAACCGATGAAAATGGCGCAGCATCTGATGATGGTTTCTTTGCATCGTATTGTAATACCATTGCAACCACCGATGGCGGCACACACGAGAGTGGTTTTAAATCTGCAATAACACGTGGCATCAAGGCCTATGGTGAAAAGGTAAACAACAAATCTGCGGCAAATATTATCGGTGAAGACGTTTTCGATTCGGTTGCGGCGATTGTTTCCGTATTTTATAAGACACCACAATTTTTGGGGCAAACCAAAGAAAAATTATCAAACCCCGAAATTGCACGCTATACCGAGACCGCTCTACGCGACCCTTGGGAAATGTTTTTGGCATCAGACCCCAAGACCGCAAACGCGTTATTAGAATTTGTGATAAATTTGGCAAACGCACGTATTCGTGTAAAACAGGTCAAAGAAGTTGCACGCAAAACACCAACCAAACGTATTCGCATGCCGGCAAAATTGGCCGATTGTTCCAAACATGGAATTGCCGGAACTGAATTATTTATTGTAGAAGGCGAATCAGCGGGTGGCACCGCGAAACAGGCACGCGACCGCGCGACCCAGGCAATTATGCCACTACGTGGCAAGGTGTTAAATGTTATATCTAATTCAGATGAACGATTCGGTAATAACAAAGAATTAAATGAATTGATTGATATTATCGGCGCAGGCACCGCAAAAAATTGGGATGAAAATAAATTAAGATATGAAAAAATCATCGTTATGACCGATGCCGATGTTGACGGCAGTCATATCGCATCGCTGTTGATGGCATTTTTCTATCAGTTTATGCCCCAGTTGATTTATGGTGGCCATTTATACCTGTCTTGTCCGCCATTGTATAAATTAACATACGGAACCGAATCGATTTATGTTGATACAGATGAAGAACTGGAAAACCTCACAAATGGCAAATACAAAAACAAACGCGTTGAAATATCCCGATTCAAAGGGTTGGGTGAAATGATGCCGAATCAATTAAAAGAAACAACTATGTCCCCAAAAACACGCAAACTGATTCGTGTTGAATTACCGCCAAAAACCGATGACGGCATGGAAGACACCGAAAAAACACGCACAATTGTTTCAGAACTAATGGGCAAAAAGCCGGAATTCAGATTCCGTTTCATTACCGAACATGCCCAATTTGTAAAAGATTTGTTTGTATAAAAGATGCGCCAAATTGGCGCATCTTTTTATCTAGATTGACTATCTTCATATTGTCTATACAAATTTTCACGCAACTTTATTTGATACAAACAATCACGACGTGTGGCATGATTTAATTTAGATAATGCATCTTCAACTGTTTCGCCTTCATACCCCAGCATCGCAGGATATAATGTAATAACCGGTTTATCACCCTGCTTTGCGTTCCATGCATGATATTTGATGATTGTTGATGCAATCTTTTCACCAAAAATTTCTTTGTTTTGTTTAAAATCACGCCCGGTTTCAACCGCAAAAGGATTTTCAAACAAAACACAGGTAACAAATCCGCTGTCAATATCACCATAGGGTTTACCATTTAACTTTGTAACCCCCAAAGGCGCTTCTTTACATAAACTAAACATGTTTATGTCCATCATGACATTGTCCAATTTCAATGTGTATGTATCTTTCTTTTTTGATGTCTTTTTAAAGGACTTGGCAACAGGTGCCGGTTCAATATTATTTTTCTTTTTGAATAATCCAAAAGCCATGGCTAACCTCCTTGGTTTCTTATTTCAAAGAGAATGTTAGTACAAATATTTATTATTGTCAAGAAAAGATTTTTTTATAAATTATTTATATTCATCAATCAATTCAGTTAATTGGGCATTCATAATCAAATCAGAATCTTTCATTTTTTCAATACGGTTAATCGCATACATAACGGTTGCATGATCACGGTCACCAACATATTGTCCAATTTCAGTCAAAGATAAACCAGACGCCATTTTCAAAACATACATCATCATTTGACGCGCCAAAACCAACGCACGATTACGACCGTTACCACAAACCGCATCATAAGACACACCCAATTTTTCACACATTGCGCGAACCATAACAATTGGCGATTTAGATTTTTTCAATGTGTCACCCAACAAACGTTCCGCCATTGTCATATCAACCGATTCGTTCATCAGTTCGCAATATGTACGAACCTTGTTCAAAATGCCGGATACAATATGTCCATTTGCCAATACGCGTGACGCCAACATATCGGCAACATCTGATTTAACACCGGCACGCACGAACATTTCACGACGAACCGCACGCGTTGGCGCGACGACATCCGCAACCAATCCAGATGCAAACAAAGATTGTGCACGATGATCAAAACCGGTCAAATTACTTGGGGCAGAATCCGCAACCAACACAATATTTTTTCCTGCATTGCGCAAATCAACAATTAATTGCAAAAATTCTTCACATGTTGCACGTTTGCCGGCTAAAACTTGAACATCATCCAAAATAAATGTATCACAATTACGGCAATAATCTTTGAATGCAAATATTGTACGGTCATGCAACGCACGTGCAAATTCGGAAACAAATTGCGCCCCAGACATCATTACTGTTTTGCCACGCCCTGCCATCGCAACGCAACCCGCCAATGTGCTTTTGCCACAACCCGCCGGGCCATAGATAAACAAAGGCGAAAAACTAACCGCACCAGCCGCCATTTTTTTACATGCCGACAAAACAAACGCATTTTCTTCACAAGAAACAAAAGAATCAAAATCAGAATATTGTTTTACATCGGCCACAACAGGCGCAGAATACGTTTGCGCATTGTTATCATTTGCACCACGTGTTGCGACAATTTTTGTTGCACCAACACGAACACAAACAGACAAGTCATAATCTCTTGCCACATTGTTTATAATATTTGAATATGTCGCGGAAACAAAATCAGCCGTAAATTGATTTGGTGCGGTCAAAACCAAAACACCATTTTCAACACTAAAATTCAAAGGGTTAATCCAAGAAGAAAAACATGCCGCATCCATCTTAGACGCAATTTCATTTTTGATTGCATCTACGTTTATTTGACGTTTGATGTTTGTCGCCTGCATGCCGTTTCTCCTTTCCTTTTTTTAAAAGAGTTTCCTGCCGGTTTTTTTGATGCAAAAAGCACCTGCACAAAAACACAAGAACATATCTATCCTTGTATCTTTTTTGCCCTACACTCAACTCTCTCGCTTACTTGAAAACCTAACCTATCTTAATTCTTCCTTTCTGTTAGGGTTTCTGTTCTCAACCGCCCTAACTTTTACACAAACAATTTAAAATATTCATTTCCATTTGCAACAAAATGTTAAACAAAAATTTCAAATTTATTTTTTGACAACGATTCGTTTTTTTCCTTGTTTTCTGCGGTTTGTATAGACACCGTATATACAAAGTTTTTTTTAACAACGAACATATCCACCATCTTGTTTTCTTATTAAACCCTGCAATTCTAACACTATTAATTCGCGTTTGATTTCCGAAATGTTTTTTCCGACAATTTCTGTCAATACAGATTCTGATAATGGAATCGTTCCTATTTTATCTAAAATTTCATTTTCCGATTCGGATTTTTTTTCATTTTGTTTCTGTTTGGTATCACATACAAAAAAATCTTGAACCCCTTGGCACAAAATTGCATCCCCTGACCGAATCAGTGAATTTGGCCCGGCGGCCCTGGAATCTGCGGGATGTGATGGTATTGCGTATATTTGTCTCGCAAATTGTTTGGCAAAGGCCGCCGTTTTCATACTGCCCGAATTCGAATCGGCTTCGGACAAAATCAATTTGTCCCCTATTCCTGCGATTATACGGTTTCGTTGCACAAAATTTGTTCCTTTGGGGATAAAGCCAATCGGCATTTCAGATACAACTGCCCCACGTTCTAATATTTGATAATACAGTTTTTCGTTTTCTAATGGCCAAATATAATCGACACCGCCCGCCAATACCGCAATTGTGTTGTTTTTTCCATCTGCGCGTAACGCCCCAACATGCGCGGCGGTATCGGTTCCCATCGCCATCCCAGACACAACCGCAACCCCATGCGCGGCAAATGCATGTGCCATATTTGCAATAAATTCCATCCCCGTGGCGGTGGCGTGCCTTGTACCAACAATCCCCACACAAGTACGCCCCAACACCGAAACATTTCCACGCACAGTTATCACAGGCGGATGATTTTTTGCATTTTTTAATGCACGTGGGTACAAATCATCCGATTCGTGAATAAATTGTATTCCCATTTTTTGCGCCACATCAATTTCACGCATAACCGCATCACGCACATCACCCGACACGCCTATCGCATCTACCACCGCCGACACAGTCCCATACTGATTTAACAAATCATTATATTTAACCGGCCCAATACCAGGCGTACGCAATACCAACAAATGTTCAAATATATCTGTCATAACGTTCACTATAATAAATACAACATAGACATTTAAAGTAAAAAAAACACCCCCTTAAAACACAAAGGGGGAAATTTTTATTACATTGCAACGAAACTATATCGCCAACAATGTCGCAAAATCAAAGTTGCACAAATTTGTCGCTTCATCATTTTTAGTCGGCAAACTATCGCACAAGTCCTTTAATTTACGCAAATCTATCATAAACGAACTGAAACGCGGGTCATTATCTTTCTTTAACACCAATAACTGGGAACGTAACTTTTCTGTATCGGTCAACTTTTTATTCTTTTGACCTTCTACCTTGCCCCCAATCAATTTGTTACCAAACAATTCCATAGATGTAACACCGACCGCGGCACCACCAACCGCACCACCAACAGTTGCCCAAACGCGTCCCTTTTTCTTGGCATCCAAAATACGTTTTTCTAAATCTTTTTCATCAACCCAAGAACCACATACAACGTTTTGTCCCCATTGGAAATATTTGCTTGGCAGACCGGACAAATCAACCGCCCCATCAACAGATCTCAAATCAACCTTGGCAAAACAAACATTATTTTCAGGATTTTTGGTATCTTCCTGCATAGATGCATAACTGCTGGTATTACTAAACTTAGAAGCCCAAACAAAAGTATTACCAACACCAATATTATTATTTAAACACATCATGCGTTCTTCTTCGCGCATATCTGGTTTTTGTGGTTCCGGTTTTATTTCTGGTTCCGGTTTTAATATCGGCTTGGCTGTTTCATCTTTGATTGTTGGTTGATAATGATTTGTGCTGACCGATACAGAAGGTGTGCTTAGTTGATTTTTTGATGCGGTACCCGCTGCACGTCCCTGGGCCGCACCAATCTTCATCGAAACCATTCCCACGCGCGATGCCTCGGGTGCATCACGTCCAACTGCTTGAAAAACAGGCGCAACCAACATCAACAAGATAAAAAACTTTTTCATGATTGAAAACTCCACTCTTACTCTGGGCATATTATATCACAAAAAAACAAAAAAATAAAGGGCAAAAGCCCCTTATTTTTTCCAACGCCAAACAACTTTGGATTCTGTTCCGCCAACCAACCGTCCGATATTTTCTAAATGTCGTAAAACACATATCACAGAAATTATCAATATCGCCAATCCTATCCCCCATCCTAAAAAGAACGCAAAAAAAGGTGCCAACACAAAAACAACCAATGCCCCCAAGGATGAATAACCAAAAGACAGTGCAACTATCAACCACTCTATACCACAAAATACGAACAACCATGGATTTATCGCCAACAAAGCCCCAAACAAGCAAGACACACCCTTGCCCCCATGAAACCGCAGCCATATCGGAAAACAATGTCCCACAACGGCAAATACCGCGCACCACGCGCCAAATACATCGCCCCCAACATATCGTCCAACCAGCACCGCAATAAATGCCTTGGCCATATCCAACAACCATGCAAGTCCCGCCATACGCAGACCACCGACACGCATAACATTTGTTGCGCCAATGTTACCACTGCCCACCTTGCGCAGGTCGCCGCGTCCCATCAAACGTGTCAACAGCAATCCCATAGGAATTGAACCCAATAGATAAGAAATAACTAAAGCAAATATGTACATCATGTTATTTTTCCTTGATTTTAAGTTTGTTTACTATAAAATAACATGAAAACGTGATTAAATAAAAGGAAAAAAAAGTGGCAAATCACAAATCATCTAAAAAAAGAATTTTGGTTTCGGCCAAAAAGAACGCAATCAACACTGCCCGTCGCAGTGCGGTTAAAACAGAAAACAAGAAAGCAGTCAAAGCAATTGCATCTGGCGATAAAGCCGCCGCAATCGCCGCGGTTCGCAGCGCAGAAAGCAAAATGATGAAAGCCGCAGGCAAAACAATGCCGAAAAAACGTGCTTCTCGTAAAGTTTCTCGTTTGACAAAACAGGCTGCTAAATTAGCGTAAGTTTTACGACAAAAAATTTGGCGTGCATTTTATGCGCGCCTTTTTGTCGTATTAAAAAAAGGACGAAAAATTTCGTCCTTTTTTTGTTTAATGAGCCACCTTTTTTATAGAATTATATTTTTTCTCGGTCAAAAGATATAACTTTTTTTCATACGCTCTGGAAATATTAATCTTGTGACTCTTACTATCAAAAATACCAATATTTGTAATACGGTAACCACAAGATAATTTATAACAACGTGCAACACGATATTCAAAACCTATGGTCGCATTATCAAATCTGTCAATATGATAATCCGCATTTGCCAAACGACTAAGTGCCAAAAACACTTCGTATCTAGAATTATTTTGTCTTTCACTTACCATTGGTTGCACCCCCTGTATTTATTATTTTGGGTGCATTTATACCAAAAACTTGACAAAAATCAACAAAAATATAACATCTGTCAAAAAAAAACGGCCAACCGGCCGTTCTTTTTTAATTCAATGGTGCGCCCCAATGTTGTTGGATATTCCGTTCCACATCCATCGGACTGACTAAAACCTGGGGTGTTAGGATAACAACCAAAACATCACGTTGCGCCGCCGTTTCTCTTGAACCCGACAACAACATAAAGTCCGGATCACCCAATCCATAACGCGTGTCATTATTGGTTTGTTTTTCAAATCCAGAAACAACCAACATTTGACCAGATTCCATAATAACTTCCTGCATAAAACTGCGTTCTTCAACCTCTGGCAACTGCAATGTAACCTCGCCAATGGTTTGGGTTGACATTTTCAACAATTCACGCACAGACATTCTGAACAACAGCAATATTTTGCCATTTTCCAAAATATTCGGCAACAACTGCATCGAAAAACCGGTTTCCAAATCGTCTTGGTCAACAGTACTGGATTCAACCGTTGTAAAGTTACGCGATTCGAATCGTTTAATATAACCGGTGGTCTTGGTATTGTTAACCGGCGCAACACGATTATTACGCGTTGTAACACCGACATTTGTAACCAATGAAACCTTGCCCTGCTTTGCCAATGCCTCGATTAAAGCATTGCTGCCGGCCAAACCAGATAACGAACCATTATTTATTTGTTCCGAAGTGTACGCACCAGACACCGAAGAACCATTTTCCATGTGTGTCGCACCGGTCAACGCAGATACAGTATTAGACAAAACTGCAATATTCATAGAACTGGCTTCTGTGGTGGCCAAATTATTTTTAGGATTTGCAACCAAATTCAATCCAGATGCCGAATTTATCGCCGCCGCCAAATTTAATCCAAATGCCGAATCATTTGAAATAGAAACCTGTAAAACCTTGACATCTATTGTAACCAACTGGGACAGACGTTTATTTTGACGCGCGATGTATTCACCAACACGACTTAACACCGATGGCGGTGCCGTAACGGTTATTGTCCCCAAACTGCGTGATACGTTAAAATTCGCATTTTCCGAACGACCAACAATAGAAGATATCGTGCTTTCTACTTCATCCCACTCTTTCAATGTCGATTCCAAAAACACCTGATTGCCATCATCGGTTTGTACAGATGATTGATAAGAAATATCTGTCCCTAACGCATATAATGTAAATGTCTTTGTTTCTGTTTCATAAAACACGATTGAGGTTTTATCATAATACCACAACAAATCTAAATCTGTTGCAACCTGGGACAGCAGCCCCGACAATTTCCCGGTATATGCGACATTTATTGTTTTTTTCAATTTTTCACCTGAAACCTGACTGTCTATTTTGACGGGTATTCTGGTAATAGAATTTATATTATTTGCCAAAACTTGTAATGTTACAGGTTCATTTAATAAAATGGTGATACCGGTATCTGTTTCAAATTGCGCCGGCAAATCATTTCTATGGTCAACCAACAATGATTTATCACCCAACCAAACACCTTCGGACATGGACACAGTATCACCTGTTGCGACCTTGGCACGCGGATTCTTTGCCATTTCAAACGCATCATATACATTATTAAAATCATGATCCACAGATGCCGCAACCTTGGCCGACTGCTTGTGCGTGCATGACACCAAGGCCAACACACAAAACACACCCGCAAAAAACCTTGTTAATTTCATCATTGTCTTTCTCCTGTCCCATCCGATTTTTTTATTCTTCTGACGCAGATATTACCAAAACACGATTTCCCTTGTAAAATTTCGCATACGGCGCCGGTACAGCACGTGCAAAATTACGAACAACCGCCGATGCAACATCAACAAAGCGACCTTTGAATACTGCACTGGCCTGAATTGGATATTCACGAGAAGTTGTCCAAACCAAATCCCAACCTTCTTTATCACACCATGCCTGTAACACACCGCGCAGTGTCTGACCATTTGCCACAACCCATGAACGAACCTGGTCTGCCGCCCCCTGGGCCGGTTCCGCATCCGCGGACAAATCTATGACTGTTTCGGTTTCCGTTTGGGTTTCTGTAACCATTTCCATACCTGTTTCACGATTTGCTTCGACACCTTCCGCGACCGCACCGGCATAAGACGTTGCAATCTGGGCCGGGGTTGCGCCATTTCTTGCCATATACGCATTATAGCCATCCGCATATTTTACACAGTTGTTACGTGAACTGCGTGATACGGTCAAGACATTACCACCATCATCTTCTAAAACTTCGCGATGCAACAACGGCATTTCCGAGCCACGACCACACTCGTCATCAAAACCAACCGGAATTTGGTTACCATGCAGCATATTTGCACCACCAGACCAACCTGTGCCCGCACGCGTACCCAAATTAAAATTGTTTTCAACGACCAAATCCGCACCTATTTTAGAAACAATTTTAATGTTGTCTTCAGGAACCGGTTCCGGACACACCCCCATATCACATGACAATGTAACATCCGCATCAGACCCCGGTATCGGCCACGCAGGAACATTAACATACATATCTTGAACGGGTTCGGCATATTCAACCGGTGCATATTCAACGTTCTGAACCGAATTATCTTCTACGACATCCTTGTCTTCTGTATAAAAAACCTCAGACGTTACAATTTGTGGCAAAGTTTCCGCCGCAAAGCAGTATCCCGCCGCAGTTGCAAACATTGCGATAACAAAAATCTTGCGAAACATAAGTATTCCTTTCCTAAAAAATTAGTTTTTATATAGGTCATTATAACAACTTGACCGAATCTGTGCAAGACCTAAAAACACAAAAGAATAATGATTTTGAAAATAAATCGCGCGAATCGATAAAAGGTGGTATACTAGCCCCAGAAAGTCATAAAATGGGGGTTAAAATGTATCTGGAAAGTTTACTAACTTTGTTAATAATAACAACATGTTCTGTTTTATTTTGTGCATTTTTTATACTAAAACAAAATCGTCGCATAAACCAGATAGACAAAAACTTGGCATACCAATATAACCTGATGGTAAAAATTCAGAGCATATTAAAAAACAAATCCGCCACAAATGCGATTGCAGAAAATGCAGAAATTATTTATCAAGATTTGTTAAACAACTTAATTCCTGTATCGGCGGCATTGGATATTATGCCACGCAACACCTCAGAACACCCATTATGGCGCACACTGGGGGGCATGTTGGACGAATATGCAAAAAATCCATTTGTTATGGAAAAACTGCGCCGTGCAATAAAATTGGATTCTGAAATTAAACGCTGTGTTACAAATTATATGACACATGCGGACAACCTGTTAAAACATCTAAACAGTACAGAACCAGACGGAATTTTGACATCAACATTTATAAACGGATTGTTGGGTCAATCGTTAACATTTTTCACCCAGGCATATAACCTGGCCACCCAAGAAAATAGTGATATATGAAACCATTAAACGCAAATCTTATTCGTGAAATATCAAACGCACGTCAAGAACCAGATTGGCTGTTACAATGGCGGTTAGATGCGTTTGAAAAATGGTTAAAAATGTCCGAACCACATTGGGCGGAAATAGATTATGATTCCATAGATTATGCATCTTTAAATTATTACAATGCCCCATCACAAATTGATAACAGCGATTTAAAAGCAACCTATGAAAAAATGGGGTTACCCGAAAACGAACAACGTGCACTGCTTGGGATGGCAACCGATACGGTCATAGACAGTAAATCTGTTCACACGTCCTATACGGCGGAATTGGCCAAACACGGCATAATATTCTTGCCTTTTTCTGATGCGGTAAAACAACATCCGGAACTGGTAAAAAAATATCTTGGCAGCGTTGTTGGCCCTGCTGATAATTTTTACGCTGCATTAAATGCCGCGGTTTTTTCAGACGGCACATTTGTTTATATTCCACCACACGTAAAATGCCCTATTGATTTGGCCAGTTATTTTAGAATCGAAACCGCCAAAATCGGTCAATTTGAACGCACTTTAATTATTGCCGACACCGGTTCAGAACTTAGTTACATGGAAGGTTGCAGTGCCCCACGCCGCCCCAGTCATCAACTGCACAGCGGGGTTGTTGAAATCATCGTAAACGATGATGCGTATGTGAAATATGCAACCGTTCAAAATTGGTATGCCGGCGCACCAACCGCGGATGGCGAGTATAATAAAAATGGTATATTAAATTTTGTAACCAAACGTGGTATATGCCATAAAAACGCGCGCCTTGATTGGACCCAGATGGAGGTTGGCTCCGCCATGACATGGAAATATCCTTCAACAATTTTGCATGGCGATGGCGCGGCCAGTGATTTTTATTCTCTGGCCATAACACGTGGCGGCCAACAGAGTGATACTGGCACAAAAATGTTACACATTGGTAACAACACAACATCAAACATTTTATCATACGGTGTCGCATTGGATTGGTCGCGCCAAACATTTCGCAGTTTGGTTCGGTTCTGTGGCACCGGCGGGAAAAATGCATCTAAATGCGACACACGTATTATCGGCAATCGCGCAATATCAAACGCATTACCTGAAATAGAATACGAAAACGCACAAAACGTCCAAACGCACGAGGCCGCCACCGGTGCCATTGACGAAAAGCAATTATTATATTTGATGCAATCCGGCATAGATTCCGATACCGCAACCGCACTAATAATCGGTTCAATGGCATCGCCAATTTTATCACGATTACCAATGGAATTTTTGGTTGAATCAAAACAGTTAATACAGATGGCATTGTCTTCAAACAAAGGATAAACAATGGGATTACTTGATATAAAAAATCTTTGTGTTTCACTGGACGGCAAAAAATTGCTGACTGATATAAACATGTCAGTGGAACGTGGGGCGCGTCATTTGTTGGCCGGCCACAATGGCAGTGGTAAATCAACCCTGGTCGGCGCAATCACAGGAAATCCGGCGTATACAATAGATTCTGGCGAAATTATATTTGACGAAAAAAATATCACAAATGAAAACGCGACCACGCGTTCTTTGATGGGGATTTTTGTCGGCGCGCAAAATGTTCCAGAAATTCCCGGATTAACGGTATTAAGTTTTCTAAAACATTCAATGGCCGCACACACGCATTTTCGCACCCATCAAGATTTACCAATGGGACAGTTTTTACAAGATTTAGAATCCGCACGTGAACATTTAAATATTCCACGCGATTGGTTAAACAGGTCTGTAAACGTTGGTTTTTCGGGGGGCGAAAGAAAACGTTTAATGTTATTACAACTGGTTATGACAAAACCGACATTGGCGATATTGGACGAACCCGATTCCGGGGCGGATGCAGATGTTCAAAAACAAATTGCAACAACGATTCGTGCAATGACCGACACCACATTTATTTTTATCAGTCACCAGCCAAATTTTACCGATACCATTTCACCAACCAGCATAACAACTTTGTCCGGCGGCAAAATTATGTTACAATAAAATGTAACCACAGGGGGAACACATGAACGGATTAATTTTATTTATCGGCGCAACCTTTATCCTTTGGATGGGCAGTTCTATATTTATTCCGCTCTTGGTTGCAGGTTTTTTATGGTATTTAATCAACGCAACCGCAACATATTATCGCAAGTTAATTCCTTTTACCCCTGACCAAAAATGGGTAACCGTTTCATTAACCATATTATCAAATGTTTTGGCAATCGGAACATTTTGTGGACTGATATACCTGTTTGCCACGCATGTCCGACCGATGTTTTCAGAATTATTGGCGGCCTTACCAAACATACAAGCAAAATTGGATACATTATGGGCATACATATCAAAAACACTTGGGATAAATATTACCAGCGATGCCCTGCCGAACATTACAACGATTGTTTCAAATATCGGTTCATCGGTTGCAAAAATTGCGACATCTATGGGGATGGTTATTGTGTATATGATGTTCATGTTTGTAGAACAGAGCACTTTTCATAAAAAATTTGCCGAATTGTTCCCAAACAAAAACCAATCAAAAAAAATGCACTATATTTTATCCAGCATAAATGAAAACATGAAAAAGTATTTATTTATGAAGACGTTGTTGTCGGCGATTACTGGCGCATTGTCATATTTCCTGATGCATATTTTGGGATTGGAATTTGCTGGTGTCTGGGCATTTGTAATATTTATTTTAAGTTATATTCCAACAATCGGTGCGATAATCAGTTGCGCCTTGCCAATAGTATTTGCATTGGTTACATTTGACACAATAAACGAACCGGTATTAATCGCCGCCGGTTTAATTGGATTACAAATTTTGTTTGGAAATATACTGGAACCAAAATTAACGGGCAAAACATTAAACCTGTCCACATTGGCTATTTTGATAAACTTGGTATTTTGGGGATTGATATGGGGTGTTGCCGGTATGTTTTTCAGTGTTCCGTTATTGGTGGCCACATTTATTATCACCGCCCAGTTTGATTCAACCCGTTGGATTGCAATATTGCTGTCCGCCGATGGTAAAATACCAAACAAGAGCGAAGATTAGCATTAGTGTTAGTGGACATATAATTACAGAACTTCGTCACACCGGCACCGGGCCGGTATGACGGCTATATGGAATTACTAAACCCTAACCACTAACAAACTAGCCACTAAAATTCATTTGAAACAAAGTGGTTTTTATGATAAAATTGTCAGGAATAGGAAATTTATATCCAATAAAAGGATGGGAGATATGAAGAAATTTTTAAGTGTATTTTTTGTTGTCGCAATGATATTTGGCACTTTTATCGTTGATACCACAGACGCTTTTGGAAAATCTTGTTATTCTGCAACAACGTTAAAATATAGAGGTTATCAAGATCCAGATGATAACGAATTTTTGTATCCCGATAAAAACAATTTTGACAAAGCGATGTCCGCATACGAAACAAGTGGACATGCCGATTCCGGCAGCGCCGTAGCATTTGAATGTGACGATTGGTTCAGTAAATCTTGCGAAGAAGACCATGTTGTTCATATGAAAGCAGGGCACGTATTCAAAGGTGAGGTCATAAATCAGGCAAAAGATTACCAATGTATTGACGGATTTTTTGATGATTATTGGGCTGAAGTCGGCTCTGGAATGTGTCACACAAGAAAATTTGGCGATATTGGAATCGGCGAAACCACATCTACTGCCTACAACTACAATGAACTTGATGGTTTATGTCGTAATGAAAGAGATACAAACGGTGAAACATTCGTTCTTTTCTGTGAAGGAGACACAACTATAACATGCAAACCCAAAACTTGTAAAACCGGATACAAAGTCGTCGGAAATAAATGTGTAGAAAATGGACCGACACCAAACAACAATCAATGTACAGGCACTTTGGATAACGCACAATTGAAACTTAATCTTGGCGGGAAGTATCCAAAAAACATAAGTGCTAGCCAGTGCAGAACTTTGAATGCAAATCCTGATTCCAATGGAACAGCGTTTCAATTAGACTGTGTAGCGGGTCCGAAATTCAGATGCTGTCCAACAAAATGTTCAGGAAACATGTTTGCAGATACCACGGGGTGTCAATGTCGCAAACCCGGTGTTATTATTAACAAATCATGCACAGAAAAACGTAAAGGTAAACCGGTTGGTGTTGCATGCTGTAACCTGGAAGACGCAGGATTGGCGAGATATGATTCAACACAAAACGTATGTATTTGCAATGATGTCAACGCCAAATTTGAAATAGATACTTCCAACGGTACCGGCAGATGTGTTACACAACAGATTCCGCAGTGCGATACAACAACTGGTGCACGTTTGAATCAAAACACAAAAAAGTGTGAATGTGCAACCACGGAATTAAAGTTAAACGCAGATGGCGTATCTTGTTCTTGCGCTGATTCCAACAAGGTGTACAAAAACGGCAAATGCGAATATTCCGAAGAATATATGTTGTTGATTAAATTAAAAGAAATTCGCGAGGTTCGCGCACGTCTGGACGGAATTATGAACGGTTTCAAGGTGTCTGTATGGAAAGATGCCGAAGGTAATTTCAACACCGCACGTTTGGCATCAGACAGTATCGCCGGTGTGGTATTAGGTACCGTTGGCGGTGTCGTCACCAGTGTGGTCGTTAAAAAGAACCAATTAAAGAAAGGGTTTGAAGCGATTCAATGCGCGATTGGTGGTCAAACCGTTGCGGATTATAACGATGAATTCGTTGTTGGTCCGGCCAGATAATAACAAACCAAACTAATTAAAAAAACGCCCATCGGGGCGTTTTTTGTTCCACCATACCCCCTATTGCGGCACGGTGGCCACAATGACAAAGGGGCTGCGATATGATGAAAAGCAGTGTCATTCCGGGGGTGCGTATGCGCAACCCGGACCCCAAGTTAATAATATGTGTTCTCCGATGGCGAACCGCTTTTTTATTATTACCCGGGTCCCGCATCAAGTGCGGGATGAGATTTGGGGATGTGCGGAATGGCACTAAAAAAACGGGTGCATTTGCACCCGTTACTAACCCCTAACCACTAACACTAACCACTACCCACGTTTTATCATTTCTATTGCGTTTTCCAAAATTACACGTGCAGAGTTTGAATCTAATTCACGTTTTATGTCATCACGATTAACACGCCCCATTTCATCCTGGGCGGCGGCACTGGACAAGGTTTCATCAACAAACGCAATTGGTAAATCCGTTTTGGCAGCCAAGAAATTTGCAAACGTACGAACCATTTTTGTCGTATCTGAATCTGTTCCGTCCAATCGCAGTGGCAAACCAATAACTATGCCCCCTGCCCCTTCATCCGTTGCCAATTTCAATATTTTTGATGCCAAATCATTTACATCATATTTTTTCATAACAATCGCCGGGCGCGCAAATACAAACACCCCATCATCGGCAGACACCGCCACCCCAACACGGCGCGCCCCCCAATCAATCGCAACCAGGCGATGTTTTACGTTTAAATCCTGGACTTTTTGCAAAATCATTGTATAATCCCCTTGCTTTACAAATAATAGGATTACAAATGGCATTTAGCAAGCAACAATTACGTAAATTCGCGGATTTGATTCAAATCGAAATCCCTGATGAAAAACTGGAAAAAATGAATATTGATTCCGTTGTTGAATGGTTAGATAAATTACAGAAAATTGACACAACGGGTGTTGAACCGATGCTGTCGCCGGCCGAACACGATTTGCCGTTGCGCGCAGATGTTGTCACCGATGGTGGCATTCGTGATGCAATATTGGCCAACGCCCCGGACAAGGCCGGTGTAAGCCGCGGATACTTCGCCGTACCCAAGGTTATGGAAGGGGACTAGTCATGCCTGTACGAAACCCTTATGAAAATTTTTCTGTGCGCGACATGGGACTGTCCAATGGGGCAACAAATGCTTTGTTACAGGGCGATATAAACACATTTGCAGAATTATTGGATGTTATATCCAAAGGTAATCTGATGAAATACCGCAATATCGGCGCAACAAAATATACCGAAATCGTAACACGTGTGTACGAAATACAACAATCAGGATTATCTAAAAATCTAGGTGAAGCAGATGCACTGCGTGCGCGTTCCAAAGAGATAGCAAAACAAATTGCTGATTACGAACATGCGATTACTTTATTAAAAACACAAAAGAAAATCTGCGATAACAAGTTGAATCAACTAAATGCAGAAATAAAAAGATAGGAAGAAATGATGATAGACCTGACCATTACAGAAGCATTAAAGAAATTACAATCTGGCGAAATATCTGCAACGGAATTAACCCGGGCGCATTTGGACCGCATTGAAAAATATGGTGATGAATTAAATTGTTATATCACACGCACCCCAGAACGCGCATTGGCGGATGCCGCCGCGGCCGATGAACGTATCAAAAACGGAACCGCGCGCGCATTGGACGGGATTCCAATCGCCATGAAGGATTTATTTGCGACAAAGGGGATTCGCACAACGGCGGCATCCCACATGTTGGAAAATTTTGTTCCCGAATATGAATCAACCATATCGCAAAAATTCATAGATGCTGGAACTGTTTTACTTGGGAAATCTAATTTAGATGAATTCGCTATGGGAACATTTTCCAAAACATCTTACTTTGGTGCACCAATTAGCCCATGGCAACTGGAACGCAGATTAAATGCCGGTGGTTCATCGGGCGGAACAACATCCGCGGTTGCATCGGGACTTGCCATGGGGGGAACGGGAACCGATACCGGTGGTTCGATTCGTTTTCCATGTTCTATTACCGGACTTGTCGGTGTTAAACCGACATACGGCCTGTGTTCACGTTGGGGCTGCGTCGCATTTGCATCATCACTGGATACACCGGGTCCAATCGCACGCACTGTTGATGATGCCGCATTGTTATTATCGGTAATGGCGGGACACGATGCGAAAGATTCAACGAGCAGCAATGTTAAAACAGAAATTTCTGTGCCATTACAACCAATCTTGGGTGACGGGAAAAAATTACGTGTTGGCATCATCAAAGAATTTAATGACGTGAAAATTTCTGAAGATATGAAAAATCTGTTTGAAAAACGCGTTGCCGATTTGAAATCACTTGGGGCCGAAATAGTAGAAGTGTCTATTCCAAACATTTTGGATGCATTGGCGGCATACTATGTTATCGCCCCGGCCGAAGCATCATCAAACCTGGCACGATATGATGGTGTGCGTTATGGTCTGCGTGTAGAAGGTTCCGATATTTACGATACATTTAAAAAGACGCGCGCCGCCGGATTTGGTGACGAAGTTAAGCGCCGTATGATTATCGGTACCGCGGTTTTATCCAGTTCTTCTTATGACGTATATTTTATGCAGGCCGCACGTGTTCGCCGTATGATTGCGGACAGTTTTAATCGTGCGTTTGACGAATGTGATTTAATTGTTTGCCCATCGGGCGCAAATACCGCATTACCATTGGATTCTGATTTAACACCACTTGAATACTACGCGTTGGATTTATTCACTGTTGCGATGAATTTGGCGGGCATTCCGGCGGTATCTGTTCCATGTGGATTGGCATCAAATAACCTGCCATTGGGTATGCAGGTTGTTGGAAAAATGTTTGATGATGTGCGCGTATTGCAGCTGGCAAAACACATTGAACAATTTGCCAACATAGATAACAGACCAACAAAAATAATGGGGAAATAAAAATGGTGGCCAGAAGTGGAATCGAACCACTGACACAGGGATTTTCAGTCCCTTGCTCTACCAACTGAGCTATCTGGCCATCCGCGGGGTACATAATAAGATACAAAAAACAAAAAAGCAAGGAAAAAGAAAAATGTTTACAATAAAAGGCAAAACAGGCGATTGGGAAGTTGTTGTTGGATTGGAAACTCATATCGAAGTTCTATCCAAAAGTAAGATTTTTAGTGGTGCATCTGCCAACTATAACCCAACCATTGCCCCCAACACCCAGGTGTCATTTGTTGATGCCGCAATGCCGGGGATGTTGCCGGTATTAAACGAATACTGTGTTGACCAGGCCATTAAATTCGGTCTGGGGATAAATGCGGAAATTGCAAGAAAAAGTCGTTTTGCACGTAAACAGTATTTCTACCCTGACCTGCCCCAAGGGTATCAAATAACCCAGGCATCTGGTGAACCCGCGGTTGTTAATAATGGGTGGATTGAAATTATGGGCGATGATGGAAACCCTAAAAAGATTTTAATCGAACGTGCACATTTGGAACAAGATGCGGCAAAAAATAAACACGACATGCACCCAAGCAAATCTTTTGTTGATTTGAACCGCAGTGGCGTAATGTTGTTGGAAATTGTTACATTTATCGACATAAACAATCCGGAAAACCGTTCCTATATCACATCACCGGATGAAGCGGAAAGATACCTGCGCCAAATTCGCGAAATTGCGCGTGCATTGGGCGTATCCAAGGCCAATATGGAAGAAGGTTCTATGCGTGCGGACGTAAACGTTTCTGTTCGGCCCGCGGGTGCAAAATATTTTAATGAACGTTGCGAAATCAAAAATATGGTTTCTTTCAAATTCATCAAAAATGCCATTGAATACGAGGCGAAACGACAGCCAGAAATTTTAGAAAATGGCGGTACTATTGACCGTTGCACCATGCGTTATAATCAAGGCGATGGAACAACAAGTGTTTTGCGCAGCAAAGAAGATGCGTTGGATTATCGCTATTTCCCAGACCCAGATTTATTGCCATTGGTTATTACCGATGAACAAATTGAACGCGTGCGCAAAACTATGCCGGAATTACCGGCCGCGACACGTGCACGCTATATTGAACAATATGGATTATCCGAATACGATGCCGCGCGCCTTACCGAAACAGTCGATATTTCTCATTGGTTTGATGCGGCGGTTGGTGGAAAAACCGAACGTGCCAAGGGGGTTGCAAACTGGATGATTTCTGAATTGTTCGCGCACCCCGAAAACTATGACATCACAAATGAAAAATCTGGCATAGTTGATGAAATGCGTATCATCACCCCGTCTGATTTGGCGGAATTGGTGGACATGGTCGCGTCCCGTGACATCAACGGTAAACAGGCCAAAGAAATCTTTATCAAAATGTTAGACGGCGAATCGGGCGCGCCGCGCGAAATCGCCGACAAATTTGGCATGAAACAAATTACCGACACATCCGCGATTGAAAAAATTATTGACGAAGTTATCGCCGCAAACCCATCCCAGGTTGAACAATATAAATCTGGCAAAACGGGATTGTTGGGCTTCTTTGTTGGCAATGTTATGAAGAAATCTGGTGGCAGTGCGAACCCCGCCGTTGTGAACGAAATTTTAAGAAACAAATTAAACTAAAAGGATTTGATATGATGGTGTTTGACTATAATATTATTACAGGGTTGTCATACAGATGGGTTGATGATCCAGGCGAAAAAATAACAGATGATACAATGGCAAAGAAACAACAAATTGACAACATGTTGACATCGTTGCGTGTTTCCGCAAAAAGAAAAATACACATGTAAGAAACATGAAAAAATACTTTATTAAAACTTTTGGTTGTCAAATGAACGTGTATGACGGTTGGCGAATTGCCGCCATGTTGGATGCACGTGGTCTGGCCGCCACAGACAAGATTTCCGATGCAGATATAATCATATTAAATACCTGTGCGGTTCGTGAAAAAGCAACAAATAAAGTATTTTCGGAACTGGGACGCGTTCGCGATGAAAAAAAATCCGATGCACTGTTCGGTATTGTTGGCTGTGTTGCGCGCGAGGTTGGTGCCGGCGCATTTCGCCGCATACCAGAATTAAACTTTGTTTTGGGCCCACAAAGTTATCATCGCCTGCCCGATATTTTGGATAATCCAGATGCCCGATTATTAAACATTGATTTGGGTGGGTTGGAAAAATTTGATGAACTGCCCCAAATGACATCTAGCCCTGTGGTTTCGTACATACCAATCCAAGAAGGATGCAACCATTGTTGTACATATTGTATTGTACCCTACACACGAGGTCGCGAATTATCACGTTCTTTTGACGACGTGATGCGCGACACAATCGCGGCCGCCAAAACGGGCGCGGTTGAAATTTGTTTCCTGGGGCAAAATGTAAACGGATATAAATATACCGATGAGAACGGTCGTGAATTCCGGTTATCTGATTTAATACGCGAAACCGCAAAAATCCCGGAAATCAAACGTATACGTTTTACATCCAGTTATCCAACAGAAATGACGGATGACCTTATTCAAATGTTCAGTATTGAACCAAAATTATTGCCGTTTTTAAATATGCCTATTCAAAGTGGCGCACCCGATGTTTTAAAGCGTATGAACCGCCCATACAGTTTAGATGGTTATATGGACATTATAAACAAATTGCGTCTTGCACGGCCCGACATCCAAATTTCCAGTGATTTTATTGTTGGATTTCCTGGGGAATCTGATTCAGATTTTGAACAAACATTAGAAATTGCGAATCGGGTTCGATATATAAATTCTTATTCTTTCAAATATTCCCCACGCCCACGTACCGCCGCCGCAATAATGCCAAATCAAATTCCAGAAAACATCAAAAAAGAACGTCTGGCGATATTAGATGCGCGTTTGGGTGAAATACAACGCGAATTTAATGAGGGTTGCGTTGGACGTACAATGCCATGCCTGTATGAAGGCCCGGACAAAACCGGCAAATATATGATATTCCGCACACCTTATATGCAACAATGCATTGTCAAAGATTCACCGCGCGCCGACTATAAAATTTTAAACATAAAAATTACCGCCGCCAACAAGGCATCGCTACGTGGTGAAATATCACAAGATTAGAAAATAAAGTTTATCCCCAACGACACTTTATAAGACAACCCGTTATCATCATTTAATAATGCCGCATCTAAAACACCGCCTACCCCATCGGCAACAGACAACATATTGGCAAACACGCCACCGTAAACCGCACCATCTGTTTGAACAAACGTCTTGGCACCATATCCATATTTATTCCCGTCTATTATTTTTATAAATTCTGCATCCAAACCAATTTTTGCATTAACGTCTGCTTTTTTATCGCCGGTTATTGAAACATAACCAACATTTACACCGACGAACGGTTTTATTTTTATTTGGGAATCATATACAGAAAACACCGGTCCCAAATCTAGTCCCATTCCCGTACCAATACCGGTCGGATTATTCACAGAATTTGTTCCATCAAAGACCAACACATCATCAAATTTTACCAACGTAAACATACCCTGCAAACGCGCAAACACATCGGATGTTTCATATTTTGCCCCAAAATCTGCACCATAAATAATACCTGAAAATTCATCAAACGGACCCGCATACCGCATATTTCCGCCAAACAAACCAAAGTTTGCCAAAAAATCATCAGAAATTTTATAAGTAAAATTTGCGTTTGCACCTAAAACATCAAAATCTTTGGCATGCACATAAAAAGGTGTAAGCCCAATTCCACCATTGTATGTGCCATACGCATCACGCGCCAAATTAAACGAATTAAACACACGTACCGTATCCATCATTTTAATCGGATGCGTGCGCACAGACCGCGATAACACATTATTAAAATCATTTAAATTATCCACAGAATCTAATGCGACAAGTAATTTGTCATTTGAATTTTCATCACGCAAGGTATCTAAATATTTTCCTAAATTGTTTCCCAATGCAACACCATATCGTGTTTGACGTACAACATTTGCATTAGAAAACGCGGAATCTGTCGTAAACAACAAATCAGACGTTTGAATAATAATGTTATAAGATTCGCCAGAAACATGATTGGTAAAAAAGGTATTAATATCATCAGACATACTTTTAATATAAAATATCGTTGGTCCCGTTACCTTGACATTAATATCAGTCCCAACAAAATTTGAATCCAAAACCACCGATGTATTTTTGATATTTATTTCGTTTGCATTTTGTGCGATTTGCAACAATGTCCCAAAATTTATTTTTTCGGCTGTATTTGTTTCGACCAAAATATCATGGCCAGATAAATTACCAATCGTTTTTAAATCGGCCGCACTGTGAACAATTTGATCTACAAATACACCAGATGCCCTATCAACATTACCTGAAATTACCCCGGAATTTATAAAACGCACATTTATTCCCGGTGTCTGCATACTAATATTGCCAGTTATTGTACCATGATTATTTATCAGTACATTATCTGTAATAATTAAATTATCAGAAAAAGTTTGTCCAACCCCCAATACAAAATCAGAATCAACAAACGTATCGGCCATACCTGCGCCCGCAGAAATGCACATTACACAAACAAAAATCATAAACTTGCTTTTCATTTGCGAAAAATCCTAGCACATAAGATTTTATTCTTAAAGTAAAAAAACCGCCCGGATGGGCGGTAAAAGAAAAAAACATTTTTATAAAGGGTTTTAATATGTCATTGCTGGATATAAACTGCCCCAGGCCGCTTTGTATCCGCCATCGCGGGTCAAAACAACCTTTGCGTTGTTCATTTTTTCCCAATTTATACCACGAATATCATAGGTCTGTTTTAATTTGCCCGGTTCATCTATCATCAACATAGGCAAAGATGTATTCATACATTTTGAAGAACAACAACCACTGCCCTGGCAATTTTCTGTGCAAGGATAGATTTTAACAGTGTATGCTTTACCTGGACGCAAATCTTTTAAATTAACCGCCATCTTCATGCCGTCATCTGTCTGAATAAATTTAATGTATCCCATGTCGGAGGTTCCGCCACGTGAACTGCGGGTGTACATTTTTGCCTTCATGGTGTTATTTTCGACAACTTCGGCAACGACAGTTTCTGTTTCTTGCATTACAACAACTTCTTGAACTGGTGCCTGGTGATGGTGTTTCGCCTTGTGATGATGCTGAACCGGCACCTGACATGTACAGGCCGCCAACAGTGCAACCGCACTGACCATCACAGTTGTTTTTGTTATTGTTTTTAACATAGTTTTTCTCCTTGGGTTGTTACAAAGGAATTATATTACAAACAACACGATATTTCGTCAGGTATGATTACCTAAAATCTGATTCAAAGGCAAAAAACAGACCCCGATAAAACAGGGCCTGTGCAACACCATAATAAAGGATATGATTTTAGAACATATATCTTAAACCGACATCACCACCAAAGTTATGCAGGCCAGAGTTAATATCTGCATACGTATAACGCAACGCCATATCTACGGCAAACACATGCCAATCAAACGTTACACCCAACGTACCCATTGCAGAAAATCTTGTGTTATCTCTTTCTGCGGCGGCAATACCCGGAACTTCGGTTCTAACTTCGGACATGGCGATACCTGCGCCCAAACCAACGAACGGACGAATCATTTTGTAATCACCTAAATCCATATATGTGTTAATCAATAATGTTTGCAATTTTGTATCAACT
This sequence comes from uncultured Pseudomonadota bacterium, assembly GCA_902790415.1. Classification (GTDB taxonomy): domain Bacteria; phylum Pseudomonadota; class Alphaproteobacteria; order Rs-D84; family Rs-D84; genus Enterousia. The sequence continues at coordinate 30,109 of CADARU010000003.1, read as the reverse complement.
TTGACGTTTTGCAAATCACCAAATGTTTCTGTATCTTTTTGTTTTGTAAACAAAGACCATTCTATTTCAGCCCTGGCATCACGATTACATCCCATCAATAACCCCAGTGCCAAACGTCCATGCATTTCTTCATCTGACATAGATTCTTTTTCATCATTTAAACTGTAATTATGATTCGTATAACCTGCGCCGACACGCAACGCCATATACGGATTCAATGTATCCCAAAAGGACACAGTTTGATATTGTTGACCGGCAAATGCAGGACATGCAACCAACGCGGCCAATGCAGGGATAACAATTTTTTTCATTTTTTCTCCTTTTTGTTTGCTTAGTGTATAAAACACTTTTCAACACTGTTGATAATATCACCAGGCCGGACAAAAACCCATAGGTATGGATACCTTGAATTCTGGCGTATAGCGGGCATAGAGATAAAAACTTGCATTTTATAAAAAATAAGATATAATTCTGCGGCAGTTAAAGATCCATGGGTGCATAGCTCAGTTGGTAGAGCAACTGACTCTTAATCAGTGGGTCTGGGGTTCGAGTCCCCATGCGCCCACCACAAATTTAAACCGACCATCGTGTCGGTTTTAATTTTGGTCTTTGGGTCATTGGACGAGAACCCCAAGGGGTTCGACAACAAGTAGATTTGATAAGCATAGCGCAATCAAATCGTTACGGTTGCCCCGCAGTGGCGGCATCGCCGACCGAGGAAATCCCCATGCGCCCACCAAAGGCAAACTCGCTGTATACAGTGAGTTTTTTATACATAGATGATTTTGGTTGAACATTATCAAAATTTGTCCCGTTTTTGTTTCACTCAAATTTCACATTTTTACAAAAAAATTGATTTCGACAATCTATGGACGAGTGAAATGTTATTTAATCTGCGCTAATTCGCTGTTTTTTGCCGTATAACAGCACACAAACACAAAATATGCAAAACAATATTGTGCAAACAGTTTCAGTGATTTATACATTTTTATAAACCACTGGCTGTTTACCAAGTTCGCAAAACATAAACTCATTGTCTCGCAAACTTTCTGCCCCTTTATAACCAGTTAATAAAACGCTTTCATCAGTATCATTTGCTTTGTATATAACTTTAACTGGAAACATGTCTAGTAAATCAACGTTATCACCCAAATCAGTTATATTATTTATAAACATAATAACATACATACCAACACCTCGTCCTTTCATTAGTATTTGTTTCAAAGAATAAGTTGTTTGTTTCTGTGTTGGCAAACTTGCAAACACAACGTGATATCGCATGTCTTCATACTTAAAATGTTCGTTAAACTGTTCTATATTATCAAAATTCAAAGCAGATAGCAGTTCATACCTTTCGTTCATACATTGTTCTTTGTGTTCACAAAAACAACCGTCCAAGCAAAAATCTACTCCTATACATTCAGTATTACAAGTATCACCAATATCTTTATTTATAACTTCATGAAAGGTGTCAATTTGCATTTCAAGTTGCTCAGCAAAATTAGAATTATTATCACCTTTGCCAACTATAAGCAAATGTGGACACCGCCGTAAATCTATCGTTAAATCTTTGCTAAGTTTTATCTCAAATGCCATTATTTCAACCTTTATACTGCTATATTATGACGTAAATACGTATTTTCTAAGGGAAAACTTTACCTGTCTATTTTTTGTAAATTTTACCCCATTTTTTCTTTTTCTCTGCAAAATCCATATGCAAAGATGGGCTGCTGGACGGCAAAACCTGTTTTTCAGACACTTTTAAATCTATATTTTGTATTCTTTTAAAATATTTATATGCTGTTTTGCCATTAAAATATATTTGTTTTCCCGCCAAGACGCGTAAATCATTATATGTTACGTTTTTGATTTTTCTATCTGTGCTACCATCACGTTCACAAGATTCAATTACGTCCCACAATCCAATTTTTAATTTTTTTAACCCATCCATATCATGCTTTTCCAAACCTAAAAGACACCAAAAATGGTTGCCGTTGTTTGCGTAATATTCTTGTTTACACAGCGACAATTCGCCGGGGAATGTTCCCAGAATAACAATATCTGCATTTTTAATGTTGAACGGTCGCAAACCTTGTTTGATTTTCATGTACCTCTCCTTTGATTACAAAAATTTTTTAACTAAAAAGTGATAACAGGCAACAATATTTACATCTTTTTCGTGTTGCATATCAGCAATCATATAGTCGTCAACACGCCCTAAGCGTGCGCCCATTTTGGAATAAACATAACCGTCTTTTACTTTACCTATTAAAGCCCCAATTCTATCACGTATTTCATCATTTTTTGTTTTTCCCAATAACGTTCCCATTTTATCACGGATTTCGTCATTGCGTACTTTGCCCAACAATGCGCCATTTTCACGTATATCACCGTTTTGAAATTTAATTTTCGCCATTTTCTGCACCTTTCTTATTTTTTTATATAAAAAACCGCTAATCATAGCCAGCGGTTGGAGGTTCAGAACTATAATGCATTGAAAATAGCGGACTTATTCATTTATATCGTCGCCCTCCAACCATCACGATTGGAGGTGTTTTATATCCCCACGGATACAATGCATTACAAGGGTTCTGACGCCCCGAACCATATATACGATTCATAGATAGTATAACCAATATATTAATATTTGAGCAAGTTATAATTTTGCATAAAAACAACAACCAATACCAAAATAATTATATTACTTATTTCTTTAAATAATTTATAGGATTGTATGCCTTGCGGCCTTTGCGAATTTCAAAGTGCAACTGTGGCTGACTAACTTTGCCTGTCTGACCAACGGTTCCTATCTTTTGACCAACCGTTACGCGCGCACCACGCCGCACACTGACCGAATTCAAATGCGCATAGACCGTCATCCAACCACCCTCGTGTTGAATAATTATTAAATTACCCATACCTTTGACTTCGTTTCCGGCATACGCCACAACACCGTTTTCAGCCGCCACAACCGTTGTCCCCAGCCCCGCAGAAACGTTAATACCGTCATTAAACAAACCACCCGTCTTGGCACCATAATGAGATAATATCTTGCCACGTACCGGCCATGTAAATTTAGACGATGAACGCGCCGCAATCTTTGGTGTTTCTTCTTTTACATTGGTTATTGTTTTCTTGGTTTCGCCTTTCTTTGCCGGCGTTTCGGTTTTTGTTTGTTTCGGCTTTTCGGTTACTGTCTTTTTTTCCGGCTGTTTTTTAACGTCCGCTTTCGTTTGTTTTTTCGTATCCGTTGCCGGTTGTTTTGTTGCCGGCTTTGATTGCGTTTTAGATGTTTCTTTCTTGGGTGCAGCGACCGGTACAGTCGCGGTTTTTGACGCAACGGTGGCGACCTTTGCCGGTGCGGTTTTTGTTTCCGCCTTAGTCTCTGTTTTTGTTTCTGCCTTGGGTTCCGATTTTACCTCTGGCTTTTGTGGTGCCGGTACCGCAACGCGTTTTACGTTCGGCACAACCAAAGATTGCCCAACCCGCAAATCAAATGGTGGTCGCAAATTATTCATAACCGCCAAATCATTTACCGGTATCGCATAGCCACGCGACAAAGAATATAACGTATCACCACGCTCAACCGTAATAACCTTGGTCTTGGGGGCATGCGCGGCAACCTTGTTCGGTGCCGTTTTTTCTTTTGGTTTTTCGGATTGGTTTACCTTGGGTTGCACCGAATCATTTGTCGTTTCATCTTTCTTTACGTTTTGTGGAACGACGCTCGTCTTTTGGGCTTTTGTGGTATCCACTTGTTTTTTTAACAACAGTTCTTGACCGACACGCAACGCATACGGCGGTGTTAATCCATTGGCAGCCGCGATATTTTCAACCGTTGTACCATTTCGATGCGCAATCGCATAGAGTGTATCACCCTTTTGAACAACAACCGTATCTGGTTTAATTATCTTTTTTTCTGGGATTACCAGTGCATCATTTTTTATTGGTGTATCTTCTTTTTCGGGCGCGACATAATCATTAACGCTTAAAACATCATCTGGTTCTGTTTCGGGGATGCTTTCCACCTTGTCTGATTCATCTGCAACATTATCAGGTGTTTCTTCTTTGTTGCGCGCGGCTTCCGCATCCGGTACAGATTCATTTAAGACATAATCACTTGCAGATGCGTAATTCATATAATCTTGGACATTACCAGAACCGTATAAATCGGGCGATTCATAAACACCGTAATCGGTTACCGCCGAATTATAAATCTCTGGTTCGGTTTCGGGGTCCGCCAACAATGTCGGATAACGCGCAGAAATAAAATCCCCCACCCCATCAGGTATCGAACTTATTTTAGGTTGCAAATCACATGATGCAACAAATGCACCAATAAAAGCCACCCCAACAAGACGAAACAAAAAACACTTCATACAAGAAATTATATCATAAAAAACACATAAAATAAACAGATAGCCCCTAAAAAATACTTTATTTTTTCATAAACAAAATACTTAATTCAAACAACCCCCACATTGGCAGTGCCAACAAAACCTGGGAAACAACGTCAGGCGGGGTCAATATTGCGGCCGCGATAACAATAAAAACAATCGCATAACGGCGGGCGGCAACCACGCGTTCGCGCGACAAGACCCCGGCCCTGTTTAATAAAACCAAAACCAAAGGTAATTGAAATGCGATTCCAAAAACTTTTAACAAACCGATTGCAAAACTAACATAATCACGAACATCCGGCATAACAATCGCGGGCACCGGTGCCATTTGTCCTAATTCCAAGAAAAACGCGAATACTGACGGAAATAAAATATAGAAAGCAAATGCCGCACCACACAAAAACAGCAACGGCGAGAATATAAAAATAGGAATAATAAAATCCTTTTCACCCTTGTGTAATCCGGGGGCAACGAACGCCCAAACTTGATACAACAAAACCGGGACGCTTAACATTATCGCAACCAACATCGTCAAAGACAACCTAACCATCAAGGCATCTGTTATCCCGGTATAGAGCATTTGTGCATCCGCCCAAACACCAATCAATGGTGCGGTAATAAATTCCTGAACCCATGGTGCCACGAACCACCCCAGGCAAAAAGTCAAAACAAAAAATCCCAAAACATACAAGATTCGGCGGCGTAATTCGGAAAAATGTTCTGATATTGTCATTTTCTTCATTTATTTGCACCCGTCTTTTTTTTTGTTTTGCGCGTTTTTTTTACCGAAAACGCATCTAACATTTCCTTGGTTGTTGTTTGCATTAAATCATTTATGGGTTTTTCTAACTCAATCTGTTCTTTGATTTTTTCACCTGCATCTGTAATTTTCCAAACCAATGCGCGAATAAATTTCACCACACGCGCCAACGCACGCGCAACATCAGGCCAATACCGCGTTGGAATAACCAAAACCGCAACCAATAAAATGACTAAAAATTCTGCCCAACTGATTCCAAACATTTTTAATCGTAGAATTCATCACCGCCACTGGTGCTGATTGTTTTGTGTCGTTGAATCTGGAAATAATTTTTACCGAAATCAGTTTTCGTTTTCAAATTGCTAAACACAACGTCCGTTTTATTTCCAACTGCATCAACAACCGACCAAGATTTTAATTTTGAATCACGTTTATCAAAAACAACCGTCATATTTCCCAAACCCTCTTGACCGCGCAAATTCATTTTTAACGAAAAACTGTCCGTCCCAGATTTTGTTTCCATAACATTTATATCCGCATTTCTAAGGTTTATATTACGGCGCACCAAAATCCCGGCCGGCGTACTGGTCAAAGGAACGGTTGTAATTTGATCTAATGATTTATCATAAAAATATAAATCGGCCCCATCCGCCATCAGTTGAACCGGCATATTTTTATAATCCAACCGAACACGTCCAGGACGTAACATCGAAAAAGTCCCCTTTTCATTTTTACCGTTATTTGTTTGCACAAAATCACCCGACAATCCCGTAATAGAATTCAGATACTTTTCCGCACGACCAACCAGGTTCGCATCAACCGCACCAAATGCGGAAACCGTCAAAAACGCACATACCAAGGACATTAATATTTTTTTCATTTTAATACCCCTTTGAATAATTCTATGATTTTATTTTTCACATTTTCCAAACTGTCATACACAACGGCACCTGCGGCATTTTTGTGTCCGCCGCCACCTAATTCGTTCGCAATTTTATCAACAGGATTGTTTTTTCCACGCAACGACACACCTATTTGATTTTCTTTTTGTTCTTTCAACAGCACAACATATTCTAAACCGGCAATCTGTTGCAACAGGCCCAAGACCGTTTCACCACGTCCATCTAAATTTTTATATGATTTCGAATCGATAATTGCGATTGCTAATTTATTGTGAAACAAAAATTCTGCATTTGCCGCCGCAGCAGATTCTGTGATTATTGTTTTACGCGCCTTGTTATCTAATTCATTCATAATCGGTTGAATTTTGACCCCAAAATCCACCAAATCCGCCGCGATTTGAAACACACGACCACGTTTTACAAACGCAAACCATCCGGTATCTGTGATTATTGCCGTCATCAACAAAGATGCAACCGTAATATCCATTTTTAAATTTGCCGTTTGTATCAGTTCATAAATAATTTCTGCGGTGGCGGCCGCCTTTTCATCAGACATGCACAACGCGCCGACACTATCTTGTTTTATATGATGGTCTATTTCTATGACAAATTTCGCATTTTCAACAAATTTATATGGCCCACCAATATTTTTAATTGTGCCATAGTCCACAACAATCGCGACATCAAAACTTTCCGTTTCTTCCACGCGTTCAAAAAAACGCACCCTTTTACGTAATGGCACCGCATCCAAATAATCTGGAATATTACCATCATAAACACAAACAGGACTTTTATCATAATTTTGTTCAATCAAACGCGCCATGGCAATAACACTGCACAACGCATCACCATCAGGATTTTTATGTCCCATGATAATGATGGACTTTGCATTTTTTATTTTATCTTCAAATTGTTTTACATATTCTTGTGTTATCATAATGCCACGTCTTCTAATATGAACTGTGCACTGGTGCGACCATTATAGTTATTTTCTTTTAATCGTCCCAATATCTTTATTTTAGTATTTATGTTGGCATCGTCCAGTAAAAAATCGCCAACCGGTGTTCCAACCAAATTAAATCCAACAAAATCTAAACGTCCACCATTGGATGTTGTAAAGGCCCCACGTAAATGCGTTCCTTCACGTCCCATCACAGATGCATATTTTATTGTTGCGCCATACAGTGCTAATTCTGGTTCTGGGTTACCCTGGCCGAACGGTTCCATCAAAGATAACTCCTGTATTAATTTCATTGTTGCACCGGCGGCATCCATTTCCGCATCAACAATAATATCTTGTGTCGGTTTTTGCCCCTTTAATTGCTTTAATACAGATTGTTCTAAAAATTCACAGAAATCGGATTCTTTATCCGTTTTCAAAGAAAAACCTGCGGCAGCGGCATGTCCACCACCTTCGCAAACCAATCCCAAATTCAATGCCTCGTGTATAATCGCCCCTAAATCAACCCCGGCAACCGAACGTCCCGAACCATTTATTTCACCATCGCATCGTGTCGCAACACATGCCGGCAAATTATATTTATCTTTTAATCGTCCGGCAATAATTCCCATGACACCACCATGCCAATTATCACCACAAACAAACAAACTGCACCGGCCACGACGACAACAATCATCCGCCAGTTCTGATGCACGCAACATTATCGCATTTTGTATATTTATTCTTTCTTGATTCATAGAATCTAATTTTATTGCCAAATCGTGCGCAATTAACGGATTGTCCGTCAACAATAAATCCAATGCCGGATTTGCAGAATCCAATCGACCGGCGGCATTTAAACGTGGTCCCAATACGAACCCCAAACCATAAACAGAAACCTTGTCTAACTTTGCGATTTCCATTAATGTTCGCAATCCCAAATTTTGACGCAGATTCAAAACCTTTAATCCTGTTGCAACAAATGCGCGATTTAACCCAACCAACGGCATAGTATCGCACACAGTTCCCAACGCGACACAATCCATCAAATTCATTAAATTTATTTTTTCTGTCTTGTCGTGCCACGAGGAATCATTGACACTTTTTAATTCACGATTTAACGCAACCAATGTCAAAAAGGCAACCCCCACCCCAGCCAAATAGGTCATACCCGATGTATCGTCCCCACGTTTAGGATTAACAACCGCATCGGCATCTGGCAACACAGAATCTGGCGAATGATGGTCGGTTATAACCACACGCATCCCCAGTGATTTTGCCAAGTCAACTTCGGCATTACCACTAATACCACAGTCAACCGTAATTAACATTTTTGCACCACGCGCATGCAAATCATGTATTGCTTCGGAATTCAAACCATAACCTTCGCCTTCGCGGGTCGGCAAATGCCAAATAACATCCGCACCTATTGCGCGCAGATATTTAACAAAAACCGTTGTTGATGTAATACCATCAACATCATAATCCCCATAAATTGCAATTTTTTCATTTTTTAAAACAGAATCTGCAATAATTTTTACCGCACGTTCCATATCTTGCAAAACAAATGGGTCCGGCATATATTCACGTATAGAAGGATTTAAAAAACGTTCAACCTCGTTTGACGCAATACCACGTCCAACAAGAATCTTTTGCAATAAATTTTTTTCATCTGTTGCCCCGGATACAATATCCCCGTCGGCAACCCATGCCCGCCCCAGCATGGACTTTTCTACTATCGTTCTCACACTATACTCTTTTTTCTTATCAGGGATATTATAATACAAATTTATTCAAATAGCAACGGCAGGATACTATCTAATATTTTTCCGGCCGTTGGCACCGCATTCCATGCCGCGGTTCTTAACCCGAAACTTTCCTTGGTTCCCTTTGGTTCATCTAAAACAACCAATATTGTATATTGCGGCGCATTTACCGGGAAAATTCCAACAAAGGCCGTTAAATTTTTAAATTTATCTATTTTTCCATTAACGCGTTTTTCCGCGGTTGCGGTTTTTCCACCGATTTGAATTCCGGCGATTCTGGCCTGCTTTGCACTGGTTTCCTCGGCGATACGCAACATAATTCCACGCAACCGCGCAGATATTTCATCAGACAACACGCGTTGCGCGCGTAACGGTCCAAAATTACGTTTTTGCAATGTCGGGTAAATATAAAAACCGCCGTTTATCATAGAATTCACACCCAACAACAAATGCATAGGCGTTACAGAAATACCATGTCCAAACGAAACCGTTGCTCGTTCCACCGGGCCCCATTTTCGCGGCATCAATGTCCGTTCAGTTTCGCCAAACTCTAATTTCAAGGGTTCGTCTAAATGCACCCTGTGGAAAAATTCCGGTTGTGTTCCTTCGGGCAAATCTAATGCTATTTGGGCACTGCCCGCGTTGCATGAATGCAACATAATTTCTTCGACTGTCAAATTTGGGCGTGGTGGACGGAAACTGGCCACATCACCTATTTTCGCCGCAACCCGACCAAATTTATCCCGAATTTTATATGCTTCTTTGACATAGTATTCTTTGTGTATACCGTTTTCCATCGCCATCGCGGTATTAAACACTTTGAATATAGAACCCATTTCATACGTACCACGCATAGGTTTAAACAAACGATTCGACATTGGATCCAAAGATAAATTTTCCGGATCAAAATCAGGCAAAGACACCATTGCAATCATTTCACCGGTACTGGAATTCATCAATAATCCCATGGCATTTTTTGCCTGGTAACGTTGCATCGCAGCGGTCAACTGTTCATAAAAAACCGATTGTATTCTGGAATCCAGGGACAGTTGCAGTGGTTCCTTGTTATCGCGCAAATAATCATCATAAATACGTTCTGCGCCTTCTAAACCGCGACCATCGTTTCCAACAAAACCAACGATATGTGAAAACAACCTGCGTTTTGGATATTTTCGCGCCTGGTTTGCTTCTATTTCTAATCCAGCCAATTTAGCGGCCTCTACGGCCTTGCGCTGTGAATCAGACACATATTTTTTAATATAAATAAACCGTCTTGAAGAATCCAATAACTTCATCACCTGGTTCACAGAATACTCATACGGCAAAATTTCGTGAATCAGTTCGGCAACCGCTTGCTTATCTTTGACCTGGTGTGGACGTAATGTTATATGCCCTGACATAACATTTTTCGCCAATATATCGCCATTTCTGTCAATAATATCGGCACGATTAACCTGCCAACTGTCGGCACCACCAGACAACCGAACCCTATCGGTTCCATGCAACGCCAGTTGTAATGTACGCCCGGCAAACACCACAAATAAACACAAGAAAAACACATACACTATTTTTATGCGTGCACGACCAACGGAATTCGCATCCGTTCCAATAAAACCTTGCTTTGAAACATCCCGTCCTACTTCAAACATTGTTCGCCACTATTTGTCAGTTATCTTATCTGGTAATTCGTATATTTCAACAGATTTATGAAAACTTATTACTTCCGCCTTGGGGTCAATCATGGTAACCATATTTCTTAAACTTTCTGGGCGTACATAAGATGCAAAATTCGCCTGGGCAACGGCAATATCCTGTTGGGTCTGGACAATATCACGATGCACACGACTGCGTTCACGATTTTGCGCACGATAACAAACCTGCAGCACACAAGACAAAACAAACACCCCCAGCAAGGCGACAACACTTATATTAAAAATTTTTTCATCTTCGTTCATGTAATAACCCCGACCATTTTATATCATGGGTATTGTATCACAAATTCTTGAAAAAACGAATTATAGAATTTACACCATTTAATCGCGATGCACCAAGATTCAACTTTAAATCTGCAAACATAGAATCCATAGGCATTTTACGAATTTCATCCAGTGTTTTTCCATCAACCATGGACAATATTATCGCAACCAGTCCGCGAACCAAAACCGAATCGGCGCGACCATCAAATTTGTCGCCATCACGACAAATTTCAACCAAAGAAGAGCAACCAACTATTTCTGTGCATACGGCGGTTTCTGGCGCACACAGCAAATCACGCCCCAAATCCATAACAAATTCTAATCGCGCAACGGGGTCTTCTATACCTGAAATAAAATTTTTTATTTCTTGAAATGTCATATCACCATCCCTGATTTGTTAAATCTAATTCTATTTTTGCCGCATCTGACATACGCGACAAATCCCACGCCGGTTCCCACACCAAATCAACACGCACCGGAATTTCACCAGACACAGATTGTACCGCCGCCCTAACCTGTTCTAACAATTCTTCCATCATGGGACATGTTGGACTGGTAAAAGTCATTTTTATCACAACCTGCGAATCGGATATAGAAATATCGTATATCAACCCCATATCCCAAATATTAACCGGTATTTCTGGATCAAAAATATTTTTCAGTTTTTCAATAATTTGTTCACGTGTAACCATTTTTATTTCACTATATTCTTGATAATATCCACAACGGTTTTAATATCATCCATTGTATTCCATGTGCCAACAGATATACGCACCGACCCAGGAATCCCCATACGTTTATGTATCCAAGACGCACACATATTACCCGCGCGCACACATATATCATGTGCCCCCAATATTGCACCAACATCTAATGGGTGCATATTATCCACAATAAAACTTAATATCGCCGCATCACGCGCGGTTAATATTTTTACCGATGGGATTTTTGATAATTCATCATAGGCATATTTTATCAAATTTAAATCCGGACGATTTTTTTCAATTTCATCCAATGCCACATCCAACCCTATGATTTGTGTCAACGGCAGAGTTCCGGCCTCCCACTTATCGGGCGATGCGGCGAAAGTCGTTTGTTTTTCATCGGTTTTAACAACCATGCCACCACCAAATTTTTCGGGCCAATATCTTGCAGAATCACGTATATATAAAACCCCAACACCAGTATCTGCACCAATTTTGTGTCCAGAAAACACCAAGAAATCACAGTCCCATTTTTTCACATCTATTTCACTATGCACAACATATTGCGATGCATCGACAACCGTTACAACATGCGGATTTTTTTCACGCGCCGCCGCAATTATTTTTTCAACATCTTGACCGCGACCCAAAACGTTAGACATAGCGGTTACAACCAAAAAGTCAGTTCTTGGAATCGAATCTATTTTAATATCAAAATTTTCATCCAATTCACATACGTACATCTTATGAAAATTTCCGGCACGCAAAGATTCTTGCCATGGCAAACGCGCCGAGTGATGGTCTAAATCAGATACCGCAAATGTTGATATTTTAGAATACCACGGTTGCGATGAAATAATATTAACAACACGATTTAATCCATCTGTTGCACCCGAAGTAAAAACAATCTGATTAGTATCAGCATTTATAAATTTTGCGACATGCGCGCGCGCCGATGCAACCATATCATCAACGGCCACACTACGATTGCAAATACCACGTCCAGAATTCGCATACGAATTTTGTAAAAAATCAACTTCTGCCTTTATAACAGATGCGGGTTTTTGCGCACTGGCGGCCGCGTCTAAATATATGATTTTATTCATTTTATGTTTTCTCTTGCTTTTTTTGATGATTATAATAAACTTAACCAGAATATCAATAAAAAAGGAGAAAAAGATGGCTGTAAAACATGCTAACGATGAAACATTTTCCGAATTAACGGCCAGTGGCTTAACACTTGTTGATTTTTGGGCACCGTGGTGTGGACCATGCCGCATGTTTGGCCCTATTTTCGAAGCAACATCTGAAAAAATATCAAACGTTAATTTCGTAAAATTCGAAGTTGATGACAACAACAGACGTACCCCGGCAAAATTTGGTATCCGTGGTATTCCATCTGTGCTGGCATTTAAAAACGGCGAATTGGTTGAAGCACGCAGTGGTTTGATGGATGAAGATACACTGACCGATTGGATTCACGAATTACAAGGAGAATAATCCCATGGCAAAAAAAGATTATAAAAGTATTGAACTGCCACCTAAATATGTACCAAAAAAATCCGAACCATATATGTGCCCGGAACATTTGGCATATTTTTACCAGTTGTTATCTGCACAAAAGGCGGAAATATTGCAACAAAATGCCAGTGCACTTAATTCGGTTAGTGCTATGACCAAAGAAACAACGATAAACATTGGCGACCCATCTGACAACGCAACCGCCGAACAAGACATATCGTTGACATTGCGCATATCTCAACGTGAAAGCAATTTATTAACAAAAATAAACCAGGCATTAGAACGTATTGAAAACGGAACCTATGGATACAGTGTTATTTCCGGTGATGAAATTGGTTTGCCGCGAATGATTGCGCGCCCCTTGGCCACAATGACAATAGAAGAACAAGAAGAACACGAACAGAAAAACGGCTAAGATAAAAAATATAAAAATAAAAACGCCCAAACGGGCGTTTTTTTATTATTTTTTCTTAATCAAACGTGCCGGCTTTTTCGCGCCAGATTTTTTTGCCACCGGTTTCGATTTCTTTACCGGTTTCGCAATTGTGTTAACCGGTTCTTTTTTATCGGTGTCTTTCTTCATTTCTTTTTTAAACACGTTTATACCGTTTGCCAAATTACGCATCATCCCCGGAATTTTCGCACTGCCAAACAATATAACCAGCAATACAACAATTATCAGTATTTCGGCCCAACCTAATCTTCCAAACATAATAATCTCCTTTCAATTATTATTTCGCAACATAGCAATCCAGACCATCGGATTTTGCGTTTTGGCAGAATCCACTGGCATCATTAGATGACGCGAACGCGATACGCAATCTGTATGTTGTTTGACCATTAGGCAAAACCGCCGCCAAAATAACAAACTGTTTACCTTGGAATAAACTTGCATGTCCGGCACGTATCTTTTTTTCTGCAGCCGCGGCGGCTTCACGTGTACCATAAGACCCAAATTGCACATACCAACCACCGTTTGCAACCTTCTGCGTTGTCTTTGTCGCGGTTTTTGGCGCAGGTTTTGCAACCGCCTTGGGCTTAGTCGCAGTTTTTACCGTTTTGGGTGCCGCAACCGGAACGGGCTTTGGGGCCGCCGTTTCTTGTTGTGGATTAAATTTCACTTCTTTTCTATCTTGAATAACACGTACAGACGGTTCAGCATTAACCGGTTGTTGTGTTGCAACCTGAACATTTTGCGCCACAGGTTGTGGTTGTACCACCGGTGCCACGCGTCCCGCATCAGGCGCAACCTTCGGATTTGGCATAACGTTTGCCACCGGTACCGGTTCCGCCACCACCGGTTGTGCCGCATCAGCCCCGATAATTTCCACAGGTCTTTCTTCCACAACGATTGGTGCACCCAAATCAACTTCCATAGAAGAAGATGAATTATTGCCCACGACACGAATAATTACAAACACCGCCAAAACGATGACCGCAATACCAATTCCCATCAGTAACCATGGACGATGTGGGCGCGGTGCCGCATAGGCCGTTGCCTCTGGCAAAGTATCATCCACAGATTCTTCTGTGTCATCTAAATCTAATAAGTCCAAATTTTCGTCGTTCATTGTGAATTCTCCCTTGTTGAGAGCATTATATCATAAAAAAACGACATAACCAAATTTATTTTGCAGGTTTTGCACCAAAATTTGGCGGCACAATTAATTTGTGATTTTCTTCCACGATTGGTTCTGTTTCACATCCCGCACATGCCGCCAAAAAGACCGGTACCAATATTGTAAAAATCAAAATTATTTTTTTCATACTAAATCCCTTTTGTATCAATTATGCCCCAATCAAAAGATTGGGGCAACAGGTTTTTTGCACACGCAAACGCATTAAATGTCCAAATCTCTGTTTTTAATTTTACTTTTTAACTTTTCAATAAAATTTTCCAATTTGACATTGAACTCTTGCTTTCCATCACGACGTCTGACAGATATTGTTTGCGATTCTAATTCTTTTTCACCAACAATAATCATGTATGGCACCTGTTTTAATTGTGCATTACGTATTTTTTTCTGCATACTTTCGGAAGAATAATCTTTTTTGATACGTAATCCAGAAGTAGCCGTTCTTATTTCTACATCCTGCAATTTTTCCGCAATGCTATCTGCGTATTCTTTGCAACGATCAGAAATCGGAATAATTACTGCATGTACCGGAGACAACCATACCGGTAATTTACCAGACAAATGCTCTAACATCAACCCCATAAACCGGCCCAAGGAACCATAAACGGTACGATGGACAATAATTGGGGTTTTCTTGTTACCATCTTTGTCCGTATAAACACAGTTAAAGTTTCGTGGCAACTGGAAATCCAGCTGAATTGTTCCAGCCTGCCATTCACGACCAAGACTGTCTACAATCTTGATGTCCAATTTTGGCCCGTAAAAGGCCCCATCTTTTTCTTGAATACCAAACCCATTTTCACCAAAACGATTCGTTAATATTTTCTTTAATATAGATTCAGCTTTGTTCCAAGTTTCGATATCGCCCATAAAATCATCGGGTCTGGTTGAAAATCTTATAAAACATTTGATATCAAATAATTTATAAAAATATTGAACTATATCAAGAATTCTGTTGTATTCATCTTCTATCATATCTTCACTAATGAAAATATGAGCATCATCTTGGTTAAATTCATATGTTCTAAACAAACCATTCAAGGCACCAGAACTTTCATAGCGATACAACATATCTGCATCAGCCATACGCCAAGGCAAATCATGATAACTCTTTGGTTCATGTTGATATGCTACAATCGCATTCGGACAAGACATAGGTGCCAAACAAAACACATTATTATCATCTTCTTTGAACACAAACATATCATCCTTATAATGATCCCAGTGTCCACTTGTTTCGTATAACTCCTTTTTGTTCATAAGTGGTGAACGAAATTCCAAGTAGCCATGTTTCTCATGATATTCAGACCAAAAGTTATACAATTCACGATAAACAATCCAACCATTTGGCATATAGTACGGAACCCCTGGGGATCTTTCATCAAAGAAGAACAACCCCAACGCTGGGCCAAGTTTTCTATGGTCGCGTTTCGCCGCTTCTTCCTGTATTTTCAAAAAATTATCCAATTCTTCCTTGCTGGCAAACGCATCAACATAGATACGTTGCAACATTTTATTTTTGGAATCACCCTTCCAATACGCACCGGCGACACTGCGAATCTTGAAACCATCACGCGGTAAATCTTTGGAACTTTCAACGTGTGGACCACGACACAAATCGGTAAAGTCGCGGAAAGTATAGATAGATAACTTTTCCCCTGCCGCATCATATTCGTTCAACCATTCCATTTTGTATGGTTGGTCTGCGAATATCTGCTTTGCTTCATCTAAATCAATGATTCTTTGTTCAAAACGACCGTTCGATTTGATAAGTTCACGCATTTCTTTTTCGATTTTTTCAAAATCATCTTCGGAAAAACGATAATCGGTATCAAAATCATAATAGAACCCGTTTTCAATCGCCGGGCCACCCGCAAATTTAACATCCGGGTGCAACTTTTTTACCGCCGCCGCCATAACGTGTGCCAGCGAATGACGAATTAATTCAATTGGATAAGACATAATAAAATCCTTACTGTTTTAAATTGTTCTTTTTTTTTACTGTTTGATTATATAAATGCGCCCACAAAAAGGCAAATAGAAATTACCGTACCCCAAACGGGGTTGTAGTTGTAAATGTAGTAAAGATAAAATTAAACTTAATCATTTTCTGTAATTCTAGTACTTTTTGTTTTTAATGTCAAGTTTTATACAGCAATATCAAGAATTGCGCCATATAGAACCGCAAAAAAGAAACAAACCGTTCCCCCAATCACAAACAAATGCCAAATAGCATGCGAAAATTTTAATTTCCGCCACAGGTAAAACAACACACCAAAACTGTACGACAAACCACCCGCCAATATAAACCACATACCGCGCGGCGATATATTACGTAACATTTCTGGCAAAATAAATAACAACGTCCATCCCATTATTAAATACAGTGCGACAACCCATTTCGGCTGTTGACGGGGGTTACGAATTTTGACAACAGAACCAAACAAAACAATCGCCCATAAAATTCCAAACACCGTCCACCCCAGGGGCCCACGTAAATTCACCAACAAAAAAGGCGTGTATGTCCCGGCAATCAACGCATAGATAGCGACACTGTCCCATACTTCAAAGAAACACTCACTTTTACGACCGATGGTTATATGACACATTGTTGAACCAAAATAAAGTGTGAACATTGTCGCGCCAAAAATCGCACAGGACACCACCGACCACGCATTACCATACATTGCCGCAAACACCACCAATAATGTCAAGCCCGCGATTGCAAGCCCTATACCAATACCATGGGTTAGAACATTTAGTAATTCTTCGGCATGGGTTGAACGGCGTTCCCAACGAAACAAGCCCGTTGCACGCAACACCCGCAACAAACGCGATGCGTGTTTATCACCATGAACCTGTTTTAAACGTTTTCTAACGACACGTGTTGTTTTTGTCATAACATATTCTCTATTCTTTTAATCACCCTATCGGCACCAATTACCTGCATTATGGAATACAAGTCCGGTGTATTTGTGCGCCCCGACAACGCGACACGCAAATTCATTGCCACATCACCATTTTTAACACCAAATTTTTCGGCAACCGCAACAATTTTATCCCACCATGTATCTTTATCATCAGCAATATTAAACGTTTCCAAAAATGCCTTTAACACATCGCGGTTATATTCGTATTCGGTATTTGCAACAAACAATTCATCCCAGAAAAATTCCACAATTTCCAGTGTCTGTTTCCAAGTAATAAAATCTTTACGTACACGTTTTGGATTATCACGTTCAATCGCCAACACAGCGATCAAATAATCTGTATCCGCAACCTGCATTTTTTGTTTTTCATCACCATATTCATTTGCCCAATCGGTCACAGATTTTACCAAATCAGGAACCGCCATGCTACCTATATACTCTTTTGCCCACCATTCCAATTTCTTCATATCGAACAAACCACCTGACATTGGAATTTTCTTTGGCTTTAATTCATATTCCCAGAAAGTTTTTACCGCACCTTTTAATTTGGCCTCTTCATACCCTGGTGCCAAAATATTTCCCAAATACTCAATCACCGCATCTGTTGGCCAACCACCAGCTAAAAAGAAATCTACGTTATTTTCCGGGTCTTTGCGTTTAGACAACTTTCTTTGTGTTCCTGTTTCTTCATCTATTTTATCAAGCGTTGCCGTATGAATATAGTTTGGTAATTGCCATCCCATCATACGAAACATTTGAATATGTAACGCAACCGTTCCGAAATATTCTTCACCGCGCACAACATGTGTTACACGCATAAAGTGGTCATCACACAAATGTGCAAAATGATATGTCGGCAACCGATCGGTCGATTTAATCAAAACAATATCCTCGTTATTTTCCGGAACCGAAATAGAGCCACGAACCGTATCTTTAAAAATTATGCGCTTTGTTGGATCACCGGTTGAATACAAACGAATTGTTGGCACTTCGCCATTATCAAGGCGTTTTATAATCTCTTCTGCACTAATATCACGATCACGCGCAAATTCACCATAAATACCGGTTGCAAAACCCGCTGCCTTTTGATTTTCTCTGATATTGTCCATTTCTTCTTGCGTTAAAAAACACGGATACGCATGTCCATTACGCAACAATTCCGCCGCCACTGAATGGTAAATATCTTTGCGCTTTGATTGGTAATATGGTCCATACAGGTCGTCATTATCATTTTTGATTCCGAATCGTTGCAAAGAATTTATTATCAAATCAACCGCTTCTTTTACCTCACGTTTGGTATCAGTATCTTCGATACGCAACAAAAATTTACCGCCTGATTGCCGTGCCAATTTATAATCAATCAAACCACTATACAATCCACCAAGATGCATATACCCCGTCGGACTGGGGGCAAAACGCGTTACCATCGCGCCATCCGGTAAATTACGCGGCGGAAATTTTTCCTCTAATTCTGCAAGTGTATATTTCGGTGCCGCGCCCAAAACGCGTGCAATTAAATCTTCCGATAGACCTGTTCTCATAATCAAATCCTTGTATTTTCAATATTTGCATTTTATACTAAAAATATGGAAAAACAAGAAATAAGAACATTTGGTCGCCGTCATGGCAAAAAATTATCGGCCCGCAAAGCATGGCTGATGGAAAATATTTTACCCAAAATCGCACCAAACGAATCGGAAAGCAACGAAATTCTGGAAATAGGATTTGGTGCCGGTGAACATGTTCGTGAAATTGCCATCGCAAACCCGGACAAAATTATTATCGGAGCCGAGCCGTTTGTAAATGGCGTTGCCGCCCTGCTATCGGCTGTCTGTGATAGCGATAACAACATCAAAGATGAATACAAAAATATTCGTGTTTGGCCCGATGATGTGCGTTTAATTTTGAATAATGGGAAGTATAAATTTTCTGAAATCTGGGTTTTGCACCCGGACCCTTGGCCCAAGGCGCGACATGAAAAACGCCGTTTATTAAGTAGCGAATTTTTAAATTTATTATCTAAAAACCTGGCAACGGGCGGTAAAATCATAATCGGTACCGACCATTGGGGATATTACGATTGGATTTTAGACCAGGTTAAAAACACATCGCTTAAAATCGATGCAACCGAATCGGAAATAATTCAAACACGATACCAACAAAAAAATATGGCACACACCGATTCGCCTAAATACATAATATTAAAAAACAAATGATTTTCTAACTGCGTACAAAGACGGTTAGTTTTTTCATTAAATCAGGACGCATTTTTTGCACCAAACGAATCGTTTGAATCATTTTCATCGTATTTTTTTCAAACATTAAATGCAAATCTGCATCCGTATCCCATTTTTCCAACATGGTAAATATACGTCCCACAAAATCCGAAGAACGATCAAAATCATCACCGGTCGAAGTTATTAACAATGCGTTTGGTCGCAATGTGCGCACCGCACTAAAAACATCGTCCCACATATCTACCTTGATTTGCGATATATCCAAGGCGACGCTTAAAAACCTGGCAAAAAACAGGTTGTCCCGCACAGGCATTAAACCCGCGACAAAATTCTGCAATAAACGAATCGGAATAAAAACCTGAACCCCGTTTGCACCATGACGAAACATTGTTGATACATTTTGTGAAAAATCAGACACAACAAAATCCATATCGTGGGTTGCATCAACAGAAAACCTGGTTATTATCTTGATGTTTTGATTTTCCACCCAGGGCCATATTTGCCCAACAACATCAAATGGCACCGATACAATTTTGAATTTTTGATTCACAATAAAATCCGCAATTTGCGCCAAATACTCGCAGTCTGAATTCCCGACCCAAAACGCATGCGAACAATTTATTTCTTGAAAAAGAGGTTCTAATTTTTTCATCATTGCACTTTCTAGTTTATCACAAATATGATATAATTTAAAAGAAATGAACAAAAATTTTGAAAAAATTTTTTTAGGTCTTTTGTGGTTAATGATGGTATCATTGGCCATCACTTTTTGGATGAGTGTTAAGTATGGTTTTAATATTTTTTCCGGGGCGCATTGGGCATACCTGTCCTCACTGCAGGCAAACCGCGCACAGATAAAACCCGGATTTTATACATCACTAATTGTTGCATTGGGCATCGCACTAATTGGGTTATATTTTTTGGCGCGCCCACATTTTAGAAAGATAAAATTTAATAAACCGCAAGACAATACAAACAACCAACAAAATTATACCGCCACATCATCATTAAACAATGGCCAGACCAGACCGGCCAGTCCACTCGCCGGACAAATCAAAAAAGACGCACCAAAGCAAACATATTCCACCGCCCAGACCGCAGCCACCTCATCAAAAATGCCAGAACAATCCAACAACAACCCATTGCATGACGAAATATCTAACATTTTCGATTCGGCCGGATATATAATGAAGCCATGTAAAAAAATTGCTAAAATGAATTCACCGGTGGTTGCATTAGCATACAACGAAACACTGTGGATTGGTGCATCTAATATTTCACCAAACGTCATGATGGATGCAATTGGTAATATTATGGCCATATTTGACGAAACCCTGGGGGACAGCGCGAACGACATGACCATACGCGGATGTATTATTGCCCCATCTGATACAGACAACCCAAACCCCGAAGTAATAACTTTATTTGAAAATATTGACAAATTTAAAGAATTTATGGAGAATAATAAAAACACATTACCGCCTGAACACGATGCAGAATTGTTCGAAGCAATATCAACATATATCAGCACCGTTGTCAGTCACATAGGAAAACAATAATGGAATGGACACAGTCAAACGCCGAAAAGCGTCTGCAAGAATTAAAAGTACCAGATATGCCAATTTTGGCAATACGTCCAACCCCTGTATCGGTTGATTCTGATTGGTTTCAAAAATACAAACAAGAATGTCGTAAATTTACACGCTCTCTTACCGACAGTGTTGAAGAATTGGCCATGATGAATCTAAGTCGTGAAGAATTTATGGATTTGTTGATGGGGCGTAATATCCCGACAAATTTGTCGATACGTTTTAGAACACCACTAATATTCGGTGGTAAAATCAGTGCAGAAAATATGTTTATGTGTCTGACATTTCCGCACTCGCAAAACATGGACCGTTTTATAATTGAACAATCTGGCAACGAAACATTGTGGTTGCCAAATCCGGCACGTAAAATTTATTTACCAATACACTCGACAATTAGTGGGATGGGCGGAAATGCGGTTGCCGACCGGCAAAGTCAAATTGCCGCCGCCAACGTAATGGCCAGCCGCCGTCAATAATAACCCAAGGGTACAAAAAAATGACCGAACAAGATTTTATCCAAGACATGCAAAATCGTGGTGCCAACTTTGCCCCCGCCGGGGCCCCCGGCCAGGTCAGCATTACAAACATAAACCTGCAAAAAATTCGTGCAGCAATGTTGCCCTCTTTTATGACGGAATTATATAAACAATGTAATGGTATAAATTTGGGAACCGGATACATTTTCGGTTTGGCCGAATTTGGATTACCCGGCAAACACCCTACCCCCAGTATTATACAAATAAACCAGGACTTAACAAATATTCCGGTTTTACGTGGAAAAACAATATTTGGCCGCAACGATTTGTTTTGGTTTGCCTTTGATGCGTTTGGTAATTGTTTTATGTTAGACAACATCAATTTAAAAGTATTAAGAAAATACGACAATCCGTATCAAGCAATGAGCGACTGCTTGTTAGGGGGAAAATTTTAATATGAAAAAAATTTCTGTTTCTTTATCAGGACATCAAACCAGTATTTCACTGGAACAAGAATTCTTGGAAATGCTGCACAAAATCGCAAATATAAAAAATATATCTGTGGCGGGTTTAATATCAGAAATTGATGACAATCGCAAAATCGGACAAAACCTGTCTTCTGCGATACGCGTATGGATTTTAGATTACATATTAAAAAATCACATTTAATTTTCTGGTCTGTATATTTGGTGCATCCAAACAGAACACAGACACGCGATTAACAATATGATTATCATCATGTTATCACGGCCTATTGCACGATATGCCGTTTTATGTGCACCGGCAATTGTACCATCGACATGTCCCGCCTGTCCCACAGGAATTTCCGCACTAATACGACCATCGGCCGAGATAAACGCACTAATCCCAGAATAATTTGCACGAACAATTGGCAACCCAGATTCTATGGCATAACGCCGCACCATATCCAAATGTTGATACGTTCCTGGTGTTTTTCCAAACCAATTATCATTAGTTATATTAACAATCGCCTCGGGTGTTTTTCCATGTTCTATCAAAGAATCAGAAAATATAATTTCATAACAAATTGCCGGGGCAAACTTAAATTCACTGTTTTTCAAAGATACTGATACTACTTCTGCGCCCGTCCCTGGTGTCAACAATCCCGGTGTTGGAACCAAATCACCAAACGGTCTATATTCACCAAATGGCACCAAATGCGATTTGCTGTATACGTGGGAAACCCGGCCTTTGTCATCAACAATCAACATTGAATTATATAAATTATTGTTTGCAAAATAATTTGCACCAACAACGGTTGGATGACCGATAATCCGCCCAATTTCAATAACATCACCCGGCATAACAACAAAAGGATACGATGTTTCCGGGAAAACCAGTAAATCGTATTCACCTTCGGCGGTTGCCAAATTCACCATATTTTGCAAATTATATTGCGCGTTTTGTAACGCCGCCTTGCGTGAATATGTCGCCTTTTGTACGGCAGATTGCGCCGGTTGCACAATTCTAATTAACGGTGAATTTACATCAGAACTTTTATTCACATAATTTATATTTTTTACACCATATAAAACCCCAACTATCCCAAAGAATAAAAAGATTAAGAAACTAACCCATGTCGCATTAGTTTTTGTTTTAATTATTTCACATATTGCGGCAATTAAACCAATAATGACAAAAGTTAAACCAATCGCACCAAACAACGACATGGAATTCGCGACATAAATATTTACCAACGAAATATTTGCAATCGGATTCCATGGAAACCCAGTAAACAACCATTCACGAAACCACAAAACCAACGTCCAAACAGATGCAAATAAAAATGGTCTAGCCGCCGGATTCTGGCGTATAGAAGAAATCGCAATAAAAGGAATCGAAAAAATAATCGCCCCAACAATCCCGATACCAATTAAACCCGGGACGGTCCATATTGCAAATTCTTGGGTTAATTCTGGGACAACATAAATACTGTGCAAAACCCACCAAAACATAGATATTGCATAAAATGCACCAAATGACGCGGCAAACAAAAATCTGCGACCAAATCTTTTCCCCGCCAGATACTTTATCGACAACATATATGCGCCCCCTATTCCCAATATGGTAAACCACCACATATTAAATGGCGCAAACCCCAATGATGATATTGCCCCACAAAACGCGAAGAGCAAAAACTGTCCAAAATTCCCTGCAAAAAAGCCCCTAAATCTGCCCAATGTTTTTTCACCCGGACAGCAATCACGCGATGTGCAAACTTTTACATCTGTTGTATCTTGATAAGGATTTTTATACCCCAGTTTTTTCAATATTGCGATTTCCTTGGATTCCATTTTTTTGGCATCTTTGTCTTTTATGTGATCATAGCCCAACAAATGCAGCACCCCATGCACAACCATATGTGCCGTATGTTCTTGGACCGAAATACCGGCCTGGGCGGCTTCATCTATTACCGTATCCAACGCAATGAATATATCCCCCAACAATAAATCATCCCCCAATTCAAAAGACAAAACATTTGTGGGTTTGTCTATTCCGCGATATTTTTTATTAATCTTGTGTATTTCACGATTATTTATCAGTGTAATTGAAACCTCGGAATCTTTATATACGCCAGAAACCGCCGCATTGGCGATTTTTTCAAAATCAATATCATATTTTTTCCAACGTTTATCTTTGATATTTACGTAAACCTTCATGCCTTTGTCCTTATATTTGATATATGATAATTTATCATTGCGAGATTACAAATTATTTAATATGATTATACCACAAATAAACCAGATGATAAAATGCAAAATACAACAAGACCTCTTGCCGATATAATGCGCCCGAACACAATAGATGAAGTGGTCGGACAAACAAACCTGTTGGGCGAAAATGGGATAATTCGCCGAATGGTTGAAAATAACAAATTATCAAATTTGATATTATGGGGACCACCGGGATGCGGTAAAACAACCATCGCACGCGCATTGGCAAATTCTGTGGATATGGATTTTATTCCGTTGTCGGCCGTTTTTTCTGGGACAGCGGATATCAAAAAAACGATGGAGGTTGCAAAAACCAACGCGGCCCTGGGGCGTGGCACATTGTTATTTATCGATGAAATCCACCGTTTCAATAAAACCCAGCAAGATACCCTGTTACCATATCTGGAAGACGGTACTGTTGTTTTTATTGGTGCAACCACCGAAAACCCCAGTTTTAATTTGAATAACGCGTTACTTTCACGATGCCATATTGGTGTCCTAGAACCGTTGAATACGGCGGATTTATTGACATTGATAGAACGCGCCGAAAAACATCTAGGGAAAAAGTTGCCCCTAACAGATACGGCCAAGAAACATTTGACAGACCTATCTGATGGTGATGCACGTTTCTTGTTAAATACCGCAGAATATTTGGTATCCGCCCGGTTCAAACACGAATTGGATGATGATGAGTTGGATAATGTTATTCAAAAACGCGCACCTATGTCTGACAAACATGGGGACGAACATTATAATTTAATTTCTGCGGTTCATAAATCTCTGCGGGCCAGTGATACCGATGCCGCATTATATTGGGTTGCGCGTATGATGACCGCCGGCCAAGACCCAATGTACATATTCCGCCGTTTGACCAGATTTGCAATGGAAGATATCGGATTAGCCGACCCAACCGCAATGCAGTTGGCATTGTCCGCATGGCAGGTGTACGAACGTATGGGTTCCCCCGAAGGTGATTTGGCTTTAACCGAATTGGTAATATATTTGGCAACCGCCCCTAAAAGTATTTCTGCGTACAAGGCGCAATCTGCGGCCTATGCCGCCGCGCGCGCAAACGGAAATTTGATGCCACCAAAAAATATTTTAAATGCCCCAACAAAAATGATGAAAAATTTGGGATATGGCGCGGGTTATGTCTATGACCCCGAAACAAAATCTGGATGCAGTGGTCAAAACTGTTTTCCCGAAAGCATGGAACGCGCACAATACTACCACCCGGTTGAACGCGGATTCGAACGTGAAATAAAAAAACGTTTAGAATATTGGAACAGTTTTCGCAAAAACACGTCAGAATAAAATGTTCACGCGCACACCACAGTTAACTTCTTCCTGTTCGAATTCATAGTTTATGTATCCAATATATTGCGTACGACCATATTGACGAACCAATTTCCCACCAACAGATTCTTCATCATAATGTGGATTTGTCGCCTTGCGCAGGCCAAAATTCACACCGATGCGCCAATCTGGTGCAATACGAAAGTATGCCTCTGGATTAAAATCTATAAATGCCATCCCTAATGGTACATCATCGAAAATCCAACTGGACTTGATGGTTGCTGCCAACGTCATACCTTCATACTGACGGCCCAAACGCAGACCGATATAATATGTAGAATCCGCATAATCAGGGGTTCTGACACGATGACTGCCGCCCAGTTTTAAACCAAACAACACATCATAAACAATACGATTTTCACTTTCTGATTGGGTTACCAAACGATACATACCGCCCAAATCGACACTGGACAGACCATCTTGGGGTCCATCAAAATCTTGTTGATAATGCAAGGATGCTGATAATGCGAACCGGTCAGAAAAACCGTACGACAAATATTGCCCCAAACGCAAACCCGTTTCAAAATAAGACAAATGTGTCTTTGATAACAAATCAGTTTTGCCTTGCAAAAACAATGGGTCCGCCGTATCACGCGACAAGTCATACGCATGTGCGTTCAACGAACACAGACCCAGAACAAAAAACACACAAATAAATTTACGCATTTGCCCCCCCCTTGTACAAGCAAAATTATTTATTTTTCCCATAAATTTTGCGTTGTTGTTCACGATAAAAATCCATAGGACCATAAACCGCGGTATCAATTACTTGATTTGCGAAAATATCGCCATATTTCGCTGTTGTTTCATCGTAACGGAACCACACACTGTCACCAACATCGTATGTCGGCAAAGATGCATCAACCTGTTGACTAAACATGTTACGGTTGTACAGTTCTAATGTTTCACCTTCCAAGTCAATAACAGAGATTTGCGCCCCCGGAACTTCATTTGTTTTATACCAACCGACAACACGACCACCGACAATTTTACCAACCGGTTGCGGCTGTTGTTTGCATCCACCAGCCGTCAAAATCAAACCTGCGGCCGCAACCAAAGCATAATGTTTTAAATTTTTCATGACAAACCCCTTTATTTGTTCTTGCAAAAGAAGATACACCAAAAACAAATAATGTCAAGTTTTTTAAAACACCATGTTATCAATTAGAACATAAATATAACCTGGGCACCGATAGAAAATTCAGAATAATTATCTGCTTCGGCTTTGCCAAGATATTTCCATTCCCATTGGTTGTCAGAATTCAATTCTGTGAAATAAGAATCTAACTTTTTATTTTCTATTGAATCATAGAAAGCCATTTTTGCATACAGGTTCAACGCAAAGGAATCACCCGGTTGCCAACCAATCGCGGCCTTGACACTGCCTTGGTTATGCCAATCATAATTACCCAACATTGCCTCTAAATTCAATGTCCAATCTTGGTTCAACACACTAAATACCCCCAATCCACCTTCAAAGAAGAATGCATTATCAACATCGGTATCATAGGCAATGAACAAAGACCGCCCATATTTATCGGTTACACCATTTCCATATGTCGGTTCATCAAAATTAACCAACCATGCGCGACCAACACCATAGATTGTCGAACGTGAAACCTTGTATCCGGCACGAACATCCAAAATAAATTCATTGGCAACGTCTTTTTGTCTTTCATAAAAACCGGACAATGTCGCAATCCATTTTTCATTATCGACAAAACGCCACTGTGCGCCCGCACCATAAATATTTAGTCCGGAATCATCCAATTTGTCATCTTCAGCGGTTGGCCAATCAAATTTATATTTACTAATATCATAACGTCCCATCAGCATTAAACTGACCTGGTCGGTAATACCATAACTAAAATCTTCTTTGATTGCGATTTGTTCCATAGACCATTTTGCCGTTGTTTCACCCATTTCAACAGTGCTAACCGGCGAAAATTTCAAATCATACGAAGATTTATTCCAAGAAACATCGGTGATAGAACCAAAATTCCCTTCGGTTGGTTGAAAGAACGGATGCGCCAAATAATATTTGCGCTTCATCTGTCTTGTTGTGGTTTCTGTTTTACGGGTTGTGGCAACACGTGTATTTGATGTTCCACCTTCATAATCACGATACATTTGTGAACGCGCATACGGTGTTTGTTGCGGACGCGTATATGTTACGCGGCGCGATTGAGGCGCATAGTAAGTTTGGTTTGCATCACGCGCGGTGTTATAAGAACGTGTTGTCGTACGTGTTTCATATTTTTCATAGTTAACATTTCTGTTTGTGTTATCAATCGCACGCACGTTTGGTGCATAGTATGAATCAGAACGAACAACAACCGTTTCTGTATCTTGGGCCGCAAATGCGGACACCGCACCGCACAACGCGGCAATTCCCAAAAAGCCAAAAGCATACTTCTTCATAATAAAAAACTCCTTTCTTAAGAGAGATTATATCACAAAAAAGCCCTATAAAAAAGTGTAAAAAATCATAAACAGTAAAAAATTATTTCTTATAATATATGTCGTTTACCATTAACATCGGGCGCGCTGATAATACCCTCTTCTTCCATACGTTCCATCAAACCCGCGGCCTTGTTATAACCGATACGCAAACGACGCTGTATATAAGACGTGGTTGGCTTTTTATCGCGCAAAACATATTCTTTGGCCTGGGCATATAAATCGGCATCTTTGTCGCCGGTTCCCCCGATTCCCGGAATCGATACCGCCCCACCCGATGATTCTGTACCGCCATCACCAATCCCCGGAACATATTCTGGTTCACCCTGGGCACGCAAGAAATCCGCCACGCGCGTCATTTCCGCCGGTTCTATAAATGCACCATGAATACGCACAGGAACACGACCGGCCTCGCTAAACAACATATCGCCACAAGGACGCAGATTTTCCGCACCCTTTTCACCCAGTGTTGTCATACTGTCGATATTACTGCGCGCCTGGAACGAAATACGCGTTGGGAAGTTCGCCTTGATAACACCGGTAATAGTTGTCGCATCCGGACGCTGGGTTGCCATAACCAGATGAATTCCGGCCGCACGCGCCTTTTGCGCCAAACGTTGAACACAGGCCTCGACTTCTTTACGGGCAACACCCATCAAATCAGCAACTTCGTCAATAACAATAACCAAATACGGCATATCAGACAAATCAACCGTCTGGGTTTCATATTCTATTTCACCGGTTTCTGGGTCGGTTCCAACGGCAACCTGGCGTGTTACAACCTCGCCTGCTTCGCGCTTGGCGGCCACCGCGGCATTATAGGCCTCTATATTCTGGGTTCCCATTTCCAGCAAACGTTTGTATCTTTCTTCCATTTCCTGGACAGACCATTTCAACGCGTTCACCGCAATATTTGGGTCTAACTTTATAATCGGGGTTATAAGATGCGGAATATCATCCCAAAAACCAAAATCCACACCCTTGGGGTCGATAATCATCAATTTGCATTTATCCG
This sequence comes from uncultured Pseudomonadota bacterium, assembly GCA_902790415.1. Lineage (GTDB taxonomy): Bacteria > Pseudomonadota > Alphaproteobacteria > Rs-D84 > Rs-D84 > Enterousia. The sequence continues at coordinate 705 of CADARU010000003.1, read as the reverse complement.
GTGTAAAATGATACAACACAGACATAATAATAGATTGCACAAACACAGATTTCCCGGACCCTGTACGTCCTGCAATCATCACATGTGGCATTTTTGCCAAATCAAAATACATTGGTTCACCGCCGATATTAACCCCTAATGCCAATGGTATTTTATATTTAGATTCAACGAACGCATCATTTGCAACCAATTCTTGGAAACGAACCGTTTCTGGTTTTAAATTAACCATTTCAACACCAATTAAATCAGTGCGCGGAATATGCGCAATACGAATATTTTCGGTTGCCATCGCACGCGTCATATCTTTGACAGTATTATTAATATCCGCAATACGGACACCGCTGTCTGGTTTAAATTCATACAAGGTTACAATCGGTCCCGGCTTGATTCCAACAACGCGGCCCTTGATATGGTATTCTTCAAAATGCATTTCCATCGCACGCGCGTTTTGTTTTAATTCGGGTGTAACAACACTTTTTCCAAAGTCAGATTTTTCCAAAAATGCGGGATCCGGTAATTCATATTCATGCACACCATTATCGTTAGAACGCCTGACGGAAACCTTGCGCCGCACAGATTTACGTTGAACCTTGGGTTTTTCTTCTTCCTCTTCTTCTTCCTCTTCTTCTTCCTCAGATTCTTCCGCTGATTCTTCTGTCTCTTCTTCCTGTGGGGCGGCCGGTATCAACCTAAACGCACGCAAAA
>CADARU010000002.1:62830-130944 GCA_902790415.1 uncultured Pseudomonadota bacterium | reverse complement strand
TGTGTGGCCGCCATGTTCAACGCGAACTGGGGTGGGATTGCCATGGTTTGCCCGCAGAAGTAGCCGTTGAAAAACAAGAAAACAGACCCGCAAAAAAAATTGTAGAACAAGATGGTATAGATGTTTTTTGTGATATGTGCCGCAAAAGTGTAACAACTTATTCTAACGAGTGGTTACGCTTTGTTGAACGTATTGGTCGTTGGGTAGATGGTGGTGACGATTATGGATACCGCACCATGGATAAAAATTATATGGAATCTGTAATATGGGGATTAAAACAACTATACGACAAAGGTTTGCTCTATAAAGATTTCAAGGTAAATCCGTATGATTGGAAACTGGGGACCGTTTTATCTAATAGCGAGGCATCCAGTGAATACCAAGATGTTGTTGATGATACAGTTACTGTTTGGTTTGAACTGGAAAACGGTGAACGTGCAATCGCATGGACAACAACGCCATGGACATTGCCGGCAAATTCTGCATTGGCGGTTAATCCAAATATGCGGTATGTAAAAATGCGCCATGATGACGGGCATGTATATGTTTTGGCGGAATCGCGCGTATCGGCATACGACAAAATTTTTGCAAATTCGGAAAAGGTTGGCGAATGCACCGGTGCCGATTTAGTTGGCATGAAATACACACCTATTTTCCCATACTATACAGATATGGCCAAAGATGGTCATGGCCTGTACACCATAATTTCTGCCGATTACGTGTCGGACGGTGATGGTACCGGTATTGTTCATATTGCACCGGCGTATGGCGAAGACGATTATTGGGCCGCCAAGGCATTGGATTCAAAATTCCCGGTAATCTTGAACGTTGATGATTATGGTAATTTTGATTCAACCGTTAAAGATTGGGCGGGTGAAAACATATTTGTTGCCAATCCTAAAATTATGGATTGGTTGAAACAAACGGGTCGTCTGGTCAAAAAAGACCAACACAAGCACAGTTATCCGTTTGGACCACGCAGTAAAGAAAAACTGATTTATCGTGCAACCGATGCATGGTATGTTGATGTTCCAAAAATCCGTAAACGTTTGATTGAAATAACTAAAAATGAAACAACATGGACATCGGCGGGCAATCGTTTTATGGCATGGATAGAAAATGCACGTGAATGGGGTATTACCCGTAACCGTTTCTGGGGGGTTCCGTTACCGATTTGGGAACGCGGTGGTGAATATAAAGTATTTGGTTCTATCGCCGAAATTGAAGAATTCTTTGGTGTAAAAATTGATGATTTGCATCGCCCAACATTGGATAAATTAACCAAAGACGGATGGAAACGCATACCGGACGTTTTGGATTGTTGGTTTGAATCGGGTTCTATGCCTTTTGCGCATTTGCATTACCCGTTTGAAAACAAAGAATTGTTTGAAAAAACTTTCCCTGCCGATTACATCATCGAAGCAAACGAACAAACACGTGGTTGGTTTTATGGTTTGATGGTTATGGCGGTTGCATTATTTGATAAACCGGCATTTAAAACCGTTTCAGCAAACGGTATTATCTGTGATGAACAAAAAAGAAAATTTTCAAAATCTTTGCATAACTATGTTGAACCCACAGAACAGTTAGAAACATACGGCGCGGACGCAATACGCCTGTTTATCCAAGGCAGTAATTTTATGAAAGCGGAACCGGTTGGTGTTGATAAAGAAGGCAAAGTATTTAACGAACCTATCAAAACTATATTGACACCGTTGTGGAACGCGTATCACTTCTTTACATTGTATGCAAACGCCGGAAATATCACCGCAAAGATGACAACAATGGCAACCACAGAAAATGTTCTGGACCGTTATATTTTGTCTGAAACCGGTATATTGGTTAACGTGGTTGAAAAATCATTGTCGGAATACAAACCAGATATCGCCGTCAAAGAATTTGTACGTTTCTTGGATGTATTAAATAATTGGTACATACGTCGTTCACGCACCAGAATCTGGGACGAAGATACGGATGCGTTCGACACGCTATACACCGTATTGGTTACGTTGTGCAAGGTAATGGCACCTTTTGCACCATTTATCACCGAATATATCTATAAAAATCTGACTGGGGCGGAATCTGTACATTTGGAATCCTTCCCAACATCGGATGCCATAGATGACAAAATTGTAACCGAAATGCGCCGTGTTCAAGAAATAGTATCGGTTGGTAACCAATTACGCGAACAATATAAATTGCCAAATCGTATGCCGTTATCCAAGTTGACGATTGCGGGCGGTGCGCCACTGGCCGATTATACAAACATAATTCGTGATGAATTAAATGTAAAATCTGTAGAGTGGATGGATAATACCGCTGCGGTTGCAGATAAGTTTGTTTATCTGATAACACCAAAAATAGGTAGCCGCCTGGGTGGCGCGTTGCGTGATATTATACCGGCGGTTAAACGCGGTGATTATGAATTGCACGATGATAAATTGGTTGTAGGCGAATATGTCTTGAACCCAGATGAATTTGAAAATCGTTTGGTTATCAAAAATGATGTAACAGGTATGGCCTTGCCAGATAACACCGCGGTTGTGATTTTGGATACCGAGGTTAATTCTGAACTGATTGCCGAAGGGTTGGCAAACAACGTTTTGCGTTTCATCCAGGTTACCCGTAAAGAAATCGGTTTGGATGTATCAGATAGAATAAAAATGACCTATACGGCAGATTTAGCGTTGTCTGGTGCAATAGAACAGCACAAGAAACGCATTATGTCTGATGCGTTGATTTTGGAAATGACACCGGGCGATGGCGAACATTTCACAGAAATAGATGGGTATAAAATTGGAATCTCTATACAAAAGGCGTAAAAATGATACAAAAGAAAACACTTGTTAATATTACGGCATTGTTGATTGTGATTTGTGCATTTTGGAATATTGGTTTTAGTGTATATTCTGAAACCAAATCCCAAAAACAAAATATCAGCGTTAAGACACCTGATACAAACACGCAACAAAAAACATCAGAAACACAAAATATCGCGGTTTCAAAACAAATTGAAAACGTTACAATTAGCGATGGGGTTTTTGATAAAAAATCTGTATCGGAAAAAACGCAAAACACCGCATCTGACGATATTATCAACACGTCAAAAAATTGCAGTGCTAACTATTCTGGTGGCATAAACAAATTTGGTGTATACGGCGGAACGAACACGATACAGTGTAACTGCAAAATAACAAAATCTGATGGAATCGTTTACGAAACAACTAAAAAAATCGTACAAATATTTCATCACGAACCCAATCATAACGAAACCGCATGCACCAAAACATGTGATGCAATTTGTGATAAATTTATTAACGATTTAAAGTAATGATTAGTCCAAAACAATTCTTTACGATTGTTCCAAACACAATAAATATGAACATTCGTTCAGAATTGTTTTACGTTAATGAATTTACTTTTATGGTTGCGGTTATATTATCGGCCCAGGCAACCGATAAAAAAGTGAACGAAGTTACACCGGAACTGTTCCGTATTGCGCCAACACCGCAAAAAATGCTGGCACTGGGTCTGGATGAATTAAAAAAGCATATACGGGTTATTTCCTTTTTTAACAACAAGGCAAAGAATATTATTGCATTGGCAGAAAAATTGGCCGATATAAATACAGACAACGATAATTTTATATTTCCAAAAAAATATCACAATCGGAATGAATTGGTAAAATTACCCGGCGTGGGACAAAAAACCGCGAACGTTGTGATGAACGTACTGTGGGGCGCGCCAATGATTGGGGTTGATACACATGTCTTTCGCCTGTGCCATCGGTATGGTTGGGTTGGACCGGCGGCAAACACCCCGGACAAGGTTGAATCAGAACTAATAAAAATTATTCCTAAAAAATATCATGCGATTACCAACCATGTGATGGTATTGTTTGGTCGTTATACGTGTACGGCACTGCGTCCGAAATGCGAAAAATGCCCGTTATCTGCGTTGTGCGATTATAACAAGGGTGCAAAATAATTGACTTTTGGCTTTTTTGTGCTAGATTTTAAACACAAAAAAGGACAAAAAAATGATTCAAACTGTTTTTGAACAACAAATTTTTGAACTAATTAACCAAATACTTGACACAACACCGAATACATTGGTTGTTGATACACGTGAAGGTTTTGATGTATTTGATAATACTGGAACCAAAATTTTCGGAATAACCGTTGTTGGATTATACGCGGTTATTCACATCAGGGGTGGCGTACACAGTTTATCTTTTGACAAAGCCGCCACAATTTACAACAAATGTCGTGAAAAATTTATTAAACAACACGATGCATCCGTTGTCAAAGAACAAAAAAGATTGTTACAAAATAAAGAGCAAGATAACTCTATCGCATATCTAAGACGCGTTGTTTCAACATATCAAAAATAATGATTTTATATCATTAAAAAACCGCCCAAATGGGCGGCTTTTTTATTTGTCGCGAATTTTTGCATTGCACTTGGTTTCTACATTGGCGATGACCGAATTTTGTATTTTTAACAAATCGGCATCTGACATATTTTCTGTCGGAATAATCGTCAATGTGAACGCAATCGATTTTTTACCATCAGACATCGCAAAAGAATCAAACACAACCGCATTTGTTATTCGGGCATCTGTCGATGTCGCCACAGATATAATTTTTTCTGATGGGAAATCATTGTCCACGATAAATGCGAAATCACGTGTAATCGGCTGAAAATCTGTCATAGGTATTTTTTTATACTTTGGATTTTTCGGCAGGTTTTCAATATCTTCGACAATTCCAACAAACACTTTTGTTTTTATATGCATTTGCTTTGCCACCGATGGATGTAATTCGCCAAATTCCGCCAGTACTTTTTTACCTTGGACAATTTTTCCATAACGATATGGGTGCGCCCAAAGCGGTGCGTCTGTTGTGTCGATAGTATATCTTTGTGCGCCAAGCAATGACACTAAATCGGATTTAACATCAAAAACATCAACCGGTCTGTTGCGTTTCATCCAATGTTTTGGTGATGTTGCGCCTGTGCGAATAATACAAATAGAAGTATGTTGTTGACCGGGCATATCACCATCAAACACCGGTCCCATTTCAAACATGTTCATATCTGGGAATCCGCGTTTTTCGTTCTTTTCCGCCGCAACCAGTAAATTTTCTAACAATGTGTTTCGCGCCGTATCCATATCTACTAATATAGGATTTGCAATCATTACAATTGGTTTATCTGTTAATATTTTTTCTAATTTACTGTTTCCAAAACCAAAACTAATAGATTCATTTAATCCTAATCTGGACAATTTTTCTTTTAATGGAATATTCAAGTCATTATGTTCCACAGGTACAACTTTTTCAGGAACATAATTCAGACCGACTTTTTCATATCCATACATGCGAATTAAATCGGACACAATATTTTCAGGTATAACAACATCAACACGTGATGAAATTGGGGTTATTGACCAATCACCATTTTTCATGTTTTTAATATCATAATGCAAATCTGTTAAAATCTTTCTTTGTGTTTCTTCATCAATTTTTACACCTGTCTTTTGTTCAAACAAAGACGGGTTATAACGCACAGATTCCGGTGTATAGGATGTGCGACCTGCCACAGATACATTAACAATCTCGCCACCACAGGTATCTATAATTATTTTAGCGGCATACGCTAATGCGATTGCAGATGCATTTGGATCTATACCACGTTCATATCTGTAAGAAGAATCTGTGGATAAACCAATTTTTTTTGCAGATTTACGTACTGATACAGGATTAAAATACGCGGATTCTAAAATAATATTTTTGGTTTCGTTTGTCGTGGATGCCCTGTCCCCACCAACAACACCGGCCAAGGCCAAAATACCCGCATCATCACATATCACTAAATCTTTTTCATTTAATGTATGTTCATTTCCAAACAAATCGACAAATTTTTCATTTTCTTGCGCCATACGCACAGTGATATTACCAACGATTTTATCGGCATCAAAACAATGCATTGGTTGTGCCATATCATAACAGATATAATTTGTTGCATCAACCGCTGCATTTTTCGGGTTAATGCCCGCCGCATGCAAACGTCTTTGGATTATTTGATTAGACGGAACGTTTTTAATCCCATGTATTTCACAGAATCTGTATGTCGGACACGCATCAGTTGCCAACAAATTAACCTTGCGTGAACCAGCAACAAGTGGTAACTCTTGGATTGTGTCCACTGTGTATTTACCGGCACCAGCGGCACTTAAATCCAATGCGATTCCACGCACTGCCAGATAATCTGGTCTATTTGGTGTGATGGATGTTTCAAGTATTGCAGATGCGCTGTCCGCCAATGCAGATATTGGTTGACCTATTTTTTCCGCTTTTTCATCTAATTCAATAATTCCGGAATCGTCATCATTTATACCCAACTCTGCGCCACTGCACATCATACCATTTGATACAACACCGCGCAATTTCCCAGGTTGTATTTCATGTCCTTGGATGACACAACCCGGTACCGCCAACGCAGAAACCAATCCTGTGCGCGCATTTGGTGCACCACAGACGACCTGGCGTAATTTACCAGAACCATCATCAACCTGTAATACATGTAAATGATCACTGTCCGGGTGCGCAACACATTCAACGATTTTTGCCGCAATAGGTAATACGGGTGTTGTTATATCTTCAACCTCTAAACCAATACGGGTTAAAGTGTCCGCGATTTGCTCTGGGGTTAAATCGGTTTTTAAATATTGTTTTAACCATTCATAAGACCATTTCATTTTTTTACCCCTTTATTAAAAACCACTATTTTTTAACCAACGAACATCACCATCGGTAAATGCACGAATATCGTTCAGACCATATTTCATCATTACCAATCTGGACCAACCAAAACCAAAGGCAAATCCCTGATATTCATTTGGGTCAATACCGCAATTTTTAAGAACATTCGGATGAACCATGCCACCACATAACAATTCCATCCATCTATCCCCCCACTTCATGTCTATTTCAATAGAAGGTTCGGTGAACGGAAAATATGATGGACGAATACGCAATTCCATTTCGCGTCCAAAAAACTTTGAAGCAAATGTTCGCATTGTTCCCAATAAATCAGATAAAGTTATCTTTTTTTCAACCTTGTCTACATATAAACCTTCTATTTGGTCGAACATCGCAGAATGTGTTGCATCTAATTCTTTGCGATAACATTGGCCAACAGAAAACATTTTAATTGGCGCCCCCTGTTTTTCCATTGCGCGAATTTGAACCGCACTGGTCTGTGTGCGCATAACATTACCATTTGGTAAAAAGAAGGTATCTTGCATATCGCGCGCGGGGTGGTATGCCGGCATATTCAATGCAGTAAAATTATGCCAATCGTCTTCAATTTCTGGACCAGTCATCAACGTGTATCCCATAGATTCAAAAATAGCCACTGCTTCTTTGAACGATTGGGTTGTTGGATGAATTGTTCCGCGATTTTTTGGTTCGGCATCCAACGTAACATCTATGTATTCGCCGGCCAGTTTCGCGTTTAATGCCGCATTTTCTAATTCGGCCTGACGTGTTTTGAACAATTCACGCAATTCGGTATTTTCGCGGTTTAATTGTGCACGCGCGTCCATCTCTAAATTTTTCATTTCTTTTAGTTTTGCGGTCATTGTCCCGTTTTTACCAAATGTCGCAGTATATAATTCTTGTAATTCTTCGACTGTTTTTGCGTTATTTATATTATCTTTTAACATAATTTTACTCTTTTACTATAAACATGGGCCGTCAACCGACGGCCCAATAATCATAAACAAAAAACGATTTGCCGCCAAGGGTTTTATTTAGAACCCTTGATAAATCGTTTTGCTGTTTCAACCAGCACTGCGAAATTCGCATCACCTGCGTATGCCATTTCGGCCAAAACCTTGCGATCCAATTCAATACCCGCCTTTTTCAAGCCGTTCATAAATTGGCTGTATGTAATACCATTGGCACGAACCGCGGCATTGATACGAACAATCCACAAACTGCGGAAATCACGTTTTTTCACGCGGCGATCACGATACGCATATTGTCCGGCCTTTTCTGATTTTTCACGGGCCGCACGATATGTGCTGCTGTGGCGGCCAAGATAACCCTTGGCACGTTCCAAGATTTTATTATGTTTTTGACGAACAGTTGTTCCACGTTTAACTCTTGCCATTTTGTGCCCCCATTATTTCAAACCATATGGTGCCAAGATTTTCGCCTGACCAACCATGTTGTCGTTCAAATATTGCGGTTTAGACCCGGCGTTGTTTGCACGCGCAGATTTTTTACGCAACAGTTTCTTGTGAGCATTTCTGGCAACGCGGATTTTACCGGTCGCAGTCATAGATGCACGTTTTTTCATATATGACTTTGTTTTTAATTTTGGCATTTTTTAACCTCTTGGTTTTTATGTCTTGATGGCAATGCCTTTGCCATTTCAGACGGTTTATGGCCATATTTTGCCATAAATAAAGCAAAAATCAAGTTTTTATTGAATATTAAATATTTTGCGTTTAAACTGGTCTGGCGATGAACCCAAAGAATATATCTTCCAGATTACATTCACTGATAAAATCCGCTGTTGTTGCGGTGTTATTGCCAGTGATGTTTATCTATATCATGATTGCAAAGCCCGATTATCGTATTATGAACGGGCTGGCACATGTTGTTTTGCCTATTGCACATGGGGTGGGGGATGTTATTACTTGGCCGGTACGTTTAGGGGGCCGGTTGATAAAAAATATTCATAATATTTCTAATCTGGAACAAGAAAATGAAGAATTACGCGCCAGATTAGACCAGGCATTGGCTGAAAAAAATGCCTGTGATTTTGCAATTATTGAAAACCAAAAACTGGCCCAAGAATTAGATGTGATTAGAAATTCTGATTATCCATCTATTGTTGCCGATGTATTTTTTGATAATTCTGCATTGCATCATGGCACGTTTATGATAAATCGCGGAACAAACGATGGGGTTAATCGTGGTATGGTGGTTACATCTTTTGATAACAGATTAGCCGGTATCATCATCGATTCGGGGGCCGATTTTTCACGTGTACGCGGATTAACCGATTCAGAAACAAACATCGCCGTCAGAATTGTTGGTTCTGACGTTTATGGATTTATGGCGGGTAACGGTTCATCGGTTCCAACAATTGGTTTCTTTAACGACCATAAATTTCAACCATCTGGCGGTATTAAATTGGTAACCAGTAATATTAGTGGTGTGTTACCACCAGATATATACGTTGGAAAATTAAAAAACGAAACAGATGTAGAAGTACTGGGCCCGCGGGACCTGGCACGTGTTATTGTGTTAAAATTTAATGCCCAGGACAAATACAAATGAAACAGAAAGTTATAACTTTTTTAACAATATCCTTTCCGTTTTTAATCACATTGGTATTATGGCGTTTATCTTGTCCGTTTATAAATCCGGCGGGGATATTGGCAATAATTCCAATATTTTATTGTTCTTTTATTCGGCCTGTGCCTTATTTTACGGCGTATGCGTTGTTATTTTGTTTTTTATTGGATTACAAATTTGGCACTGTTTTGATATGGACAATCTTTTATTGTATTTATTATGTTATTGTAAATATTCAAACGTTTATAGATTTAAGTCATACAAATAAAAACGGTTTGTTTGCTTTTATGACTTTTTTAGCACCGGTGATACTGTTTATAATGCTGCATCACATTGGCTGGACCAGTATTATTACATCTATACTAACGTTTTCTGTTTTATGCGCTATGTACATACCAACAACATTTTTAATCAAGGCGGTGAAAAATGATTGATACAGAAATATCTAAACAATTTGACCGCCGCAGCGCACTGTTTTTAACAGGTGGTATGATATTAACATCTATTCTGGTTTTGCGCATGCTGCAAATGCAAATTTTTGAACATAGAACTTATAAAAAGAAAAGTGAAAATAATTCATTTCGTATTCAAATAAATATGGCGCAACGTGGCAATATATTGGCATCATCTGGCACACCAATATCACATGACGCACCAATTTATCGTATTTATATTATTCCCGAAGAAACCGATGATTTAGAAAATTTGGTAAATACGGTTGCAGATGATTTAAAACTTAGCAAAAAGCGTGTTGATAAAATCTGGGCACGAATAAAAAAACAACAAAAATTTCAACCTGTTTTGATTAGTGAAAATACAAATTGGGATGTGTTGGCCAGATTACAGGCAAAAAATTTACCAGGATTACATGTAAACAGTGGCTATGCACGTATGTACGAATTGGGGCCGGCGGGGGCGCAATTTTTTGGATACGTTGGTGCGCCCGATAAACCGGTTACAAACACACCTTTCTATACATCGGGAATTACAGGATTAGAAAAAACTTTTGAAAAAAAACTGGCGGGTGTTCCCGGACAAACGGTTATGATTACTAATGCCGTTGGCAGAATAACCGGTGAAGACAAAACACAATACAAATCATCGATTACCGGTAATGATGTTCAAACAACCATAAATGATGCGGTTCAAAGAAAACTATACGATACATTAACACTGCACAAGGCCGGTTGTGGTGTTGTTATGGATATACAAACGGGTGATATATTGGCCATGGTTTCCAGCCCCAGTTTCAATCCAAATGATTTTTCTGGTGATGATGCCGATGAATATATGTCTAATCTGCGTGCCGATATTGCCAAACCGTTTATGAACAAGGTTTTTGAAGGCCTTTATCCACCGGGTTCAACATTTAAAATTGTTGTTGCGTTGGCGGCATTAGAATCAGGTGCAATATCACCAAACGACACAACGTTTTGCCCAGGATATTGGGACTATGGCGACCGCAGATACCACTGTTGGGAACACAAAGGTCATGGTAAAATGAATTTGGCCGATGCATTGACACACTCGTGCGACATATATTTCTATCAACTGGCGTTAAAAATCGGTATAGATTCAATCAAGCATATGGCAAAAAAATTAGGGTTCACAGAAAAATATATAACCGATATTATTCCAAAACAGATGACAGGGATTATTCCCGATAAAAAATGGAAAGAGGCCCATGTTGGTTCAAATTGGGTTCATGGTGATACAATTATTTCTGGAATTGGTCAAGGATTTATACTGGTCAACTGTATGCAGTTGGCGGTTATGATGGCACGTGTTGCATCAAATAAAATGGTTGTACCGCGTTTGATAAAAACAGATAAAGTGCCAAAATTTAAATCTGTTGGTCTGCAACAAAAAAATATAAACCATGTGTTACAGGGCTTGGAAGGTGTTTTAAAACCTGGTGGAACTGCATCGGGCAGTGCAATAAACGTAAACGGTGCAAAAATGGGCGGTAAAACCGGCACATCCCAGGTACGCAGTATTTCCAGGGCCGAACGTATTCGTGGCGTTTTAAGTAATGAACAACTAAAATGGAATATGCGAAATCATGGGCTGTTTGTTGGATACGCCCCAACAGACAATCCAAAATATGTCGTTTGTGTTATTACAGAACATTCCGGGTCCAGTGGTTCTGCCGCCAGAACTGCCGCCGCCGCCATGACGGAAGTATTAAAAGGTGAAGAATAAAAATGTCCACACAAATAAGAATTTCTAATGCGAATATGATGACTTTTTCAGAAAAACTAAAACGTTTTTCATGGGCATTATTTATTCCAATGTGTTTGGTTTTAATTTTATCCGAAGTTGTTTTGTATTCTGCCGGTGGCGGTTCATGGCAACCATTTGCTTTGTCCCAGTTAATCAAGATTGTTTTCTGTATGGGAATATTTGCATTTACATCTTTCTCTAATATAAAATTTTGGATAAAATCCGCATATTTTATATATGCGATTGCCCTGATTTTAATTGTGTTGGTTACTTTTATTGGGCATACCGGCATGGGGGCCCAACGATGGTTAAATGTCGCAGGGATAAACATACAACCATCAGAATTTATAAAAATGGCATTAGTTTTGGTTTTGGCGCGGCATTTTGCGTGGATGAATTCCGTAGATTTAACTAAATTTAAAAATTATCTAGTTCCAACATTACTGATGTTAATACCTTTTTGTTTAATTGTTATGCAACCCGATTTAGGGACCGCGGTATCTATTGGTTTAATTACACTGGGGATGTTTTTTATTGTTGGTGCAAATAAAAAGTGGTTTTACATAGGTGGTGTATTGTTGATACTGGCGGCACCAGTTGTTTGGTACGGCGGACTGCACCAATATCAACGCGACAGAATTATAACATTTATCAACCCTGACCAAGATTCCCGAGGCGCAGGTTATCAAATAAACCAGGCAAAAATCGCATTTGGCAGTGGTGGTATCTTGGGCAAAGGTTATATGAACGGCAGTCAATCCCAACAATCATTTTTACCAGAAAAACAAACTGATTTTATATTTACTATGCTGGGTGAAGAATTCGGGTTTGTTGGCGCATTTATATTATTGTTATTATATTCTGTAATTGTTGCAATTTTGTTCTGGACGGCGAAAACATGCCGAAACAGGTTTGGTCAACTGGTATGTTTTGGTTTTATGTTGAACTTTTTCATTTATTATTTTATAAATATCTCTATGGTTCTTGGGTTGGCACCGACCGTTGGTGTTCCATTACCACTGATGTCTTTTGGGGGCAGCAGTTTAATGTCCTTGTTGTTTGGATTCGGGCTAAGCCAGAACGCACATATACACAAAGATCAACAGTTATCTGCCAAAGGAAGTTAAAATGAATTTATTAATTGTAGAATCACCATCCAAGGCGAAAACAATAGAAAAATATTTAGGACGTGGTTGGCGTGTTATTGCATCTGTTGGTCATGTTCGTGATTTAGTCCCAGAAAACGGCAGTGTTGATACAGAAAACAACTTTGCAATGCGTTGGCAAATTATGCCCGGCAAAGATAAACAAATAAAACTTATCACTGATGAAGTAAAAAAAGCAGATGCGGTATATCTGGCATCGGATCCTGACCGCGAAGGGGAAGCGATTGCGTGGCATATACTAGATATATTAAATTCTAAAAAGTTATTAGGGAAAACACCGGTTTATCGTGTCGCATTTCATGAAATTACAAAACACGCAATTATGGATGCTATTGAAAATCCGCGTGAAATAGATTCTAATTTGGTAGATGCATATTTGGTTAGACGCGCACTGGATTATTTAATTGGATTTGAAATATCACCGTTGTTGTGGCGGCGTAATTTAGGAAAATCGGCCGGACGCGTACAATCTGTGGCGGTTAAATTGGTTGTTGATCGTGAACGCGAAATAGAAGATTTTAAGCCCGTTGAATATTGGTCTGTGTCGGGGGATTGCGAAAGCAATAAAAAAACTTTTACCGCAATGTTATCGCGTTTTAATGGCGATAAAATTGACAAGATGACATTAAAAAATTCATCCGATGTCGATAAGGTTTTATCTAAATTAACAACGCCACTAGATGCAAGTGTTTCCGATATTACCAAGAAAAAAACATCGCACAGGCCTTATGCCCCGTTTACAACCAGTACGTTACAGCAAGAAGCCGCACGTAAATTGTATTTTTCATCAAAAAAAACAATGTCTGTCGCACAAAAATTGTATGAAAATGGTTATATAACATACATGCGTACTGATGCGACAAATCTGTCGGCAGAGGCGGTCGAAGAAATCAGAAAGTATATCAAAAACGCCTATGGTGATAAATTTTTACCAACCAACCCAAATATTTATGTAACAAAATCTAAAAATGCCCAGGAAGCACACGAAGCGATTCGTCCAACACATTTTGATATGTCTGAACATGAACTGGATGGGGATGAAGCAAAACTCTATAATCTTATTTGGAAAAGAACTATTGCGTGTCAAATGACAAACGCAGAATTTGATTCGGTTTCTGTGGATATCACAACAAATGATAAAATTGCAACATTTCACTGTGTTGGTACAACACGTACATTTGACGGGTTTATGAAAATTTATGATGAAGACAAAGATGATTCTGATGATGAAAAGCAAATAAAATTACCGTCTTTGTCTGTTGGTGATAATATAAAAATCACGAAAATAAATACCGAACAACATTTTACTATGCCGCCCGCACGTTATACCGAAGCATCCTTGGTTAAAAAATTAGAAGAATTGGGAATAGGCCGTCCATCAACGTATGCAACAATTATGTCCACCATTGTTGATAGAAAATATGTCGAACAAGATAAACAACGGCGTTTTCATCCGACATCTGGTGGATGGGTTATTGCGGCATATTTGGCAAAATATTTTACAGACCTGGTCGATGTTAATTTTACCGCAAAAACCGAAGATACACTGGACGATGTATCAAACGGCAAGATAGAAAAATTATCCGCATTGAACGAATTTTGGGGTAATACAAAAAATATGATTTCATCGGCACGTGATGTAAAAACAACCGAAATAATCGATGAAATAAATAAATTTATGATGCATCATTTGTTTTCTGATAATAATAATAAATGTCCAAAATGTGGCGGAAAACTTGGGATAAAATTATCAAAATTTGGTGCATTTATCGGATGTGAAAATTATCCGACATGCGATTATACAAAACGCCTATCCGATACAAATGAAACACAAGAAAATAAAAAAACAAATGAACCAAAAGATTTAGGAAATGGAATTTCTTTCCGTATTGGTAAATTTGGTCCATATGTAACCGATGGCAAGAAAAATGTCGCGGCAAAAAAATATAATGCCGATACAATAACATTAGAAATCGCAAAAGAATTATTATTAGGCGAAACCAAAAAGGCCGAACCAATAGAAATCGGTATAAACCCCAAGACCGAAAAGATGATTTATTATTATCCAACCGGGCGATACGGTGCATATATATCTTCGAACAAGGTTAATGTTTCGGTCAAAGAACAACCAGATTTAGAAACCGCGATTGATTTGATAAATAACAAAAAAACAACAAAAAGGTTTGGTAAAAAATAATGGCAAAATATGACAATAATTTTACCGATTTACTGCGTGAACGTCTGTCTATTTATGATGTTGTGTCAAAGTATGTACCGTTGGTAAAAAAAGGTCAAAATTATTGGGGATGCTGCCCGTTTCATAATGAAAAAACACCTTCTTTTTCGGTTAATGAAGAAAAAGGATTTTTCCATTGTTTTGGTTGTGCAAAGCATGGCGATATTATTTCATTTGTTATGGAATATAAACATATGGATTTCAAGGCCGCAATCACAGAACTGGCGGAAATGGCGGGATTACCATTACCAACAATGCATAAAAAAACACAACAACAAATTGATGCAGAAGAATCTTATTATAGTATTGTTGGTGCGGCACAAAAAATATTTGCCGAAAAACTGTTTTCATCCGATGGTGCGCATGGTCTTGCATACATTAGAAATCGTGGGTTTTCTGATGATATGATAAAAAAATATGGTATTGGATACGCGCCAAAAAACAATATTATTTCAAACAAGTATGTTAACACAAAACAAGATAAACTTATTGCGACCGGATTGGTTAGACGTGGTGAATATGGAACATACGATTTCTTTCGTGATAAATTAATGTTTCCTATATTTAACGCAAACGGCAAAATTGTTGCTTTTTCCGGCAGAAGTCTTGACGGCAGTGAACCCAAATATATAAATACTTCTGATACAGAATTATTTCACAAAAGACAAACATTATTTGGATTTAATTTTGCACGTGAAGCAATTCATCGTGCAAATAGGGCAATTATTGTCGAAGGTCAAATAGATGCGATTCAAATGCAATGTAATGGTTTTGGTGAAACTGTTGCGCCATTGGGGACCGCATTAACCGAAGACCATATTGCTATGATATGCAAATCAAACCGTAATATTATTTTCTGTTTTGATGGCGATACCGCCGGACAAAAGGCCGCGGCACGTGCATGCGGATTGGTTATGCCTTTTATTCGTGATAATTCCGATGTTAAATTTGCATTTATCACCGGGGGTAAAGACCCTGATGAAATATTAAGAAAACAAAATGGTCGCGCGTTAATGGAAAAAATAATAAATGATGCGACACCTTTGGTTGATTTTCTGTGGCAAATTATAAACACAAACTTTTTAACAAAAACCCCCGCCGGACGTGCCCGCGCCGAAAAATTTTTAAAACAAGAATTAGATAAAATCCAAGATAAAACATTAAAATCAGAATACGAACACGAATACGATAATCGTAAATTCCAAAATTGGTATAAATGGAAAAAAGATGAAAAATCGGCTGATGTCGCCGTCCCTGAAATAGATACGGTTATAAAAAATACTCTTGTTTATATTATAAATAAATTCCCAGAAATATCGGAAAGATATGGTGATTTTTTAAATAAATTTAATCTAGATTTAGATACAGATGTAAAGTCTGATTTGAATTTAGATTTTAAACAATCTGAACGATATATTATTTCATTAAAACTGCAAAAATATATTGAAAATTTAGAACAACAAAAACGTGATTTAACAATCCAGGGTTTAACAAATGGTTCCGATGTAGGTCAAGAAATACGCCGTATAGACCAAGAAATATCACGTATGAAATCAAAACAAGATTTATTAGTAAACGATTAAAAAATCCGCAAATATGCGGATTTTTTTATAACTAGTTATTAAACAAGAAATGACATATATCACCTTCTTGCATTACATAATCGCGTCCAACCAGGCGCATTTTACCGGCCTCTTTTACGGCAACTTCACCGCCAAGTTCTATGTAATCTGATGGCGATATAACCTCGGCCCGGATGAAACCACGTTCAAAATCAGTATGAATTTTTCCCGCCGCCTGGGGTGCGGTCATACCACGCCGAATTGTCCAGGCATGTGCTTCCTTGGGACCAACGGTGTAAAATGTTTGTAATCCAAGTGTTTCATAACCTGTTTTTATAACCTGTTCTAATCCTGATTGTTTTAACCCAAGTTCATTTAAAAATATCTGACGTTCCGCCGGGTCAACAATTTGCGCGATTTCCATTTCTATTTTCCCAGAAATAATTAACACTGCATTTGTTTTTCCATATTTTTCAACAACCATATCAGAATATTTGTTTCCTGTTGCGGCAGATGCCTCTTCAACATTACATACGTAAATTACCGGTTTAGATGTTAATAAATTAAATGGTGATGCATCGGTTTCACCCAAACGGGCCGGTATAGATTTTTCCAAATTTTCTTTTATCGCCTTGGCATCAGATAATAACTTTATCGCATTTTTATCCAAACCATGCGCCTTTTTTTCCAGATTTTTTATTTGTTTTTCCAAACTTTCTAAATCCGCCAACATTAATTCTGTTTCGATTGTCTCAATATCTGATATTGGGTCAATACGGCCATCAACATGGACAATATCATCATTTTCAAAACAACGCACAACATGAATAATTGCATCTGTTTCTAAAATATTTCCCAAGAATTTATTCCCAAGTCCTTCGCCATTAGATGCACCACGTACCAAACCCGCAATATCAACAATTTCTAGTTGTGTTGGTATTATCTTGGCAGAATTATCAACCGCCGCCAATTTATGTAATGTTTCATCAGGCACAACAACACGACCGGTATTTGGTTCAATAGTACAAAATGGATAATTTTGCGCATCGGCCGCGGCACTCTGTGTCAACGCATTAAATAATGTAGATTTACCAACATTTGGTAATCCAACAATTCCACAATTGAAACCCATAATAAAATCCTTTATAATATGTGTAATATGTCATACTTGTGGAACGAATTCAATATAAAAACTATGCCGGCAGAAACGCTGGTTTATTGTAATGGGTTGTTTCGAGAAGACCTGTCAACAATAACAGATTGTAATATTTCCAAGAATTATGATTTACCTGTTCATATAATATATGTCGGACAAATAGAGCGCGAAAATACATTAAATATAAATATAACGGCCGAAAATCAACCGGTGTTTTTAAGTGTAAATATTGAAAATAAAAACCCGGCCTTTTTGAATATTTTTATCAAAAACACCGGGAAAAATTCCGAAGTGCGTGGACATATAATGTTGAAAAATTATTCCGATTTAGTGTTAAAATGCGATGCGCAACATTTGGCATCAAACACAGGTATTTTAATACAAACAAAAATAATCGGTTTAAAAGACAGTTTTTCAAAACTGTCCGCAACCGCAATCATAAATAAAAATTGCGAAAATGTTAAATCAGATATTAGATTTGCCGGCTTAATAGATAAAACCGCCAGATTAAAGTTCATACCACGCCAAAAAATACAATCTGTGCCCGATTCGGCCGAACATAGTGCATATATGTTTCATCCAAGTGATATTCAAATAAATTATCTGCGTAATGCAGGTTTGGCAACCAATGAAATCCAAGATATTACAACCGAAGCATTTATGAACGATTTTAACCTGTTTTAAATAAAAAAACGGTATTTACAATCGCAAATACCGCAGAATATCACAAGAAAACCAAGGCATTATTTTCTTTTAAAGCCCTGTTTTGCTTTGAACTTTGGGTTATCCGGGTCAATTAAAACAATTTGTTTTCCACGACGAACTTGTTTAATATTACCACGTTTTTTCCAAGCTTTTAATGAACTTAAAAATTTCATATCAAATCCTTTTTGCCAAGGCATTATAAACACTTTTTAACAAAAATCAAATAATATATTTATATTTTGTTTTTGTTGTTGGGGGTGTTGAAATTGTTGAAAATGGATTATTAACAATGTTTTTAACAATTTTTTCCTAGTTTTGCGGTATTTTTATTTAAATTGTTGAAAATTTATTATGTTTAAAACTTGTTAAAAAAAATGAAAGTTTTCAACATTTTTAACAATTTTATGTGTTTGTTTTTTATACTTGTTGAAAATTGTTGAAATTGTTATAATAAAAGTATCCATATGGGAGAGAGTATATCAAAATGAAGCAACAAGTGCTGAAAGCTTTGGCAAATCCGCCACAATTGTTCTATGTGCCATATACTTTGGCGGTGATAAATTTTGCTGCACAGTTTTTGATTTTCATTATTTTATACATAATTGGAATATTTATTTTAGGTATTGATAAGGTTAATACTTATCTAAATCCATTATATTTTTTACTATCTGTGTGTTTTGTTCATATGATTTTGGCACGTTTTACCAAGCGAGATGCACAACTGGGCCAGATTTTGGTTGCAAAACTTAGGTTATTAAAAGAAAAAATTCCGCGGAGATTAATAGGATGATGCAAGGATTTTTTCAATATTTTGCCGGTGGCGGGTTTTCAACAACTATGACTTTGACGGTTATGGTGGTGTCTGTTATTTTCTTGTTTATTATATTTATGATGTATGTTCCAACCGTTGCAAAATATGTTTTACCAAAATTTGGATATAAAAGTTATGCAAAATATATACCGTTTCAAACGGTATATACTGATAATTCTTTGGAATTAACAGATGGGGCATTGGTACGTGTTTATAGTGTTTCTGGCGTGCAAACCAGTATGCAAACCGATGAACAACGTACTAAGTTTCTGGATTTACGTGCACAATTATTTAACCAAATTCATGATCCAAATGTTATTCTGCGGTTTTTTATGGTGCGTGATGCGGTCGCAGAAACAACAAATTATGAATTTAATCAACCGGTTTTACAAAAAATTTATAACAAATGGCGTTCCCAAGGTATGCGTATATTTGTTAATAATTATTATATTGTTTTAACTGTGCGTGGTGCAAATGCGCGTGAAAAACTGAACCAATATGGTAATTATATAGAATCTATGTTGGCACCTTATAATCCCAAGGTTTTGAAAAATACATCACGTGATAATATGGCGCGTTTCTTTGGGCGTATTTTATCACCAATCACAAAGCCCGCACCAGCTGTATGTGATAATAATATTACACGTTTTATTACCGTTGATAGTGTTGAATTTATGTCAAATGGTATTGTTAAATATACCAGTGGTATGAGAACATATTATGCCGCATTGTTGTCTTTTAGGGGCGCACCAGATTATTTAGATGAAGATTTCTTTGATTCTATAAATACGATTCAAACAGAAATGATTTGTATGAACGGTTTTGGTATATTAACCGCGGCTGATGTTGAAACAGTTATGCGGCAACGGCGCAGCACCGCGGATACAAAAACTGATTCAACCGAAGAACAAATATCCAAGGCAGAATCTATTATGGATGAAAATGTATCTGGTAATCAGACATTGGTCAATTATTATCCGTTGTTTTTATTGTTCGCAAAGTCAGAAGATGAATTAACAGAATATACCGATGAATTTAAAAAGATTTCTGCATCGTTTGGGGTTTCACCGATTGTTGAAAATTTTGCATCCAAGGTTTCTTGGTTTTCACAAATTCCGGGGTTTGATTCTTTCCCACGTACATTTAAAATGTTGTCCAAGACCGCCGCAATCAGTATTCCAATGTCCAGTACACCACGTGGTATTGCAAATTCTGATTGGGGTCCGGGACCGTTGGTTATTTTTCCAACAGCCCAAGGGACACCTTATCAATTTCAATTTCATGTTTCTGATAAACCGGCGGCGGTGGGGCATACATTAACAATCGGTCCAACCGGTGGTGGTAAAACGACATTATTTTCGTTCTTGATTGCGCAATCATTACGTCATAAAAAGTTAAAGGCCTTCTTTTTCGACCGTAACAAAGGGGCCGAGATTTTTACACTGGCGGTTGATGGTAAATACGTAACTATGCAAGGTAAAGATAAAAAAGAAACATCAGATTTTATGACGCGTTTAAACCCATTAAAAATGCCGGATACGGCGGCAAATCGTGGATTTTTAAGACGTTGGTTTGCAATGATTTCTGAACAAAACGATGCGATTTCTGCCGATGAAATTGCGCGTGCGGTATCTGTTAATTTTGATTATTTGTCGGATGATGAACGGTTGTTAAAAAACCTGTGGGAAAGTTGTTTTTCTTCATCTGGTAAAATGCGTCCGGCACTAAAAAAATGGATAGACCCGTTACAATATGGTGATATGTTTAATGAAGCCAGTGATACACTGGATTTAAATGCACGTTTAACAACGTTTGATTTTACCGATATTTTACAAGATGCAACATTGGCACCGGCGGTTATATCTTATATATTACATCGTATAAATAATATAACAGTATCAGGGGGAAATCCATCACTGATTATGATTGATGAAACCGCACCTATGTTGGAAAACAAGATGTTCCGCGATAATTTTATTGCCGGTTTACAAGAAGGTCGTAAAAATCGTCAGGCATATATGGTCGCGTTCCAACGTGCAAATGTTTTGGATAAACTGGGGATTGGTGATGTTGTTCGTGGTCAGGCACAAACTATGATGTTTTTCCGTAACCCGGCGGCCGATGCATCTGATTATGAACATTGGAATTTAAATCCATTAGAAATGGCATTTATTCAAGGCAAGGCATATCCAAACCTAAAACGTGCGGTATTATTATCACGTCCAATAAATAATGAATCTGTGATTTTAAATACAGAACTTGGTGGATTAGGCAGTATGTTACGCTTGTTTGAATCAGGACGTTCATCGGTATTATTAGCCGAAGAATTATATAAATCTTATGGCAGTAATTTTGTCGCAGAATATCTGAAAAAACAGGGTGCTGGTAATATTTAATTATGTTAAAAAATATATCATGTTTATTTTTTATATTGTTACCAATGGCGGCCCTGTCAAATGTATGTGTGGAATATAAAATACACCCAAAAATTACAATAAGAAATCCTGAATATTCTAAAACTGTTGTTTTATCTGATGTCCAGATAGATAAAATGCATGGAAATGTTACCGCAACAATGGTTGAAGATTTTGATTTAGGTGTTGATGTTATACCAATAGAAAACGGTAATTGTGTCGTTTTAAAAGATATTGTTGCAACAATAGGATATAATGATTTCTTGGTTAAAATTGACCGCAGTCATATAATCGGAACATGTCCTTATAACGCGATTTTACATCACGAAGATAAACATATTGGGGCATATTTATCGGTTATAGAAGATTTAAAATATGATATAAGGGATTCTGTATTTAATGCATCTAATTCAATTATGCCGGTATTTGTTCAAAAAAATGATGATATAGATGTCGTTTTAGAAGATATGAATATGAAAATACAACAACATCCTGATTTGATTTTAATAAAACAAAAAATAAATGCGGCCCAAGAAATTCGCAATAAACGCCTTGATCAAAACGAAACCGGCACAGAATTAAAATCTTGTTTTTAAATTTTGAAATATTCAAAATAAAACCATATTGCCAGTGGCCCCATAACCGCGGTCATCAATCCAGATAATACGATTGCTAAACTGCTAAATGCACCTTCTAGATGTCCCATTTCCATTGCTTTGACGGTACCGGCGGCGTGTGCGGCGTTACCGATTGCCAATCCCCGCGAAATTGGGTTATTTATTTTTACCCATTTACATAATTTATCACTAACCGATGCACCCAAAATACCGGTGATTATTACCGCAGATACAGTTAATGCAACAATACCACCAAGTTTACGTGTAATCCCTATTGCCAATGCGGTGGTAACAGATATAGATACCAATGAACGTGCAATTATATCACCAAGACCTAGTAAAATAACAATTATACATACCGATACAACCGATGCGATTACCCCGATAAACATTGCAAATAATATTGACCAAATATGCCGTTTTAATAATGGTAACTGGCGATACATCGGTACGGCAAAACAAACAGTTACCGGGACCAAAAAATAAGTTAAATATTTTGCCGTACTATTATATGTTTCGTATGGTATTTTAAATCCAATTAAAATTCCAATAATAACGATTGTTGATAAAAATAATGGTGTGGTAAATGGGTTAGGCCACTTTTTATTTATTATTGTTGCAAGGATAAATGTCGCAACGGTGATTGCAACACCAAAATAAGTAGAATTCGAAATTAATTCTATCATTTTTTATCCTTGTGTTTTTTTAATAAAAAATCTGCGGTTTTTCCGGTGATAACCATCGTAACAACATAAGTTACAACCAATAAAAATACCAAATAATACCAAATACCAGATATTTCTGACCAAATATCTATGACCGCAACCGCAGGCGCAATAAAAAACAATGCCATAATACTATGAAACCAATCGGCAATATCAGAAACCCACTCTAATTTAACAATACGTGTACATAATGCAATAAACAATAACAACAGGCCATAAATACTGCCTGCAATAGGCAGATTTATAAAATATTCGCATACTTCCCCCATAAATACGAATAATAAGATAATCATAAATTGAAATAGATATTTCATATCTCTCACCTGGTAATAATGGTACAAAATATTATTGATTGTTAACAAGCGGTTTTTTTGCTATGATTATTTATATCACAGGGGGTTTATATGTTTAAAATAAGAAATGCGTACATAGCAGATGCAAGTGTTATCTATGACATCTGGTCTAAGGGTTGGCAGTATGCATATAAGAATATTTTATCCCAAGGGTTTCTAGAAAAACGTGTTGGTTCTGATGCTGTACGTGAAAAAATAGAAAAATTTCCAGAAAAATTAAATAAAGAAAAAACAAAAGGCAATATTTTTTTGGTTTTATTAGATGATGATAAAATCATAGGATTTGTTAGTGGTGGTGCGCCAAATTCATCAGAATGTGCCGCAGACGGAGAATTAGATATGCTGTATTTGGATACAAATTATATTGGCAAAGGTGTTGGAAAATTCTTATTTCAACATTTTGCAAAAGAGATGAAACAGCGTGGTAAAAAAACATTTGGGTTAATGTGTTTTTCTGATAATAAAAGCATAGGATTTTATAAAAAAATGGGCGGCAGAGTAACCGTTGAACGTCCAAGTGGGGAAAAGTTTGAATATACAATGGCATCATTTCTAGAATTTGATATTGATGATGTGTTAAAAAAATAATATTTAATGTGTGGTTTTTCGAAATGAATTATTGAAAAAATATTATTATTTTTGTTTTTTATACTGATTAACTTTTTCTTTTTGGCGGTTAATTTCATAAATTCTGAAATCATAAAAATCATATAATTGTTTTATCCATTTTTCTTTTTCTGAAATGGTCATATATCGTGGAATATAATTTTTATTAAACTCTTGTTCGATAAGTTGTAATTTTTTAATATCAGCGTACACCTGTAATTGTGCCAGTTTTTTATCTGTTCTTATAACAGAATTTTGTCTGAATATAATATATGAATTATCACCGCCACATTCTGTAAAGTTTTTATAAAAAAATCCATTTATACCGACAGATTCAAAAAAACGAATCATTCGTTGAAAAAATAAATTTTCTGCATTTGCTTTATCATACAAAGATTCATAAGATATTTCTTGTTTGATTTTATCATCGTCAACTGATTGTGAAATAAAATCGTATTGATATGGTAATTTTTTTAATGTGGATAACTCACACTTTTTTTTAATATCATCCCATTTTTGTAGATTATCTATGTCTTCAATAATAGTTTTATCTAGTAAAAAAACTAAAATTATTGCCCGCCAATCTTCTATATAATGATTATTTAAATCGGGTATTTCCAGATAATTTCCATTTTTGAAATGTACAGGTATAATTTTTGGCTTGTTTATATCTATATTTTTATCACGTTTCCATTTACCTTCATGTAATACTGTTTTTGCGGATAATTCATTGCCAAAATGGGTTAATGGAAAAAAATAATCAAAATCATAATAGGTTCCGTGAAAGCATGTTATGGCTTTACCAGATTTATCACATAAAAATTCTTTGTTATTTGTCATGGTTGAAATTGTACAACAAAAATAGTAAAATTCTAGTGTTTAATTATAGATACACACAGGAGATATAAATAATGGAACCAATTATTATTGACGATTTAACATTAAAACAAATTCCTGGGACACAAGAATTCGCACAAGAAATATATGATATATTTACCAAGGATACAGATACTTTTAAACATTGGTTCGAAGGCGGAATGTGGAAATCTGTTGATGAAGTACAAAAGTATTATCAAAATCGGGCCCTTAATAACGATTCCAGGTGGAAATATGCAATGTATGGAATATTTAAAAATGGTGAATTGTTGGGTGAAATAGGGTTATCTGGAATAGATACAAAACATCAAACCGGTGAAATTGGTTATTGGTTGAAAAAATCTGCACGTGGACAAGGACTTGTTGATAAATTGATTCCAATTATAGAAGAAATTGGTTTTGAAAAATATAATTTAAGAAAATTGAATATTTGGTGCGATGATGACAATATCGCATCACGCAAACATGCCGAAAAAAATAGTTATGTTTTAGAAGGTATTCAACGCGCACGAAAACTTTGGCCGGATGGATCGATTCACAGTACGGCAATGTTTGGTAAATTGAAATCTGAATGGAAAAAATAGTTCGAAAGTGTCAAAATTTTGCAATTTTTCAAATTCAAACTTTCGAACTCACTGGAATTATCAGAAAACAAAAGAAAACTTGCCCCGATGGGCAAGTTTTGAAACTCTGGTTGCGGGGGATGGAATTGGTGCAGATAAAATCTGCACCGTACTGGCGCAAATCAACCTATCGGTTGACCGCCATACTTCCGTCCGGCTTTTGCTGGTAATGAACCACCTTATCCTCGGTGATTCAAACCCAACACAACACACGTTAAACAAAAAATACACCGTTGCGGTGTATTTTCTGTTTAAACTGGTTGTGCAGTGTGTGCAGTTCTCGAGCCAAATTATTAGAGATAGGACGGGATATTGATTATTTAAAAAATAAATTAGGGTTAGCAGAATTGATTTAAATAAATCTATTTACGTCAAATTCAAATTCTGTTTCCGACACATTATCACGTTTATGATTTATAAATTCTTTTATTTTCTTACCACCCAACAATTCATACAATTTACAAACTCGACTTCCAGTTAATGTCCCTGTGGTAAACTTGTTTGCGCCATTATTTTTAACACGTTGTGAAAATTCTTTAACCAAACTTAGTGCAAATTTTATATCACCGATAACAGATTCATCTACATATAATGCTATTAACTGATAATTTCCGTCTTCGTCTTTCATACCGCCAACAGACCCCACAACTTTACCATCTGTGTTTTCTGCAACAATATTTATGGAATTTTTATCACGAATTACATTTGCCATTTTTTCTATTCTGGCGGGACTTAGGTATTCTTGAATTTTATTTTCTAAATACTCTTTTGAATGAAGTTCTGCAAAAGAACGTCTATAACCAACAGCAATAATTTGTTGAATTGCTTTTGCATCCTCAGGAATTGCGTTTCTAATTTTTATTTCCATATTATGACCCTTTTTATGAGAATTATATCATAAAGAGTTCAAAAGTAACGAAAAATCGCAATTTTCTAAATGTTGGCTTTCGAACTTTATGCAGATATTAGAAATCTAATAAAAAACCGCTCCAAAATGAGCGGTTGTAAACTTTGGTTGCGGGGGATGGAATTGGTGCAGATAAAATCTGCACCGTACTGGCGCAAATCAACCTATAGGTTGACCGCCGTACTTCCGTCCGGCTTTTGCTGGTAATGAACCACCTTATCCTCGGTGATTCAAACCCAACACAACACACGTTAAACAAAAAATACACCATTGCGGTGTATTTTCTGTTTAAACTGGTTGCGGGGGATGGATTTGAACCACCGACCTTCAGGTTATGAGCCTGACGAGCTACCGGACTGCTCTACCCCGCGATAATGTTTTGCATTTTATCACATATTTTTCGGTTGTCAAATATTTTTGCCAGAAGACGGATGTCCTTATGTGTGCTTGAAATGTGATTTTTTTATTGCTAGAATTCATCACAGATGTTTTGAGGCGTTAAAAAATGAATTCGTTTAGAAAAATTTGGAAAAAATTTTGGAACCCTATACTGCGGTTTCCGTTGTTTCAATGGATTATTGCCGCGATTATGGCGGCCCTGATTTGGTTTGTTTATTTTACATGTCGTAAAAAAATCGAAAACTATGAAACGTTTAAAAAATATCGGCATAAGCCCGCAATTTTCGCATTTTGGCATGGACGCAGTGAAATGTTATCGCCTATCGTTTGTTTGGGCGGAATGAAATCGTATGCAATCACCAGTCGCCACAAAGACGGCCGTATGATGGCAAAATTGCAACACTTGTTCGGTTTACGTGCAATTTACGGCAGTTCGCACAATGGCGGCCTGTCGGTATTGCGCGATGGGGTGCGTGTATTGCGCAAAGGGGACTATTCATTATGTATTTCGCCTGATGGGCCGGGTGGACCATCATTACGTGTGCAAGAAGGCGCGTTATATTTTGCAAAAATGACCGGTGCGCCTATTATTCCGGTGTGCTTTTCAACAAATCACGCGTGGTTTCAAAAACGTTGGGACCGGTATTTATTGGTTTTACCTTTCTCTAAGATTAAGTGTAATGTTGGTAAACCTATGTTTATAGATTCCAAGATTTCTCAGGCCGATTTTGATGCGAAACGTCAAGAGTTAGAAGATATTATGGTAAAACAGTTGCGGGATTTGGATGCGGAATTTAACCTGTATATGGTCGAACAAGATTTGACATCCAGTGAATTCAAAGATGCAAAACGTCAAGGTCGGGCACCAAAATTAACAAAAAGGTATCGTTAATATGAAGACACCTTGGTGGTTTTTACATAAAACTCCGTTGGCTTTTTTATTATTGCCGGTGGCATTGATTTATTACTTTATTTCCAGGTGCGTATTTGTGTGGCGAAAGATGTTTGCCTATAAATCACGACGCAAGGTTATCTGTTTTGGTGGAATTTTGGCCGGTGGTGTCGGGAAAACCCCGATTGTACGCCAGGTTGCGCACGTTTTAGATGCGCCGGTGGTTATGCGTGGGTATAAAAAAACATCCAAGACCGGTAATGTTGGTGATGAAGCGATGATGTTGGCATCTGATGGTATTGCGGTGCATGTCGGCGACAGAAAAAGTAATATTATGTTATTAGACAGACAATCTTGTGATACACCGATTGTTATGGATGATGGTTTACAAAATCCGTTAATACACAAAGATATTTCTGTTTTGGTTTTTGATGAATCTGTTGGGCTAGGTAATGTTTTTTTGTTGCCTGCCGGACCTTTGCGTGAACCAAAATCACACATAAAACGCGCAGATGCAATAATTATTATAAAAAGTAAACACGCAAGAAAAAAAATGAAATTGCCTGCCGGTATTCCGGTGTTTTACGCGGAAAATAAAACCTTGTCGCCATATCCAAACATAACAAAGATTGTTGCCTTTGCCGGTATAGGTTTTCCAAAAAAATTCTTTGGTGCATTAAAAAACGTGGTGGCACATCGCGCCTTTCCGGACCATTATCAATATACCGATAAAGATATTTCTGATTTAATAAAAATCGCAGATAAGAAAAAAGCCAAGTTAGTTACAACAGAAAAAGATTGGATGCGTTTATCACCAGATATTCAAAAACAAATTAAATTTGCCAGATTGGAAACCAATATAGACAATGCGTTCTTTGTTTGGTTAAAGGAGAAAATAAATGCCGACATTAAAAAAGATTGTTAAATTATCAGGACGTGGGATTCATTCGGGTCTGCCGGTTAATATAGTTATTAGACCCAGTAAAAAACCAGGAATATTTTTCCGCAGAACAGATTTAGATAAAAAGGATTTAATTCCGGCAACATTTGATAATGTTGGTGATACGAAAATGCGTAACACAACAATCGGTAATAAAGATGGCGCACATGTACAAACAATAGAACACCTGATGGCGGCCCTGTTCATGGCAAAAATTGACAGTGCGGTCATAGATATAGATGGCCCAGAAACACCGATTTTAGATGGCAGTGCGGTCCAATTTTATAATGCTTTGATAAATGCAGGGGTAACAGCGGGCAAATTAAAACAAATTATTGTAAAAAGGCCGGTTATTGTTCGGGCGCGTGATATTATACGGCAGTTGCCTTTTAAAGTCAGATTTCAAATTTTTATTATGAATTTGCTTTCTGGGCGCAAGTCTGACGGTTTTGTAAGATTATCACCATCAGAAAACAGCAAATTAAATATATGTGCAACATTGGTGTACAAAGAAAAAATCATAGGTCGCCAAACCTATGAATATTCTTATGATGGCACAAAAAAATCAGAAACAAATTTTATAAAAAACGTTGCGCGTGCACGCACGTTTGGTAAATATTCAGAATGGGAATACTTAAAGGCGCATGGTATGGGACGTGGTGCCGATGAAACAAATGTTATTGCGTTAAATAATCGTGGGGATGGAACATTGAATTGTGTTTTTTGGCCTGATGAATTTGTGCGGCACAAAATCATAGATGCACTTGGTGATATGTTTACATCCGGCGGATTTGTTGTCGGTAACCTAGATTCATACAAGGGCAGTCATGCATTAAATAATCTGGTGTTGATAAAATTATTTAGTAATCCAGATAACTATGAAATAAAGGAAGGAAAATAATGAAAAAATATATAAAATTAGGTTTGATTGCGTTTGCCTTGGCCGGGTGCGGTGGTTACGTTAAAAATCAAGGGGGCAGTGAAAATCTGGTACGTCTTGATGTAGAACCGGTGGGGTGCAAAATGCTCTATAAAATGCAGACAACGGCATCTTATTATGAAATTGCGGATGCGTACAGGTATCTGGAAAACAATATTGTGGAACGCGCAACAGGTGCAAATGCGTATTGGGTTGAAAAACAATCAACGGTGCAAAACGATTGGACAATGTTCGGGCCAGAACGTTCGTTTGTTTTTGATGTTCGGGTTTATAACTGTCCAAATTTATAACATTGAAAATATGATTTTTGTTCTATTAAACCGTTATGAAAATAACGGTTTTTTGTTGTGGCGCGATTAAATATTTTTATGCTATAATTTAAAACAGAAAAACAGAGAGAGATTTTGGCAGGACAATACATACAAATTAATAGAAAAAAATATGCGGTTGGTCTGGTTTGGCAACCGATGGTTTCTGGTTATACGGTGCGTGCATACGCATACAAATTGGCCCGCAGTATCGACAGAAAATTAAACATGTATGTCGGGTATCGTTCATTGGTTGGTTTGGGCGCGCGTTCACGTGGCGCACGTTCGTCAATGCCATCAATCGCATTGGAAGTTATGACCGCGTTATCAGAATATTCGTCTTTTTTGGCGGTGTTTTCTGTGGAAAATAAATTTGTTTTAGTTGCGGCCAGAAACGGAATAATTTTGCAAGATTCTTTATTTGATAGCGAGGTTGTTGCACGCGCTAAGTATTCCGAATTATCTGAAATACCTGATTGGAATATTTTAATTGCACCGGCAATGTGGGGTATGCCACGTGCGGTTGAAAAAAATCTGTCCGATTTGATTTCAACAACGGCGCACGGGGTTTTGCGCCCAATTAGTCGATTTGGTTCGGGTGTATTATCATTGCTGACATTTATATTGTTTGCGTTTGTGTTGTTGTATCTGTTTCGTGAACCGTTGAATCAGATGTTTGCACCAAAACCACAAATTTCAAAAATAGACCCAAAAATAGCGGAAGAATATAAACGTCAAATAGAAGAAAAAAATAAAGAACTGGATGCGGAATTTGATATAAATCAAGAACCAGAACCATTGGTTATGCCTTATGATTTATTACCAGATAGTATTATGCGTGCAGAAAATTGTTACAAGGCAATCGCGTTTTTAATGCAACCTATTACCGGTTGGAACCAGATAGATGTTAGTTGTGGCGAAACGCATGTTAATGCCAGATTTATTCGTTCTTTTGGAACATTGGACAATTTTTATTCTGTTGCGGCGGAAAAATTACCGGGTGCGGTTGTTCAAGAATTGTCTGATAATGAAATAAATGTCCAGGCAAAACTACCAACACTGGATGCGGTTCCACGCGCAGATTTGTATTTGGTCGAAGTGTCGGCGGAATCTAAACTGATACCGCGCGAATTTTTAGAAATATTTAACGGCTTTGACGGTGTTTATATGACAAAAGTTTCGTGGAATTCAAACAGAAAAATTTGGAACTATGAGGTGATTATTTATGCAAAGTAAATTTAAATTTTTTGCCATATTGGTTGGTGTTTTGTTCGTGGGTACTGCTTTTGCAGAAGAAGTTGATATAGAAGAACAAATTAGTGTCGGCGAAGAAGTTTCGTCCCAGGCCATAGATGATTATCAGGTTGAGGGTTCTTTGTTTCAACAAATCACAGATTTGGAACAAGAAAAAATCTTGATGCAGTTGGAAAAAGAACGCGCGCAATTAAACCTGGATTTGGACAGGTTGGCCGCAGAAAAAATCAAGTTAAGTATGGAAATAGATAACTTGTCAGGACGCGCCGAACAACAACAGCAAGAATTTGATAATGAACGCGCACGATTAGAAGCCGAGGCCAAACGTTTAGAGGCACAAAAAGAAGCATTAGAAAACCAGGAAGATATCGCCGTTGTCAAAGAATCTGTGCCGGCAAAAAAACAAGATGTTGCCTTTGATGGTAAATATAAATTGGTAAATGTTATTGGTGCCGGAACACAATTACAGGCAACAATCCAAGATACAACAACCGGACAAAATAAACGTGTCAGTGTTGGTAAAAAAATAGATGGTTATACCGTAAAATCCATATCTTTGGATGAAGGTGTTGTTTTCGTCAAGGGGTCTGAAACCACAACATTAAACATAGAAGCAAGAAAGTAAAATGGTTGAAAAAAACACTATGTTTTCTGATACACAAACACCGTCTGTGCCGGTGCGGTTGGAACATGCCGATAATAACGAGATTATTGAATATTTGTTTGCCGAAAATAATCGGTTGTTAACGGCACCGGGTGGGGAATTTGAATTACCACAAGAAACACGTGGGTTGATTGCTTACTTTCAGGGTGGGTGTATTATTATTTCGCGTACACATCGCTATGACGGTCGTGTTTTGGCGTTTATTGATTTATTGAAACGCAAAGGTCGGCCTGTTAAAACCCCGTTTTATTCTGATTTAGGGTTGGTTTCAGGAATTTATAAATTTTATGAAAACAAGGTTGGTGGTACCAAAGTTCGCTTGGATTATGATAACCAAATGCAGAAAGATTTTGTCGATATTATCGCCAAAGCCGCCGCACAAAAGGTTTCTGATATTCATATCGAAGTTGCCGATCAAACAACTATTTTCTTTCGTATAGATGGCAGTATGCAACCTGTTTTAGAATTTAATTCTGGTTGGGGGGAATCTTTTGTTCGCGCGGCATTTGCTTCGGCCGATATATCAAATGCGAACTATGCACAAAATGAATACCAGACCGCCCAGAAAGATGGTCGTACACCGTTACGTGGAACAAAAGATTTATATTTGCCACATGGGGTACAGAGTATCAGAATGCAATTTATGCCAATCGCATTCGGCAGTCGTTATGTCGTTATGCGATTGTTATATGATAATCCATCAGAAAATATAAAAACCGAACAAGAATTCGGTGAATATGAACAACTGTTGCTGCAACGATTACGTTCGTTTCCAACCGGGTTGGTTGTTGTCGCCGGTCCAACCAGTTCTGGAAAATCTACAACGTTGGTTCGCAATATGGTTCTAATGTTAAAAGAACATCACTATGAAATAAATTTGATTACGGTTGAAGACCCGGTTGAACAGAAAATATTCGGTGCACATCAAATACCGGTTGTGAATACCATGAACGAAGAACAACGTGAAAACGAATATACCGAAGCATTGGCGGCCGCACTGCGCAGCGACCCTGATACACTGATGGTTGGTGAAATTCGTACGTTGGCGGCGGCGCAATTAACCGTCAAAGGCGCGTTGTCTGGGCATAATGTTTGGACAACGTTGCACGCAAATTCTGCGATGGCGGCATTGGTTCGTTTGTTGGACATGGGGGTAGAGGCATTTAA
This sequence comes from uncultured Pseudomonadota bacterium, assembly GCA_902790415.1. Classification (GTDB taxonomy): domain Bacteria; phylum Pseudomonadota; class Alphaproteobacteria; order Rs-D84; family Rs-D84; genus Enterousia. Next base: position 98,026 of record CADARU010000002.1, on the reverse strand, counting down.
GTTAAAAGAAGAAACAATGATGCGTGGGCTTGTTTCTATGCGGTTGTTTAAACGTTTGTGCCCACATTGTCGTGAAAAGTTGATAAATCACCCGGAATATCCGGAATACGGTCGTGTTCATGATGCCTTTGGTGATTTGGGATTAAACCAGGTTTTTGTTCGTGGACATGGGTGTGAACACTGTGGTGGCAGTGGCACCATGGGACGTATCAAGGCCGGCGAAATAATTATAACAAACAGTGAATTTTTACAACTGGCGTTGTCCGGAAATACAGAAGGTGCGGTAAAATACTGGTTGGAAGAAATGGATGGTCGCACGTTAAAAGAGGCCGCCTGTGCCTTAATGTTACAGGGTATTATCGGGGTTGATGAATTAGAACGTTGGGTCGGGTTATTAGACAGACCGGGGGTTTATTAGTATGAATAAACTTGAATTATTGTATGCCAAAGCTGTATGCAGGTTTAGTACAAATAAACGTATCGCAATTTGGCGAAAACTGATTTCGTTGCTGAAAAACGATTTTACGTTGGTAAATGCCCTAAATAGAATTCAAATGATTGAATCCAAGGGCGGTCAAAAACCAAACGAGCCCTTTGCAATATGCATGCGCCAATGGGAACAAGATTTGGAACGCGGTAAAAGTTTTTCAGAAGTTACGCGCGGGTGGATTCCGGCCGAAGAAACACTGTTGCTAACATCGGGAAATATTTCCAGTTTGGTTGTCGCATTGGAAAATGTCGGACGTATTGTTTCGGCAAACAAAAGAATCCGTGACGCGGTATTTGGTGCGATTGCATATCCGTTGTTATTGGTGGTTTTGGTGTTTGCAATAATTGTTATGGTCGGATTGTATTTGATACCGCCTTTGGCCGAAGTTGCCGGACCAAATATGGTATGGCAGGGTTGGGCCGCATCTTTGATTTGGGTTGCAGACGTTGCATATAAATATTGGCAGGTTTTGGCAATTTCTTTTGTTGTTCTGGGGATTTTGTGTTGGTGGTCTTTGCCGCGTTGGCGCGGGCGTGTGCGCAGTATTTTTGATAATATTGTGCCATGGAATATTTATAAGTTAAAACTGTCGGTCAGTTGGATGATGTCTTTATCTGCGATGGTTGCATCTGGTATAACGATACCTGATGCAATGCGTATGTTGGCGGATAATTCGAATCCTTATCTGCGTGATATTTTGGAACGTACATTGCGATACATTGCAAACGGTGATAATTTAGGAAACGCGTTATATAACACAGGGATGGATTTTCCAAATTCTGAACTGATTGGCGATTTGACTATTTATGCCGATATGAACGATTTTGATGCCAATTTAAGTCAGATTTCTAATGAATACCTGGAAAATTCTGTTAAAAAAATAGAATCTGTGTCCAGTACACTAAATACAATTGGTATTTTGCTGATATCGGCCGTAATTGCGTGGATTGTACTGGGGACTTTCCAAATGCAAGACCAAATAACCGCGATTTTATCTTAAACTTGACAATAATTTGTTTTTGTTTATACTATGTTTCAATCGTATAAGGGTATGATATGGAACAGAAAAAAAATTTATATATGGGATTAAATGAAATGATTGTCACGTTATCCGGGGCAAGTTATAACGATATAAATCGTTTAAAAGTTTTGTTTGATTCTATTAAACATGGTGGTTTTTATACCGCCTATGGTGCTTTGATGGAAAAAACAGAAGACACAAATATTAGACAATTAGTGAAAAACATTTTCGATTATTATACGGTCGATAAAAAGGGGAAATTTGAAAATTTGTTTTTTTCAAATTTAAAGATGTTGCTTGGGGCGTTATATGACAATGTTGCACAAGATTTGCAAAATCTGATGTTGGCGATAATGTCTTTGAGTGATGAAAAAGTAAAATATAACATGCTAAAATGGGTTGCAAAGGTAATAAAAAACGAAGGCGTAAAAGATAAAATTTATTTGTCTGTGTTGGATAACAAGTATGCCAGATTGGATGATTATAACCTGTATTTATCGCGTTGGGTGGATAAAAATATAACAAAAGTAATGAATTTTAAAGAAATAATTTCAAATTGGATAATACAGATTAAACGATTTGTTTTAATCGCAGATTATTCGGAAAAAGATTTTGATACCATGTTTCAAAATATAAACAAAATATTAACAAAACTCGCAACACGTGATTCTCAACTTGTTGTAAATATTCGTTATATATGTGGTATTCAACCAAGCAGCAATTATGAACAAGAATATTATAAAAAATTGTATTCTGGGGTAAATGATATTGTGTCGCCTAATTTGACCAGGATTATAGAATTAAGCAACGAAATAAAACTACAGAATAGAACGATTGTTAATTTGCAGTACGAAAATGAACGATTGAAAAAAATGTTGTCTGAAACCGCGTCCGTGCGTGAGAAAAAATTGGCGGATGAAGTAAGAGAACTGACACACGAAAAAGAAAAATTATTAAAAGAAAACGAAAAATTGGAACAAAAGTTGATACACACAAATTGTTATCTAGATGAACTAAGAAGTACTATATTAAACAAACCAAACAGTAAATAAAAAACGGGTGCCAAACGGCACCTGTTTTTTACACCATAAATGGCAAGTTTTCTAATGTGCCTTCGGCGACACGCAAATTAACATCAATCATTAAAAACACGCAATCAGGACTGGTTTTGAATTGTTGATTGAACATATCTGTGCCTAAAAGGTGGCTGGTGTTAACAGAAATCTTTGTGATTAAATGGTCATCGTCCAGTAATGTGTAAATTGGTCCAATATCACGCGGAACATTTTGACCAATTTCGTGTTCGTTTTGTGGACAACGCAGACCATCAAACAATGTTTTTATGCGGTTATCTATATCTGAACGTGGCACGCCGATGATTTCAGGGTGTAACATTTGAATATCTAATTCCGCAATCAACTTTAATTTTGGTGTAATAATTGGATTCCAATCTATCCCGCCAACATGACGTGTGGTAATCGGGCTTTTAATCGCGCCTGGTTGCATATATTGGGTTAAATTGTCCCATGGACTGTGTTCCAATAACTTTTTTAATTGGGGATGAAATTGCATCCGTATGTCCGATATGTGTTGGGCGCGTTTTTTTGGGTTTATTAAAATATCACCAAAATATAACAGTTTGAATTTCATGTTTACATTTCCTTGGCTTTGATTTGTTTAACAATTTCTAATAATTTGTTGTGTGCGGCAACCTCTGGTCGTATGCGAAAACCGTTTGATGAATTTTTAAATACAATATTATAATCTTCGTCAGAAATAGTTATTTTGACAGAAGTTTCATACGCAAAATCCATGGCTTTACGGACAAATTTACGTTCTTCCGCGGTTTGTCCGAAATAGTAATCTGTGAATTTATAAATTCCCCATCCATTTGTCGGACAGTTTTTGATATTCTTGTGTTTTGGTGATTCCACCGTTTCTTGGACTTTTTTAAGATTGTCTTGGTCGTTTTTTTCCACATTGTTAGTGATTTTTTTGCCGATAAGCACCCCCTTTTGTGTTTTGAAAAATTTGTTAAACACTTTTTGGGCATCGGCTTCTGGACGCAACAACCAAGTTTTTTTTCTATTTTTGCCACTATATAAAATTATAACAGGTCTTCTTGTCGCAGAAATAATGGCAGAAACACCATGTCTGTGTGCTATCTCCATGATTTTTTTGACTAATTTTGGGTCTTCTTTGTGTTTTTCCGCATATTGCTGGGGACTTAAAAAATCCTGTAAAGTGATAACTTGTGTCATAATAAAAATCCTTTGTTTTTTTGCCTTTTTTCTTTACAATAGTAACACAAATTGTTACGCTAGCAATATAAAAAAGAAAGGAATTGTTAATGTCTGTAAATAATGAATATACCGGTGATTCAATTAAGGTTTTAAAGGGCTTAGAGGCCGTTAAAAAACGCCCTGGAATGTATATTGGTGATGTCGGTGAAGGTGGGGCCGGTTTGCATCATATGATTTATGAAGTTGTAAATAATTCTATTGACGAAGCAATGGCGGGTTATGCCGATACGGTTTATGTTTCTTTGAATCCAGATGGCAGCGCGACAATTCGTGATAATGGACGTGGTATGCCGTTTGATACAAATCACGAAACCGGGCGCAGTGCGTTGGAACTGATTATGTGTGAACTGCATGCCGGTGGTAAATTTGATAATGAAACAAATGGCGCATACAAGGTGTCTGGCGGTTTGCATGGTGTTGGTGTGTCGGTTGTAAACGCGTTGTCCACGTGGTTAGATGTGCGTGTGTGGCGCGGTAATCAACAGGCGGAAATGAAATTTGCAGATGGTGTTCCTACTATGGATTTGGTTGTAACAGAAAATAAATCTGGATATGAACATGGAACCGAGGTTACGTTTTTGCCATCGCCGGAAACATTTACATCAACCGTATTTAACTTTGATACGTTAGAAAATTGGTTGCGTGAACAATCTTATTTAAACGCAAACGTTCGTATTGTTTTTGAAGATTTGCGTGGCGGTGAAAAAAAGGAACGCGAATTTCATTCTGTGGACGGTTTGTCGGGGTTTGCAACATATTTGGATAAATCCAAGGAGTTGTTAAATCGCGACCCAATTCAAATGATAAAAAAGATAGACGACAGTTATATTGAAATCGTTTTACAATGGACAACGGCATATACTGAAACATCATTATGCTTTACAAACAATATTCCAAACCGTGATGGTGGAACGCATCTGGCAGGATTCCGTGCGGGGTTAACACGTGCGATTAACAAATATATTTCTGAACATAATACGAAAAAGGATGTTAATCTGTCGGGGGAAGATTTCCGCGAAGGGTTAACCAGTATTATCAGTGTTAAAATTCCGGACCCGAAATTTGGTTCCCAGACCAAAGATAAACTGGTATCCAGCGAGGTTCGTCCAATTGTTGAAAACACTGTATCTGAATTACTCTATGAATATTTGGAAGAAAACCCAGTTACTGCGAAACTAATTATAGATAAGATATTAGAAGCCGCCACCGCACGTGAAGCCGCACGCAAGGCGCGTGAATTATCGCGCAAAAAAACGGGGCCTGAATTGGGTGGGCTGCCCGGTAAATTGGCGGGATGCAGTGAACGCGACCCGGCAAAATGCGAACTGTTTATCGTTGAGGGGGATTCTGCGGGTGGTACGGCAAAGCAAGGGCGCGACCGTAAAACCCAGGCAATTTTGCCGTTGCGTGGTAAGATTTTAAATGTTGAACGTGTGCGTTTTGATAAAATGCTGTCGTCTGATACGATTGGCGCACTGATTACAACAATGGGTGCAGGTATTGGTAAAGATGATTTTGATATTGAAAAAATGCGCTATCATAAAATCATTATCATGACCGATGCGGACGTTGACGGTCAACATATTCAAATATTGTTAATGACGTTCTTCTATCGTCATATGCCAGAGGCCATTGAACGTGGATACATCTATGTTGCTAAACCGCCTCTATACGGTGTAACGCGTGGCAAACAACAGATTTATTTACAAAATCAACGCGAAATGGATGATTATTTGATGGACCAGTTGGCGACCGATGGTGTTGTTGAAATCGCCGGTGGAACCAAGATTTCTGGTGCGGATTTGAAACGCTTGCTGGATTTGGTTTTGGATATGCGTAATGTTTTGCAACCGTTGAATCACATTATGCCATTGCGTTATATAGAGGCCTTGGCATTAAATCGTGTGTTTGATGATGCAACACCAGAAAATTGTGCGGCGGCGGCAAAAATGCTGGATGCACAAGAATTAGAATTCGAACGTGGATGGGCGGTTGTATCAAATGATAATGGTATCAGTATATCGCGCACGTTACGCAGTGTTACAGAAACATATACTTTACCACACGAACGTTTGAACAGTGCGGAAATCGCCGCATGGCGCAGAATGAACGGTCGTGAAGAATTAATGGACACGTTTTCTAAGCCGACAATGTTGACGGTAAAAACGAAATCACAGAAAATCTGGGGCGCGTTTAATTTATTAAACACCGCATTTGAATATGCGAAAAATGGTTTAAAGATTCAACGCTATAAAGGTTTGGGTGAAATGAACGCAGAACAGTTGTGGGAAACAACCATGGACCCAAATCACCGCAGTTTGTTCCAAGTTACCATTAACGATGCATCCCAGGCAGATGCGGTTGTATCCATGTTGATGGGTGATGTTGTTGAACCGCGCCGCGACTTTATCGTTGAAAACGCATTGGATGCAAATTTGGACGTGTAATGTTTTCGGCAAAATGGTTTTTTGATTTAGAGAAAAAAATAAAAGATTTGGGCGCGGATTCAGACGCCCAATCTTTTGATGAAATTCGTGAAATGTTGGCACATCCGCGAACTTTCGCGCCGGACGCGTTCGCCGAAATGGCGGCGTATGTAATTTTGGCGGGCGGGTTTTCGCAAAAGACCGCAAAACGTATTCACAAAAATATTATGGATTATATTTACAAAAATGGGGCAGATTTTGACGCGTTGTTTCAAATGTTTCATAATAAAAACAAAATAAATGCGATTTGTAAAATTTGGAAAAATCGTGTCGCGTTGTGTGAAGGGTTCTATAAATGTGAAACCGATGATGCGCGGTTGAAATATTTATCAAAATTGCCACATATTGGAAAAATAACCGCGAATCATTTGGCGCGAAATTTGGGGGTGGATGTGGTCAAATATGATATTTGGATTCGCCGCCTGGGCGCGCGGTACGCCGGAATCCGGTGCCCGGACGATTTGACAGATGAAGTGCGGCGCGCATGTGATGATATGTTTGCGCACATGGTTCATGAAACCGGACTTCCGCGTGGATATATTGATGTTGTTTTATGGAAATCATTACAAATTGGTTTGATAAAGCTATAGGTGGTGGGTATGGATGTGAAAATCGAAGAATCTTGGAAGCGCGTGTTGGGCGATGAATTTGATAAAGATTATTTTATCAAATTGACCGACTTTGTTCGCGCCCAATATTTGTCTGGTAAAAAAATATATCCGGCACCTAAAAACATTTTCAATGCATTTAATTTGTGCCCTTTTGATGATGTGCGTGTCGTTATTATTGGTCAAGACCCGTACCACGAACCGGGCCAGGCACATGGTTTATGTTTTTCTGTGCCAGATGGCATAACACCCCCACCATCGTTGGTTAATATTTATAAAGAAATAGAATCTGATTTGGGTCGCCCCAGTGCAACACATGGTGATTTAACCGCATGGGCGCGCCAGGGTGTGTTGTTGTTGAATTCTACACTTACGGTGGCGGCACATTTGGCGGCATCACATGTGGGGCGCGGATGGGAAGAATTTACCGATGCGGTTATACGCGCATTGGCCACACGCCGCGAAGGGGTTGTTTATATGCTCTGGGGCAGTTATGCCCAACGCAAGGCATCCATTGTTGATGAAAATAAAAACCTGGTGTTGAAAAGTGTGCATCCTTCGCCGTTGTCTGCGTACAGGGGGTTTTTCGGTTGCAAGCATTTTTCACGTGCAAATGAATATTTGGCCGCGCATGGCGGTAAACCCATTAATTGGTAACGGTTTAAAAGTTATACGTTACGCCGGCACCATAAAACGCATAGGAATAATTTTCGGGCGCGGTGTTTGCATTTGAAAAATGTTGCATAAATATTTCTATGGCCCATTTATCGTTTATATGATAACCACCTGTTAATTTGAATTGGAATAATAATTTCGCCCCCAGGCGTTCATTTTGTTGTGCCTGCAGGCCGACACCAAATCCCGCCGCAACATATATGTTTTTATAATAGGATAGGGCGACATCTTGTGATAAAAAGACCATAGGAATTGTGTATTCGTCCCAGTCCCATCCATACTTTGGCCCCAATCCGATTGTTTGACCAACGTTTAATGATTGACGTGCAGGTAATGTGAAAAATGTTGTCGGCTGTGAATATTGCAGGTGCAACAAATAAAACGGAACCGGACGCAAAGGTAATGGTACGATAATACCACTGTCGATACCTTGGCCAAGATTAAAAGAAATTTGGTTTTTAAAATCGCGTGTAAATGGGTTTGACGTTGATGCGGCAAAAGATGTGCCGCATAAGAAAACCCCAAGAAAAATCGCAATAATTCTTTTCATCAGGTGTGTATTATACACCTTTTTATGGGGTTTTTCAATAGGGCGAAGTAACCTAGCAGAAATTCTTGCATTTTGAAAAATGTTTGTTATAATTTGACGCATTGGCGGCGTAGCTCAGTGGTAGAGCAGAGGAATCATAATCCTTTGGTCAGGGGTCCGAATCCCTTCGCCGCTACCAAAATAACAAACGACCCTTGTGGTCGTTTTTTATTTTGGTTTAGTCGCGAAAGATGAGGACCCTGGTCCGACAACAAGTAGATTTCACAAGTATAACGCAGTGAAATCGTTACGGTTGCCGCGTAGGCATTTATGCCGAGCGAATCCTTCGCCGCATTGGACACCGGCACAGGGGTCCGAACCGCAGCAAAAAGGCGGAATAACGCCGGTTTGCCGTCAGGCAAATTTTGCAAGGTGGCGAAGCAATCCCTTGTGCGGCTACCAAAATTTAAACCGGGTATGACCCGGTTTTAATTTTGGTATAGTCGCGAAAGATAAGGACCCCAGGGTCCGACAAAATAGCAGTTGAGAACAAGCGAAGCGCAGTTCGAGCAACTTAACAAATTTACAACATAAGAAATGCGTTAATGTATCATGTCTGATTTTGTTGTTGTTTTTTTATGCGGTTTGTGATATAATACACATAACCAAAGCGGATGACTTTTTGTCGCCGTTTTTTTTGTGCCCCTGCGATTGCAGGGGCTTTTTTTGTTATAACAAAAGGAGTAAAAATGCCAAGAGTTTCTTATATGGGGGACGGGACAACAACAGAATTTATGTTCAATTTTCCGTATTTTCAAAATACAGATATTGTTGTTACCAAAAATACGGATGCCGCAACCGGATATACAATCGTTGGAACGTCCGCGGGTGAAAATGCAGATATTCCGTATTCTGGGGGCAAGGTTGTTTTTGAAACCGCACCAACCGTATCAGACACTATCACTATTGCGCGCAATTTACCGCCAGCACGCATCACAGATTATCAACCAATGGTTAAAATAGAACCAACGACATTAAATCAAGATATGAACTATATGATGGAAGTTCTAAAAGATATGAAAGACAATTTGGGGGTGCTAAGTGCGCAATATGCCGACATTGCTGATAAAGAATCAACAACAGATTTATTGGCGCGGATTGCCGCAATACATGATGAAATAGATGAAGTTACCACCAAAATAAATGCATTGGGTGATATTGATAGTATCAACACAGATATAAACGATTTAAAAAATGCCAGCAATTTTAGTGCAACCGGCAAAGCAGAAATATCACATCTGGCAATGCCATCAAGTTCATTTATCGCATTAAATTTAGGTGCCAGTGGTACACAATATACCGCACCAGCAGATGGGTATTTAAGTTTGGGTATATCTGCAACCGCGGCGGGACAATATGCATCTTTAATAAATACATCTGCGCATAATATGCGTTCAATGATGTTCGCGATTTCGGTTGGAAATTGGGTTACACCATGGATACCTGTTGCAAAAGGTGATGTTGTAACAATAGATTATACCGCAACCGGTACAGTACGTTATTTTGACTTTATCTATGCAAACAGTGCATCATAAAAAATCCCCTGAATAGGGGATTTTATTATTGTTCACATATCAACAATGTTTCCGCAGAAACAGAACCGATTGTCGGTTTGAATACTTTAAATTTGTATCCCAGATTCCAACTTTCTATCATTGGTTTTATGTCCAAAAAATCGTCCACATTATGATAAATTGAAATTAACAACGTTGGTTTGTATTTTTCGATTGTTTTACGTGCGCCACGCAAGAAAGATTGTTCGGCACCTTCGATATCAACCTTAATCAAACCAACGTTTATTCTGTGTTCGCGAACATAATCGTCCAGACGCATAATTTGAGTTTTTTCGGATTTTGTTGATTTTTTTACCATGTTTTTATCAACAGATGTTGCGCCACCATAGTAGAATAATTCTATTTCTCCGTTATAATCGCCAAGTGCCGATTTTACCGGGACAATATTTTTCAAGTTATTCATTTGTATTGTTTGGTTCAAATAATCATAATTTTTTTGACACCCTTCAAAACAATAAACTTTATTTTTAGTTAACGGTGATAAAATTAGCGCACTATCGCCAATAAACGCACCGACATCTAATATTGCCTTGGATTGAAAATATTTTATATTGTCTAATTTATCCAAACCATGTTTATAAAAGAATACACTGGGTTCGAAATGATTTATTGGCAATAAATAATCGTTACACCAAAACTTGTTATCAGATATTTTCAATATAGAATTCTCAAAATCAGACACTTGTTTTAATAACAGTTTTTCTTGATTGTTAAACAAATCATGATGTTTGCCATCTTTAATCATCTGTAATCTGGCAATAATATTTGTTATTGTAACTTTACTTTCAAACGGCAGGCCAGTTATCAATTTCATAAACCGAGATTCAAAATCCGGAACATTAGTAATTTCTGTCATTTTATGCGAAATTGCCCAGTTGGTTTGATTGTCGTAAGTATAAAAAACACCAATTTTTTCAACGTCTTGAATAACAGAATCTGTGCGTGTGCTAATATTTAACACTGATTGTGCAATGTTATCTATTTTTGCATTTAATTTATCTATTTGACCACGGCGGCTGTGTGAATACATGACCTGCTTAATGTGTTTTTTAAACTTTGCCAACGGTAATGAAATATTACGTAACCATATATTTGCCAATAAATAATATGGAAACAGTAGGTATGGCTTAATAATTCTGTGCTTTGGTACCTTATAATATGCGCCATTATTTATGTTATAGGCCATTTTTGGTAATTTAAACAAATCGCCAAAATACTGATTAATATTTTCATCGTTCCATTTACACATACCTGATGCAGATGTAAACGTCATTTCGCCAAAGTATATTTGGCCATTATCCAAACGATAAAAATCAACACGAACATGATTAAATCCGGCAGATAGTTTTTCGGCTAATTTAATCATTTCTTTCAAATTTGACGGTTTTTCTATGTTTTTTTGGTCTAGTGGATGGCTGTATACAAAGTGTTGTTTGCGCCATTTTTTGTCATAAAAGGCCATTTTTAAGCCGTTCGTATTTCTTTCTGATAAAAATTGAATGTATTTTACTTTGCCATTAAAGCACCAGAATTTATAATCATATAAATCACCATCACGTGATTTTGTATTTTCTATATATTTTTCAATAACAATCTTGGGTTCTATGTCACGATATTGCAGTTCTGTGCCAAACTTGAAGGCGAAATTCTGTCGCATCCAATAATCAAGTTTTTCCTTTACATATGCCAAATCTAACTTAGATTTATCTTTGACGATAATATTATAACCACAACCGTGATTACATTTGATAACAAATTGCTTTGGCAATTTATCAAAATCAATTTCTTCAAAAGAATTATAAACACCCAATAATGGTATCAAATATTGTTTTCCTATTTTTTCAGCGACCCAATCACGAACCAGATATTTATCCGCCAATCGCGTTTTTATTGGTGTAGAATCATATATTTTTGACCACTGTATTTTTTCGTTAAATGTTTTTGGGTGTTCTAAATCGATTGGACCAAATAATTTTGTATACCATTGTTCCAATTCTTTTTTATATGGTACGACAAAAGGTCTATTTATTTTATGTTGTTTTGCCTCGGTCAGTAAAATTTCTTGCGCCTTTGGATAATAGTTCATCAGTTTTTTAAAATCGCGCCAAAACAGATTTTGACCATGATCGTTAATTTTTGTTAAACCGGTTTCTTGGGTGCCAGGAACATAGTTGGCTTCAATTTCGGGATTTTCAACAACCCGAACACGCACATTATTCATCGCCGCTTGTAACCAGAACCATTGGTCGTCATTTGTTGGCGCCAATTCTTTTATTAAATCTTCGTTCAAAATATCTTGATAAAAACAATGTGGGGGATACAATACACCACCAAGACCAACCAGTTTATTCAAATAACTTGCCCCTGGCCAATATTCTTTACCGCCCGCAATTGTATGCCACCCATATTTATCATGATAAAATTTGGTAACACGATGGGCCTGAATATCATTTGGGTATTTTTTATAACTGTTATAGAGTTTTTCAAGCCATGTTGGTGAATATATGTTATCGTCATCTGCGGTTACAATAATTGCATCAGGATATTTACGTAACGTTGGAATTAGTTTTTTATAAGAACGAATATCGTGATACCAATCAATGGTCAGACCACTTTTTGTTAAATCTAATAGTTGTTTTGGTAAATCTTTTTCACGATTTGGAAATTGTTCGGGGGCCAACCATAAAATAACCTTGTCGGCGGGTTTTGTTTGATTTAATAAACTTTCTATTGTTTGATTAATTGTACCAATACGTGCCGGGTACGATGTCAGGGATACTATCAATTCGGTTGTTTGTTTGATTGATTTTAGTGTGTTTGCCATAATATCCCCCATTATTTGCCATTTTTAATTTGTTTTATTTTGTTGGTTACCCTGGTGTATTTATCATAAATACGTATCGGACATTCCCACAAATATTTAAGTGTTTTACCAATTTTCCACCAAAATAATCTCGCCTGGTGTGGTTCGGTATTTTTTTTGCCTGGTTCGTTGTACGGATGGCCGTTTTCTGTGGTTGTTTTTGCGGATGTGCGGACAAATTCGTTGCAGGCACATTCAAATTCAACCCCAGATTTCGAGTTATAAAATTCTTCCTTGTACCATTCACCCCAATAATTTGGATATGGGTTTGGAATATGTTTATAGAATATTTCAGAATTTAAATTCTTGATGTCTTTCAATTCTGATTTAGAAATATTTATAAACACAAATTTTATATCCCGATATGTCGATTTAAGAACGGTATAAAGTTGGTTTATGTCGTCAATACTAATATCTGGATTGACCGTACTGGCCACGAAAACCAGACCAGATTTATTTTTTAGCATGCGCATATTTTCGATTCTGGTGGTGTAACGCGAAATCAGTTTTTCTTTGGTATCACAATCCAAGTCATGATTGTACATGATGTTTAATTTCTTGTTAACCCATATCTTTTTCGTATCGTCCCATGATAAATCATCAAAATACCCCCTGAAATCAGATTGTAATAATTTTATCACAGTTTTGATATAACAAACCTTTAAATCAAACGGGTAAGATAATTCACCTTCGGAACGTTTGCATTTTGTGTGATGCCGGACCAATATTGTGCGAACAAAACAATTTTCACCCAAACTGATAAATGTGTTTTTATCAAATTGGCATGTTTCCGTTTTTAATAAATTTCCAAGATTTTTCAAAGATTGGTCATATATTTGTTGCGCCAAAGATTGTATGTTGTTTTGTATTTCTTGATATTCTTTTGTAGGCATTTCAATGGCGCGTTGCATTGCACGCCCCAAATCAGAATTCTTTTTATACAGTATTGCGTTATTTTTATCTATCATATTTATATTACATGCAAATTTATCACATATTAAGCATGGTTTGGAAAAACCATAGATTAGTTGATAACTGCCACTGGTGCCACTGGTTAAATATCGGTTGTGGTCCGGGTTTTCCGGGTCTAATAATGTTAAAAAGAAATCTGAATCATTGACGTTGGCATACATATCTTTGTAATCTAATCGGCCAAGGAATTCTATGAACTTTTGGTATTTTTCAGGAATTAATAAATTACCGCCACGCGCAATAACATTGATTTTGAAATTTGTTATTTCTTTGGATAACAAATAGTCAATCGCATCGAATAATAACGAGTGGTTTTTACGTTTGCTTTCAATGTTTCCAACACATACAAATTTTACCAATTTATCGTTTTTTGTATGTTTGGCAAATTCACCAAAATAATGCGTATTAACAATTTGTAAATCTTTACCTTTGATTATTGGTAATTCAGATAATGTTACACCAAAAAATGCAGGGTGTGAAAAATTGTTTTCGTCATATTTTTCAATGGTATGAACCATGTTAATAACTTTTTCTTCGGGTAATTTTAAATCTGTGCCGAAATAGTTATAATAACTGACTAATTCGTTTTTGTTGACATCAAAGATTCTATCTGAATTGAAATATAGGTGTTCGTATTTTTCAATAATATCACTGTCCAAAATTCGTTTTATAGATTCAACGTCCATGCCAAATAATTGCACCCGCGCATCTTTGAAATTACAAAAAGGATTTAATCTGAATTCATTGTGATTCATGATAACATCAACGTTATAACCTAAATCTAAAAAGTATTTTGCCATCCCGGGTAAACATTCGCCATGAAAACTGTTGGCTTCTACCAGTAATACGCTGTTTTTGCGAATGTTGTGATATAAAAATTTTTCATACATGCCCATTTTTTTTACGCGTTTAGATTTTATGATTTCACGCATGTGTTTGACAAAATGAACAATAAAGTTATCTTTGTGGAAACAAGATTTAAATATTTGGTAATCGTCTTGCATTAGTTCTTTTGCTTGCTTTTTAAATCTTTTTGCTTCGGATGAATTACAACGTGATAATTCCCAACGGATGTTTTCGGCAATCTGGTTATTCAATGTTTTTATAAACCCGTCCAATTTTCCAATGGTCAAATGATGTTTAATATAGTAATACGCATGAACAATATTTATCGCGGTTTTGCCACGTTTCTTGGTAACCTGAACATTAGAACCGCGACGATAATGAACAAATACTTGGTTTACCACAGATATTCTGTTTGCCAATGATGTCGCAGACATCCCCATACCAATATCGTTACATGTGTATAAGTTTTGGAAATATAATTTATTCTTGGTTACAAAATCGCGTTTATATAACTTGGTCCATACCGCCGGATTAGTGAATTTATAAATATTTTCACGCAAAATCGTTCTGTTAAATACAGGGGCATCTTTTGGAATATAATTATACCGCAGAATATATCCCGCCTGTTGAAATTTTTTTGTGGGTTCGTCATACACGTCTGCGTTACAAACGCACATATCTAAATTTTGTTTGGATGCCAGGGTGTACATTTCCGCCAACATATCCGGTTCAAAAAAATCGTCACTGTCTAAAAAAGACAGGTATTCACCACGCGCAACCGCAATACCCGCGTTACGTGCGACACCGCCATGCAGATTCTTTTGTGTTAAAATAGTTATACGTTCATCGTGCGCGGCATATTCTTGCAATATTTCCAAGGATTTATCTGTTGAACCATCATCAACACAAATAATTTCGATTTCGTGCAACGTTTGGTTTACCACAGAATCCATACATTGGCGTAAATATAATTCGGTGTTATATACCGGGATAATAACAGATACTTTGGGTGTATACTTAATTTTATTTTGAACCAATATTTGTGCGGTTGTATTTTTATCACCATAGGCATTTGTAACATTTACAATTTTGTTTTTTGTTTCTTTTGCCATATCGTTTCATCCTTGTTAATATTTTTCTTGTTGCCTTTATTGCACAAAAAACCAAGAAAATCAAGATATAATTCCGGTTTTTACATGTTGTATTTGGGAACGAAAATAGTTGCGTTGTATAAATTGTGTTATTAAAATTTAAATAAAAGTTATTGAATGTCAAAAACAATATTACAATCTTTACATGCGGTCAGTGATGAAAAATATCGTGATTTTCAATCGCGACTGATTCCAACGGTTGATAAATCAAAAATCATAGGTGTTCGGACCCCAATCTTGCGTGCGATGGCGCGTGAAATTATGGATAAAAATCCGACTTTTTTGTCTGATTTACCGCACGACACATTTGAAGAAAACCAATTACACGCCTTTGTTTTATCACAATTCCAAGATTTTGATAAAACAGTGGCGGAATTAGACGTTTTTTTGCCTTATGTTGATAATTGGGCAACATGCGATCAAATGTCGCCACGTGTTTTGGCAAAAAAGCCCAATGTCTTAATACGATATATAAAAAAATGGATTGCATCAAATCACGTCTATACGGTGCGCTTTGCGATTTTGTGTCTGATGCGATATTTTCTAGATGACAATTTTGATGAAATGTACATGTATATGGTTTTGAAAATCAAATCAGATAATTACTATGTAAATATGATGCGTGCATGGTATTTTGCAACCGCGGCCGCAAAACATTATGACCGTGTTTTGCCGGTGTTTAAAAAGCAAATGTTAGATACATGGACACATAATCGCGCAATTCAAAAAGCAATAGAATCTTATAGAATACCAAAAGATAATAAAATAGAGTTAAAGAAATTAAAAAAACACCTATGAATAATAGGTGCTTTTGTTGTGTAAATATTTTTTTTCTTGCTTTAAACCATCGCTGTGTTCTATCTTAACCATTGTAGGTATTTTGTTTTTATTGTTTGGCGTATTTGTTACGATTAAACACAAAGGGGGTTATAATGAAAATAAATAAAAATAAGCGCGTATCTTTGATTATTGGTGCCTGTGGCGCACTTGTATTGGTAATCGGTTTGATGTTTTATTTTACATCTGTGTGTCATATGCGTTCGGTTATAAAAAACGGGTGTGGTGCGGGTATGGATTGTAAATGTTTTTCAAATGTTGTTGATAACCGTCTGAATGATGAACAGGTTCGTGCTTTTTATCATTTTATAAAATCTGTAAAGACACGTCCAACAACAAATATTTTGGAATATACAGACGAAATTTCTGCGCGCAATATCTCAAATGCTATTGCGATTTGTCGTCCACAAATACAAGAACAACCAAAATCAAAAGGTAAAAAATAATGAAAAATGCATTATTATTAAGTTCGATTATTGCAATTTGTGCTGTAACCAGTTCGCATGCCATAGCGGATACGATAACCAGTGTTGGTGGTACAGATTTTACTGTTTTAACAAATGGTACGACAGAAACCGGTTCTAATGCCAATGTGTTGCCAACATATCAGGCAATAGAAGCAGTGATGACCACAAAGTGGGACGATGCCGAGGCATGGATTGGTCAAGAATTGGGGTATGACACAACCGTAACAGATGCCGCCACAGAATTAAGCGCGGCCGGTTTTACCGCAACAGATTTGTTGGGCGCGATTGTTGAAAATAAAGATGCGATTGATGGCCTGGGGACCATGGCAAACGAAAATGCCACTGACTACTATACAAAAACACAAGCGGATTCTATGTTTGTTGCAAAAGAAGCAGGCAAAGGTTTGTCAACAAATGATTATAGCGCGGCCGATAAAGCCAAGGTAGATGCAATGGGAACGGCGGCGGCGGCCAATATTGTTACGGCCGCATTGCCGACCGATGCCGATGATATTGAAACATGGGCGGGGGCCAATGCATATGATGTCGCAACGGTTGGCCAAACATTCGGACTGTTTGCGTTGAAACTTAATGATGTTAATACCGATATAAATAATGCACTTGCAACCAAACAAGATGTATTAACAGACGGTGATGTTACATTGAATATGCTGGCATCAGGTGTTCAAGAATCTTTGGGCAAGGCGAACAGCGCATTACAAAATGATGCGTTAATCGATACCGCTTTGACGGGAACTACCACCGCAGAATCTCTAAAAGTTGGTGGCAATGATGTTTTGACAACCGCCAATGTTGGGCCGGATTATTCTGCGGATGTATCGCATACATTAAGTGATGTGTTGGGATATGTAACAGCAAACGGTTCTTCGGTTGCAACGGTTGCAACAACCGCCGGTTTGGTTGAAGATTTACTGAATGATAAAGAAAAATGGATTGGCCAAGAATTGGGCTATGACACAACCATAACAGATGCCGCCACAGAATTAAGTTCGGCCGGCTTTACCGCAACAGATTTGTTGGGTGCGATTGTTGAAAATAAAGATGCGATTAATACCAAGGCCGGGTTAGATACAGATAATACATTTACCGGTAAAAATACATTTGAAGATGATGTCTTGGTCAAAGGCGCTTTTGGTGCCGGCGCAAATGGCACAGAATTTACCGTTGATGCATCAGGTAATGTGGTGGCGGATGGTTCCGCAACAGTTAATTCATTGGAAATTGGAACAACAGGAAAAGGTATCAATGAAAGCGGTGCCGCAACGTTAGCATCGGTAAAACTTGGTGGAAATACGGTTAATGCGATTGACAAGGGAACAAGTAAAATCTCGTCTGGTAATGGTACAACAATCGCAACAACTGCGACTGTGTTAAAGTCTGCAGAAAATGCAACGTACACCGCGGGGGCATCTGCGACAAATACAACCAATGGAACATTAAACAGTGCTATTGCATCTTTGGATTCTGCAATTGGTAATCGTGGAACATTAAATACAGGTAATAACCATTTAACCACAACAGGAACGATTGTTGCGAACTTGAATGCGCTGGATGCTGCTATTGGTAATACAACGTTTAGTGGAACAAATGCCAGTGGCGCAAGTAATTTGACCGCGGCGGTTAATGCGTTAGATGCAGAAATCGGTGCGGATGCAGATTATGTTCAAACGTACAATGGTGTTGCTGGGGCACAAACCGTTAAACAAAACATCAATGCTATCAATGAAACAATTGGCGATATAGCAACTTTGGCGGCGGGAACCGGGTCAACAGGTAATGCGTTGACCAATGGAACTGGTACTGCTGCTGCGGATGTTGTAACTGCGTTGAATAATATTGATGCAACGTTGGGGCAAATCCATGGATTAAAGAATGGTAATTCTCATTTAAAGGCAAATTCAAATTTGGCAAATGGTACGACCGTTGAACAGCATTTGGTTGCGTTAGATGATGCGATTGGTAACCGGAATATTTCATCTGCAAACGCAGAAATAAATGCGGCGATGTCGGGTACGTCCGGAAATGTCGCATCCGCGATGGAAACAACCGGTAACTTAATCGGTACAATGGATTTTGATGGAACGCAATATCTGGCAGGTGTTACAAACTTGACAGAAGCGGTTAAAACGTTGGACAGCAACATTGAACGTGTCGAAAACCGTTTGGAAAAAGTTAATCACAATTTAAAGAGTGGTTTGGCGGCGGTATCCGCGTTAAGCGCATTGGTACCAAATGCACGTGATTGTGGCGATACACAGTTGTCTGTGGGTACGGGTGTTTATGCAGACCGTGTAGGTGTTGCGGTTGGTGGATTCCACTACTTTAATGATCACGTATTGTTCAATGCGGGTGCATCTTATGGTGGCACACGTGATTGGGCATTCCGTGCAGGTTTGACTTTTGGAATATAGGGTAAAAAACAACTGGGGATAAAAAATCCCCAGTTTTTTAATAAAACCCTTGATTTTTTTGTGGGGTTCCGTATAATCACCCAAGTATTTATGTATCGCCCTAATAGTCTAGTGGTAAAACACGTCCTTGGTAAGGACGAGTCGCAAGTCCGATTCTTGCTTAGGGCACCACGATTTAATCACTTGTTTTTATGGTGTTGTGAAAGGTGGGTGTGTTGGCTGTAAGTAAAAAGATTGTTAATTTACCAAAACAAGATTCCAAAGAAATTTTAAACCCTGATATGATTTGGCATTTGCGCAGACCTGATGTGTATGAAAGAAAAATGCTGTTCTTGGATTTGGCGTTGATGGCATTGGCCAACGGACCAGAACTAGAAGATTCGTACAAGGTTTTTATTCGTGAACAATTAAAGAAAAACGGGACTTTGGCCGCAATCAAGGCGGAAAATTTTGATACTTTTGTTTTTACAGAATCACGCTATGAATCATATAAACCTGTTCGCGTAGGCAGTGCGCAAGACGTTTTGGCGCAAATTGTCCAGGGAATAAAAACACGTCGTGAACTGTATAACGATGTAATTCGGCGCGATGATATTTTTGATTTGAAATTTTTTAAATCATTTTTGCGTGAATTTAAAAAGCCCCAAGAAATATTTTTATGTTATCAAAAATATGTGGCACGTTTTTTACGTGAAAATAATGGTTCGGCATACGATAAAAATGGATGCTATTTGGGGCACAATGAAGATGAATTTGTTGATTTTGCAAAATGCGCATTGCGTAACTATGGTGGGCATGAATTAGGATTGGAAATTTTACGCGATTTGGCAAAATACAGTATGCCTGTTGATGCAAATTCATTGTTTGAAAATCGTATTCAGGATTTAATAAAGTACGGCCATGTTAGTGATTATCGCCCAGAAATGGCGGATTTTAATGCACAATATTTGGCGCGACCAGAGGTTGATTTTTTTGTAAACGGAAATCGTTTGGCAAAAAAACGTAATATTTTGGCAAGTAAGATAGATAATAAATTTAATACCAATTTGGCCCAGATTGCATTGCCGAAATTTATCAAAGTTATTGAATCAAAAACGGCTGACATACTCTATGGCAAGGGTAATGGTAAAAACAGTTGGTGCCGGTAGTTTGTTTATTCCGAAATTACTGTATCATCATTATGTTTTTTGTTATTTTTTATATTACTTGCAAAACGATTTTTTTTTGGTTACTATTCTGTCAGTTTAATGTTTTTTTGCATGTGATGATGCGGCCGACACCCGCGGAGCAGGCAACAAAACCCAACCAAGTGATAAATTCGGGTGGCACCGCGCATGAAAATTTGCGCCCCGAAATCAAGTTGAAATATGTGGTGCCAAAATCTATTAGTTTATGGCACCCAGAAATAAAAAAGGGACCAAAATGTTATCTTTGAAATCTAAATACAGAACACATACATGTGGCGAATTGACATCTAAAAATGTCGGTGAAACGGTAACCTTGTCCGGATGGGTGCATCGTAAACGCGACCATGGTTCGTTGTTGTTTATTGACCTGCGCGATAATTATGGAATAACCCAGATTGTCTTGGATGGTGGTAATGAAGATTTGGAACGCGTGCGTCCGGAATCTGTGTTGCAAATAACCGGCAAGGTTGTTGCGCGTGACCCGTCCCAGGTTAACAGCAAAATCCCAACCGGTGAAGTTGAAATTCAAGTTGAAAAGTGGGATGTTTTAACAAATTCCGAGGTTTTGCCGTTCCAGGTTTTTGGCGATGAAGATACCAGTGAAGAATTGCGCTATAAATATCGTTTCTTGGATTTGCGGCGCGAAAAATTGCACAACAGTATTTTAATGCGCAATAAAATGATTAAGTGGTTGCGTGATAAAATGTGGGATTTGGGTTTCTCGGAATTCCAAACACCGTTGTTAACGGCGGATTCCCCCGAAGGCGCACGCAGTTTCTTGGTGCCGTCACGTTTGCATCATGGAAAATTCTATGCGTTGCCCCAGGCACCCCAGATGTTTAAGCAATTATTACAGATTTCTGGGTTTGACCGTTATTTCCAAATCGCGCCTTGTTTTCGCGATGAAGATTTGCGCGCCGACAGATTGTTGGAATTCTATCAGTTGGATTTGGAAATGTCCTTTGTCGATTTGCCGGAAATTCAGGCCGTTGGTGAAATAGTTATACCGGAATTGGTGCGTACTTTTGCGCCTGATGCAAATGTGTATCCGGAAATTCCGCATATATCGTTTGATGATGCGATGTTGAAATACGGTTCTGATAAACCTGATTTGCGTAACCCAATTTTGATTAGCGATGTAACAGATGTTTTTCGCGGTTCTGAATTTGGTATATTTGCAAACGCAATCGAAAATGGCGCGGTTGTGCGTGCGATTCCGGCACCAAACAGCGCCGATAAACCACGTTCTTGGTTTGATAAATTGGGCGAATACGCCGTCAAAGAATTAGGCCTGGGGGGCTTGGGGTATATCGTTTTTGCCGATGAACCCAAGGGGCCTGTTGCAAAAAAACTGGATGCGGAACGGATTGCAAAATTGCATGAAATTGCGGGCGATAACGCATCGTTGTTCTTTGTATGCGACAATGTTGATAATGCCGCTAAGGCCGCAGGAAAACTGCGTAACAAATTGGGGGCGGATTTAGGTTTGATAAACCCACGCGATTTTGCGTTCTGTTGGGTTGATGAATTTCCGTTCTTTGAACCTGATGAAGAACGCGCCGGTGCGCCAAAATTCACACACAATCCATTTTCATACCCAATGGCAACTTTGGCAGAATTAGATTCGCGCGACCCATTTTCTATCAAGGCCGCACAATTCGATATGGTTGTAAATGGTTTGGAAATATGCAGTGGTGGTTTGCGTAATTATAACCCAGATGTTATGAAAAAATGCTTTGAAATCGCGGGCTATCCATTGGATGCGGTTGAAAAGAATTTTAGTGCATTGTACACCGCGTTTAAATATGGTGCGCCACCACATGGCGGATGCGCATTTGGTATAGATAGATTGGTTTCTGAAATTCTGGGGGATGGCGACAGTGTTCGTGAAACGGTTGCGTTCCCGGCAAATCAACGTGGCCAAGATTTGTTGATGGGTTCTCCGAACGAGGTTACCGAACAACAACTGCGCGATGTTCATATCCAGGTTCGTAAAAAGAACTAGGGTTAGTGTAAGTGGTTAGTGTTAGTATCGCCCGCATATATGTGCGGGCGTTTTTAAAACTTGTCGTGCGTGTTTATAAATGCGCGCATATATGCCGGGTCAAGATTCTTCATTATATCGGAAAGCGAATATGCGCGGCCACCGTTGGGCGCAATCTTTAATGATACAGGTACGGGTTCGGGCGATGTACCACGCATCATCATTTCAAGTTTTACCGTCATCGCGTTATCTTGGATTTTTAATCCACCCAACATATCTACAAATCTGACCGATATTTTCATTGGTTCGCTTGTAACAAAATTACCGTTTTCATAATTTCCAATAACACGCATAGATTTCAATTTTGTTTCCCCATCACTTAATGCACGTGCCAGGGTATCTTCGGCATTTAGGCGTGTTAAATCATTATATGATGCATAAAATCCGTCCAATCCAATTCCATTAAGGTATCCACCTTCAAAAGTTAAATCCAATGTACCACGCATATTGTACCATATATCGTGCGCAATATGACCGTTTGTGGTTAAATCTATTTCGGCGGTTATGGATGTGTCGGTAATGTTCAACGGAAAATCACGTGTTAACAATCGTCCATTTATCACAAATTTATTTAATTGGATAAATATGTCATAATTTGAATGTTCTTTGATAATTGTGGCCAATAAATTGCCGCGTGATTTATCGGTAATAGAAATATTTTGAACGTTTGGTTTTAACGCGTATGTAAAGTTTTTATATTCGTTGCCATTGTTGATTAACGTGTTCGCCGACAGGTAAATATTTTTATCTAAATCAAACAGCGATAACAATGGGGCATTTGTTAAAAATTCCATTTCTTCGTATCGGTCAATGTATTCTTGATTTAAAAACGTGTCTAATATAAATGTGTCTGTGTGCAGGGTTATGTTATCATTTGATGCGGCGCCTGTGAAAACATGGTCGGCCATTTTGATTGTTAAATCAGATATATCGCCACGTTCGTTATAATACCCGGATATAGTGTATTCAAAATCGTTCATTGGTCGCCAATCCATTTTTGAAAACCACTTTTGAATACTGTTTCCGGTCAAGAAAAAGAAATTATTATGAATTGTAATTGACCATGTATTTGATGTGGGGATAAATGTCATGGTGTCTTGGGTCCAGACCATATTGCCCGATTCATGTTGCATAAATTTTGGTAAGAATTTTAAATTTGGGTTTAGCCAATGCAAATTCTTGCCATATACATAATCGTATTCGGCAGATGTTTTTTTAGGGGTTATTGTGTATTTGCCACCAATGTTTGCGAATTTAAATTTTATAACCGCATTTCGTATATTGTGTTTTTCCAACATATTATGCAATTCGTTTTGTGTTACGTTTCGCCCAGATTCAATGTTGATGTAAAATATTCCGCGCTCAGATTTTTTTATCGTGCCAGAAAAATCACCAAATGTGAATTTCGCGCAATCCCACGCCTTTGGGTTCCCAGAAAACATACATGTTGTTTCTGTATCATCTAATATGGTTTTTATCATGATGTTGTGCGCACCATCTTGGTCAATTCTACCGCCGGTTATTGATGTGTTGTCGGCGATAATTTGATTTATGTTAATTGCGTTATCTGTGCCGTTAACATCAATTTTTACATGATTGAATTTCTTGTCTTCAAAGGTTAAATCACCAGAAAAATCCAGGTTTAATCTGGTTGCGTTTAATACCTGTATTGGGTGTGCCAAAAAGGAAAAATCAAAAGACGTATTATCCGAATATAAATTTATGTTTTTATCACCGTTTGTCGCCAATGTAATTTCACCATGAATATTATCGGCGTTTATATCAGAAAATCTAAATCCGTATTCGCCGTCCCACCAAAAATCAGTGGTTAATTTAACACGACGCGTTATGCGGGGTTGTGAAAATTCAAACCAAGAATTTATTTTGTCGGTGTCTATGGATAACGTTCCGGTGGCGGTACCATTTTGGTATATTTCACCGTTAATATTCAATTTTACATTTTTGTTTTGGATGGTGAATTGGTCGCCTTGAAATTTAATTTCGTATTTATGTTGATTTGTTCGAACCAGACCATTAAACGTACCATCGTTAAACACGCCGTCTATGATTTCATAATCTTTGCCCATAAATTGTATAACAGAATCATGCACCGATACATTATATTTTCCCGTATCGCCAACCAACGAAGATATTGCGATTTTCGCACCGTATAAATTTATGTCGCCGTCAATGGGGGCGTTTTCTAAATTAAACAGGCCCCAAAATGGTATTGTAACACTTAGTTCTTTGATTGTCCCGTTTGCAAAGGTTATATTTCGCGCAATCAGGGTTGTGCGCCCCAATATTCCAAAATTTATGTCGCCATTGACACGTGCGGATATTCCGGTTTGCTTCTGTATTGCTGATTCAAAACGGCCACGCATGGAATTCAAGTTTATCATTGTTGGCAACAATAACAACAGCGCAACAATGATGCCAAAAATTGCAATAATTGACCAAAATATTCTGCGTTTATAACGTGGTTTTAATGCCATTTCTCTCGTCCCCTTGTATTTTTATTCTAAATGATTATACTAACCTTGTGAATAAAAAAATATTTAATCTTGAAAGTAATTATGCACCGATGGGGGACCAGCCAGCGGCCATAGATGATTTGGTGTCGGGGGTTGAATCGGGTCGTCGTTCCCAAGTATTATTGGGGGTAACGGGGTCGGGAAAAACATTTACCATGGCAAATGTGATTGCGCGCCTGGGGCGGCCTGCGTTGATTATGGCGCCCAATAAGATTTTGGCGGCGCAATTATATACGGAAATGAAGGCCTTTTTTCCGCATAATCATGTGGAATATTTTGTTTCTTATTATGATTATTATCAACCAGAGGCATATTTACCAACAACCGATACATATATAGATAAAGATGCATCCATAAATGACCAGTTGGATCGTATGCGGCACAGTGCCACGCGCGCAATGTTGGAAGAACGTGATGTGGTTGTGGTGTCTTCGGTGTCCGCAATTTATGGTATGGGGTCGCCAGAACAATATTCTGGGATGAAATTGGCGTTACATGTTGGTGATAAAATTGGTATTGCCGATATAATGCGCGAATTGGTAAATATTCAATATAAACGTAATGATGTCGCGTTTGAACGTGGGTGTTTTCGGTCGCGTGGTGATACGTTGGACATTTTTCCTTCACACAGCCAGGACAGGGCATGGAAATTGTCTTTCTGGGGCGATGAAATAGAAGAAATATGGGTGTTTGATACGTTGACCGGTGCAAAATTAACCAAGGTGGATAGAATTGTTATTTATCCAAACACACACTATGCAACGCCCATGCCGTCTATTATTCAGGCCATTGGAAATATTCGTCATGATTTAGATGACAGGTTGAAATATTTTCATGAAAATATGAAATACATTGAAGAACAGCGTTTGCGTGAACGTGTGGGGATGGATATTGAAATGATGGAATCGACCGGAACATGTCGTGGAATCGAAAACTATTCACGATACTTAACCGGACGCGCCCCTGGTCAACCACCACCAACATTGTTTGAGTATTTACCAAAAGATGCGGTTTTGTTTATTGACGAAAGTCATGTTACGGTTCCGCAAATTTCGGCAATGTCGCGTGGCGACCGCGCACGTAAAGAAACACTGGCACAATACGGTTTTCGTTTGCCGGCATGCGTTGATAACCGGCCATTAACGTTTGAAGAGTGGGACGCGTTGCGCCCTCAAACAATTTTTGTATCGGCCACACCGGCGGATTGGGAAATGCAACAATCCGGGGGTATTGTCGCTGAACAGGTTATTAGACCAACGGGATTGTTAGACCCAGAGTGTATTGTCCGCCCAACTAAAAATCAGGTTGATGATTTGTTGGACGAAGTAAAAAAGATTTCTGGACGCGTATTGGTAACAACATTAACAAAAAAAATGGCGGAACAATTAACCGATTATTTTGTTGAAAACGGTGTGCGTGCGCGTTACTTGCACAGTGATATTGAAACATTGGAACGTATCGAATTGTTGCGTGATTTACGTATGGGAAAATACGATGTGTTGGTTGGAATAAATCTGTTGCGTGAGGGTTTGGATGTTCCAGAATGTGAATTGGTCGCAATTATGGATGCCGACAAGGAAGGTTTTTTACGTTCAACGCGTTCACTAATTCAAACGATTGGACGTGCGGCACGAAACGCAAATGGTCGTGTGATATTATATGGTGATGTTATAACAGATTCTATGCGTGCGGCATTGGATGAAACCGCGCGCCGTCGTGAAAAGCAAATGGCATATAATCAGGAACATGGTATTATACCAAAAACTGTTACCAAGGCCATTTTTGCGAAATCAAGGATTTAACCAAAAAGATGCGCATGGCCGCCGAAAATTTAGAGTTTGAAACCGCCGCCGAATTGCGCGATACTATTCATAAAATGGAAGATGACTTATTGTTATTGGAGTAAAAGATGATAAATGTAAAAGAAATCATAAAAGTTGAAGGTATTTATATCTCTGCATTGTGGCGGGATTTTTATGCTGTTGATGTTTTGGTGAAGCGTGGTGGACTGGTGTTCAAAATCAGATATCCTTATAATACCAAGGCAAAAGCGCAACAATCAATGCATGCAATGGAATCAAAGAAACAACAGGATATTTTAATTCCTGATTACAAACCGTTTATATGGCTGGCCGGATATGTAACAAAGGAAAAATAATATGGAATACATTGCAAAAGATACAATAAAAATAGATGGTGTACGCACTAACAAGAATCTGCATTTTGTCGATGTGTTTTTTCAACGGGGGGTACTGGTTTTTAAAATAGTTTTAGCATATAATACCAAAGCGAAAGCAGAGCAGGCGATGCAGTCGATGCAATCAGAAAACCAACAAGAGTTTTTGGCCCCAGATTATAAACCTTATATTTTATTTGTGGATGATGTAGATATCGATTTAAAAAATGTTCAAGAACAATTTGCAAAATCAATCACAAAATCAAAAAGGGCACAGGATGGAATACATTGCAAAAAACGTTGATGAAACACGCGCCTTTGCGCGCAATTTTGCCAAGAAATTACATGCACCGGTAACGGTTGCCTTGCATGGTGATTTGGGGGTTGGCAAATCCGAGATTGCGCGTACGATAATTCAAACATTATGCGGTGCCGATACTGTTGTCCCCAGTCCAACATTTACATTGGTTCAAACATACGAATATCCTGGTGGGCGGATTTCACACTTTGATTTATATCGCATAGGTGATGTTGCAGAATTGGTTGAAATTGGTTTGGACTATGCGATTGCAAATGATATCACGTTAATAGAATGGCCTGATATTGCAACGGATATGTTGCCACAAGACGCTATTCATTTAGAAATATCAGAATATGGCGATGGTCGAAAAATCGTCATTAAATAAAATTATTTTTTAAGTAAACTTTGTACCGCCAATGGAAAATCAGGTGCGCCGGATAAATAAGAACCACTGACCAGCAAATCAGCACCGGCATTCCAACAGGCCTGGGCGGTTTGGGAATTTATTCCGCCATCAACAGATATTGTATATTTCAAATTATGGCGTTTTCTGGTTTCGTTTAATATAGTTATTTTTTGCAAAACACGTTGGTCGAATTCTTGACCGGCCGCACCAGGATTTACAGCCATAATCATAACTTCATCTAAATCGCGTAAAACCCTTTTTAATATTAATACCGAAGATTCCGGGTTTAGCGCAATTCCAACACGTTTTCCGGACTTTTTTACGGTTTGAATTGCTTCACGCAGACCGGAAGTGTTTGTTGACAATATCACCGTATCTGCACCGTTCGCAATCGCGCCAGATGCCCATGCGTTTGGTGCTTCGGTCATAAGGTGTACATGCAAATGACCGTTCCATTGTGTACGAATTGCGTTTAATTCATCCAAGCTGCCGGCGATTCTGTCCACATAAAAGCCGTCCATTATATCAACATGTATCGCAGATATACCAGATGATTTGAACATTGTATATGTTTCAGGTGCGCTCATATCAAAACACAGGGTACTGGGCATAATGGGAACAAAACGCGGTTGTGTCTTTTTGTGTCTGCGTTTGAATATTTTTAATATTTTATTCATGCGTTTTTTTATTCTTTGCATGCGTGCAATATATGCAATTCTGTGCGGTTTTTGACAAGCCCAAACATACGCGGCCAAGGCGCGCGCTGGCGCATCTATGCCACGATTTATAATTG
Source organism: uncultured Pseudomonadota bacterium (assembly GCA_902790415.1). Lineage (GTDB taxonomy): Bacteria > Pseudomonadota > Alphaproteobacteria > Rs-D84 > Rs-D84 > Enterousia. The sequence continues at coordinate 69,271 of CADARU010000002.1, read as the reverse complement.
GAACATTTAATTCTTGGGCAATAAAGTCAATCAAGCCGTTTATTCTGGTTGCGCCACCACTGACCACAATTTTTGTTGGATTGTATTTTTCTAAAAAAGGCGCGCTTTCATTTTTGATTTGCTCAACCAAATTGGTATAAAACGGAATAACGATTTCGTTTATATCCGCAACAGAAAAACCATATTGACTGTCGGCCGGGATAAAGCGTGCCATTTCTTGGGTTGTCATATCGGCAACAGAATGTTTTATGCGGGCGGCCTCGGCAAATGATATACTCATGCGGTCAGATATTTCGGTGGTTAAATCGTTTCCACCATTTGTGATTGTTGTGTACCAAACCGGTCCGCGCCGTGTCCACAGTGATAACGTTGTTCCCGATGCGCCAAAATCTATGAACATTGCGGTTTCATCACGTGATTTAAAAACCTTGGATTCCAAGAAATGCGGCGCAAAGAAAGATGTTGCCTGGATATGCGCGCCACGCAGAATCGACATGATTTCATCTAATCTGGCGCGTTCGAAATACAACCCTGAATATGTGGCCAATAATTGTTTATCGCTGTATCCCACAGGTGTGCTCATATTGCGTAATTTAGGACTGTCATAACGCATAGGGATTATGTGCAACGGATAAAAATCATCAGGGTGTTTTATTTGTGATATTTGGTTTTGTATGTCCAGTGCCGTAAATTTATGTTCCGATTGCCATACGGTGTTTTTCGCGGTCATTGTAAAGAAAGATGCCCCAAAATCACCGGTTATATATGCATCGTCAAAATGTTCGCCAATTTGTTGTTCCAGTTCATCTATAACCGTTTTCAAGGCCAAAACAATATCGTCATTATCAACAGAATAATATGCGCTTTTATCCAAGTGTGCATTTTTTACGCGATGTGCAATGCCACGAACACCACTGGTTCCAATATCTAGACACAGAAAAGATGAATCTAACATATTCATTTTTATTTAACCAAAATCCTGGCCGGGTCGCGCATATCAATAACACTGATATTTTTTGATAAAATACGATGTTTTTTGTTTAGTGTGATAACACCGGCAATCGCGGCGTTTGGGTTATCTTCGGGCAACATAACGGTTATGCCGTTTGTTGTTTGTGCGTTCCATCGATGTCCGTCAATCCATTCCATATAATCTAAATCGCCCAATAACCCAATCGCAGATTTTGTTATTTCAGAAATATCTTTTGGGACGTTGCCACGAAATACAACCGCGCCGGCATTTCTTTCTTCGGATGGTTGATTCACGATTGTGCCATCCGCAGACAGCGGATAATAATATTGTCCATCGGTCCATGTTGCAACCGCACGATATAATTTAACCTTTAACTTTAAGTTGCCATTTGGCAAACGGCGAATTGCAGATTCTTTGACCCCGGGCGTTTGTCCAACGCGCGCGTTTACCACGTCTAAATCAATGGAATATGTATGTGTACCAGCCGAAATCCCAACCGCAGATGCCAACGCGGTTAAATCTTTGTCCTTGGTATCAACGGATATAGATATATTGCGCACCATAGAATTTGGTCCATAGCCCATAAATGTCATAATTATGCGGGTTGCAAAATATATTGCCAATAAAATGGCCCCAGTAAAATACAGCCAAAAGAAGATACTTCGTTTCATACGCACGATTATATCATATTTTTGCAAAATATAAAAGACAGTTTAAGAAAATTTATATCGCGCGCAGTAGATAACCACGTCTGAACATGCATTTGCGGTAAGAACCAACAGATTTAGATGTTGTATTGCTGGGGACCGATAATAATGCCCGCTGGCCCACATCGCGGTATTCGTTTGATTGAAATGTTACCCACAACCCGTCCCAATCGGGCATACGCGTACCCTGGTTTGGAGATAATAATTTTGACAAACGCGAACGTGGCATATAAGACGGTTGGGTTATTCCCAGACACGCCTTGTGGTCCCGAACAAATTGTTCGGTTGTTACAGATTCGTTTTCCCAATTCAATATTGTGGCGTTATCTATACTGCCCCCGTTGGGTGAAGAACACGCACATAATGCCAGGAAAAAAATAAATTTAACCATTCTCATGATTACTATTATAATTTAATTGCGTTTTGGTGGCAATAGTTTTTATAATGTATAAAAATAATAGGGGGTCAAGAGATGGCTTTGACGGTTCAAAACTTTATAAAACTGGCAAATTTTTATAATCAAACCGTAAAGACGATGTCGGCAATTTGTGTCAAAAAAGGCGGAATTGCCCAGGAAAAATATGTTGGTCGTTTTTTTGCGGCGGACCTGTTAGAATATATTGTAGAATATGGCGAACGGTTAACCAAGGAAAACAAAAATGTACCGCAAGATGTTCTAAATGTGATAAATTTATTTAAAAAACAATTTGAGGCGGTGCATGATTTGGTAACCCCTTCGGAAAAACCGATATATGAAATGACGTTGGAAGAATTTGAAAAAATGATGAATATTTAATATAAATATTTAAAAGGAAGGAATATGAAACACCTATTAAAATTTTTGTCCGGAATCGCGATTTTGTTGGCGGGCTGTGCCCAGCAAGATAATTCGGTCAAATTTGAACAGATGGATACGGTGCGTGTTGTTGATAATCTGGTCATAGATGATAATTCTGTGCCTATTTTTCCAAAAAAAGCCGCGCTAACAACCGATACTGCACGTCATTTTTCAATAGAATTACCGAAACGTTGTACGGTTGATTGGGATAATCAATCGGTTGTGTCTGTTGTTCCCGAAGAAAAGATAGAAATGGTTCGTTTGGATTTGGGGGACCCGTTACCTGAATTAAATGTGTCTGATTACGATTTTCAAAAGTTGACGGTCAGCCAGGCATTAAATAAATTACTGGATGGAACAAATATTGATGTTGTTGAACAAGAGCAGATGTTTGAAAAAATATCTGGTTCGATTGCATCGGGAAATTTATCTGATGCGGTTAATTTGATGACCAAATTGGGACGTGTTTATTATTCGTATGATGCGGACAGCAACGAATTGCGTTTGTTTAATAAAACAAAATGGCTAATAAAAATGCCAAAAGACGAAAGTATAATAATGGCGTTGTTGGATGCGATGCATGGCGCAGATATGCGAAATTTATTGGTTAACTGGCAAGATAAAACTTTGGTTTTTGAAGGAAATTATCAGACCGAACGCGAAGTTTCAAAAATAATATCTGATTTATCATCGAAAAAATATGTAATGGCATGGGATATGGATGTTTATCGTGTTTATCCGCGTACCGATAATCCAATTGTTTGGATGAATTTGTTACCGGCATTTGGCGAAAAAAATGTCAAGATGTCTATTCCGGGTGTGGTCGGGCGTGCGTTGGTTGTGGGCCCAGAAATAAATACAAAAACGTTACAAGAATTCTTGGCACAACAATCAAACGTTGTTCTAATTTCCCAGGGACGTTTTGTTGTTCCAAATGGGTGGCAATCACGATTTGATATTGGTCAATGTGGCAAAGAAGAACGTTTGGAAACAGATTTAATTGTTGGTGCATCGGCGCAATACGGTGATTATGGTGGTATGGATAAAATAGATGCCAAGGTCGTTTTGCGAACCAGTAATGGCGAATTGTCATCGTTTAATATACCGTCCAGTATTGGTGATAATTATGTTATTATTGGTATCCCGACACACTCGTTTGTTACGACACCGGAAACGTTAATAAGTCCGTTTGCAGAATTGGTTGTGTTTATGTCGCCGCGTATAATATCTATTGTTGACCCGGCAAATATTCCGGCACAACCACAGTTGGTTGGTGATGCATTAAGGGACTTTTTAAAGAATTAGGATAAAGATATGTTCACAAAACTGGAAAGAAAAATCGCATTTAGATATCTGGGGGCCAAACGGCGTGGTTTTGGTTCGGTGGTGTCTTGGGTATCTTTGATTGGTATTATGTTGGGTGTGGCAACATTGATAGTTGTTATGTCGGTGATGGGCGGTTTTCATGATACGTTGTTGTCGCGTATTGTGGGGATGAACGGACACGTGGTTGTTTATCACCAAGATGGCGCGATTGCCGATTATGATTTCTTGATTGAAAAAATGCGCACCAGTAAAACCGTTCAAAATGCGGTTAATTCCATTGTCCCTATTGCCGAAGGTCAGGTTATGGTTACATCGCGTGGCAAAAATTCTGGGGCGATGGTGCGCGGAATAAATATGTCTGATTTGATGGCAAAGACCGCAACAGGAACAAAAATTTATGGCAAATCGTTGCGTGATATTCGTGATGGTGAATTAATAATCGGGTCTTCGTTGGCGCGTACATTGATGGTACATATGGGCGACAGTGTTTCTTTGGTGTCGGCAAATGGTGCAACGCCGACCGCATTTGGTACGATGCCGCGTATTATGTCTTATCCGGTGCAAACATCGTTCTTTATGGGGATGTATGAATATGATTCGGGCTATGTGTTTATGCCATTGGAAACCGCACAAAAATATTTGAATTTGGGTAAATCGGTTACGCATATTGATTTGTTTTTGAAAAATCCCGAAGATACAACGGCCGTACGTGAAGCATTGTCTTCTTTATTGCCCGAGAGTTTTATTGTGCGTGATTGGCGAGATTTAAATCGTGGGTTTGTTGGTGCATTACAGGTTGAATCAAATGTAATGTTTTTAATCTTGATGTTGATAGTGATTGTTGCAGCATTTAATATTGTTTCTTCGTTGGTAATGTTGGTCAAAGACAAATCCAAAGACATTGCGGTGCTGCGAACATTTGGTGTGTCGCGCCGTTCAATGATGCGTATATTTATTTTATCGGGGACCAGTATCGGTGTCATCGGCGCAATTCTGGGAACTATATTGGGTGTTGTTGTCGCGATTTATATCGAACCAATTCGTCAATTCTTTCAGTGGGCAACAGGACGTGATTTGTTCCCGGCAGAATTGTATTATTTATCCGAATTGCCATCGCGCGTTGTGCCAATAACGGTTATAGGAATTGCGGTGATTGCGATTGCACTGGCTTTCTTGGCAACTATTTATCCTGCGTGGAAGGCGGCAAACACTGACCCCGTAGAGGTGTTAAGAAATGAATAAAAGGAATATAATTAAATGGCATCTATATTGAATTCTTTATCAAAACCAAAGCAGGGCGAAGTTGTTTTGTCGGTGCGCGATATTAAAAAGACCTTTATAGAAGGTGGCCAGCCGTTACATATCTTAACCGGTGGCGGTTTTGATTTGCATCGTGGTGAAATTATCGCGTTGGTTGGGCCATCTGGGTCGGGCAAATCAACATTATTACAATGCGTTGGATTGTTGGATAAACCATCGGGGGGCAGTATTTTGGTTTGTGGAACCCCGGTGCATACAATGAATGATGAAATGCGCACAATGATTCGCCGCAAAAAAATGGGATTTGTGTATCAACGTCATAATTTATTATCTGACTTTACGGCATTGGAAAATGTTATGTTGCCGATGTTGGCAAATGGTGTTAATGAAGAAGTTGCCGCCATGCGTGCAAAAAAATTATTAAAGGCCGCAAATGTTTCACATCGTGCATCACATTTGCCGGGACAAATGTCTGGTGGCGAACAACAACGCACCGCGGTTGCGCGTGCATTGGCGAACGAACCTGATATTTTATTGGCGGACGAACCAACAGGCAGTTTGGACCCAAATCATGCCGTTTCGGTGTTTGAATTATTGTTGGATTTGGTTCGTAAAAATAATATGGCGATGTTGTTTGTAACGCATGATATGTCTTTGGCAAATCGTGCCGACCGCCGCATTACAATTAAAAATGGAACAGTTAAATAATAAATAAAAAGGAGAGGGTAAAATGAAAAAACAAAATAAAGTATGTACTTGCGATAATTGCTATATCTGTACGCGCGCACAAAAGGTTTGGGCATGGTTGGCATTGTTTGGTATATTCTTTTGCGGTGTAATGACAGGGTATTCTTTGTGGGGACACAAAGCACCACAGAATAAACCCAAGGTCGAATCTGTTAATCATATTGGCAAGGTCAGAAAGTTTTTAGAAAAACATCAAAATCCATGCAAAATGCGTGAAGATGCATTGTTGCAACGTGTCAGAATTGGCGATAATTTAGATGTATGGGACCATGATAATAACGCAAAAATTTATGTGCTGTTATCTAAACAGGCATGCACAGAAAATCAACAGAAGTATTTTGATTTGGCCGATGCAGAATACAAGGTTGTTAATGCGTTGCGTGCCGCAGAAACGGTTGATGTCGTGGAAGATAAACCTTGCACAGTGATTGAAAGAAATTTGATAGAAAATGTATCTTCGGGCTGTGGGACCAGTTCAGATTGTTATTTAAATAACGCAGCAATTTTATCTAAAATTGCCGAAGATGGTTGCCCAGAAAATTCAGAAATGTACAAACAGCGTGCATTAAATGAATTGCAAATTGCGGATG
>CADARU010000002.1:0-62779 GCA_902790415.1 uncultured Pseudomonadota bacterium | reverse complement strand
CAACCGTTAATACTTATAAAAAATTGCAAATGCAAAACGAAGCAAAGAAATATATTAAAAAAGTAGAAAAATTAGTGAATCCTGGTGTTGACTTTATTATGGAATTACAACGTGTAATTGAAGAATAATATTGTGTACATACCATAAATAAAAGGATGGGCGATGAATCTTAAAATATTAGGTTTGTTCGGGGTGTTGGCGGTGGCGGCGTATCCGGTGTGGACCGTTGTCGCAACCGATGACATCGAAGGTATAGAAGAAGATGAAGATTCCATATTGGATGAATCTGATGATGCGGAATCTGCGGAACAAAAGGTTGTCGCCCGTATTACATGTGATGAAATAAAGGTAAAAATTTCTGAGTTACAAGCAATTTCTGAACCAGATGAAACCGAGTTAGAAGAGTTAGACACTTTAATCAAAAAGCAACGTAGTCAATGTGCGGCCAAGGGACGTTCACGTCCGGTTCGTAATTATGCCAATCGTGGCCCACAAATGGAAGTAGTGGAAGAAGAAATTGAAGAAGAGGTTGTAGTAGAAAAACCAAAAAATAAATCAAAGAAAAAAGTTGATGCTGAACCCGAAAATACCACGCCGGTAAAAACGCAAAAAGAAATAGATGACGAACGTGCGGCGAATTTGGCAAACGGTTTGTGTGGCGATGGGGCTAAGCCCAACAAGTTTGGTTGTTGCGATGGTGAAAAATTCAAAGATTTGGGAAATTTAAAATTTGCCTGTTGTCCCAAAGAGGGCGATGGCGAATGTCATGCACCAATTAAAAAGTAGTAAATAACCGCCCAAACTGGCGGTTTCTGTTTGTGGTAATTGTGTTTTTGTGATATAATTTTGATAGACGAAAAAGGCGCAATATGAAATACAATTTCCCAAAAACACTGTACGGTTTTTATTGGTTGGTCATAAAAAAATTTCCGTGGTATTTTGGTGCGTTATGTTTGTGCGGGATAATTGGGCGCGCGTTAAGTGTTATTTATCAACCATTAACATTAAAATGGTTTACCCAGATTTTTCAAAATTCTGCAAACGCACAATGGTCCGATGTTATAAATTTGTTTATCTTGGTTGCGTTCTTTTTCTTCTTTCCGATTGTGATTAATGGGATTGTTAATGTTTTGCATATGCTTTATCAACAATATTTTAATCGATACAAGTTGTATTTGTTATATAAACGTGTTTATGAAAATGACGTTTCTTTTTTTATTGATTTTCCTTCGGGTGAAATTTCGGCCCAGGTGCGCGAAGTTTCTGGTGCGTTAAATGCACTGATGGAACGTTTTTGGGTTGCGATGATTGGAACAACGGCAGGCTTTTTATTCGTTATTGGTGCAATGTTTAAGATGAATTTATGGTTTGTAGTTATTTTGTTGTCTTATGGTGTAATCAAGATTGTTTGGGAATGGTGTATTCAAAAACACATAAATGCAAATCAGAAAGAGCAAGTAGAAGAAGATTCAAAATATGCCGGTTTGCGCAGCGACAGTATAAATAATGCACTAACAGTTAAATATTTTGCAAACACAGAATATGAAAATAAATATATTTATAATGGCCGTACACATTTGATATATCTGATTAAACGTGCATGGAAATTGGATTTGTTGCAATGGACACCAACGGCAATATTGTGGCGTATTGTTCGTTTAGGAATCTTAGCAATGTGTTTTTTTATGATAAAAAACGGGGAAATCGGGGTTGCAGATGCAGTTTTTGTTATGTCTGCATCACTAAGTATTGATACGGCCTTTAATTCCTTGAATCATGAATTGCGCAAATATTCACAAACATCTGTGCGTGCAAAAAAGGCATATAAAAATATTATTGTTGAACAAGTTGTAACCGACAAAGAAAACGCAAAAAGGTTATCTGTACAAAATGCGGAAATTGCTTTTGAACATGTAAGTTTTGGATATGGTGAACATAGTGTTTTGCGTGATTTTAATTTAACAATAAAACCTCACGAAAGGGTCGGTATTGTCGGATTGTCGGGCGCAGGAAAAACAACTTTGTGCAATTTATTGTTGCGTATGTATGATGTTAACGGTGGTGCAATAAAAATTAACAATATTGATATTCGTGATGTTATCCAGGATTCTTTGCGCCGCAGTATTTCATACGTTCCGCAAGATGTTACATTGTTTAATCGTTCGTTGTTGGAAAATATAAAATACCCAAAACCAAATTCGACCAAGGCCAATGTTATTGCGGTTGCCAAACGCGCAAATATACATAATGATATTATCAGATTAAAAGATGGATATAACACATTGGTTGGGAATCATGGCATTAAATTGTCTGGTGGACAACGTCAACGTATTTCTATTGCGCGCGCGTTATTAAAAGATGCCCCCATTTTGATTTTAGACGAAGCGACATCTGCACTGGATTCGCAAAACGAAATGTTGATTCAGAAATCTTTGCGGCATGCAATGCGTGGTAAAACAACAATTGCTATTGCGCATAGATTATCAACATTGCGTAACATGGATAGAATTATTGTTATGAAACATGGTAAAATCATAGAAAGTGGTTCGCATAAACAACTGTTGCGTAAACGTGGTGCGTATTATGCACTGTGGAATATGCAAACGTCTGGCATGATAGAATAGGGGGACAGATATGCAAAAATTTACATTGGCAGAATTGCCGCAAGAGTTATTAGATGTAATAGATATTGCACGCGATATAATTAAAAATATTGATAATATGCCGGACGATGTTGCAAACAAATTAAAGTTAGTGATAATAAATTTAGATGCGGCAAAAAAATACGCTGTACGTATTCGTGATGAAACGAAATAGTGACAGGTCCGTACCAATCGTGGCTTTGCGGCTAGCAAAGATAGGATAGTGGTTAGTATTTTGTTTTATTTATTATTGTAACCAATACTAAAAAACAACCGCCGTTTCGGCGGTATTTTTATTGCTCGCAATTACTCTCGGTTACTTTTATGCACGAATTTTGACATTCTGAAAGTGTTGAATAGTTTGTGCCGTGGTTTGGGGAGCCTTGCAACTGGCATACACAAGAAGTATTTCCTTTACACTCGCACTTGCCATACAATGTCGTAGGAGTGGTGCAACATTGGATATTAGTGGGAACCCCATTTACATGTATCACATAACCAAGTGTTTTGTCTTGATTGCATTCTACTTTTGGGGTCACAGATGCGGAACATTCTGTACAACACACCATATTAGGCACTGTCTTTGTGGCTCCGCTAATATACGTGATAACAAGTTGATTGTCTTTGTTGCAGGTAATATCGGCAACAGCGTTCTCTATTTGTTTTGTTAACTGATCTATCTGCTCTTTGCAATCGCATGTAGTTGTACAATTACATGAAAGCGTAGTACTGGAAACTGAACTCATATTATCCCCAGAAGCTGTCCAGGATAACGTATATGTGTTGTCTTGGTTGGTGGTTATAGTTGGTTGATAATATCCACCATCGTCCCCATCAGCAGTGACACAATCGCCACCCACATCAATCCAAGAACCTTCAGATCCATTATCATAGCTGACTTCAAAATGTTCAGAAGTTGAATTGCAACGAATCTGTGGGGGTATGCCCCTTTGACAGGCGGAACTGCCGTTTGTTGCGTTTTGCCAAAGATTAGAATTATAACCAGATTGACCTGGTAAAGGTGTATTCGCATCAAATGTATACAATAATGTAGCAGCACCAGAACCATCATCATGACATGCGAAACGTGGGGTTGTTGTACAAGGTACATTCATACTGGTCCAACCGGCCGAACTGCTGGTATTGGGATTTTCTGATACTATGTAGTACCAAGTATTATCAAAACAATGCAGTGTTGGTGATAATCCCGCCGGGCCTTGAATACCTTGTTCACCCTGTGGACCTTGTTCTCCTATGCATTGTGAATTTTCTACTTCCAACCATGTTGCTCCATTATCATATGTGTAAACAAGCACATATTGATTGTTATTGTTTTGGGTGCATTTAAAGATTGGTAACGGTGCATTAATACCATTAGTTCCATCTGCGGAAACACAATCACCGTTTATATCTGTCCAGTTTTGTCCTGCATCATAACTGGCTTCAAAATGTTCAGAACTTGTATTACACCGTATTTGAGGGGTTATACCATTAGTTCCGTTCGTGGCAACACAATTGCCACCAATATCGTTCCACTCGTCATCATTATTATAGCGAATTTCGAAATGTTCGGTTGAGGGGTTACATTGAATTTGTGGTGTTTTTCCATCAGTACCAGGTGCGCCATCGGTACCAGAATCACCTATACATTTTGAACCGTCTATTGTGTACCAATTTTCGTTATTATAGCTGTATTCAAAATTGTTTGAGGTAGTGTTACAACGAACAGTCGGAGTTTTCCCATCGTTACCCGCCGGGCCCTGTGGCCCCTTGATGTTCTGTGTAGTTGGGTTTTCTAATTCACCAGTATTAGTCCATGAAATATAACCATTTTCATCAACAGTTGGTATGAAGTACGGACCAGTTTCACCAGTGTCGCCTTTTGCACCCGGTGTTCCAGGTTCACCGGTATCGCCCTTGTCGCCTTTATCACCTTTTGGTCCCTGAATACCTTGTTCACCCTGCGGACCTTGTGGACCGGTTTCACCAGTATCGCCCTTTGGACCCTGTGGTCCTGTTTCACCAGTATCGCCTTTTGCGCCCGGTGTTCCGGGTTCGCCGGCATCCCCCTTATCGCCTTTATCACCTTTTGGTCCCTGAACACCTTGTTCGCCCTGTGGACCTTGCGGACCGGTTGCGCCGGTATCGCCTTTTGGCCCCTGTGGTCCTGTTTCACCAGTATCACCTTTTGCGCCCGGGGTTCCAGGTTCACCGGCATCCCCCTTATCGCCTTTATCACCTTTTGGTCCCTGAATACCTTGTTCACCCTGTGGACCTTGCGGACCGGTTTCACCAGTATCGCCCTTTGGACCCTGTGGCCCTTGTAAATTTATAAAATCGATTAATTTTTCTGGGATAGAATGGTACGTTTCATCTTTGTTGACCCACCACCACCATATAGCATCATTTTCCACCCCCAGTTTTACTTGGTATCCATCTTGACCATCCCGGCCGTCTTTACCATCTTTGCCATCGCGATATGTTGGATTTTTGCTGTAATTCGTATTTTTCTTTGCTTTTGGACCATTATAAAATGGTGCGATTGCCATACGTTGTTCGTTTGCCTTGACAATTTCTGACGCAAAATAATTCGTAGAAGGTGTGGCCTTGATACTGGCACTGCGGAATTTGTATGCATTATTTGTTTTTTTTGATGCGGCCCCCTGTAAGGAAGAGGCGGCAAACCCATCGGTTATGATAATATCCGGGGACCAGGCCATTACCGCGCACATCACAACGAAAAATAAATTTCTCCGCTTCCACATGTCGTAACATTATGACACATATATGGATTTTATTCAAATGGTTTTTACATAAAAAACATAAATAAAACCCCAAATTTTAAGAATTTTTTCATAGTAAATTTTATGTAAATCAGAATAAATATTCCCGGATTTCTGGGGTTTTTGTTTTGTCTGCTGTTGTCTTTGGCCCGTTTTTAGATATCTGATTTATGAAAAGGGGATAAAGCAAATTCATTAAAAATAAATATAATGAATATTGTCATAACGAAAAAAGGAGTAAAAAAATGAGTCATGAAGATATATGGCAAGCAATTGATAATTTTGCGTTTCAACATAAAATGTCTTGTTCCGGTTTGGCAAGATTTTCCGGTTTAGACCCAACGATATTTAATAAAAGCAAACGTTGGTCAAAATATGGTCAACCCAGATGGCCTTCGACAAACAGTATTGCAAAGATATTAAATTCCACAGGAAAAACATTACATGATTTCATAAAGTGTATAGCAAAATAAAAATTTTGTTTACAAAATTTATTCTGTCTACATAATACCACGAGGGGCGCCTCGTGGGTGATTTATCCTATCAGATTTTGCATCGGTAGAAATAAAATATTAACACAAAGAAGGTTAATAATAAATATCAATCGGAACATTATGTCCTTTGCAAAAATCAATAAAGAAATTAACAAAAGCAAGCACCTTTGGAGATTCAGAAATTTCAGTTCTGCAAATGCATTGCGTTTCCATTTCGTATTCAAAATCTAAATCTTTTATACAAACCAGGTTTTTATCACTTTCTTCAAACCACGAAGGGAAAACTGTAATTCCATCGCCATCGCGAACCAACCGATATATCAATGCCAATGAATCAGAAGTTGTATTCAAATGTTTGGCACGTTTTATGATACTTTGATATTCCGGCAAATTCATATAACGATTCACCATACATAAATCATGGTTTTCTAATAAATCATTTATATTTTGTGGTGTACCATGTATGTCTAGATATTTTTTACTGGCATAAAATTTCAAATGTGTTTTAAATTTGAATAAAACTGTACCGTGAATATTTGGATGCAATTTTGGTTTAATAATTAAAATATCCATATCAGAAATATTTGGCTCTTTGCGCATTAGTAATTCTAAACGAATTTTTGGATATTTGGCGTAAAATTCGGATAAATCCTTCATAATAAAACTGCCGAACAAACCTTCTTCGGTCCATACAGACATGGATCCAGATAATGCATCTATGTCTAAAAACTTTTCTGAAATTTTATTAAGAGTTTCTTCTATGATGCAAATATCGTTATATATCAATTGTGCGGAATTTGTTGGTTGACTGCCGTCAAAGTTGCGGTTGATAAGTTTAGTATTAAATCGTTCTTCTAAATTCTTGATTAATTGAGATAGGTTAGAATTTTTAATACCGTTTTCACAGGCTGCGACCTGGATGCTGCCCTTGTCAACGACTTCTTTTAACGCCAATAATTCTTTCAATAAAAGTATTTTTGCTTTCAGCGTTGACATAGGTTGTATCCAGTACGATTAAAACTTCTTTGGTAATAATTAAACCGCTCCAAGAAAGAGCGGCCAGGGAGTTGGTAATCAGTGAATTATTGATTCCGTTGGTTTTTGGATTATTCCTGTTTTATGACCAACGACTCCCCGACCATAAGGCGGGGACGATAACGGCGCAAAAAACACCGATAACATCAGATTACGATGCTTTCGCACCGAATTCACGGGCTACCACAGCCCCAAACCCAATCTCTTGGATTCAAAAGATTATAAAATATTGAATGTGAAATGTAAATACCGATTTAAGAAAAATATTTCGTGGCCCCCAGATTGAATCGGTCGGCTGTGCCGACACTGCGCCGCATTCGTTAGCGCTCAAACTGCGCAGTTCGCGAACCGAATTGGTGGAAAATTTTGAATACATAAAAAATTTGTGTTATAATATCAGTGCTAATAAACAGGATAAAAACGAATGAAATTTGAAAAATATATTGACTGTGGTGATTTTACATTAGAGAAAATTACTCCTGATAAACAAAATGCACAAAAGTTATTGGATGTGATAAACGATAATCGTGCTTTTTTATCAAAATATTTAGAATGGGTTGATAGATATACAACAATAGAAAAAACACTAACTAATATAGAAAAATCTTATTCTGTTGATATTTGTTCGTATTTTATAAAGGTTGATGGTAAAATTGCAGGTAAAATAGGATTTGTTGATATCGATGAAAATATGGGTGAAATAAGTTATTGGCTTGGACAAAAATACACAAAACATGGAATTATGACACGTGCTTTGAATTTAATGACTGATATAGGTTTTAATAAAATAGGATTAAATCGTATTCAATTGACATTAGATATAGATAATACAAGTTCTGAAGCTGTAGCAAAACGTTGTGGTTTTCGATTAGATGGTATTTTACGGAAGTATTTTTTATTGCGTAGCATACCACGTGATATGAAGATGTTTTCAAAATTAAAGACAGACAACTAGTTCGAAACTTGTGATTTTTTACCACTTTTTTTATTTTACCTTTCGAACTCGGTGAAAATATTAGAAAACAAACAAAAAAGCACCCTGAAACGAACGGTTGTCTATCTTTGTTGTGGTGTGTGGGCGAAACGCGAGTAAATAAAAGTTTTATTTGGCTATAGTTTGTTCCCCAACCGTTCTCATCAAATTTGGATTCAATTTTTTATTCGTCGTTTCTTTGGTTATTTGCTTTGTTGCGTAATTAAATTGAATTTGTTTCCAAATCTTTTGTTGCTTATCATCACGAAAAATTGCACCGTTCGAGAGAGGAATGCCGAAATGCGTATCTTTAAAATTAAATTCTTTTTCTACTAACCATTTGATTTCATGGTTTTGTGTAAAAATGAAACCTTGTTTTGGAATGTATACTGCATATACGCCATTATTGCTACTTGTTTGTCCGCCAGTGCCCATATTCAAATCATGTATTACGTGTAAAGTTAAATCTCTTTTCAATGGTTCAAAATAGATTGTGGTCTCGTCATTCTGGTAATTTGCGATACGATACGTGGGTACTCCATCAAACATAAAATCAGTTTCACTATTCATACCCACAAATATGAAATTTGCATTTTCAGCAAAACCGCGTTGTTCCAAAGCTTTTTTTATATCAGCATAGTTTGCCATTATTTTTTCTCCGTCTTCTAATTAACTACAGGCTTATTATACTAAAATTTTATTATGAAAACAACTTGTTTCGCCCACACACCACAACCACTTTGAATAAAAAGACCAGTTAGGGCATGGTTCTATTAGTTTTATAAGATTGTTGCTTGTTCGAATGTTTTTAGAGTGTTATAAGCGGTTCGAAAGTGTGGATAACGACATAATTTTTATAAAAATTACTTTCGAACTTGCCAAAGTCTTATATTTTTGCTCTCTGGAATGCGCACGGGTGCCTCGATACGCAATAACAAAAATCAAAAAAATCTCCCTTGGTCGATTTTTTAAGATTTTTCTAATTGTGTATTCTCGTATTGGTGCTGCGCTAACGCTCGCACCGATCCGTGCGCCCAGGAATAAATAAAAACACCCAAAGGGGTGTTTTTGTTTATTCTGGTTGGGGCGCACGGATTCGAACCATGATAAAGAGAACCAAAATCTCTTGTCCTACCATTAGACGACACCCCAAAAAGTACGTTAATTATAACCACCTTTATATTTTTTGCAATAATAAAATTAAAAATCTGATTTTTGGACTTGATTTTATAATTGTTAAAAATTATAATGATTTCCGTTTTTAACAATCTTCTGTTTTTTATAAAAAAAAGAGGCAAAAATGGTTCGCAAAGAATTGGTTTCTTGGCTGGAAAAAAGTGTGTTTTTGTTCGCAAAATTGTCCGAACGCATAAATCGTGGTCGCGTGCAATTTGGTGATTATTCCCGTCAACAGGTGCAATTTTTAATTGGTTTGTATTTAGGTGGCCGCCAGAAATTAAAAGATATTGCCGCACGTGAATTTGTGCCGGCACCAAATCTGTGTACGGCTTTTCGAAAATTAGAACGCGATGGATTGGTTGCGCGTGATGTTGATGAAAGCGATAGACGTAACACATGGTATTCTGTTACACCGTATGGGGCCGAAACCGCCAAGCAATTTATGGAAATCTTTCACCAGGCAATGGCCGCAATATTCAAAGATGTTGATAAAGAAGATGAAGAAGAACTGATACGTTCTTTCAAATCTATTTATAATATTTTCGTTAAGTTGGAGTTGAAAAATGCGTAAGTTTTATGGTGTTTTGTTTTTGCTGTGCGCCGGTTTTAGTGGCACAGATGTGGTCGCGATGGATTTGTCTTTGAACCAGGCGATTGAAAAAATTGTGTCTGAATCACACGATGTCAAAAAGGCCGAGGCAAATTTAACCAAGGCCCAGGCATCTTTGGATTCTGTTAATGCAAATCGTTGGTTTAATATCGAAGGTAATGTTACATATATGAATTTGGTTAATGTTGAAAAACCACTGGATTCTTATAATGTTAAGTTGCCGCCGGAGATAGGTGGTCTGATTCCTCAGTTGGCGGGCATAAATAAAATAGATGTCCCTGATAATATTTTTATGGCCGGTGTTACAATTACACAGCCAATTTATACGTTCGGAAAAATTGGTAATGCGGTCGATAGTGTGCGCAGTGCAATAAAAATGGGGGAATATTCCAAAGAAATGGTTCTGCGCGAGGTTAAATATGCCGCCGCAGATATGTATTGGACCGCAAAAATGACAGATGAAATCGTTATTTTGGCGCAAAAAAATTTAAACAATGCACGTGATGCACGTAAAAAACTGACCGGGGCAGGGCGCGCAAATCGTGGTAATTTAGTAAAAATAGAATCTGATATTGCGACAAAAGAAATAAATTTATCGGATGCGGAATTTAACCGTGATACCGCGCATCGTATGTTGAAAATTTTGGCCGGAATAGATGTCGAAGAACCATTAAATTTGACAGATAGTTTCCCAAAAAAATTTGCACCAATGGACCAGAAAAAACTGCACGATACCCCTGAATGGCAGGTCTTGAATCAACAGGTGCGTATGTACGAACAAAAGGCATCTTCTGAACGTGCAAACGGTTATCCGACATTGGCGGCAATGGCATCTTATAACTATACTGCGATGGACAAAGATTTTGATAACATGTTTAATCGTGATAATTCGCAATCTGCCTATTGGGGATTGGCGTTAAAAGTTCCTATCTTTTCAGGGGGGGCAAATCGTGCAAACGCGACAATAGATGCCATGAACGCCGAGGCCGCACGTCAAGATTTAGACAAGGCAAAAAAAATTACCGGTGAAAAATATACTAATGCAATAAAAGAATACAATCATTTGTGTGGAAATTTAAAGGGTTTGGAAAATGCACGTAATTTGGCCGCCAAGGCATACGATTTTTCCCAGGCACGCTTTGCATCGGGGCAAACCTCTGCGGTTGAATTGGCGGATGTTTCTGATGGGCTGTACCAATTAGATATGGCCTTGTTGAACGCAAAATACAAAATTTTGATGTCGGCGGAATCGGTTAAAAAGTTAGGTGAATAACAATGAAAAAAATTACAAGTTATTTGGAAAATCCACGTGCAAAAAAGTTTTTTAGTATCGCGGTTATTGTGGCGGTTGCTCTGTGGTTCGTGTTCAGATTTGTTATGGTTGCCTTGGAATCACGTATGAGTGTTTTTAATCCGATACGTGAAATAAAGCAAAGTGGTGCAATTGTTGAAACGGTTGTTGCGCAACAATCGGACGGTATTATCAATATACCAATTGATATAAAAAATAATCGCGCCTATGTTTCGGGCATATATCAGAATAAACTGCGTGCCGGTCAAAAGGTGGGAACTGGCGTGGTTGTGTCAGTGTCGTCCAACCTGGATTTGGATACGGGTATGTATGTTGTGCGGACACGTGGTGTTGCGGACGGTTTGCATAATGTTCAAGTGAAATTAAAAGGTTATTTTTTGCCGGCATATGTTGTTCGTGATAATGTTGTTTTGGTTCTTGATTCTGATGTGGCGGTGGCACGTGATGTGAAAATTAGCGGTCAAGATTTAGAAACTGTGTGTGTTTCAAGTGGAATTTCTGATGGCGATATTGTCATTTCATCTAAGGTTAATGCCGGTCAAAAAGTAAGAGTAAAAAAATAAAAACTGGGGGATTTTAAAATGTTGCGTTTCTTTGTTAAGCGTCCTGTTACAACTGTTATGTTCGTTTTATTGTGGGTTGTGTTGGGAATAGTTTCGTTTGGTAAAATGAATATTGAACGCACACCGGCGTTGGATTTTCCAATGGTTACGGCAACGTTTGTGTATCCGGGGGCCGCTCCTGCTGAAATAGAATCCCAGGTTATAAAAAAGGCGGAAGATGCCATGTCCCAGGTTACAGGACTGAAAAAAATTACATCCCAGGCATTTGAAAATGGTGGATATGTGATGGCGGAGTTTAACCTGGGGGTTAATGTTAATGACAAGGCCAGTGAAGTCAAATCCAAGATAGATGCATTGGCATCAGAATTTCCGTCTGATTTGAAACAACCGGTTATTGAAAAATTAAACCCATTACAAACATCTGTGGTTGATATTGCGCTAAGTGGTACGTCTTTGCGTGATTTGCAAGAATATGCGGAAAATACGTTGGCAAACAAAATAACATCTATTAGTGGTGTGGCCAGTGTTGATGTTTTTGGCGGCGAAAAACGTGCAATACGTGTTGCATTAAATCCGCAAACGATGGCGGCATACGGTGTAACCATAATGGACGTTGTTGCCGCGATGGGGGCAAATAATTTAAATGTCCCGGGGGGTAAAATAGAATTTGGTACAGATTCTTTGAACGTTCGTTTTGTTGGTGAATTTGAATCGGTTGATGCAATTAAAAATTTGCATATAACAACGGCCGAAGGTCAGAATTTTGTTTTGTCTGATGTTGCAACGGTTACCGATGCCGCACGTGATTTAGATACCGGTGCGCGATTCAATGGTAACCCGGTTGTTATCGCATCGGTGGTCAAGGCATCTGATGGAAATGCAGTAAAAATTTCAAAGCAATTAAACAAAGATTTGCCGAAACTAACCGCGGATTTGCAGTCCAGATTTCCTGATGCCAAAATGGAAATGATTTCTGATTCTTCTGTCGTTATTTCAAACGAAACGTCCAGTACGATAAACGGTATTGTTTTAGGTGTTGTTTTCACGATTCTTGTGTTATTGGCCTTTACCGGAAATTGGCGTTCAACCATTATCGCGGGTGTGGTTATTCCGGCATCTTTGATTGCGGGATTATTCTTTGTTAACAGCAGTGGTTTTACCATTAACGCGATGACGTTGTTGGCGTATTCTTCGGCATTGGGAACATTGGTATCAAACGCCATTATTTTAATAGAATCGGCATTACAAGAAATGCGTGGTGGAAAATCGCCAGAAGATGCCGCAATAGATGGTACAAAACGTGTTGCGGTTTCGGTTTTGGCCGGTGTTGGAACAAATGTCGTGGTGTTTTTACCTTTGGCCTTTATGGGCGGTATCGTGGGTAAGTTTATGATGCAATTTGGTATGACGGTTGTGTATTTGACAGTTTTGTCGTTATTGTTTTCATTTACTTTGACCCCTATGATGATTGCCAAAATTTTACGTGTGGTAAAAATAAAACGTGTTGCGACAAAGAAAAAAGATAATAAAACCGCAATGCAGAAATGGTTTGCATATCAGTATAAACATTCTGGACGCGTAATTTTGATGGCGTTTGTGGCATTGTTTGGTGCGGCATTTTTGATGCGCTTTACCGGTAACGAGTTTAGTCCGGCAACCGATGCAAATGAAATAAATATTACCGCGCGTGCACCAATGGGGGCAACATATGAAAAATCACAATCTATTGCCGAACAAATAGAACAGGTTTTATCAAACGTACCCGAAGTTGAAACAACATCTGTTAAAATCGGTGAACGCGGTTTGCAGAATATAGCGGTTAAAATAAAATTGGTTAATCGCGAAAACAGACACCGCAGTGATAAAAAAATCGCACGTGCGGTTTTGCCGGAATTGGCAAAAATACCGGATGCAGAAATTCAAATTCGTGCCGGTGAAGGCGTGTCTTCTGTGTCGTCTGATATTGTATTAAATATCTATGGTGAAGATGATGCGTTGCGTAACGAATATGCCACGCGTGCCTTGGATGCAATTAACAATATAACCGAAGTGCAAACGGCCGTATTTGCCCAACAAACCCCAGGTAATGAAATTCGCTTTACACCTGATGCATCCAAGATGGATTTTTGGGGAATAAAGAATTCTTATGCGGGTGGCGCATTGCGTACGGCACTGTACGGAAACGATACATACAAATATAAAGAGGCCGGTGAAGAATATCCAATCGTTTTAGAATTCGCAAAGCCGTTCAAGGGACGTGAAATGTTTGATGATGTGCTGGTAAATTCACAAAAAGGTATGGTGCCTTTGTCGGAATTAGGGGATATTGAAACGGTTACCGCGACACCTGATATTCGCCGTTTGGATAAAAATCGTGTAACAGAAATAGATATAAACCTTGGCAAATCAACCAGTGGCCCAGTTCAGGCAAAAATCACAAACGCATTAGATAAAATAGATTGGAAACCGGGCTATGGTTACGAATTTGGCGGTATGTCTGAAATTCAATCGGAAACAACAACCGAAATTGGTACCGCATTTTTGTTGGCGACAATATTGACGTTTATGTTGTTGGCGGCGATTTTGAATTCTTTGATTCATCCGTTTACGATTGCGACATCTATTATAACCAGTTTTGCCGGTGTGTTTATCTTGTTGTTCTTGTCTGGGGCATCTATGAACGTTGGGGCAATGTTGGCATTTGTTATGCTGGTCGGATTGGTGGTTAATAATAACATTTTGGTTTTGGAACCAACAATTAACCGTATCAAGCAAGGCGAAAATATTAAAATCGCATTATGGGATGAATTGAATTCTAAAAAGAATATGGTGTTAATGACATCTATCGCGGTTATGGCCGGTATGTTGCCACAATTATGGAGTGCCGATGGTATGAAATCTGCAATGGCGGCAGTTATGATTGGTGGTATGGGTGCATCATTATTCTGGACGTTTACTTTGACACCGGCATTATTCTTTGCGATGGAAAGATTGCGTCAAAAATTAAAGGGTATTAAACAAAAATAAAAATGGGGCATTGCCCCATTTTTTAACGCGCAACATCACCACGTAATCTGTCGTGGCATTTATAATTGTTTAGTTTGAAACCGTTTGCCGCCTGCCATGCCAACATACCGTTCCAATTTTCGTTTGGAATTTCAACGGTTGGCAATTCGTATGGTACACGTGAAATTTGTTCGCGCATTTGCGGAATATGATTTTCATAAATATGTGCATCATGCAGTTCACCTTTTAAGATGCCCGGTTTTAATCCCGCCTCTTTGGCATAGAGCATAAGTAACAATGCATACGATGCGATGTTATATGGCACCCCCAAGAACATATCGCAAGAACGTTGTGTCCATATTAAATTCAATCTGTTTCCGTCAACCAACAGTTGATGCATAATGTGGCAGGGCGGTAAAGCCATTTTGTATTCATCAACTGGATTCCATGCGTTAACAATTATGCGGCGATTGGTAGGGTCGGTTTTTAGTTTTTCTATGGCGTTGCTGACCTGATCAATACCGCGGTTAGTTATATCATAATTATCTGTTGCATCTTTATCTATGCGTGCCGGGTCAAATTCATATTTTCCACCAAAGTGCCGCCATTGAAATCCGTAAATTGGACCCAAGTCGCGTTCCGCGTTCATACACTGGTTTTTTAATTCTTGGATTTCTTGGTCGGTTAATTTGCGTTGTTTTTCAATTTGTGTGTTTGCTAATTTTTGTTGAAAAGTGCGTTGCCATTTTGTTGCACTGGCCCATTCGTCCCAAATAGTGCATTTGCGGTCTTGTAGCCATTTTTTATCTGTAATCCCTTTGATGAAAAATTCCAGTTCGGTTGCAATATTTTTTAATCCCATTTTTTTTGTTGTAACCAATGGAAAGCCCATATCCATATCATGTATAAATGTTGCACCCGCAGGATTGCGTAATGTTTTTATACCGGTTCTGTTGTCTGAAAGATTTGTTTTTGTATCTAAAATTTCTTGGCAAATATCAAGATAGGTCTTCATATTACATGTCCTTTTATCCTTTGTGTCTCTCTTGCTCCCAATTATCGCTTAATTCATAGCAAAAACTACTAATTGTTGCAAGATTTATATTTGTTATTTATAATGCAGAAAAAGGATGATTTATGCAGAAACCGGTAAATGTTGTTTTGTTTGATTTTGATGGGACGTTGTCTTGGCCTGATTCTAATCTGGCTTTTGCTAAGTATTGTATGAAACATAGTTTGCGTCCATGGTTATTTTTGCCTTTGGTGGTGATATGTATGATTGTGCGCCTTTTTAATCCTGAGGGGATTTGGTGGCGTGAGCATATTCGTAGATTTGTTACAACAAAGATTGTAAAACGTTTTGTCCCAGGCTTTATCGAAATGCATAAACGTAATCGTTTTGGGTGGGCTGCGGAACGCGTTGCGGCGGAACGTGCGGCCGGTAACAAGGTTTTATTGGTGTCTGCATCAGCAGATTATTTAATACCAAAACTGGTGCGTGATATGAAATTTGATGCGGTTATTTGTTCAAAAATGATGCCAAATAAACCGTGGAAATATAAATTTTTGTGTTTGGGGATAAATAAAGTTTATGCAATGGATGAATGGGCGCGTGATAATAAATTTATTCCGCATGTTGTTCGTGCATATTCAGACAATAAAAGTGATATGCCGATGATGGAAATAGCCGACCAACAAATTTGGATAAATCCAAAAACAGGTATGCCAAAGTAAGTGGTTAGTATTAGTGGCTAGTGGTTAGTTAACGGGTGCGATTGCACCCGTTTGTTATTTATCAAAGTCCAATTCTTTAATCTTTTCGGCGCGTGGCGTGATTTTACCAACAGATATTTGTAATTGTTCAATGTCAGATTGTGCCATTGCAAAGTGATTTTGAACCTTGGCGGCGCGTTCGCCCAGGCGTGCCAAATCGGTCAATAATAAATCCAGTTCTTTTTTGATTTGACCGGCAACGCGTTTGATTTTTATATCTGATAAAACCGCACGAATTGTGTTTAGTGTTGCCCATAATGTTGACGGGGATACAATAAATACTTTGCGGCGCGCGGCATAGTCAATGACAGATGTAAAATCGCGATGCAACGTTTCAAAGATAGATTCAGATGCGATGAACATCATCGCACTGTCTGCGGTGCGGCCCGGAATAATATATTTTTCGGCAATTGCATCAATATGTTTACGAACGTCTAATTCAAACTGTTTTTGGTACATTTCCTGGCTTTCGCCGTTCGTCATACGGGTATATGATTCTAATGGGAATTTACTGTCAATAATCATGTCGCCCGGCGGATATGGCAGGCGTATTATACAATCGGGACGAACCCCAGTTTCCAGGACAGATTGAAACGCGTATGTTTCAGGAGGCATTATGTCGGAAACCAAATCTTCCAGTTGGCGTTCGCCAAATGTGCCGCGGGCCTGTTTGTTGCCCATTAAAATGTTCTTAAAGTTCGCGATGTCGGCACTGATGTTTTTCAATTCGTTCGCATTTTGGGCCAATACACCCAACCGTTCCGCCAATTTTTCACGTAAACGTGTGTTATCTTCACGCAGGGCCGACATGTCAACCACCGCCGGGCGCATTAACAACACCATCAGCATAATCATTATCAGGGCGCACATTGCAATTAAAATATAAGTTGTCATTTCCATTTCCTTTGCTATATTTATTATAAAAGGATTTATTTATGTTGCAAATGAAACTTTGTGGCGATTTAGTTTTGCGTGAAAAGTGCGCGCCGGTTGATGAAATATCGTCTGATGTTTTGTCGGCGATGGATGAAATGGTGAAAATGATGGCGGCACAAAATGGGGTTGGTTTGGCCGCACCCCAGGTTGGTATTACAAAAAGTTTTCTGGTCATGATGAACCCTGATACGGGCGAAGTTTTCAAGATGATAAACCCAATTATTAAATCGCGCAGTGAAAAAACCGTTGTTATGGAAGAAGGGTGCTTGTCGGTGTTGGGTGCGGATGATTTGCCGGTTTATGCAAATGTTACGCGTCCGGAATCGGTTGTGGTTGAATGGACAAATGAACGCGGCGAACGTTTGGGGGCCGAAATGTCGGGGTTACCGGCCCGCATAGTCCAACATGAAACAGACCACTTAAACGGTGTTTTGTTCATAGATTATTTATCACCGGTTAAACGCGAAATGGTTATGCGCAAGGTAAGGCGGCGTAAATGAAAGTTGTTTTAATGGGAACACCTGCGTTTGTTGTTCCGATTTTTGATAAAATTTCAAATTTGCACGATGTTATCGCGGTTTTTACGCGCGGACCTAAGCCTGTTGGGCGCAAGCATGTTTTAACAAAATCACCGGTACATGTTTGGGCCGAACAAAAAGGAATACCGGTTTTTCATAAAACATCAGAATACAATTTTTCGCCTGATATGGTTGTGGTGGTGGCGTATGGCGCGCTGTTGCGTGAAAATGTTTTAAATTCTGCGCCTTGTGTAAATCTGCACCCCAGTTTGTTACCAATGTATCGTGGCCCTTCACCAATAAAAACCGCGTTGTTTAATGGCGATGAAAAAAGCGGTGTATGTTTAATGAAAATGACATCTGAATTGGATGCGGGTGATGTTTTAATGTGCCAGGAATTCGGTATATCTGTCGATGATACAAACGAAACGATTGAAGCGCGTGTTTCTGAAATAGGTGCAGATATGCTGGCCCAATATATGGCAAATCCTCAGGGGTATGTAGCGATGCCTCAACGTGGAAATCCAACGTATACGCGTAAATTTGTTGGTACAGATGAAATCATAGATTGGTCAAAAACTGCGACAGAAATCCATAATCAAATTCGTGCGCTGGGGGCGGGGCGGACAAAAATAAATGGTATCGATGTTAAAATATTGGCCACAAAATTAAATGGCGACAAATTGGAAATTGTTAAGATTCAACCGGCGGGTAAAAATCCAATGGATTGGAACAGTTTTGTAAACGGTTTGCGTGGTGCGGAAGTAAAATACGGGGAATAAATTAATGTTGCGTTGTATGCATTGTGAATATTGTTTGTATGATAAAAAACGTGCGCAAAGTTATTGTTCTAGAAATACTTTGTTGAATATGTTTGCATGGTTAATTGATTTGTGTGATTTGCGACAAAAGGTTAATGAATTTGACAAGGCGTGTGAAAAAGTAAAAGTTAAACCGGGATATGAAAAGTACAGATAAAAAATGACACGATATAAAGTTACTCTTGAATATGATGGAACGAATTTAATCGGATGGCAAGAAAACCGCCAAGGACCGTCTGTGCAATCTTTGATGATGGATGCGATTGAAAAATTTTGTGGCACGCGTCCCGATGTTGTTGGGGCGGGTCGGACGGATGCCGGTGTTCATGCGGTTGCGATGGCGGCGCATTTTGATTTGGAACGTGATTTTGATGCGCAAACCGTTATGCGCGCATTGAATTTCTATTTGATAAATTCGCCGGTTTCAGTATTGTCGTGCGAACGCGTGTCGGATGATTTTCATGCACGTTTTTCATGTGTAATGCGGCATTATAAATATGTTGTACTAAATCGCGGCGCACAACCGGTGTTGTATAAAAATCGTGTGTGGTGGGTGCCACAAAAATTGGATATAGATAAAATGCGTGCGGCCGCAGAAAAATTGGTTGGACAACATGATTTTACATCTTTCCGGGCCAGCGAGTGTCAGGCGAAAAGTCCAATAAAAACATTGGATTCGTGTCGTATAGAACAAAATGCAGATGAAATAATTTTTGAATTTTCGGCGCGGTCTTTCCTGCATCATCAGGTCAGAAATATGGTCGGGACCCTGGTTGAAATTGGTCGTGGTCATGATTTAGATATAGATGAAATTTTTGCCGCAAAAAATCGCAGTGCGGCCGGTGCAACCGCACCATCAGACGGACTCTATTTTATTCGGGCCGATTATGCCACAGGCGATTAGATGGTGTTTTATTAAAGTATCCTGATTTATAAATAACCCCACCACCACGCAATATCTTTGTATCACAATGTTGGGATTGTATATCGTAATACGATGCAATATATTTTATGTTTTTATCCGTACACAGAGATTCCAGATTCTTTGCCAATGGGACAAATCGTTGAATATAAACCAGTGTCCATTTCGGTGTTGAAATTTTATATACCCCATGGTCGGATTTTAACTTTAAATGTTCTGATTCACCGGATTCGCCATTTGATTGCAACCATGTATTAAAAGCAAAATAATTTCCACTGTCGGATTTTTTGTTAAAATATAATTTGCCACCTTGGCGTGATGCGATTAAGTTGTGGTCGGTGCTGAGGTAAAATATCGGTGTTTGGGTTGTAGACCATACGATTAACCCCAAACAAATGAATGCCGATGCGATTGTGATATTTGCGTGTCTGATGAAAATGTTTTTTATTTTATTATCTGGACGTAAAAATATCATCGCCCCAAGGCCAATTATGACTAATATCAGTGCGGCGTTTGGCATGTTTATGGTGTTTATGTTTGCCAACGGCAGGTCAGATACATGTTCGGCATACTTTATAATAATATCGTATATATTATGTGTGGCTTTTAATATGTACGGTATTCCAAACATTGCAAAACATGTTCCTATGATAACCATTGGCATAATTATCACAGAAAATATCGGTACGATAATTATGTTCGCGAAAATTCCGTATATTGGAATTGAATTAAAATGCGCAATAATAAAAGGTGCGGTGAACACAAAAGCCACCAATGCGGTTAAAAATGCCGTATACAAATATTTTAGAATTTTCCCAGATGGCATATTTGGTTTTGCCACAGACCACAACCATATAATTCCAAATATCGCCGCAAAAGATAATTGAAAGCCCGCCTGCATCACATAATAGGGATTTATGATAATCATTAATAAAAATGCCATTGTTGCGGTCCGTAACGAAAACACGTTTCTGGCCATAATAAACGCAATCATTACCAGTGTTGTCATTATAAAGGCCCGAAATGTTGCCGCGCCGGCCCCGGATAAAAACATATATCCAATTAAACCAAACCATGCACAGATTAGTGCTGGAATACGCGCAGGTATGCGGCGGGTTATTGGTGGAATACACCGAAAACATACATAAAATATTGCAAACAGCCATCCTGCAATTAGTGCCATGTGATAACCACTAATGGACCAGATATGCGAAACACCATTTTTGTTCCATATTTCGCGGTCCGATTTTTTCAATGTGTTTTTATAGCCCAATATCAGTGCATCGGTTAGAAAAGATTGTGTGCGGTTATGTATCTTTTGTCTAAAAGTGGAAGCATTTGTTGTTGTGTGTGGTTTTATTATCGCAAGGTCTGATATATAACCTGTGCCAGATATATTATTGAAAAATGCCCAACGCGCCATATCAAATGTTTCGGGCATTGGGGCCGGGGCCGGTTGAAACAGGCCGCCACGACCCGTAATTATATCGCCGGTAAATACTTTGGTGTTATCCTGGGTTGATACGCGTACGGTACCGAACTTTTCGGTTTGCAAGGTGATTCTGGTTTTGTCGGGTGTATAGTCAATATTTGAAATGGTCCCGGTTATTTCAATATTGTGTGTTGCGTGGTTTAATTGTGGAATATCTTTTGTATGTGTATAAATACCGGCATATCCAAAACCAACAAGCATCCAAATACAAGGATATAAAATTTTATATTTGCGCGCGCAAAGCAATCCCGAAATGCCACAACACAAAATTATACACAACGAAAACAATCCCGGTTCAAAAGATAAAGAAAAGTAAATTCCCATACCGATTGCCGCAAACAATACGGAAAAGAAAAACAAACTATATTTCTGTTGGGTAAACCATTTGCGCATTTTATTGTTTGCCAAATATAAAATCGTTATTCGCAGATAGTGAAATGATAGTATCTGTATCATCATCGGGGGCGGCATGCTGACGGCGGATATGTCCACACTGTTCACATTTATGGGTTATTATATATTCGCCTTTTTCAATAGAAACGCTAATGGGGCGCATCATACCACCACATTTGGATGCGCGGTCGCCGGGGTTTTCATCCACGTGTCGCGACCACAGACATTTTGGACAATGGTTTGTATAACCATTACCCAGAACCGTTGCCCCACAATTCATACATGTAAAATTTTCAACAGTTCTGGTGAATTTTTTCATAAAGCCTATAATCCCAATGCGTTGCGATACATTTGTGTTAATTCATCGGCTTCATCTAATTCGTCCGGGTCCATTTTGCGCAGGCGAATCATTTGGCGGATGTATTTTGGGTCAAAACCAGCAGATTTGGCCTCGCTAAAAATTTCTTTGATGTCGGCCGCGATTGCCGCGCTGTCTTCATTTAATTTTTCGATTCTTTCAATAATGCTAATCAACTGTTGGTTGTCTATGGCACCATGGTTTGCGTTTTTCATGTTCGTTTTCCCCCTTGTATATTTATGCTTTTTATGATATACAATTAATTGAAAAAATCAACAAAAAGAGAGAATAAAAATGCACAGATTTACAAAAATAACCGCTTCTATTGGTCCCAGTTGCGAAAGCCCGGATGTTTTGCGTCAAATGATTTTGGCAGGGGTAAATGTTTGTCGTTTGAATTTTAGTCATGATGTAGGTGAAGCCCAGGGACATAAAATAGATACAATACGTGCCGTCGCCCAAGAATTAGAAGTACCGATTGCAATAATGATTGATTTGCAAGGCCCCAAGCATCGCATTGGAAATTTCTTGACCGAAGAAAAATACAAGTTGTCTGTGGGTCAGATGTTTACTTTTGATTCAAATCCGGCACCGGGGAATTCTAAACGTGTAAATCTGCCGGATAGGGATGTTTTGAAATCTTTGAAGGTGGGCGAAAGAATTTTATTAAATGATGGTAAAATTGAAATGCAGGTTGTATCAAAAGACGAAAATTCTGTATCGGCACGTGTTGTTCGCGGAACAGAAATTTGGTCGCGGCGCGGTTTTAATTTGCCAGATACAGATGTCGAAACATCGGTTCTAACCGATAAAGACAGACAAGATTTAGAATACGCGTTAACAAAAAATCCTGATTGGGTGGCGGTGTCTTTTGTTCAGCGTCCCGAAGATATTGCCGAAGTGCGTGATTTTATAACCGCACACACCGATAAACCGGTAAAAATTATGGCGAAAATTGAACGCAAAAATGCCGTAGAAAAAATTACAGATATTGCATCCTTGGCCGATGGGGTAATGATTGCACGTGGTGATTTGGCGGTTGAATTGCCCTTTGAACAGGTGCCTGCAATTTCGCGTCATATAATTCGCGAGTGTCGCAAGTTAAATAAACCGGTTATTATGGCAACACAAATGTTGGGCAGTATGGTTAACAGTGAATTTCCATTGCGGGCGGAAATTAGTGATGTCGCAACGGCGGCATATTTGCGCGCAGATTCAACAATGACATCCGAAGAAACCACGATAGGTTCTAATCCGGTAAATGTGATAAAAACAATGGCAAAAATTTTGGCTTATTCTGATGCAGATGCGATAAACAATCCATACGATTGGGGGAAATTAGATTATGCACCTGAAAATAATTGGTCGCGTTCGGTTTCTTCTATGGCATTTTTAAACCAAGTTGGGGCAATTGTTGTGTTTGCGCGTGATACATTGGCGGCAACCCAAATATCTTGTCGCCGCAGTGATATACCAATTATTGCCGTATGTGATGATATTCAAATTGTAAATCAGTTGTGTTTGTCGCGCGGGGTGTTACCTGTATTTGACCCTGATTTGTTTGCGCAACGTGATGCATTTAATATCGCGCGTTGGGCGGGTATAAAATCAGGCAAGTTGGTTATAGTTGATGGTGATAAAATCAGTTTGCGTGATATGGATTAAAAAATGCCACAATTTTTGTGGCATTTTTTATTATTTCTTGATAGGGGGAAAACAGTCGCCACCTGCATCAGGACAACAGTTAAAACCATCATCGCCCATATCTGTATATGTTTCACCCGGACAGCATCCGTTTTTATCAGGATTTGCACCATCTTTGCATTGCATTTCATCGCCGGCGTATTGCCAATCAATAACCTTGACCGTTACAAATGCGGTTGCAACCGCGGTTACGACACATGCAATAATGATTTTATAAATTGTTTTCATCTCTGTTCCCTTGTTTGTTTATTATATTATTCAGTTATTTCTATCGAGTCAATGTTTTTTCGATTGACCTTTTCAAGATTTACTGGTTCATAGTTTTCCGCGGTTATGGAAAAATCTTCTTGGGGTTGAATAATAACACTGGCAGTGTTTATCGGTTCGATTTGTTCAAATTGAATTACTGTATTTGCACCATATTTTTTTGATTTGTATTTTCCGCGTAATCTATCAGGGATGTTCATATAATCAGATGGATTTATTCCATCAGATGCCAAAGGCATGCTTTCCGCCGGTGTAATATAATTAGATGTGTTAAAATAAATCTGGTTTATAAAGTTAATCGGTGCGGTTTTGATAGGGATTGTTGTTCCATCACCATTTATTCGCACAATTTGTAATGCGCGTTCGTTCGTGCCGTTTGGACGTAATCTAAATAAACCATTCGCGCCGACATATCCACTGGGGTTCAATAAATAAGATGTTGCGCCATCAGGTGCGTATGCGGCGTTTATCGCCAAAATGGTTGCATCGTAACCAATTACCGCCATGCGTGGGGCGGGGATGCCGGTCGCACTTTCGTACGTTGCGGATATGTTTTGTGGTATGTCGTTCATTGTTGCAAATTTTGCGCCGGTCATCGTTATGTCAGATGATATATCGGTACCTTCCCACATAGATGTTCCATACATCCGTATATCATTTGCGCCAACACCGTAATATCGTAAAAATGAAACCAATGATTTCGTATCGTCTGTGGTCCCCAGGAATAATATCGCATCATACGGTAATTTGCCAATAACATCACGTTTATTTAGTTTGGCCAGTTGTGATGTAACAGATGTTTTTTCTGATGCCGACAAAGATTCGTTATTTGCAATATTCGCCAGTATTTCACGTGCGCGCGTGTTTGCCGCACTGCGTGCAGAATACATAGATGCGGTTTGTGTCGTTTCCTTGATAGAATTTGCATCGTGTTCGGTATAATAAAATACACCAATGTTTTTAATATTGTATGCAGAATTCACAGATTTTGCCGCGCCCGCCATTGTGCGCCCAGATATATTGTCAGGTGCCATGATAATAAATTTTTCAACGCCATCAGATTTCATTGTTTGTAAAATTGCCTCGGTTGAATTTGTCGGAATCAAAGACATGCTTAATATTCCGTCCCCAACCGCGCCCAGGTCAGATGTAAACGCCAATGCCGGAATGCCAGATGGTTTCATATCACGTAATATCTTGGCGGTATCGGCAAATACCGGTCCAACAATAACGTCAGGATTTTGGGCCAACATTTCCGATATTGTGTTTTCAATATTGCCAGAACCGGTGTCATAAAAACTTATGCGCAATCCGCGTGGTGCATTTTGTAGTGCCGCCATTTCTATGGCCGGGCGTATAGATTGTCCGATGGATGCGCGCGCGCCCGATGTTGGTAATAATACCGCAATATTGCGTGATGTATCGGATTGTCCGTACATATCTATCATATATGTGCCATATAATTGGTTCGGTGCACTGACCGACTTGTTGTCGTAATTGGACCAGTTTGAAGAGCCACTGCATCCAACCAAAAAGGCGGTTAAGATTAAACTGTAAAAGAATTTGTTTATAATATGCATTGAAAAATCCATTTATTTTTGTATTATTTTACTACAAAGGAAAAATAAATGCAAACAGGACTGTATATTGTTGGAACACCTATTGGAAATCTGGGGGATATGGCCCCACGCGCAATAGAGGTTTTGAAAAATGTTGACTTGGTCGCCGCCGAAGATACACGTGTGTTTGGAAAATTATCATCGCATTTTGATATAAAAACAAAATGCGTGTCTTGTCATGAACATAATGAACGTGGGGTCATAGACGGATTGATTGATAAAATTCGTGATGGCGCATCTGTTGCGGTTGTAACCGATGCAGGAATGCCGGGGGTTAGCGATCCGGGTTTTCGCATTGTTCGTGCGGCACGTGCGGCAGGTGTGCCGGTATTTGTTGTGCCGGGACCAACCGCGGCGATATCTGCATTGGTTTTAAGTGGCTTTCCAACCGATAGATTTACATTTTGTGGTTTTTTTGATGAAAAAAAATTACGTGAAGACAACAGAATTCGTCATACCATTATTTATTACGAGAGTCCTAATCGTATAAAATCAACAATCGCCGCATTGGCGCGCGTTATGCCAGAACGTCAAATCGCAATCGTTCGTGAAATAACCAAAATACACGAAGAAACAATTATTGGATATCCGGCTGATTTGGTAAATATAGATGCGCCGCGTGGCGAAATAGTGTTGGTGGTTGCGCCGGCACCAGAACACAAAATGTCTGATGAAGAAATTAGTGAAATTGTTAATGATGTTGTGGCGGGGTCTATGAAATCTGGGGCGGCTGATTTGGCACGTCGTACGGGTATTTCTAAAAAAGAAGCATACAAAAGATTGTTAGCCAAGGATAAAAACGAATGATAAAATTTGTTGGTGGTTTTGACAGGGTTTGTGATTTGCCTAATACGCAATTTGCCGAATATGCGTTCGCCGGACGCAGTAATGTTGGGAAATCTTCATTGATAAATGCGGTGTTGGGACAATCTGTGGCACGAACATCTAATACGCCGGGACGCACCCAAACGATAAACATGTTTAACCTGGATGACAGGGTAATGATTGTCGATTTGCCCGGATACGGTTATGCACGTGTGTCCAAAGAAAACGCGGATATGTGGCTGTTGCGTTTCCAAGAATATATTACCGCGCGGCGACAGTTACGTTGTTTGTTTGTGTTGATTGATTCACGTATTGGACCACGCGACAGTGATTTAGAACTGATGCATTTTTGTGATTTAAATGGTATCGCGTATCAGGTTGTTTATACAAAAAAAGATAAAAAAATTCGTGAAAATGAACAAGGTATTATAAATCCAAATGAACATCCTGCGATGGCCGGTGAAATCATAGAAACATCGTCTGCAAAAAAAACAGGGATTGACAAGGTAAGGGCGCGCATTGGCATTAAATAAAAATATATTTTGTGTTTCAAACCCTGATAAAATTTTGGACGGATTGTGGCGCGTGATTCAAGAATCCGGGGTTGATTTGGCGGATGTTCTTGTTTTTGTCCCAAGTCGCCGCTCTGTGCGCAGCGTTGAAAAAATGATTGTTGCACGTATTGGGCACGCGGTTTTGTTGCCAAAAATAGTTCCTTTGGGTGAAGGTTTTGAACTAGAAACCGATACGGAAACATCACCAGAGGTTGTTTCTATGACACAACGTGTTGTTGTTATGTCGTATCTGTTATCAAAATTTCCGGAAATTGGGAATATCCCTGCGGCATTACCGGTGGCACACTCGTTAATAACAATGCAAGATTATTTGGAAAACAGTCGTGTTGATATTAGTAAAATAGATTGGCGCGGTCTGGTTGATGATAAATATGCCGCGCATTTCCAGACCAAGGCGGCAATGTTAGATTTGATGACAAATATAGGCAAAGAGGTTTTTGCCGGGCGTGTAACAGAAACAGTGTATCGTAATAATTCGGTGATGGCATGGGAAAATTATATTAAAAATCTACCGGTGGATAAATCGTTGGTTGTGGTGTGTGGTTCTACGGCAAGCGTTCCTGTTACGCGTGATTTGATGTGTAAAATTGCAAAATTGCCCCAGGGGCGAATAATACTGTCTGGGAAAATTTCTGGTGATGTTGATGACTTTAAATTGGAAACAAATCCATATCATTCAGAGTATGAATTTTTATCAGAACTGGGACTTGCGCCAAATGATGTTATTCAAATTGATGTTGGAAAATCTAATATAGATTTTATGAATATTGCCTTTGGGAACAGGGTACATGTTGATAATCTGCCGGTCTTGGAAAATTGTCATTTGATAGAATGTGATACAGAATCGTGCGAGGCCGCCGTTGTCGCAGAAATCGCGGCACGTGCCATCGGTGATAATAAAACAGTACTGGTTGTTACACCTGATTCTGCCGGAAATGCGCGCCTAAGACAGGAATTTATGCGCCGTAACATTGTTGCGGATTTCTCGGGTGCTGTATCTGGTGCATCGGTTGGTGCCGCACGTGCGCTGTTGAATCTGTTTGATGATTGGATTGAATCAAAAAGTGATATTTTTTCAGAAATTTATGCATCAAAAAACTTTGATTTGTTTAATACGGTTGCGGAAATTATTGAACGTTTTCATGATAAAATGATGCCTGAATTTAATGTTGAAGATGATGTATCGGTTCAAATTTGGGGCGCAATCAAAGAATTGTCTGATTGTTTGAATAAAATGGAAATTCGTTTATCGCTAACTGATGCGCGCGCAATGTTAAACGATAGTTTTTCTGGCCTTGGGGTACGTCAGAAAATGAACGATGCCGCGCCTGTTGTGGTTTTGGGGACGATTGAATCACGTATGCAACGCGCAGACGTAATTATTTTAATGGGGTTAAATGAAGGGATGTTTCCGGCATTGGGGTACGAAAATCCTTGGTTGCCACGCCATTTGTCGGACCAGGTTGGTATCCCATCGCCCAATCACAAGGTGTCTTTGATGGCGTTGGATTTTATGAATTTATCATGTGGTGGCGATGTGTATTGGACCAGGTGTGGCACATCTGGCGGTGTTCAAACCCAGGAATCACGTTTCTTGTCCCGGGTTACGGTTGCACATGGAACACCAGACAGAAGTGCAGAGTCAGACATTTTAAAATCTGTTGCGGCGCGTGATGATGTTACACCAAAACCGTTAAATTATGATGCGCCAACACCACCGAATAATTGGCGCGATTTGTATGTTACCGATTTGGAAAATTTGATACATAACCCATACATATTTTATGTAAAGCGTATATTGCGTTTGCGTCCCCAGAAAGATTATTGGGTTGGACCAGATGTTCGTGATTTTGGTAGTTTGGTTCATGATGTTTTGGAAAAGGCGCACCCAAATATTTCGGAACAAGATTTAATTGCGCAGATGGATGCAGCGGCACGCAAAATATTAGGAACGGAAAATTTGATATTCTTTTTCTGGCACAAAAGGTTTGTTGAAATTGCGCCTATCGCATTGGATATGTTGCGACAAACACCGGATGCCCTGACCGAAACAGATGGGTGTGTTAATATAGAGAATTGGCGCGTGCGTGCGCGTGCAGATCGTGTGTGGTCGGGTGGGGTGCTGGATATAAAAACTGGGAAAATTCCAAACAATAAACAGTTAGAGCAGGGTAATATGCCCCAGTTGCCATTAGAAGCGTATATGTTACAAAATGGCGGATTTACGGGGGTGAAAAGATGTGAATATCCGGTTATGCAATTTTTGCAACTGCAATCTGGCAAGGTGGAATTAAAGAAATTTGATGCCACAGAAACCCAGGAATTCATAAATGCCGCGGTCGCAAAAACCACAGATTTGTACAATATGTTTATCGTTGGTGGTGCGCCGTATGAATATCGCCCAACCAGTGAAGACCGGTATAAAGAGTGTGATGACTTTGCGCGTGCCGAAGAACGCGATTAATCTATCTTTATCATAAGACCACAATGGTCGGTTGGTTTTTGTGCCATGCGTGGTGCAATATCTATTTCACATTGTTTGATTATTTTTGCGGCGGTTTTATTTGCCAAAAAATAGTCCAAACGCAGACCTTGTTTTTTGCCAACTGTATCGCCACCACGATAACCGTACCATGTGTAATCTATTTCGTCTGGGTGTAATTTGCGCCACACATCGGTCCAACCCGCATCCAGCCATTGTTGCATTATTTCACGCGCCGCCGGGGCAGAAATACTGGACCCAATATAATTCTTGGGATTCCATATATCGTTGTCGGTAATGGCAACATTAAAATCGCCCGCGATTATAACCGCTTCATCAGAATCCAGATATTGTTCAATATATTTTGTAAATTCGCGCATCCATTGTAATTTATATTCAAATTTTGGTGATTCAATATTGTCGCCGTTGGGCATATAGACGTTTATCACGCGCAGGCGACCATCTATGAGGGTTTCCAAAAAACGTGCGTTTACATCAGGATAATTTGGGATTCCACGAATTGTATCTTCAATAGAATATTTGGAAAAAGTTGCGACACCGTTCCAACTTTTTTGACCGAAAACCTTGATGTTATAACCGTATTCATCGAATATATTATGCGGAAATGCGGCGGTTTCAACCTTTAATTCTTGAACCAAAATTGTGTCGTATTCACCCGATGACAATATGTCCAGAAAAGATTCAATATGGGCCCGTATAGAGTTAATATTTAATGTCAGAATTTTCATATTTGCTTTTATCCCTTTGTGATACTATAATAGCCATAGTATTGTATAAAAACAACAAGGATTTTTAGACATGAATATGTTTCAGTTTTTAGAGCAGGCGGCAACCAAGTGGCCAAATGAACTCTATTTGGTGCGTGAAAACGTTAATTATAAAGATTTCGTTGAATTGGTGCGCGCGCGCGCAACAACTTTGCACAAGGCCGGGATTGTTGCGGGTGATGTGGTTGGTATTTTGTCGCATAATATACCGTCTTTCCCTATTACTTTGTTTGCAATTTGGTACCTGGGGGGCAAGGTTTTATTGTTGGATACAAATTTGACCCCGTTTGAATATGATAATATGACCAAAATCACCAAGTGTAAGTTTGTATGTGCAGAAAAATCATTTTTCTATAAAACCAAACGTGGCACATTTAAATTCTTGGACATTACCGAACCAGATGCCGGGATAGATGCCCGGTTAAAGGCGGCAAAATTAAAAGATGACGATATTGCGACATTGTCATTTACATCTGGGTCAACCGGTACACCAAAGGTTGTGCCATTAACACACTATAATTTGTTGGAATGTGCACATTCTTTGCAGGATATGCATGAATATATAAATGCTGGCGATATAATGTACGGTTTTTTGCCGATGTATCATATATTCGGCTTTGCGGTCGAGGTTTTGGCAACATTGGAATATGGTGCCGGTGTTTTGTTGCAACCAACCGTTAATCCAAAAGAAATTATGGCGGATTTTAAGAATTTCCGTCCCCAGATTATTCCGGCGGTTCCAAGATTGTTCGAAGTATTTAGAAACAAGATTATTGATAATATCAAGTCCCAAAAGAAATGGTGGCTGTTTTCGTTTGTGATGCGCCATCGTAA
Organism: uncultured Pseudomonadota bacterium; assembly: GCA_902790415.1. Classification (GTDB taxonomy): domain Bacteria; phylum Pseudomonadota; class Alphaproteobacteria; order Rs-D84; family Rs-D84; genus Enterousia. The sequence continues at coordinate 31,875 of CADARU010000002.1, read as the reverse complement.
TTTGTTGCGAAAAATAGGATTGGGTAAATTGGTGGACAAGGCGTTTAAACCGGTGCTGGATGTGTTCGGTGGGCGCGCACGTTTGTTAATTGCTGGTGGTGCGGCAACAAAACCAGAAATCGAAAATTTCTTTGTTGCACTTGGACTTGGGTTTATCCAAGGTTTTGGAATGACCGAAACGGTTGGCCCAATTTGCATTTCCAAACCATGCAAGGGACGTGTTCCGTTCGCATTTGGTGGTCCGACCACCAATAACGAGGTTGAAATTCGTGATAAAAATGAAGATGGTGTCGGAATCTTGTGGGTTCGCGGTCGTCAGGTTTTTGGTGGCTATCTGAATAATGACGCGGTTAATCGCGATGTGTTTGATGAACGTGGGTTCTTTAATACTGGCGATATGGTGTCGATGGATAAAAATGGCGAATTGCATTTTGCCGGCCGTAAAAAACAAGTGATTGTTTTGGACAGTGGTAAAAATGTTTATCCTGATGAATTAGAAGGGTTGTTTATCACAATTCCTGGTGTTAAAAATGTCGCGGTGTTTGAACACAGGGTCAAAGATAAAACCGTATCTTATGGCGTGTTCAGTGTTGAAAAGGGTATGACATTGGAAAAGTTGGCGGCGGCAATCGCAAACGCAAATAAAAAGGTTGCGTCTTATAAATGGGTAACACATTTTGCCATGACGACCGATGATTTACCGATGACCAGTACGCAAAAGGTTAAACATCATATTGTTCGCCAGAACCTGATTGACGGCAAATATCCGATGAGAAAAGAGTAACACTAACCACTAAATAATGCCTTGCAAATAAAAAAGGTTTTATTGTAAAATAACTGCATAAATAATTATTAAATTGGGGGAAGTTATGCAGAGGATTTTTAGTGCGATTTTGTTGGTTTTGATCGGTGCTTTTGTATCACAGGCGCATGCTGGGTGGGGAACTGGTAATTTTTTAATGGGGCCAAGTGGCTCGTGTTTTGTGGATACGTATTACTATAATGCGTTTTGGTTTTGTGGAAAGCAAAGTGAAGACTGCCATGACAAATCAACTGGCCGAAATACACCTGTAAAATGGATGAATCATGGTGATGTTTTAACCAAGGCGTTGTTACAGGCAGGAGAATCAGATATAGATGATGAAACCCTATATGACAAGTATATTTGTTGTAACGGTACAACAGAAAAGCAAGGGGTTTTTAAGGAAAATAAAAATTATACAGCCGCAAAAGAGGTTAATGGTGGAACGTGTCAACAAGAATATAATGCGTGTGGTGAAATGGTAGGAACTATTTGTACGGAGCCAGATGAAGATGGTTGTCCTGTGGGAAAATCAAGAGTACAAATTAATGGGCTATATAGCTGTGTTGATCCGTGTAAACCTGGTGAGGGATTTGAAAACGAAAATTCGGACCAGTGCGTAAAATGCCCAACAGAAAAATCACAAGGTGTTAATGACTCTGGTGTTTGTGAACATTGTTCTTCGGGAAAGGCTTTCAGTACCAAAACTAACGAGTGTGTGTCGCTAGATTCAACTAATTTTTCTACTTTTTCCAAATCTGCAATTCAAAGATGTTGGAAATGTCCGTCCGATTCAAGTGTTTTAACACGTTGCTTTAATGATTGGCAGGGCAACGGAGAAAGTAACGAAAAAATTTCCGATAAGAAAGCATGTGGTATTTCTGATTAACACCTATTTTCCTAAACACAGTTGGGAAAATGTGGCATCCAGGATTTCATTTGTGCTGATTGTGCCAAGTATTTTTCCAATCGCATCGGCGGCATATCGTACATGTTCGGACAATATATCATAATCGCCATCGTTAGTGTTGTTTCTAGCATCAGATTCTTGAATTGCCAACAATAATTCGTTTTGTGCGGTTTCCAGTAATTTACGTGTGCGTGCATTTATCATTAGTACAGATTCACCGTTACCCGCAATTTTTTGAATTCTGGTGGTAATTGTTTTAATTAAATCGTTAACACCAGTACCTTTTTTTGCAGATACATAAATCGCATTTTTGTTTTCTTGGGTGCCACAGGTGTCGCACTTGTTCACAATTAACAATTCGTCTGGTGCAACCGCCGTTGGGGTGTCGATTGGTGTGATTACATGTAAAACCAAATCGGCATTTTTTATTTCATCGTGTGTACGGTCTATTCCAATACGTTCAACCGTATCCGATGTTTCACGCAGACCGGCCGTATCTGACAAATTTACCAAATATCCACCCATGTCAACCGATGCCGATACAACATCGCGTGTTGTGCCGGGAATATCAGATACTATCGCGCGTGCGGTTCCCAAAATTGCATTAAACAAAGATGATTTACCAACGTTTGTTTCGCCAACCAATGCGACATTTACACCACCGCGAATTGCACGTGCTGCGCCATATTTATTTAATGCGTTGGTAATTTCATCATATAACTTTTTGGTTTTTGTAATGATGGTTTCGTAAATGTTTTTTGGCAGGTCATCAGGTTCGTAATCCAATATTGCCGCCGCATAGGCCGATATTTCAATCATTGAATTGCGCCATGCGTTGTATATATCGCTGTCCCCGCCCATCATAGATTTTAATGCGCTTTTGCGTTGAATATCTGTTTCGGCATCCAATAGCGCGGCCAAACCGTCAACGTCTGATAAATCCATTTTTCCGTTGTAAAATGCGCGGCGTGAAAATTCCCCCGGGGTTGCCATACGCATATCATGTGCGTGCAAGAATTCAAATATTTTGTTTATTACCGCCGGTGCGCCATGCGATGCGATTTCAATAACATCGGTGCCAGTAAAACTGTGTGGCGCGGCAAAGTATGTTATAACACATTGGTCAATAATTTCACCTGCATCATCGCGCAGGTTAACAAAATACGCGTGTCGTGGTGCCACGGTGGCGCGTCCCGTAATTTTCTGTGCAAACGTTTCAAGTGTGTTGCCCGATATGCGAATAACCGCAACCCCGGATTTACCATGTCCCGATGAAAGTGCAAATATTGTATCGTTGTTATTCATCTTATTTGGCCCCGCTTATTTCTTTTAATGCCATTGGGACCAGTTTCGCAACATCGGCACCTGGGTTCTGTGAAACCAGTTTTTGTGCCATGTCAACAATGTCCATACGGCGATAACCCAAACTTTCCAATGCCGCCAGTAAATCCGGCAATGCGCCACCGGATGCATTACCCATATCAAATTCAAATGATGTGCCACCCATTTTGTTCTTTAATTCGACAATGATTTTTTCGGCAACCTTTTTGCCGACACCGGGTGCGGTTGCAATGGTTTTTGCATCGCCGGTTGCGATGGCGGTCATAAGTGTATCTGTTTTGATTGTGCCCATTATTGCCATGGCAACCTTGGGTCCAACGCCAGATACAGTTGTTAACATATTGAATAAATTTTGTCCCGATTGGGTTGAAAAACCGAATAAACGAATAGAATCTTCGCGGACAACCGTTTCAATCCAAAGTGTAACATTTGCCCCCGAGGTCAGAATTTCCGGCGTATAGACCTTGTATCCAACCCCCCCGGTCATTAAAATTATAAATCCATCACCAATATAATCAACAAAACCTTGCAATTTTCCAATCATTTGCTATCCTTTTGTGGTAATTTTAATCCAAATAAATCAAAAGGTCAAATTATGAGTGGACACAGCAAATGGCACAACATCCAGCACAAGAAGGGCTTGGCGGATGCGGCGCGCAGTGGTTTGTTTACAAAACTGGCGCGTGAAATCACAATGGCGGCAAAGTTGGGCGATAAAAACCCGGACAATAACCCGCGTTTGCGTTTGGCGATTTTACAGGCACGCAAGAATTCTATGCCAAACGATAATATTAAACGTGCAATTGACAAGGCATCGGGTGCAAACACCGAAAGTTATGTTGCCGTTCGTTATGAAGGCTATGGCCCCGGCGCGGTACCTGTTATAGTGGAAGCGTTGACCGATAACCCACGTCGTACAGTACCCGAAGTTCGTAATATCTTTGCCAAAAATGGTGGCAATATGGGCGAAGAGGGCAGTGTTGTATTTATGTTCACACGCGCAGGTCAAATTTTCTATCCATCATCTATTGGTAAAACCGAAGATGAAATGATGGAAATCGTTATGGATGCCGAAGCAGATAATTTAGAAGTAACCGAAGAAGGTTTCGTTATCACAACAAAACCCGATGATTTTATGACGGTTCAAAAGAAATTAAATGATGTTTTGGGCGAACCAGAAAATGCAGAATTGACGTGGATTCCAAATATGCCGATGGATTTGGACGAAGAAGCGTGGGCCAAGGTCGAAAAATTGGTCGATGCATTGGATGCCAATGACGATGTGCAAAAGGTATTCACCGCCGCTGCATAAAATGTTAGAGATTAATAAAACCGGCATATAGCCGGTTTTTTATTTTATAAATTTTGACATGTTTGTATGGGTCAGGGCGATGGCCAACGCATCACCTTCGTCCGGGGTCTTGGGGTCGGCGGCCGGTAACAAAATGCGCACCATTTTATCTATTGCACTTTTTTGTGCATGACCACCACCGGTCAGGGCTTTTTTAATTGTGTTTGGTTCGTATTCAAATATTTCAATATTGTGCGTGGATACCCCAACCATTGCCGCCGCACGCGCGTGCCCCAGTAACAATGTCGTTTTAGGGTTTTCGTTAACAAAAATTATTTCAATACTGCAAACATCGGGTTTATATAAATCACACAAACTTGAAATGCCATTGAAAATGGTTGCCAAACGTTCGGCCAGGGGTACGGCCTTTTTGGGTAAAATAACACCACTGGCAACATAGTGTCGTTCGTTGCCACGACTATCTATGATTGCCCAACCTGTGTGTAATAAACCGGGGTCAATGCCCAAAACACGCATATTTTTATCTCCTGAAACTGATTTTTTCAACGGCATCATATCCAAAGTATTTATCAATTTGCTTTTTTATTTCATCTTTCTTATAAGATAATTCTAATGCCAATGCCGGATTTGTTGGGCGCAGAACGATGTTGTATTTTTTGTTTGGTGTTTTTTTTATTGCACATATTTGTGCCACATCCGCAATATCGCGTGGCATAATTTCACCCCAACGTGCAACCAAATCAGAATCAGATGCGCGCGCGCCAAAGATTTTTAACAGCCCGCCCAACGCGCCCGCGATTGTTTGGGGGCGTTTGGCGCGCATAGAAAATTTATTTTCTGGGTTTGACATAGTTGTATTCTTTCGGCATTAAAATGTACATTTCTCCTTGGGCGTGTTGACCATGTGCGTATTGGTATGCTTCATCGCCTTTGCCAAAGAATATATCGGCGCGTATCCAACCGCGGATTGCACTGCCGGTGTCTTGGGCAATCATCAGTCGTCTAAATTTTTGTCCGTTTGACAGGTTCGTGTCAATATAGACCGGCAATCCCAACGTATAGATGGAATCATCCATTGCAACACTGCGTATTTTGGACAGTGGGGTTCCCAACTTGCCAATAACATCCGGCGGAACAGATTCATAGAAATACACATAACGTGGATTGTTGTAAATCACTTCCTTGGCCAATTTTGGGTTCTTTTTTAAGTATGTCCATACGGCATCCGCAGAATATCCGCCTTCGGGTTTTATGCCACGATTGCGCAGTTGTTCGCCAATAGATTTAAACGGCATATCATTGACGGCGGCAAAGTTCAATTTAACCATTTTCCCATCGGGTAATTTTAGCATGCCGCTGCCTTGAATTTGGATGTTTTGTACATCAACAATGTTTGCCCAATACAGTACACGTCCAATTTTGTTTTCGACAATTTGTTTCTTTGATACACCTTTGAAATTGCGACCGTCCGTTGGGATTCCCATAAGCGGTTCGTTACATTCGGCGGTTTTAGTTTTGCATCCCGGAATAACAGGGGAATAGTATCCGGTATATGTTCCCTTGGTTGAACCGTCATCGTTATATATTTTGTATGGTTGGAAATTTGATTCAAACCATGCGCGAACGGTGGCGTTGTCGGCACTGGCACTGGGTAACATATTGCATTTTTCTTGGAATAATTCGCGGTCAGGAATCACACGACCTTTGTATTGAATTTTTGCCTTGCATGAATTACGAAAGGCCTGCAAGGCATAACGGACATCGTCTTGGTTCCAACCGGGTAATTCAGAATATGATACCCGGTGCAGATTTGAAGACGGTGCGACAGAATTGTCACCGGTGTGTGTTGGTGTTGATAAATCGCATGATGCGATAATCATGGCGCATGTAATTGCCATTATGAATCTGGTAAATATACATTGTTTTTTTTGAATCATTTTTTCTTTTCCCCCCACTTGTAAAATTTCTATACTATGTTATATTATCATAAAATGAGTCATAAAAAAAGGAGCAATCGTATGGCAAAGTTTAATATTATTTCTCAATTCTTGAAAGATATCTCGTTCGAGAGCCCAAATGTCCCGGAATTATTCTTTAAACAAGATAATGGCCAGGCGGAATTAGAAATAAATATCGATTTACAAGTAAAAGGCGCAGAAAATAATTTATATATGGTTGATTTGATTACAAAAGTTCATTCTAAATTAAAAGAATCTGGAAAATCCATCTTTTTGATTGAATCTACATATTCTGGTTTGGTTCAAATGGAAGAAGAAAAAGATGAAGAAGTTAAAAAGCGCACTTTGTTAATTGATGTTCCACATATGCTGTTCCCGGCGGTACGTGCACTGGTTACGCGTTTGACGGCAGAATCCGGTTTCCCACCGTTCGCCATGCAGCAGGTTGATTTTGCATCTTTGTATGAACAACGTCAGCAAAAGGCAGAAGCAAAATAATTCAAGCGCACCAAACGGTGCGTTTTTTTATGCCTTTGGTGTTTTGCGTTTTTTGTGATATAATTACAAGAATGCAGGGGAGAGAGAATATCAATGGCAAAAGATAAATATATTGGCGCACGCCGCAGTGTCAGTGGTTATTCGTTTGCAAATCTGGGGATGTTTACCGGGTTTGCCGATGGTATTTATAATGCAGTGTATGCGTTGGTTATCTTGGAAATTTTTAAGAATTCTGCGATTGTTGGTATTTATGTCGCGATTTATTCGATTTTTTGCATGATTGCGGCACTGTTTGCAAATGAAATTTTTAGACAATTTTCCAAGGTTCGTGTTTTTTATTTTGCGTTGATTATGTTAATTGCATGCTATGCAATGATGGGATTTTCTGTATTGCCACGTACGTTTATTGTTTTGGATTTTACCAGTGGTTTTGCAATTACATTAACGGCGATGTTGATACCGCTGTTTATGTCTGATTTTTCACATGATGTTGGTATGGCAAAATTAAATTCGCGATATCATTTGTGGGTCAATGTTGGTGCGTTCTTTGCGCCGATGATTGCGGTTGCGGTCGCAACCAGGTTTGATAACAGGTCGGCTTTTTTCTTGGCGGCGTTAATTTATTTGTTGGCATGGATATACTTTAAATATATGGGATTGCGCCAAGAAGATAAACAGATAAAACCGGTCAATCCACGTCGTACGGTGCGTTCGTTGTTGCGTAACGCGGTTGCGTTTTTTAAAACCCCGGGGATGCTGCGGGCGTATATTGTGAATTTTGGCTTTTATTCATTACGCGCAATGCGATATTTATACGTTCCGATTGTTGTTATTGAAAATGGATTTTCCAAAGATACATTGGGGTTGGTTTTGTCGTTGGGGATTATACCTTATTTATTGCTGTCCGAGGTTATGGGGCGTTTGGTTCGCAGGTTTGGAAAAAGAATATGGTTGATATTGGGCTTTGGGTCGTTTGCATTGTTTTCTGCATGGGCGACATTTGCCACAGGGATACCGTTGCTGGCCATATTTGTTGCCTGGCAGGTATCGGGTGCGTTGATGGAACCGGTGCACGATTTGTTGTTTTTTGATAACACTAAAAATGCTCAGCAGGCGAAATTTTATGGTGTCTTTCGAACCAGTTGTAATTTGCCCAATGTAATTGCCCCGGTAATGGGTGCGGCATGTATTGCGTTTTTTGGTGCAACCGCCGCAGTTTGGACCGTTACGGCAATAATTGGTATTATTTCTATATTGGTTTTAATGGCTAAAAAATAATTGCATAGATGGCTTTTTCTGTGTATGATTTCCTTGTTAAGAAAGGGGTAAAATATGGCAAAAAAGGAAGTGGCCAGCACAGGGGCAAAAAATCCGGCATTGGAATCTGCGTTGGCACAAATTCAAAAACAATTTGGTAAAGAAGCCATCATGAAAATGGGTGATGGTTCGCAACAAAACATAGAAGCGATTTCATCGGGTTCTTTGGGGTTGGATATTGCATTGGGGATTGGTGGTTATCCACGTGGACGTATCGTTGAAATATATGGGCCAGAAAGTTCTGGTAAAACAACGTTGGCACTGCATGCGGTGGCCGAAGCACAAAAGAAGGGCGGTACGTGTGCCTATATCGATGCAGAAAATGCATTGGACCCAAGTTATGCAAAAAAATTGGGATGTAATGTTTCAGAATTGATTATATCACAACCCGATTCCGGGGAACAGGCATTAGAAATTGCCGATACTTTGATAAAATCTGGCGCGGTTGATGTTGTTGTTATTGACTCGGTCGCGGCATTGGTGCCCAAGGCCGAATTAGAAGGTAATATTGGCGACAGTTTTGTCGGAACAACCGCCCGTTTAATGAGTCAGTCTTTGAAAAAATTGGCGGGCAGTGTATCGCGCAGCAACACTTTGTTGATTTTTATAAATCAAATCCGTATGAAAATTGGTGTTATGTTTGGAAATCCGGAAACGACATCTGGCGGTAATGCATTAAAGTTCTATGCGTCTGTTCGTCTTGATATTCGTCGTACGGGGCAAATCAAAGATAAAGAAAATATCATTGGAAACGAAACACGTGTCAAGGTTGTTAAAAACAAGGTTGCACCACCGTTCCGTACTGTTGATTTTAAAATTATGTATGGTGAAGGTATTTCCCGTATAAGTGAAATCTTGGACATGGGCGTAAAGTATGAATTTATTGACAAAGCGGGCAGTTTTTATTCATACAACAATGAACGCATAGGCCAGGGCGAGGCAAATGCACGGCAATGGTTGAAAGACCATCCAGAAGCGCAACAAGAATTGTTGGATAAAATTATGGCGCGGGCAAGCGGTATCGCCGAAGAAATGACAACCGGCCCTGTTGATGATGATACAGATGCGGAACCGGCATTGGATGAAGAATAATCCAAGGGGGTAAAAATGAATATATCACGCGCATGGGCACTAACACAGATTGTTGTGCGGGCGCATATTTTAAATTGGTTATGGCGACCACGTGCGTTGCGCAGTGCCGTGCGTTGTGATGTGTTTTCAGATGTTGCGGTACGTTATTTTAAACGATATTTACCGGCGGCGGCGCGGGTCAAAGAAACACGTGTCGTTAATGATGATAAAAACGAAAAAATATTCACTATGTGGCAACAAGGGGAAGAGAAAGCGCCCGCCTTGGTTCAAGCGTGTTTCCGCAGTATTCGTCGTCATTGTAAACAAGAATTGGTTGTATTGGATGATAATAATTTTGAACAATATGTTAATTTGCCACGTGAAATAATTGAAAAATATCGCGATGGAAAAATTAGACGCGCACATTTTGCGGATATTGTTCGTGTGGAATTATTATATGAACATGGTGGAATATGGTTAGATTCGACCGCCTTTGTAACGGCACCGATTCCAGATTGGATAATCGATTTGGATTTCTTTGTTTATATGGTTGGTAATGTCGGTCAGAAATATTCATATATGCAAAATTGCTTTATTCGTGCACGCAAAGGTGCGTATTTACTGGCGGCATGGCGTGCAATGATTTTGGATTATTGGATGCATGAAAATCATTGTTTTGATTATTTTATGCATCAACTGTTATTCAAAACATTGGTTGAAAATGATGTGCGTGCAAAAAAATATTTTGCTAAAATGCCCCACGTTGACCAGGATCCAACCCATGCATTGTGGCATAACTATAAACACGAACCGTATGATGAAAAGTTATTTAAAAAATTAACTGCGGATGCGTTCTTTCAAAAGTGCGCATATGCGGATGCGCCATTACCCGGAACGTTTGCGGAAGCGGTTTCAAAAATGTAAAAAAAGGGGCCAGATATGAAACCAAAAATATCTATAATTATCCCTATGTATAATGTTGAAAAATACCTGAGGCGGTGTTTGGACAGTGTTAAAAACCAAACCTTTACAGATTGGCAGGCGATTTGTGTCGATGACGGCAGTCCGGATAAATCTGGTGAAATTGCCGAAGAATATGCCAAAAAAGACAAACGTTTTATTGTTGTGCATAAGGAAAATGGCGGTCTGTCGGATGCGCGTAACGAGGGTTTTAAGCATGCCACCGGGAAATATATAATGTATCTGGATAGTGATGATTTTATTCATCCGCAAACAATGGAAATTGCCCATTATTTTGCCGAGCGCGATAAAACCGATATGGTGTCTTTTACATATGACAGAATATACCGTCCGCGTTTAATGGTTCGGTATAAATTAGGATTAAATACAGATGATGTTATTCCATGGGGAATACATAAAAAATATGATTTGAATAAAATAGATTCACTGGTAACAGATGATATTTTTGAATATGCAACCGAACGCGCGCATAATGCAACGAATAAAAAACGCCGTTGGTTGGTTAAACATTGCCAGGTTTGGAAAAACCTGTATCGGCGTGATTTAATCGCAGATACCCCATTTATCAAGGGGATATTGTTTGAAGATTTTCCTTGGTGGTCGGCGGTTATGTTAAAGAATCCGCGGGTAACTATTATTAATTTGCCATTGTATTATTATATCCCAAATTTTGGTGGCATTGTTTTATCGGCCAAACAACTGCGAATAATGCAATCTTTGTGTTTTGGAATCAAAGACGCGTATGAACGATATAAAACAAATGCCACAGATTATCAGATGAAGAGGTGGTCAGAGCAATTTTTGTGGTATTTTATTTACTGGGCTTTCCGCAAGATTCGTTATTTGAAAACAGAAGAAGAGTTGTCTGGGGCGCGTAAAATGTTAATAGATTTGCGTGATGCGGGCGTGTTTGATAATGTTCCAAATGATTGGTATGATGTGCGAAACCAGATATATGAATTTATATCAAAATAGAAAATGCGGTAATTATTACCGCATTTTTTTATTTTTCAAAATCTGATTTATTCGGGAAACGCGATTCCAGAAATTCACGATTTTGTTTTAATATTTCAGGGGTGTTAGTTGGCGCGTCATTTATACAAAATGTCGGTGCGTTAATAATCGCATAACGCGCCGCAACTACATTTGGCGCAACTATATTTGATTTCCTTATTTGCCACCAATGTAAAGAGTTATAGATAAAGTTTAATACTTTGTGTCGTGTGTATTTGCGTGCACGCGCGTGTATAAATTTTGCGCGACCTTTTACCAAATCATAAAAATTAAATATCACGCGTTGAAATTCATCGCATGTTCTGAATTTATTGCGAATTTGTGATTCAAATTTATCGCGCAAGGCCGGTTCTTTCATACATTCTTGGATGGATGATTTTATGTATGGGTCAATGCCATGACTTGGGAAATATTTGAAAACATTTTGGTTGAATAATTTTAGAATTGTTTTCTGGGCTAAAAATATTGTTTGAGTGTAGGCAGTGCAATTTTTTAAGTTATCTGGGGATATTTTTTGTGCGGAACTGTAACGGTATTTGGCGCGTCCTTTGGAATCAAAGAAATACGATGGTGTCAGTTTTTTGTTAAAAAACATATCATCATTCAGCAGTATAAAGTGTTCTGATAGATCCTTGATATTTTTTATACACATTTCAATAGAGTTCGCAGTAAATGTGGGCAGTGCATCGTTTGGTATGATTTCTTCGTGTGGAACTATTGTTATTTTTGGATACTTGGTGTTTAGCCACTTGGGTATTTGACCGAAACCGGTGATAATATAAATGTGGTGTACCCATGGGGCACATTCGGCAACACTGCGCAAAGAATACAAAAGTTCGCCATTATCACGAAAACGTTCGTTTGAAACAGAATCTCGTCCAAGAACAGTTGTGTCTTGTTTCTTTAACCATTTTTCTTTTTCGGCGCGCCATTTCTTGTCGTTATCATCAACCCACAGGTAAACAATATCTATTGGTGGATTTTTCATTTCACATCCTTTTTGTATATGCATAAACCGAATAAATAATATTTAGTTACGTGTTCCAAATATTTAATCTTGAATACCGAGATTTTCCATAAACAATATTCTGTTTTGGTGCTTTCGCGATATGTTTGAAATAAACCAAACAGATATTTTTTTCTGCGCATCAAATTTCCATCCAGTATCAAAGACATCGTGTAATCTGTGCGCGGTGTTGTTGTGCCAAAAACATAATTTTTTGATATAAAGTCTGTTAAAATCTTATCAAGTTCACGCATGTATACCTTGTTTTTTGTATACATCAATGCGTTTTGTGCATAATATATAAATAAATCTGTCCAGAAATTAAAGTATTCTTGGGTATAAAGTTTGTGCGCTTTTAAATAATTAAAATATTGTATGGCAACTTTTGCAAAATCTAGCGATGAATTTGTTTGACCACTGGATGTCAAATTCATAATTGAACCGCCACGAATTCGATAGTTATACAGTTTTTTTGAAGTTGTTGCGACCTTGGTTGTATATAATTTATAAACATTAGAAAAATAGGTGTCTTCGTATTTTAGTCCTATTGGAAAAACAATATTATTCTTGTCAATTATATCGCGACGAATAATTCGCATACATACGGCAACACTGGTATTGGCCAGTTGAGGGGCGTTAGGGGCAAAAACACCCTCCGGTAAAATGAAACGTTTGTCGTTATTGTTTATACTTTTGCCTGTTTCTGATACGGTATTCATGCTACATATACCAAGTTCTGCTTTGTGTTTTGTAATTAAATCGAACATATCTTGGCACATTGTTGGTTCATACCAGTCATCACTGTCGCAGAACATGATATAATCCGAGTGTATCGCTGTTAGTCCAAGGTTGCGCGCACTTGATAGGCCGGAATTCTTTTTGGTTTGCAAAACTGTTATTCGTTCATCTTGCGCGGCGTATTTCTTCAAGATTTCGTAACTGTTGTCTGTACTGCAATCATTTATGCAAATTATTTCTATATCGTGCAGGGTTTGCGCCACCAGGGACAAAATACATTTGTCTAAGTATTGCGCAACATTATAAACAGGTACAATCACAGATACTTTTGCCATTTTATATCCTTGTTTTTATAAACCTTGTTGGAACGCGTACAACCCACTTAATTCCAAGCATCCCTGGTTTATCCAATGCATAGATTGGACGGAAAATTCTTTGCATAATACGTGCAAGTTTTATAAATGTTTCGCCATGTGCGTATTTGGTTGTTACGGCATTTATTGTGCCATTACCACGGCGTTCCAAATGGTTTAACCAATCAGCACCACGTTTGCGCGCCTTGGTTTTTAACATTTCTAAATCAACCGCACCAAAATGCAACAGATATAAATTTTTATCCAAATGAAAATTATGGCCTTTGATGCGGTGGAAACCGCTGCCCCAATTAACAGGGCGGTTTATGACAACCGGCTTTGTATATCGGGTAGAGAGCAGGGCATATTCACGTTGTTCCAATATAGGTTTTTTTTGATTTAATTCTGATTCTGTGTTCAGATTTTGACCAACGTCCAACCCGATTCCGGATACAGATGTCTTTATTTTTATTTCGCCCAGGTATTGTGCCAATGATTTTCCTGTCTTTGGGTCAACAATTAAAAACTCGTCACAATCGCATCCGATAACCAGGTCATATTTTTTTAATAATTCATGTGCCAAATCGGTTAATTTAGTAATTCTGTATTTATCGCCGGCAATGCGCGACATTTCATGATGTTCCAGTTTAATAATATTAACGTTTTCGGCATTTTTTGGTGAATCTTGGTCAAGGCCGTCCAGTATAATATACAGGTTTTCTTGACCGAATTGTTCACTGTAATATTTTATCCAACGCCCCAGGAAAAATTCATCGTTTCGCGCCATAGTTATTACGGCGACTTTCTTTTGTTTATTCATATCTGTCCCTTAATAACTTTTTTTAATGCGTATTTTATTTTGCGTATTGCGTTTGCAAACCGGCCGCGTGTCAAGACACCACCTACAACATCGGTACCATATACCCGGTATGCAGATTTCAAAATAATTTCGCGCAATTCTGGCGATAAGTGATTCAAAACATATTTTATTTGACCGGCCAATCCGCCATCATGACGAATAAAAGCAACCTTTTTCATAAACGGCATTTTTTTGTTATACAGTGCGCGCACCTTGTTGTACACACCACGCCCTCGTACAGAATAGATACATTTGTATGGTATTTTATGCGCGTTTAATTTACGGCTAAAACCTGTTTCATAAATAACCGCAACATCGGATTTCTTTTGTTCGTGTTTTACAGATTTTATAAATTCATCAAACCATGCGGATAAAAATACACTTGGCCGCATACCAATAAACCACGATTGTATATGTGGCCCATGTCCGCCAATTTTATCAACCATACCAAAAGCATCAGAATTCCATGATTCCATTTCTTGGAAATATTTTCCCAAATCAAAAAATGGCCCATATACAGAATCATTTACCAAATACACAAAATCATAATCTTGCAAATTCAGGTTTTCTGTTGCCCATAAATAAGCGCGTTTATAAGAACCAAAATCATATTCACCATGGCGGGCAGCGGATGCATACATGCAATATGACTTAACCTTGTCCAATTCTTGGGCGGAACAATCGCAATCTGTAAACAGAACAACATCACCAAAGAGAGACAAATGCTTTACATAATACACCAATGAATCATCAATGATTCCATCTTTGTCGTATCCGGCAAAAAGAAATAATCTTTTAATATCGTGTTTAGTTTGTTTCATCTTGTTTAATTTACATAATTTTTTTGTTACTTGCAACATGGAATCAATCCATATGTTTGGTTCCGATATTTATGCCAAAAATGAAAAATCTCTTTTTGCGAGGGAATATTTCTACCCGGGTTATCACGCGATTAAATATTTTAAATGTGTTAATTCGTGTCGGTTTGTCCGGCGCGTTTAACAGTTCTTTGGCGCCATATTTGGTAATCAGTTCATTGTATCTGCGCCATGCCTTGGCGGTTTCTGCGCTAACACCTGCCGCTTTGCGTTTTTTGTTTTTACCCAATGATGTCGGTTGGTCGCGAACCGTATAAACCGCACCCGGGACGGTTGCAACACGTTCTGCTAAAACAATGGCAGATTTAGAAAATATCACATCTTGGGCACCACAAACAGATAGCTCAAACAATAATTTTGTTTTTTTCAAGAAAGATGTTTTATATGCATATCGCCATGCACAGTTAAATGCGTTTGCGTGTGTCATTTGAATTTTGTCGGCCATAGATGTTGCAATTTCAATGAATTTAAATTCTGGGAAAGACCAGCCAGGTTCATTAACTTCGCCGCATAAGACATCGGCATCTGTTAATTTTGCGGCATTTGCCATTTTTTCAAAATATTCTAGATTTACAAAATCATCGTGGTCGTGAATACAAACATATTTGCCTGTTGCGGCCTTGATACCGGTATTAGATGCCACAGATACCCCGGCATTTTTCTGTTTTATTAGTTTTATGCGCTTGTCGTGTTTTGCATATTGCCTAACAATATCAACAGAATTATCTGTGCCACCATCGTCAACAATGATTATTTCAATGTTTTTATATGTTTGATGGGTTAATTGTTCCAGCGTCTTATGTATAAATGCCGATGCATTGTACATTGGAATAACAACACTCATCAATGGTTGATTAGTCATAAATTACCTCCGGATTGGTCTTAGGAATTATATCTTGTTCGGGTGGCTGGTTCAACAGCAAAAATATATAATTGTTGGCAAATAAAAATACCGCCCGTTTGGGCGGTACTATTTTTACATTTCGTCTTTACTGCGGGCCAACTTTTTACGTTTACCACTGTCTAATTCTTTTTTGCGTAAACGGATTGTGGCCGGTGTTACTTCAACCAATTCATCATCTTGGATATAAGATAACGCTTCTTCCAAAGACATTTTACGTGGCGGTGCCAAGAACAATTTTTCATCGGCGGTTACACTGCGAACGTTGGTTAATTCTTTACCTTTGACCGGGTTAACCTCTAAATCGTTTTCTTTGCTGTGTTCACCAATAATCATACCGGAATAAACTTCGGTTTGTGGACCAACGAACAAAACGCCGCGCGGTTCCAAATTGTGCAACGCGTATGTTGCGGTTGAACCTTTTTCCATGGACACCAAAACCCCTGGACGATATTGGATAATTGGACCACGATATGGACCGTATTCAGAAAACATACGGTTCATAATACCGGTGCCACGTGTATCGGTTCTGAATTCGGACAGGTATCCAATCAAGCCGCGTGATGGTGCCGAAAATACGATACGGGTTTTGCCACCACCAGATGCCTTCATTTCGGTAATTGTTGCCTTGCGCTTGGTCATTTTTTCAATAACAACACCGCTAAATTCGTCATCAACGTCAACAACAACTTCTTCGATTGGTTCCAGTTGTTCACCGTTTGGTCCAGTTTTCATAACAACGCGTGGACGCGATACACTTAATTCAAAACCTTCGCGGCGCATCGTTTCAATTAAAATCCCCAACTGTAATTCACCGCGACCGGAAACTTCGAAAGATTCTTTGTTCTCACTCTGTGTAACGCGCAGGGCGATATTTGTTTCGGCTTCTTTAAACAGGCGGTCACCAATCATACGTGATGTTAATTTTTTACCACTTTGTCCTGCCAATGGCGATGTGTTTACAAAAAACGTCATGGTCAGGGTTGGTGGGTCAATCGGCATTGCCGGGATTGGTGTGTCAACCGATGGGTCGCACAGGGTATCTGCCACAGTTGCCTTAGAAAATCCAGCAATAACGACAATGTCGCCGGCAGATGCGCTGTCGCGGGAGATTTTTTCAATACCGCGATGTTCGATAATTTTTGTAATTTTTGCGTTTTCAATGAATTCGCCGTTCATGTTTATTGCCTTGACGGCCTGGCCAACGCGAACGGTCCCAGATTCAATTTTTCCGGTCAATATTCGTCCAACATAAGGGTCTGATTCCAATGTCGTTGCCAGCATCGTAAACGGCGCATCCAGTTGACAACGTTCGCCGTTGCAATCGGGTGCCGGCACGTGATCAACAATCAGTTGAAACAGCGGTGTTAAATCTTTGTGTTCATCGTTCAAATCACGAACCGCCCAACCATCACGTCCAACCGCGTACAAATAAGGAAAATCCAACTGGGCATCTGTTGCATCTAATTTATCAAATAAATCAAATGTTTCTGATAAAACTTCTTCGGGGCGCGCATCGCTGCGGTCAACTTTGTTGATACATACAATAGGACGCAATCCCAATTTTAATGCCTTGGATAAAACGAACTTGGTCTGGGGCAGGGGGCCTTCGGCACTGTCCACCAATAAAACCACACCATCAACCATAGATAAAATACGTTCCACTTCACCACCAAAGTCGGCGTGTCCCGGGGTGTCAACAATGTTAATTTTATAATCCTTCCATAATATAGAAGTGGGTTTTGCAGAAATGGTAATACCGCGTTCGCGTTCGATATCACCGCTGTCCATAACGCGGTCTTCAACATGTTCGTTTTCGCGGAATGTGCCGGCCTGTTTCAACATATTATCGACCAAGGTTGTTTTACCATGGTCAACGTGTGCAATAATTGCGATATTACGTATTTTCATATAAAAAACCCTTTTTTTGACCATAGATTATACTATATTTTTGATTTTTCAACAAGTTATAGTATTTTTTTTGTAAAAAAATTGACATTGATGTATTTTTGTGTATAATCGACAATAATTAAATGGAGGAACATATGAACAATATGCCAATCGATTACGAACAATCTATTACAGATACCGTTAAAAAAATATCTGATTTTTATATCGAGACATTAAAAAAGAAAGCCGGCAAAATGTCTGTGGGACAGTATGAAAAATTGCTTAACGCCGCCAAATCTTTGGTTAATGTTGAAAAATTGCCAAATTTTTATAAAAATTATGGTTGGATGGGTTTCGATTTTGTTGATTTGTTTATGATAAGTCCGTCTGTGCGCACCACGGTTGAAAACTTTTTCGGTTGCGTTCAAGAATACAAAAAAATGAAAGATATGGGGTTGCGCTATTTGGAAACAGAAGAAAAGAATCTGGCAAACGCAATCAAAAAGGTGAATATCAAATTTGGAAATGAATTATTCGCGACATTTAAAGAATTGTTCTTAGGACCAGAACGTTTTTTAACGCGTGTTTCAAAATAAAGGAAAATAAAAATGGCAAATGTATTTGGTGTTTCTTGGCAGGTTAAATCAGAAATGGAAACAATGTTGTACGATTTTATAGGCATGGTGTTTGAAGAGTTTTACGTTACGACCTCACGTGCGTTGTCTGGAAAACGCGGTAACATATTAAATAATAATGATGTAATACAAGCATTAGTTTATATGGCGAATATTGGTGAAAATCCGAAAAAATATTTTTCATGTGCAAACGCAGATGAAAATGCTGCAAAACAAAATATTCAGCCGTGCCAGATTATATTTAAAAACGTTGCGCCGGCGATGCAAAATAAAAAAATAGAACGTAATTATATGGAATTTTGCATTTTAGTTCAAAATTGGGAACGTAATAGAACATCTACAGATAAATCATTGCAAAATAAAAGTGTAGAGCAAGCGATGGAAATCATGGCGGTTGCGGCCAAGGCATTGACCAGAAAGCATCGTTCAAATAAACTTGTGCAAAAAATACAAGCAAAAGGCAAATAACAAAAAATGTCCCACTTGGGACATTTTTTATTTAGTGTTTACCGCCAATCTTGGTGCGGCCGCCCATTAACGGTTGCAATTTTTTTGGTATGTTCACACTGCCATCCGCGTTTTGATGATTTTCAATTATTGGTACCAATGCGCGGGGCAGAGCGATACCGGTATTGTTTAATGTTGCAACAAATTTAACATCATTTGTGGCATTTTCACGGTAACGTGTATTTGTTCTGCGTGCCTGGAATTGACCAATGGACGAACAAGACCCCAATTCGCGGTATGTGTTTTCGGATGGGAACCATGCCTCGACATCGTTCATTTTTACCTTGTTGAATCCCATGTCGCCGGTACAATTTGCAATAACGCGATATGGTAATTCCAAATCTTCCATTATTTCACACAAATTATTTAACAAATATTCATGCATTTCATCACTCTGTTCCGGGGTACAAAATACATATTGTTCAACCTTGTTAAATTGGTGTACGCGAACAATTCCGCGTGTGTCGCGGCCGGCGGCCCCCGCTTCTTTGCGGAAACATGGTGAAAAACCAGCGTATTTAATAGGCAATTCTTTTTCGGCCAAGATTTCATCGGCATGCAGAGAATTTAAAACAATTTCTGCGGTACCCGTTAAACACCGGTCTGTATCAGTTAACATAAATACATCATCGTTCATTACCGATAAATCAGCCCCCATAAAATGTCCCGCATTGAATATGGTTTGGGGTTTTGATATAGACGGACATTCAATGTATTTGAAACCTTTGGATATAAGTTTTTGAATAACGTATGTTTGAACCGCTAACTCTAATTCCGCCAATTCACCACACAGCGCATAAACACGTGTGCCACAAATACCCGCAATTTTTTCTGGCATCCACCAACCGTTCATATCCAACAATTCCCATTGTGGACGCGGGGTGAAATCAAAATTACGTGGTGTGCCAACGCGGCGAATTTCCACATTTGCAGAATCGTCTGGGCCAATCGGCGCATCGGCCGCAGGAATTTGTGGTACGCGATGCATCAAATCGTTTAATTGTGCTTCTTTTTCGGCAAGTTCAGCCATATCGGCGGCGATTTCTTCACTGATTTGTTTAGATTTCGCAATAAGTGGTGCCTTGTCGGTACTTGTCGGAATTTCGCGTGATATTTTATTCTTTTCTGCGGTCTTGGTTTGGGTGATTGTTTTTAATTCGCGAACGCGCACATCCAAAGACAACAAATTGTCCACAACATCGGGAAAGTTTTTTACCCGGCACGCGTTTTTTACGATATCCGGATTTTCACGAATAAATTTTATATCCAACATGACAATACCTTTTTATTGTGCGTTCTTGTTTAAATAGGCGATTGCATCCATTGCCGCGGAACACCCTGTTCCAACCGCGGTTGCAATTTGCATTTTCAAATCGGAATGAACATCGCCCGCAACAAACATACCCATTGGCAGGGCGCTTGGTGCCAAACGTCCCAATTCATCACGTTTTACATCTTCGGTTAAATAATCGGTGTTTGCTTCGTGGCCAATGGCAACAAATATCCCATCACAAACAATTTCTTGGTCATCTAATGTTGTTGCAATCAGTTCGCCTTCGCTAGAATCAGGTTTGGCAGATATTTTTTTCAAATCTGTATTAAATAAACATTCAATGTTTTCTTTGGCGTTAACGCGGTCGCGCAGGATTGCTTCGGCCCGGGTAAATGCGCCCTTGCGATAAACGATTTTTACGGTCTTGGCGATGTCCGCCAAATACAACGCATCGTTCAATGCGGAATTGCCGCCGCCAATAACCAAGACGGTTTTGCCGGTATAAAAGAACCCATCGCATGTCGCGCAATATGAAACCCCACGACCAAAGAATTCGCGTGCACCTTCGATTTCTAATTTACGTGGTGCGGCACCTGTGGCCAAAATCAGTGCGCGCGTATCGTGTGTTTTACCATGATTGTCGGTAACGGTAAATGTGGAATCTGAATTATGTTCAATGTGTGTGGCCGACAACATCTCTATCTTGGCACCAAAAGATTCGGCCTGTTTTTTCATAAATTCAATCAGTTCGAAACCACTGCCACACCAACCGGGATAGTTTTCCAGTTTTGCAATTCCGGCCGTTTGGCCCCCCAGTGTGTCGCCCCCCATAACCAATGTATCTTTGTTGGCGCGTCCGCAATACAGTGCCGCCGTTAATCCGGCCGGTCCTGAACCTAATATAATTACATCATGCATTTTCTTTCCTTTATGATTTTTATCCCGGTCAGCATAGCACAATAATAGGAAATGTGCCAGAAAAATATCTATTTTGCAAAATACCTTTTTAAATGTTGGTATGCGGACGATATTTTTGCGAATTTTTCGGCATTACCAGATTTAGAGCCGGCACTGTCCGGATGGTATTTTTTTGCCAATGCGCGGTATTTTGCCCCGATTTCACGCCAAGATGCCGTAATGGGTAATTCAAGTGTTTTAAATGCCGCAACGGTTTCGGACGGTAATGATTTCTTGGCCGGCATTTTATCAAATGTATCGCGCCCAGAAATAAAATCGTTCAAAAATTTTATATAATCGGCCTGGTCTTGTTTTGTATTTTTAGACCTGGATTTTCCAAATGTTTGACGTTCCCAATCTTCTTCTATTTCATCGGGTGTCATATTTGCGTAATAGTTCCAATTTTTATTGTATTCGGCCGCATGTTCTTTGCAGAACATCCAATATTCTTTTAAGTCGCGTGTTTTAGGCGCGCGGCATACGCCGGCCTTGGTACAGCCCGGATGATCACATTTTTTAATCATTTATTACTTACCTTTGATAAAGGGTGATGTTGTTCAACAACCTGTTGTAATTTTTCGGGCAAAACATGTGTATATATTTGGGTTGTTGAAATATCTTCGTGCCCCAACATTGTTTGTATTACGCGCAGGTTTGCGCCATGCGCCAACAGGTGTGAGGCAAAAGAGTGGCGCAATACGTGTGGGCTGACACGTGTGGGGTCTATGCCGGCCAATGTTGCGCACTTTTTTAATAGTTTAAAAAACGCATCGCGTGTTATATGTCCGGTTTTGCCACTTGACGGAAATACGTATTTCGAATTAGATTCTGGACGAATTTCCATCCATTTATCTAATGCCAATGCGGCGGTTTCGTGCATAGGAACAATGCGTTCTTTGGCACCTTTGCCATGAATTAACAGCCGGTCGCCCAATATCGCCGTTATTGGTAATTCACACAATTCTGATATACGCAACCCCGATGCGTACAGCAATTCAATCATTGCGCGTAAACGTGTTGCGGTTTTTATGTCGCCGGCCGAAGATATTAGTAATTCTATTTCTTGGGTTGTTAAAAGTTTTGGTAATATCTTTTCACGTTTGGGTGTTTCTAAATTTGTTGCCGGATTTTCATCTATGATTTTTTCCAACATTAGAAATTTATAAAAACTGCGCAGGGCGCTGGTTTTTCGGGAAACAGATGTTGGTTTTTCGTGCAATCCGGATAAATACTTTTGTAACGCGGTATCGTTTGCACCAACCAGACCGCCAGGTATGGCCGCATCAGCCAAACGCAAATCGTTTGCGTAAGATGCCAGGGTGTTTTTGCTGCGTCCTTTTTCGGCGGCCAATGCTTCCAAGAAAATTTCTATGTAGTTCATTTTGGATACAAGACCACTTCTGTTATATTCTGATTTGGTGGAAAATAAATTATCATCAACACAACCAATATGATGATTAGTGCCCATAATAATATTTTCTTTTTATTTGTATTTTTTTTACGTAATGGCATTTGTGTGTCCTTTTTAAATACTGTCAAATCCCGAAATAAACACCCCTGATGCCGCAATTATGATTAGCGGTGGCGCAATTATCGCCAATAATGGCGGCAATGTCCCATTTGCCCCAAGTGAACTAAATAAATTTGTTACAAAGTACAATACAAAACATGTTAAAATTCCCAGGGCGAATTTTGTTCCAAAACTGTGGTTACGGCGTTGTTTCGTTTGGGAAAATGCAACCCCCAATGTTGCCATTGCAATCATGGTCAAAGGTAAAAACAACAGTGTCCAAAATTGAACTAAGTGTCCACGAACCGTTACACCGATTTTTGCCATTTGTTTGATAAAACCGGGTAATTTCCAAAATGAAATTTGATTTGGTTGTAAATAGCGTTCCAGAACGGTTTGCGGTTTTATTAATGTATCCCGATGCCAATTTGTATCTTTTATTTTCCCATCTTTATCGAATATATGGGCGCTTTCTGTATCCAGACCGTTTTCTGATAATCTGACACTGGCGGCATCAATACGGTCGGTTAATTTGAAATCAGGACTTTGAACATAAATCACAGAATCATTAAAGATTAAATCTTGGTTGTTTTGATGCATGGATTTTGCAACCAATGTTACAAACCCGGTATCAGATGCTTCGCGTAACCATATTTTGTTATCAACTAATTTTAGTTTGGTTTCTGTTATATTTTTTGAACTAAGTTGGACCGCATAGGGGTTTAAAACGGTCGTTGCCAATGCCCCAATAATAAATGCACCAATTAAAAAAGGACGCGCGATTTGGAAAGGTGATAGACCCGCGCCGGATATAATGACACTCTCGCTGGACCGGGTTAGATTATAAGATGCGACCAGTGTGCCCATAAATATCGCCAATGGCAAAAACAATGGAATATATTCAATCAATCTTGTCCATGCATCATTTAGCGCCGCAATCATTGTAGGATTACTGGGCAGGCGTTCCACAAATGTTACCGCAAAAATTATACCGCAAACAATTAACAGCACCAATGCGCATCCCGAGAAAAAACGCCTAAGCAGAAAACGAAATAATATCTTGTTTTTCATAACTTGTTTGTCTAGGTTGTTAAAATATCTTGAAAATTATAACTTGTTTAATTGATAATTGCAAAATTAAAATGAATACTTATAATTAATGTACAAAAAATAGGACGATAAAAATGGAAAAGAAACCGATTTCAAGACAGGGATTTGATGACCTGTTGAAAGAATTAAAAGATTTAAAAGAAGTACAAAGACCTGAAATCTTAAAGGTTGTACAATGGGCGCGTTCGTTGGGCGATTTGTCGGAAAACGCGGATTACAGTGCAGCCAAAGAAAAACAACGTCAAATTGATAGGCGTATTCAATTCATAGAAAACTTTATCAATAATGCATCTGTTATTGATGTGGACAGTTTGTCCGGGGACAAGGTTTTATTTGGTGCGCGTGTTGTTTGTGAAGACCAGGATGGCAATCGTATGCAGTGCCGTATTTTGTCAGATGTGGAATCAGATGGCAAACAAGTAATTTCATGTACTTCACCGGTCGGACGTGCATTGATTGGGCGTTGTGTGGGGGATACTTGTATTGTTAGATTGCCCAGTGGTGAAAAAGAATATGAAATACTGGAAGTGAAATTCAAGGAATAGGTTACATACGTGTCGGTCAGATTATTGCCAGATTATTTAATCAACCAAATCGCCGCCGGCGAAGTTGTTGAATCTGGGGCCAGCGTTGTTAAAGAAGTTGTTGAAAACGCATTGGATGCGGGGGCCGACCAAATTCTAATAGATGTCGTTGATGGTGGCCGTACGTTAATAAATGTTGTTGATAACGGTTCGGGTATGTCGCGCCAAGATTTATCGGCCTGTATTCAACGACATGCGACATCTAAATTACCAACTGATGATTTGTTGGATATTAAATATATGGGCTTTCGTGGTGAAGCATTGCCGTCAATCGCATCTGTGTCTGATATGATAATCGACACATGCAATGGTTTGGATGCAAACGGTTGGCGATTGGATTGTAATACGGGCGATGTTGGACCATCTGATTGGCAAACAGGAACAAGAATTCGGGTTTCTAATTTATTTGCAAAAACACCGGCGCGATTAAAATTTTTGCGGTCTGACCGGGCGGAAATGATGGCGGTGTTGGATGTGGTCAAAAAATTGGCCATGGCGCGCAGGGATGTTGGGTTTGTTTTAAATAACAAGTGGCGTTTTCCAAAAGACCAATCGTTAATGGATCGAATTGCCGCCGTTATGGGGGACGATGTGTTGGGGCGTATGTATGAAATAGATGCGGCATCTTCATCTACAACGGGGATGCGGCTGTATGGGTATATTTCTGATCCGACATTACGCCGGGCTTCATCGGTTGACCAATATTTATTTGTTAATGGTCGTCCCGTCAAAGACAAGGTTTTGGTTGGTGCATTGCGTGCGGCATATATGGATGTTATGCATGCACGTGAATTTCCGCTGTGCGCGTTGTATTTAACGTTGCCAAATTCATACGTTGATGTAAACGTGTCACCCACCAAAACCGAGGTGCATTTTTTGGAACCAACACATGTACGGTCTTTTATTATCAAAACATTGCGGGATAAATTGGGGCAAACAATAAATCAAAATCCGGTTGCATATAATACAGTTCATGGTTCTGTGGGGGGCGTATTTGATAAACCGGTCGCAATGAATTTTTCTGCGATGGCACCGGCCACCAAGGTACAGGGTTGTGTTTGTGAACGCCGCGTGCCACAAAATCCGGATTTTGAAATTCCAAAAAACGAAAGTGCGCCTAAACCGGCGGATGATTTGTTTGATGACAAACCATTGGGAACGGTTATTGGTCAAATTGGAAACAAATACATATTGGCAACAAAGGGCGACAATTTGGTTGTTGTTGACCAACATGCCGCGCATGAACGCATTACATACGAAAAATTGCGTACCCATACGATAAAGGTACAACCACTGTTAACCCCGATTGTTGTTCATCTAAAACCCGAAGATGTCGCGGCAATATTAACAATTTCGGATGATTTAAAGAACGCGGGCCTGGTCGTTGACGGGTTTGGTGATGATGCAATCGCTATATTTGAAAAGCCGGCGGATTGGGATATGAATTGGGCGGATGTTTTGCATGACATCGCGGACGAAGTTCGTGCATACGGTCATTCGTCCCAGTTAAACGAGAAATTGCATTTAAAATTGGCAAACTATGCGTGTCATCATTCGGTGCGTGCGGGCCAAAAATTAACCATGATTGAAATGGACGCATTGTTGCGTGATATTGAAAAAACAGAACGTGGGGGCCAGTGTAATCATGGCCGTCCGGTCTATAAATTTATACCGTTTACACAAATAGACGGTTGGTTTGAAAGATAGTGATTAGTAGATTCTGGAATAATTTTGCAAACAAGAACAAATTCCAGATAACACTAACCACTAACACTAACCCCATGGTTTTTCCCTTTACTTTTTGCGTTTTTTTTTCTATTCTGGGGGCATAATTATTAAAAAGGAGAAAATATTATGGAAAATGTTCCTGTTACAGATGCTGTGAATAATGTCGCACAAACCGCCCCCCAACAGGGCAGCAGTTTGTCCTTGATAATCTATTGCGCGGTTGTGTTCGTAATTATCTATTTCTTTATGATTCGCCCAAATAAAAAGCGTATGGCCGAATATCAAAAAATGCTTGATTCTATTCGTGTGGGGAATCGTGTGTTGGCCGCCGGTATTTATGGCAATGTTAAAAAAGTAAATGAAAAAACTTTGGAATTAGAAATCGCCAAAGGTGTTGTCATAGAAGTTAATAAGAACGCGGTTGCAGGTGTAGAAGAAAAATAAAGGTTTTGGGTATGTTTAAAAAATTAGCGATTGTTTTTGTCGCGTTGTTTGGTGTTTTGTTGGCGTTGCCAACTATGTTTCCGGGTACATCTCGGTATTTGCCGTCTTGGATGCATCCGATTTCTTTGGGCTTGGACTTAAAGGGTGGGGCACAACTGTTACTAGAAGTTGATACCAACACCATGTTGCAAGAAAAAACGGCCCAACTGTATGACGAAGTTCGTAATGCGATGATTGACCGTAACAAGGGGGTTATTCGTTTTTCTAACCTGACCAGTCGTGATGGTCATGTATCGCTGGTTGTTCGTGAAGATGACGATTTATCCAAGGCCAAGGGGCGTTTAAGAAGTGTGTTTGGTGATACGGTTGATGTTTCCTCATCGGGGAAAACATTGACTCTGTCTTATTCGGATAAACAAAAACAAGATATGGTTCAAGATGCCTTGGCGCGCAGTATTGAAATTGTGCGTCGTCGTATAGATGCATTGGGAACCAAAGAACCTTCTATCCAAAGTCAGGGTGGAAAATATATCTTGATTCAATTACCGGGCGTAGATAACCCAGAACACATCAAGGAATTGGTCGGTCAGACGGCCAAGATGACGTTCCATTTGGTTAATGAAAACGTGTCTTCGGCCCAGGTTGAATCCAAGGTTGCGCCGGCAGGGACTGAATTTTTACCTTATATAGATTCACCACAAAATATCGTTCCGGTTTATTCCCATGTGGAAGTATCGGGTGAATCATTAAAAGATTCCCAGGCCGACTTTGACCAAAATAATATGCCGGTTGTAACAACTGTTTTTGATGCGGCAGGTGCACGCAGATTTGCAAAATTAACGACTGAACACGTGGGTGAACGTTTCGCAATCGTTTTGGACGGCAAAGTTTTATCTGCGCCGACAATTCGTGAACCGATTCCGGGTGGACGTGGTCAAATTTCCGGTGGTTTCACATTACAAGGTGCAAAAGATTTGGCGGTGTTGTTGCGCAGTGGTGCGTTACCTGCGCCGTTACAGGTTATTGAAGAACGTACCGTTGGTGCCGGTTTGGGTGCAGATACTATTGCCCAGGGTAAGATTGGTTCTTTAATCGGCTTGGTTTTTGTGTTGTTATTTATGGTAATGGTTTATCGCAGTTTTGGTTTGATTGCAGATATCGTGTTACTGGTTAACTTGGCCATGATAATCGGTGTGTCTGCACTGATGGGCGCGACATTAACGTTGCCTGGTATTGCGGGTATCGTTTTGACATTAGGTATGGCGGTTGACGCGAATATTTTACCGTTTGAACGTATTCGTGATGAAATCCGTTCGGGCGCAATGCCGTTGCGTGCGGTTGATGCCGGTTTCCATCGTTCTATGAAAACGGTTTTGGACGGTGAATTAACAAACCTGATTTGCGCATTGATTTTGTTCCAATTCGGTGCCGGTCCAATTCGTGGATTTGCGGTAACGCTGTCTATCGGTGTTATCACAACATTGTTCACATGTATTTCTTTGTCCAAGGTTCTGATTGACTGGTACATGGGGGGCAAGAATAAAAAAATAGGTTATGTAAAAAATAAATAAGGGGATTAGATTATGAAACTGCATTTTATGAAATATCGGAAATTGTCGTATTGGATTTCGGGTATATTGTTGATTGTTTCAATCGTTGCATTGTTTACGCGTGGATTGAATTATGGTATTGACTTTGCTGGTGGTATTTCTATGGAGGTTACCCCAGTTCAGGCGGATTATACCATTGATAAAATGCGTCATGATTTGGCGGCATATACCCCAGAATTACAGGCGGTGGATAATAATTCTATCTTGATTCGCGTTGGCCTGCCCAAGGGCGCAACAGATGCGCAACAAAACGAACGTGTTCGCGAAATCAAAGATATTTTATCTAACCGTGTAGAATATTCCCAGGTTCAAATTGTTGGTCCAAAAATTGGTGGCGAATTGGTTCGTGGTGGTATTTTGGCAATATTGGTGTCTTTTGTGTTGATGGCGGTGTATATCTGGATTCGTTATCGTGGGGGGTATGCGGTTGGTTCTTTTGTGTCGTTGATTTTGGATTTTGTGTTAATGTTTGGATTCTTTTCTATTGTTGGATTGGAATTCAATCAAACGGCAATCGCAGTTATTTTGATGGGTATCGGTTATTCTATAAATGATAAAGTTGTGAATTATGACCGTATCGATGAAAATATTAAAAAGTATCACAAAATGCCGATGGATGACATTATTGATTTATCGGTAAATGAAATGTTGTCTCGTACGGTTATGACCAGTATAACGACAATTTTGGCTTTGCTGGGGTTGTTTGTTTTTGGCGGGATGGCGTTGCGTGATTTTGCGATTGCGATGACTTTCTCGGTCGTGATGGGAACTTTGACCAGTATTTATATTTCTAACGTTGTTTTGTATCACTTTAATTTGCGTGAAACAAAATATTAAACCGCGGAAGAATATCCAGGGGGACAAAGATGAGAATGGCAAAACGATTTATGACATTTTTAATAACGTTGATTGTCGGATTCGGTGTTGCAGATGCCGCAATATTTTCTGACGATGAACGAATTCAAGATGGTTTGGATGTTGTTGAAATGTCTGATTCTTTTGCCGATATTTTTGGCAAATTGGATGAAATTAGTTGGGGGGGAAAAAACATTGATGTTGCCATAGAAAATCTGGAACAATTAAACCCCAAGGCGCATATTGCCGCCACGGACGAGCGGGTTGTTTTGGTTTGGGGCGATACAATTGTGGCAAATTACCCACGGCCCGGGGCAAAAGATTGGAACGCGTTTGGGGAAATTACAACCGCGTTGATTTTAAAAATGCGTGAACGTGATGCAAATTTGCGTGCCGCATCCCCGGATGAGATATATCAGACGGTTGTTGATTCTGTATTGCGCGGTATTGGGCAGAGTGGTCAATATGTTTTTCCGCGTGCCAATTTGTTTAACCCCGATGGGCAAATTTTAACTTCTGTTGGAATAGATGGCTATCGTGATGAGCGCGGAAACTTTCGTGTTACGGGAATTTATACTGGGTCCCCGGCCGAAGGGGCGGGAATATCCGTTGGTGATTTGATTGCAGAAATAAATGGTGTTTTGGTTTCGGATTTAGCGGATTCTTCGTTGGCGGCAATGATGTCTGGTGCGGGTGCAGGAACATTAAAAATGATGTTATTGACCCCGTCTGGTAATCGCCGAGTGGTTGTTCGTCGTGCAACGGTTGTATTGGCGGATGCAGATATAATATATTTAAATGCCGCCGGTGGTGAAGGCGGGGTTTTAGAAATAATCGTTAATCGTATATCTGAAAACGCAATCGCAATAATTAGCGAGGCCTTGGCACGTCATAAAGATTTGTCGGGTATTATTTTAGATTTGCGTGCCAGTGGCGGTGCGGATGAAAAAATGGCCGCTAAATTGGCAGGATTGTTTATTGGTAATACACCGATTATGCGTATCGTCCAAGATGCGCATGACGAAGTGGAAGTTTTTGCCGCGGATGAGGCACTGACAGATGTACCGATGGTTGCGATTGTTTCAAACACAACGTCTGGCACCGCCGAGGCGATTGCTGCGGCCATATATGAAACAGGGCGTGGAATTTTAATCGGAACACCAACCGCCGGTATGGCGCGTGTCGCATCAAATATAAAATTACAAAATGGTGGTGTGTTAGAATTGATGAACAAATCTATTAAAACGGGGTTGGGTAATGTTATCGATGGGCGTGGTGTTTTTCCATTGGTTTGTTTGGCCAGTGTCAGAACAGAAAAACAACAAAATGTCTTTTTTCTCAATGTGATAAACAATGATTTTAAAGCACGCGATTTTAATAAAGAAGAAGATTTAGATGTTGCCAAGGTTCGTGATGGTTGCCCGGTTATAAGAAATGGTGCCGATGAAGATTTGGTTGCGTTATCGGTTGCATCAAAAATATTAACTGATAAAAAATTGTATAATAATTTATTGTCTGTACAATAGGGGACTGAAATGTTTTTATCCAAAGAAAATCACATTAGATGGCGTTTATTGACATTTGCAACGATTGTTGTGTGTGCTTTTGTTTTGGCATCCATATTTTATTTAGATGCGCCATTTGCGGATTTTGCAATTAAATTTAATTGGATTGGTTGGAAATATTTGGGGGGTGTATTTTGTGCCAAAAATTGGCTGGTTATGTCTTTCTTGGCAGTGGTCATTTTTTATGCTCGCAAGATTTTGCGTTCCCATGAAAAAATCGGAATCAAAGAATTCGTTCTTAAAATCAAGGGCGGAAATGCGTTCTTTGTTTTTTGTTCGGTGTTTTGCAGTGCCTGTGTCGTAGGAATTGCTAAAATTATGTTTGGACGTGCACGCCCTGTGGCGGAAATGGGGCCAGATGTATTTATGCCGATGACAAATGATTGGTTGTTTAATTCTATGCCATCTGGACATACGGCGATAACTTTTGCCGGTTTGGTTATGATTGGTTTGTTGGCACCGCGGGCAAAGTGGTTTACGTGGACGTTGGCGATTATAATAGGGGCATCGCGATTGTTTGTTGGTGTTCATTGGTTGTCTGATGTTGTTTTGGGGGCATTTATTGGTATGGTTTGTGCCGATTTTGTAAAATACATATTGGTGCGCCGGTTTAAATAAAAACCGATTGATGCTATCTTTTTGCTTTTTTTTGTGATACAATACCCACAATGAGCAATCAATCCAAATTCTTACCATCCAGTGTTACCGGGGCGTTAAAGAACCTGGGAACCAAATTATGCGGAATCGCACTGTTGGCGGTTGGTGCGTTGTTTGTGGTTGCGTTGCTGTTTAATAATCCTTATTTGGACGGCTTTGCCTGTGCCAGTACATTTGGAAATCAAGGCATTATTGGCAATATTGTCGTTTTTTTCAGATATTCGGTCGGTTTTTTGCCAACATTGTTTCTGTTTTTATGTCTGACCAGATTTGGTTTCGTTTTAATTTCGGGTAACAGGGGCGATATGCCACCTGAATATAATTTGTTGCGTGGTTTTGTTGCGTTGTGTTTTGGCTGTGCGGGGCTCGGATTGGTTGTGCCACGTGCCACATATGGTGGAATGTTGGGGGCGATTGTGGCATCTGATATTGGCGGGTTGATTGGTGGTTTTGGTATTTTGTTGGGGATTTTGTTTATCGGTGTGTTTTGTGTTTTGGGCGGAATATTGTTGCATATAAAATGGTCTGATGTTGTTGGGGTGTTTAGAAATATTATAAATCTTGTTCGATGGATTTTGCGTGCGTTTAGGTTGATACCGGCCGCCCCACAG
>CADARU010000001.1 GCA_902790415.1 uncultured Pseudomonadota bacterium | reverse complement strand
ATCCCAACAGATGTTGCAAAAAAATTATCAAAACCATCCAGTTGTGATAATGCCATAGAAATTGCCGAAAACCTTGGTGGTGCCCCCCAGAAATTTACGGCGATGGAATATGAATTATCATCTGATGTACGTAACAGAATTGCAGGATTGTCATCTTTGACCTGGTCGCCGGTACAAGATGGTTCGGTGTTACTGGTGTGTGATAGAAAAAAAACAAAAGAATATGGAAAATTAGACGATATAATAAAACAAAATGCAATTTATAAACAGGCAATGTTTATTGCAGACCAACAATTAAAACAACTGCGCCGCAAGGCGGTGGTTGTAATAAACGACCCCAGGTATAAATTATGACAAAAACAATTCTGTTTGATTTAACCGATGCCGAACGCGAAGAATTTATTACCCAAATGGGGCAACCACGTTTTCGTGCAAAGCAGATTAGCGAATGGTTAATGCGTGGCGCACCAAATTTTTCTGTTATGAAAAATTTGCCTGAAACATTACGCGCGGAATTAGATAATGTTGCACAAACTTTACCTGTGCGGATTGTGAAAAAGTTGGAATCGTCTGACGGACAAACCACCAAGTTTTTATTAGAATTAAACGATTGTGAACAAATAGAATGCGTCTTGATGCGCACCAGTTATGGTAACAGTGTTTGTGTCAGTTCCCAGGCCGGCTGTGCCATGGGTTGCAAATTCTGTGCCAGTACATTGTTGGGCTTGAAACGCAATCTGACGGTAAATGAAATTTTTGCGCAAATATTGGTCGCACAATGGGAATTACGCACAGATAATTTTTCAAGCAACCCAATTCGTCCGAACGGTGATGCAAATAATAACGATGTTTCGCACATTGTTATTATGGGAACCGGTGAACCGTTGCAAAATGTTGAAAATGTTATTGGTTTTATTGAACGTGCAAATCACGATATGGGCATAGGTTGGCGCAGAATTACCGTTTCAACATGTGGAATTGTTCCGGGAATTGAAGAGTTAATAAAATGGGGCCGCCCGATAAACCTTGCCATATCGTTGCATGCGCCAAACGATGAATTACGCAAAAAAATGATGCCGATAGCCAACAAATATTCTATTCGTGAAGTAATGGATGCCGCATGGCGTTTCACCGATTTACACAACAGACAGTTAATGATAGAGTACCTGTTGGCCGGGGACAAGGATGGAAATTTATTAAATGCAACCCCTGAATGTGCCAACGAACTGGCGGAAATTTTGCGCGGAAAGAATTGTATGGTAAATCTGATACCTTGGAACGCGGTTGCAGAACGCGAATTTACATCACCATCTGGTAACGCGGTTCATCGTTTCCAAGATATTTTAATAAAAAACGGTGTACACGCACGTATTCGTCGTGAACGCGGAAATGATATTGGTTCCGCATGTGGTCAATTAAGATTAAATAATAAGAAGGATTAAAAATGTATTTACGGTATATAACTTGTTCTGACCCTAGGGAACACAATTCTATTGAATCTATTATTGATTTGGCGCGTTTACCACACACAGAAATCGCAGTGCAATGCCATCCATCAAAAATGTCTAATGGTATGCCACGAAATGTTTGGTTTAATGATTTGTTACGTGAATCGACCAGTATATGCGGAATAAATCTGGCAATACATATAAACTCAGAATGGGCGGATGATATTTGTGCCAAGGGTTGTGTCCCACAAATTATTCTTGATTGGTTAAAGGTTACAAAAATGGGTAATAGTCCGGCAATAAAACGCGTCCAATTAAATATGCCCCAAGAAACCGCTGATAATATAAATGTTGCCCAATTGGCAAAGATTTTTCATTGTTTCCCGAACCAAGAGTTTATATTGCAATATAATAACAAAACTAAAAAAGCGGTTAAAAAAATGCACCATTTTGGAACAGATTTTTCATTGTTATTTGATGCATCTGGTGGAAATGGTATCGCACCAAAATTATGGGAAAAACCAGTATATGATATTCATCCAATGGGTTACAGTGGCGGTATGTCGCCAGATAACGTTAACGATAATTTGAATAAAATTAATAAATTAGTCCCGGAAAAAAGTGGTATATGGATTGATGCCGAAGGCAAATTAAAATCACTAATAGATGGTAAAGATTTGTTTGATGTTTCTTTGGCCAAGAAATATGTGATGTGCGCAAATCGTTGGCAAAATCAAAAATAAAAATGCCCAAACGGGCATTTTTATTTACTGTTGTTATTCATAGGTATTTGAATTTGCTTTTGGGTATCAAATAAATCTGCTACGAATTTTAAATCCCAAAATTGTTTTTCGTTTGCTGTGTTATCTTTGTTTGCGATAACCAAATCTGTATATTCTCTAACAGTCGCAGGATAGAATTTTTTGATGTTTATTTTAATACTGAAAAAATTTTCAAGTTGACGGATAAATATTTTTATATCGTTTGGTGATAAATGTAAATCTTTAACTATATTTGAATGTGGTCGAATAATTATATCATCGGCGACAATTCCCGCCAAAATATAATCAATACTGCATGATACATTACCCCGAGAAAACTTATCCATTTTTTACCTTTTTATCTGTTTTTTGATTGGTTTATTAAATTAAATAATGATTCTAACGAGCATACATTACTCAGTTTTTCTTTTGGTATATCACAACCAAAACCTTGTTTTATAAACATTTGTAATTTATCTATATCAACACTGGCAAACAGTAAATCTTGTAACACCACCAATTCGTTATGGCTTTTGTCAGATTTTTCAATATCTTGTATTGTTAAATCTTTTGTTGTTTTAAAACGCAATTTAAACAGGTTCAAAAAACCTGGTTTTTTCTGTATCTGTTGTTGTTTTGGTCCTTGGACCATGGTGCGCGTGTTTTGTTTGATGCCGTACACATAATCAACATATTCGCCAACCGTTAATAAATTTTCGGCATGCGCATCAGGAATTTTTATTTTAAAAGCCTTTTCTAATTTCATAATCAAATCCAGACGATTTAATGAATCCATCCCAAAATCTCGTGATAAATCGTCATCTTCGTTGATGTCTCGAATTGGTCTTGACATGCCGATTAACACATCGACAATTTTAGATTTCACGATATTCGCAACATCGTTACGATTAATGTTTTTGTTCATATTTTTGTTCCTTACACAACAAATATAAACTATATTTTTAATTTGTCAACTTTTATTAACAGAATAATTCCCGGTTTTTGACCGGGGTATTTTTTAGTTATGGTTGAACTTTTCCGCCAAAACCTATAACCACGTGTTTATAGTTTTGGGTTTCGCCACCCGGATTGTCGCCCTGGGAATAGTTAAACAATGCGACCGCTTCGCGTGGGTCTGATGTGGTTCCATAATATGCGGTATCGAATTTTACCGCCTCGTAATTACCTTCGGTTCCACCCTGGGCGAGGTTTGCGGTTGGTGTTACCAATTCATATTGTGAATCTGTTGGGGTGCCACTGATACCAAATGTTACATTATTTCCATTTTTTTCAATCGCAACGTTATACCATCCATCAAACACCGCGGTCAATGTTTCTTTACCTGTTGATTTATCAACACGCAACCATGCCGCATCATCCCGCAGTACTTTTTCATTACCGGCCCCAGATACAGTTCCTTGGGCGCGGCCGCGGAATTTTACGTTTTCTGCGAAATCATCTTTGGAAACTTTTTTGGCTTCGTATCCACCGATGTATGCCATCGTTTCATCGTTTTGCATCCATTCGTGTCCATCTATGCCACGTGTGATTAACACACCAAAGTCAGAATAACGCAATCCTTGACCTTTGCCATAAGATTCGTATGTTAATTTTGTATTTGCAGGATTGTTCGGATAATTCGGATTTGTAACGGTTACATT
This sequence comes from uncultured Pseudomonadota bacterium, assembly GCA_902790415.1. Lineage (GTDB taxonomy): Bacteria > Pseudomonadota > Alphaproteobacteria > Rs-D84 > Rs-D84 > Enterousia. The sequence continues at coordinate 127,064 of CADARU010000001.1, read as the reverse complement.
AAAATCGTTTGTTGTCCCGTTTCGTACCTGTTCAGAATTTGCAAAATTGTCGCGCGCAAATTTTATCTTGTTAATGGCACCGGAATCATCTATCGAGAAAGTAAAACTTTCCGAATCAAACGCATCCCCGGTTGTAAATTTCACATCATCCAACATATATTTTGTATATTCTTTGCCATGTAATTGGGCACTGCCGGTTGCGCCGCGTACAATGTCCGAAGATGTTCCGTCTTTTGCAATCCAAATTTCAGATGCCATCCCCGTAACTTTTTTATTATTTGTTAAAACGTTTGTGGGTAAAAATGGTGTATTATCACTCTTGGGGGCACCACCGCCAGAACCGCCGCCACATGCCGCCAATAATAACACAGAACAAGAAACCAGAATTTTTCTCATAATCTTTCCCCTTTTTTTTGATTCTATAAAAACCTGGGTGTTATATCAAGTAAAAAACCGGCGGATTTTTTCCAAAAAAGATACCGCCCTTTGGGCGGTATTGTTATATTCTTTTATATTCTTTGCTTTTGACGTATTTGACCCAACAGGCCGGAAATTTGTGCCGCCTTGGTAAAGGAATATACAGTACTGCTGTTTTTTGTGTTTATAATGTTCAATGCAGAACGCAAATTTGAATCCATATTACAGTGCACTTTGGTTAAATCTTTGGATTTTTTGCCAGTATTTTGCATATAAGACAAATAATAATCCGAATTTTCAATCAATATATGTTTTTCATGAATAACATAGTTGTCTTGGGTCAGTGTATCGCCAAAATCCACGACCTTTAAATTGTTATTAGATATTACATTATAAATCAGACGAAAAATATCATTACTTTCATCATGTTTTGTGCCGTATGGCAAACAAGAACTGTAACTACCACGTTTCATGATTTCAAACCCCTATTTTTTGCGCGGAGCCCATAATGGCACAGCATAATCTAATTGTCAATCGCTAAAAAAACAAAAACCGACATAAATGCCGGTTTTAATTTTGGTGGGTGTTAAGGGACTCAAACCCCTGACCCTCTCGGTGTAAACGAGATGCTCTAATCAACTGAGCTAAACACCCGATAACGACAACGATGATAAATTATTTTTTTCCCGTTGTCCAGTATTTTATTGTGGTAATTGCATACCTGCGGTTGCTTCGCCCATAACATTGTCAATTAAATCGTCTGCTTTGGCCTTGGCATCACGCAGTGCGGATACAACGGCTTCTTCGATGGCCGCCGCGCCTTGCGATACAATCGTTGGGTTGATTGTAACCGATATAATATCGTATTTGCCACTCATATCAACGATGCATGCGCCACCTTTGGCCAATCCTTTGACGTGCATGCCGCCCAACTTTTCCTGGGCAGAGGCAACGTTATCCTGCAATGTTTTGGCTTGGGCCATCAAACTTTCCATATCCATTTTCTTTCCTTTTTTGTGTGTTTCTGTCCGGTTTAAAACCGGACAGAACGGTTTTATTTGGTTTCTTTACCGGTTTTCTGGTCTATGCCAACCATAGACATACGTGTTTTGCCACGTTTGTCGGCCCCCAGATAACGAACATAAACCGCATCGCCTTCTTTGTATCCGGCATCTTCAATTTTTGCCAAACGTTTTCCGGTGATTTCAGAAATATGAACCATAGATTCAAATCCGTTTAATATTTTTACAAACAGACCAAAATCTTTTATCCCGGACACAGTACCGGCATAAATTTCACCAACTTCTGGTTCGGCGGTAATGTCTTTGATACGCGCAATAGCGGCATCCGCATCTTCCTTGCTAACCGCCATAATTTTTACGGTACCATCATCTTCCAAATCAATGGTTGTGTTTGTATCACGAGTTAATGCTTGGATAACTGCACCGCCTTTGCCAATAACATCACGAACTTTATCCGGATTTATTTTAATTGTGTACATTTGTGGTGCATATTCTGAAACATGTTTGCGTGGTTCTTTGATTGCTTTTTCAATCTTGCCCAAGATGTGCATACGACCATCTTTTGCCTGGGCCAACGCATGTTCCATGATTTCAAAAGTGATAGATGTGATTTTAATATCCATCTGTAACGCGGTAATACCATGGTCTGTACCTGTTACTTTGAAATCCATATCGCCTAAGTGATCTTCATCACCTAAAATATCGGTCAAGATTGCGTAATCATCACCTTCTTTGATTAACCCCATTGCGATACCTGCAACCGGACGTTTCATTGGAACACCACCGTCCATCATTGCCAATGTTGCACCGCATGTGGTTGCCATAGAAGACGAACCGTTTGATTCTAAAATATCACTGCAAATACGGATGACATAGTCAAATTCGTTGCGAGTCGGAACCATTGGGTGAACCGCGCGCCATGCCAAATTACCATGACCGATTTCACGGCGACCCGGGCTCTTTAACCCTTTGGCTTCGCCAACTGAATATCCTGGGAAGTTATAATTCAAAATGAAATCACGTTCTTCGCCACCATCCAGAGATTCAATTGGTAATGCATCTTTGCCGCCACCCAATGTCAATGATACCAATGCCTGGGTTTCGCCACGTGTAAACAGCGCAGAACCATGTGCGCGTGGCAACACGCCCAATTCAATTTCGATTGGACGAACGGTTTTAGTATCACGACCATCGATACGTGGTTTGCCCGCCAAAATGTTTGAACGCATAATACGTGCGGTAATATTTTCAACGATTTCATCGGCAAAAGATTCCAATGTAGATGTTGCGACCGTTGTGTCTGGGAACATTTCCGGTATTAAGGCCTTGGCGGCTGCATGAATATTTGCCAATGTTTCCAAACGATTTAATTTTTCTTTGATTAACAATGCGTTTTCAATATCGCCCGCGAATTCTTCAAAGCGTTTTTCCATTGCAACATATTCCGCGGTCTTTTCTGGTGTTGCCCAGCGTTCTTTGCCTGCCTGCTGTGCCAATTCGTTAATCGCCTTGATAACCGTTTGTTGTGCATCAAAACCGAATTTAACCGCACCCAATGTTGTTGCTTCGTCTAATTCTCCGATTTCAGATTCAACCATCAACACGCCGTCTTTGGTTGCCGCAACAACCAAGTCCATTTCGGAATCTTCAACCTGTTTTTTTGAAGGATTCAAAACATATTCGCCGTTCATATATCCGACACGTGCGGCACCAATTGGCCCCTGGAACGGAACGCCAGACAATGCCAACGCCGCCGAAGATGCAATCATTGCCAAAATATCAGGTTGGTTTTTACGGTCATAAGAAAAAACCTGGGCGATGATTTGTACTTTGTTTTTAAATGTTTCAGGGAATAATGGACGGATAGGTCTGTCAATCAAACGCGCAATCAGTGTTTCGTTTGTACTGGCCTTGCCTTCACGACGATCGCGTGAACCCGGGATACGACCACTGGATGCGAATTTTTCTTGATAATCAACGGTCAGTGGAAAGAAATCTTGCCCTTCTACTGCGGTTTTTTCGGCACATACTGTTGCCAAAACCATTGTGCCACCCATTGTCGCCATAACAGAACCGTTCGCCTGTTTTGCAAAGCGCCCCGTTTCCAAACGTAACGTTTCATCACCATATTGAACTTCAACCACAACCGGATGATTCAAAGGGTGTTTTTCGTCTTTGTTAAATAAACCAAATAACATATTTTCCTCCGTTTATTTTGGTATTTTGTTTTTGTTAAACCATGCGAAGAAAAATTATTCGTTATTGCATTCTGGAAGACAAACCGAAAAATGCAAAAAAGAACAATTCCTTCTTCGCCACGCGCAATTATAAAATATATTTGTAATATTGCAAACTTTTTTATAAAAACAAAAAAGCCGGTAAAAAACCGGCCAAACTTATTTACGCAAACCTAATTTCTTAATCAGATCTTCGTATTCGGCAACATTGCGTTTTTTAACATATGCCAACAATTTTTTACGACGGTTAACCATCATTAACAAACCGCGTTTGCTGTGTTCGTCTTTGTGATTGTTTTTCATATGTTCTGTCAAGTTACGGATGCGTTCGGTCAAAACCGCAATTTGTGCTTCTACGGAACCACCGTTATCTTTATCATTGATTTTAAAAGCCGCAATGATTTCTGCTTTTTTTGTTTTTGTAACGGACATTATTTTTTCCTTTGTTTAAATTGTTCGTTTTGGACGCAAGACCCCATCACTTACCATGCCAATTCCAACAAAAATATCGCCAGAATATACACGCCGATATCCGTCTGCGCCTTCTGTTTTAACAAAGCCACCGTTTTTATATAACTTGGTTGCCTTGTCATCCAGATTTAAAACCGGAATGTCCCCCAGTCCTAAATCCACCGGTGCCAGGTATTGCCCGACATCAGAACCATTATTAACCAGATTTTTCAGAAAATCAAGTGTTACGGCATTTTTTAGTGTAAAACCTGTGGTTTGTGTACGGCGTATCATATCAACGGTACCCAATGTTGCGCACGCATAAGCAATATCACGTGCCACACTGCGTACGTATGTGCCGGGGGCGCATTTCATACGAAAATGCCAAGATTTGTCATGTATTCCCAAAAATTCTAATTCATAAACAGTAACCCGGCGTGGGGGAATTTCAACCGCCCTGCCCGTTCGTGCCAAATCGTATGCGCGTTCACCGTTCAGGTGAATCGCACTGTATGCCGGTGGAATCTGAGAAATTTCGCCAATAAATTTTGGCAACGCAGCGCGCACCAAATCTGTTGTTGGAATCACATTTGTTTCTTTGGTTTTTTGTCCGGTTATGTCCAGTGTATCTGTTTCAAATCCAAATTGCACAGAAAACAGATATTCTTTCGTTCTGTCGGCAATTTCTTCTATAAAAGGAATCATTTTTGTTGCGTTTCCCAACGCGATTGGCAAACCCCCTGATGCCATTGGGTCCAATGTACCAATATGACCATTTTTTCGTGTGGAAAAAATCTTTGCAACCTGGCCTGCGGCGGTTTTAGAAAACATGCCACTGGGTTTATCCAAAATAATCCATCCATCCATTTTTGGGTCCTTATTCAAATAATGATAATTGTGGACCGGGCGCTTCCACGCGGCCATTTGGACGTGATGTTTTTTGTGGTGCCTTGGTTTGTTGTTGTGCGCATTGCGGTATATCGTTTGTGTGTTCGCTTTCCAGTGATTCTAGAACAACCTGGGCGCGGGCAACAACGTTTTCCGGCATACCGGCCATTTTTGCAACATGAATTCCGTATGAACGATTTGCAACCCCTGCAACAATGCGATGCATAAATACAATCTCGTTATTATGTTCGCGCACATCAATGGTTAAACAAGATACGTTTTGTAATTTTCCGTCTGTATCACCAACCAGGTGGGTTAACTCGTGATAATGCGTTGCAAACAATGTTCGTGCAGACAATTTATCCAGATATTCTAATACTGCCTGGGCAATAGCCATCCCATCGTATGTCGCGGTACCGCGTCCTATTTCATCAAAAATTATAAAAGATTGCGGGGTTGCACGGCGCAAGATATTGGCGGTCTCACTCATTTCAACCATAAATGTCGATTGACCCGCGGCCAGGTTATCTGATGCACCAACGCGACTAAACAACTGGTCGCAAACACCAATTGTTGCGCGTGCCGCCGGCACATAAGACCCCAGGTGTGCCATAACAACCAACAATGCGTTTTGGCGCAGATATGTTGATTTTCCGGCCATGTTCGGTCCTGTTAATAACGCAACAGATGTTTTATTTAAATTGCAATCGTTGCTAACAAAATTATTCCCATGTTCACGCAATACAGATTCAATAACCGGATGACGGCCGCCAACAATGTCGAAACATCTGTCGTTTGTAATTTCCGGGCGAACCCAGTTCCAATTTTGTGCGCACACCGCCAATGCACACCAAACGTCTAAATCTGCGATGGTGTCGGCAGCGTACAGCAAATCGTTTGATATTGCGCGAATATCATCTATGAAAGATTCAATAATTGCATCCTCTATACCGGCGGCCTTTTCGGATGCACTGCGTATATCGTTATCCAGTTCAATTAAACGCGCGGTTGTAAAGCGCATGTTCCCGGACAATGTTTGGCGATGTATAAACCCGGAATCACCACGCATCAAAGGTTCGGCCTTGGATGATTGAACCTCTATAAAATACCCCAGGACATTATTAAATTTGATTTTTAAATTACCGATACCTGTTTCGGTGGCATACTGCGCCTGCATTGTGGCGATGGTTTCTTTGGCCCCATGGGACAGGTTTCGCATATTATCCAATGCCAAATCAAATCCATCGCGAATAACTCCGCCATCGCGGAAAAATGTTGGTAAATCGTCTGCCAATGCGGATTTTAAGCGTATAGCCAATTCGTCATTGGTATTTATTACACTGAATTTTTGTGCCAATGTTGTATCAAATCGCGTGGCCAACATTCTAATATTTGGTAAAATAATCAAAAAATCCATAATATGTCGCATATCGCGTGGTGTGCCGCGCCCCGCCAAAAGCCGTGCCAAACTGCGCCCAACATCGGGGGTACGCGATAACATATCTGTAACCATGGCGCGGACATCGGGGTTTAATAACAAATGCCCAATATGTTCCTGGCGGGTCTTGATTTCATTAACATCACCCGAAAGTGTTCGTAAATAAGAACGCAATTTTCGTGCGCCTGCGGCGGTTTTTGTTTCATCCAGTACATCAACCAGGCAACGCCCGCCATCGTTTATCGGGGCATCTATTTCCAAACTCTGCCATGTGGCAGAATCTATTAGTAACTGTTTCCCAGATTTAAATTCGTATGGCGCACGAAAGGTCAATGCTGCGCCACGTTGTGTGTTGAACAAGTACCCCGCCAACAAACCAATTGCCGAATTTATTTTTTCGCCGCCATATTGCAACGCACCCGAAAACACACATGAAACAATTGTATCTATATCGCCACGTTTATATATTTTTTCAAACACAGGTGTTGTTTTGAACGCATCACGAATATGCAATATGGTTTCGTTTTCTGCATCCATCGAAGGGTATATTATTTCGGCCGGATTTATTCGAACCATATCATCGATAATATCACCACTGTGTCCAATAAAGAATTCGCCGGTTGAAATATCACACCCAGCCACATCAAACGAATCGCGCCCTGTTGCCATAATTGCAACCAAGAAATTAGAATTTTTTGGTGTTAATAAATTTTCATCGGTCAGTGTTCCCGGTGTTAACACACGTGTAATCTTGCGGTCAATAAATTTATGACCACGTTCTTTGGCCTGGGCCGGCGTTTCCATTTGTTCAACCAATGCAACCTTGTACCCTGCGCGAACCAGACGACCAAAATAATTGTCCGCCGCATGCCATGGAATGCCGCACATTGGGATATCGGCACCATCGCCATCGGTCCCACGTGATGTTAGAACCAACCCCAGTCGGGAACTGATAGTTTTTGCATCGTCAAAAAAAGATTCGTAAAAATCCCCCAACCGAAACATTAACAACGCGTCAGGATTTTCGGCCTTGAAATCCACATATTGCTGCATAACTGGGGTTAATTTGCTTTTTTCTGCCACGACAAGTCCACTATGCTTGGGTTGAAACCTTTAAAGTTTCGATTTTCAATTCGGCTTCTTTTAATAACTGTTCACAATAGGCCTTTAATTTAATACCTTGTTCATAGGCGGCAACAGAATCAGCCAACGGTAATTCACCAGATTCCATTTTTTTAACTAATTCGCTTAATTGTTTATATGCTTCTTCAAAAGACAATTTTTCTGTATCCATAATATCAACCTTTGTTAGTACACAAAAGATACAAAATTAAAATTCAATATTCCACAAAAAAACACCCAAACGGGTGTTTTTTATTTTGTTGCCTTTGCCGGCGCAATAACAATAGATTTGGTTCGTTCATCGGGTTTGGAACGACTTTCCAAAACACCACGCCCCCCAATCAATTCAACAACGTGTTCAAACAATGCCGGTATAGAATCGCGCCCAATCGCCAAAACACGACGATTACCCTTGGTCATCACAGATATTTTAACTTTGTCGCCATTTTCCAAGAATTCAAAAACCTTGCGCAATTTTATTTGCAAATCATTTTCTTCAATAAAGGGTTTTATCCAAACTTCCTTCATTTCATTGGTTTTTTGTTTCTTTTTGGCTTCGTTGGCACGTTTTTTCTGTTCGTATTTATATTTGCCAAAGTCCATAATTTTCACAATAGGTGGAACATTATTTGCATTTAATTCAACCAAATCCATCCCGTTATCAGATGCCATCTGTAATGCCTGGGCGATTGGCATTGTGCCCAGATTTTGTCCATCATCACTAATTACCTGAACTGTTTTTGCAGTGATACGGTTGTTAATACGGGGACCCATATCCCGACGATTATCACGATTGTTTGCGTTTTTAATTGTGCGCTCCTTTTTATATTTACGGGGTCAGTATTAAATATTTTTATACACTTTTCAACATATTTTGTATGTTTTGTAATACGGTCCATACGGCCTGTTTTGCACCGGGCTTTAAAATCAGATAATTTGGATGATAAACCGGGAACACTTTGATGTCTGGGACTAATGTCGCCATTTCGCCATGGTGATGCATTAAATCAAGATTTGCGATATTTGCCGCACTTAACGTGCCAAAGGTCAAGATTATTCGCGGTTCGGTTAATTCTATAATCCTGTCGACAAACGGTCGTGATAATGCAATTTCTGCCTCTGTTGGTGAACGTCCCCCCGGGGTGCGCCAAAATAACAATGGGGTAATATGAACGTTTTCGCGCGACATGCCAATAGCCGTCAACATTTTATCTAATAATTCCCCCGCCGGACCTGATAATATGTTGCCGGAAGCATCATCTTCACTGGACGGAATGTCTGTTATAATCATCAGTTTATTTGGGTTTGATGCAATATGCGGCAAAACAACGTTTGTAACCCCGGCCCGCAATGGATGATTAAATTCCATAATCATACGTAATAATGCCTCGATTGTTGCGGGACGCGCGGCCATTGCGCGCGCGGTTTCTGGGGCGATTTGAACGATAGGTGATATAGGCGGCACGATTGCGGTTGTGGCAACGCGCGGTGCCTTTGTGGTGGCCAACGCCCCCGATTCTGCATCTTGACGTGCAATGCCAAACGCTGTCTCGTCCAATTCCCATTTTACCCCGGCCAAATATAAATCTTGCAAGAAATTATTCATCTTTTTATCTTTTTTATCTGTTTTACTTGATTTTCGAAAAATTTTGTTATAGAGTAAACCACGAGTAACAGAAACTCAAGGGAGTATTTTCATGAAAATAAAAAACTTTGCTTTATTGGCTGGTGCGGCTGGTATGCTGGCTGCATGTGGTGGTTCTTCGGTCGTTGCACCAGAAGATTTGAACAATCAACGCGTTTTCTTTGCGTTTAATTCTTCGGAAATTTCCGATTCTGCACGCGACAACCTGTTGGGTCAAGCGTTGTATATGCAAGAAAACGAAGATGTCAAAGTTCAAATTGCTGGTAACTGCGACGAACGCGGTTCAACAGAATACAACTTGGCATTGGGTGCACGTCGTGCAAACGCGGCTAAACGAGTTTTGGTCGAAGAAGGCATTGACGCAAAACGTATCTCTACCATTTCTTATGGTAAAGAACGCCCATTGGTTAAGGGTTCTGGCGAAGACGTTTGGAAATTCAACCGTAACGCCACAACAACTGTTAAATAATAATAACATTGTTGAAATAGTTAAAAACACCGGCAAACTGCCGGTGTTTTTGTTGTTTTAGGCGGACAAAAACGAACGTTTTTGTCGAGATAATTCTACTTGTAAAAAATTCAGTAATTTCAATGGTTACATTTTCCGTAAACCCCGGGGGTCAAAAACGTTCCTTTTTGATATAATCTCGCATATGAGAGAGAAAACAGAAATAATAAACAAAAAAAGGGATAAAATATGACAGTTACAACCAAAGATTTTAAGGAAGCTGCAAAACTTACAAACATATTGAATATGAATCATGTAATGTCTGGTGGACTTAACACAGAATACAGTTTATATATTATAAAAGCAGCTCTCAAGCAATCTGTCGACAACTACGAAGATGGGGCGTTAGAAATATTAGAAGAATTAGCTACAAGAAATTTGACTGTTATAAGCAAGGAGGTTGATAACGTTGGTATAATCATTGATCTGATGTATGAAATATTGAATATTATTGTAAGACAGCATCCGTATCTGTTAGGAAAGGCAAAAAGAATAGTCGACTTTTTAGAATTAAATAATGAATGGCTTGTAACAGAACCTTCTGATAATCTTCCAGCAAGAACAGAATTCAATAAAACACTGCAATTATATACCGATGCGGAAAAACTTAAACAAATGCAACAACAAAGGTCGTAAACAATAAAAAAATCGGCCGGGGGAAAAATTCCCGGCCTTTTTGATACTTTTTTATATTTTAACCGGTGATTTTATCAACCAATTCATTCAAATGCATACGGTTTTCAAATGATATAACTATTTGCCCTGCCCCGCCCCGTTTTTCACGAATTTGAATTTTTGCATCCAATGCGCGCGCAATGCGATTCGTCATATCACGAACAGTACCTTCGTCCATCGTTTTTTGTGAAAAAGACCGGCTTTTTGTTGAACGGGCAACACGTTTAACCTCTTTTTCTGTATCAGCAACCGACATTTTATTTTCTATAATTTTACGTGCCATTGCCGTCGGGTCGTCCGCCACCGCGATTGCGCGGGCGTGTGATGCGGAGATTTCGCCCTGCTCTACCATTTTCTTTACATCGGTCGGTAATCCATTTAAACGGACCATGTTTTTTATATAACTTTCTGATTTTCCAATTAAACGCGAAACATCTGACAAAGTATAATCACACTGTTCCATCAAATTTATATACGCCGCAGATTCTTCAATCGGGTTCAAATTTTCGCGTTGCACATTTTCAATCAGTGCAATTTCCATCGCGTTTTGATTTTCCAGTTGTTTTACCAATGCCGGAATTTCGGCCAACCCGGCCATTTTACTGGCGCGATAGCGGCGTTCGCCGGCGACAATTTCATAATTGTAATCGCGGTTTTTTACCGGGCGCAACAGAATCGGTTGTAAAACACCCTTTTCGCGAATAGATGCCGCCAATTCGGCCAATTCATTTTCAGAAAATGTTTTACGTGGCTGGTCCGGATTAACGCCTATTTGCACCAACGGAATTTGACGTACCGTAACGCGATCAACCCCAGATAAAATAGATATATCTGGTACAGTACCGATTTCGTTCTGTAAATCACCCAGATTTCGCCCCAGTCCAAATTTTGACATCTGCTATTCTCCTTTTTCTAATTTTTGAACAACTTCGGTTGCAACCCGCAAGTATGCCTGGGCGCCGGTTGAATTAAAATCATAATATAATGCCGGTTTGCCATGGCTGGGTGCCTCGGCCACGCGGACATTGCGTGGCACAACGGTTTTAAATACGCGGTCACCAAATGTTGCGCGAACATTATCTTCAACTTCACGCGTCATACCATAACGTTTGTCGTACATGGTTAGTAATACACCCAATATATTCAAATTCTTATTAAAACTGGCGCGTACACTGCGAATATTGTTTACCAGGTGCAAAACGCCCTCCATTGGGAAAAATTCGCACTGTAATGGTATAATCACGTGATTGGCGGTTGTTAACGCGTTCAATGTTACATATCCCAAATTTGGCGGACAATCTAATAAAATATAATCATAGTGTTCCATTATTGGTTGCAACGCATCGCGCAGGCGATATTCCCGATTTTCCATATCTAACAACTCAACTTCGGCATTTGCCAATGCCTGTGTTGAAGGCAGTATATGTAATCCCGGAACGGCGGTTGACAAGATGTTATTCGCCGCACTGGAACGTCCCATAATAACATCATATACACTTTGTGAATGTGATGAACGAACAAAGCCCAAACCGGTCCCGGCATTACCCTGGGCATCTAAATCTATCAACAAAACACGTTTTTTTATGCCCGCCAAAGATGCGCCCAGGTTTATCGCAGTTGTTGTTTTTCCCACGCCGCCTTTCTGATTCGCAAATGCAATTATTTCTGTCATAATCATAATCCCTTTCTTTTTATCATAAAAAATATAAAACATAGGCAAGTTATACGTCAAGAAATAAAAAACAAAAATAAAAAAACACGTAAAATTAACGTGTTATTTTTTGTTTCATATGAAATAATTGGTCAGATAAAATCGATAATAGTTATAAAACCATCGCCGGTTTTTGATGGATATAATTCATATTTAAAAGAATATTTTTGTTTTGCGGCCGCAATTTCGGTTTCAATTTCCCGGCCTTTTAGTAAAAAAAGCCGGCTTTTTTTGCTGTGGACGTAGTCCAGTATTCGAATTAGTGGTGCAAACGCACGTGCGGTGAACACGATTTCCCGGCCTTTTTGTGTATTTTTGGATAAAAAATCTTCCAATCGGCCATGATAAATTGTTAGGTTGCTAAGGTTTAATTTTTCGCGAACTGCGTTCAAAAAGCCGGCTTTTTTGCCAATAGATTCAATACAGGTAACATTGTATCCCAATATTGCCAAAACGACACCGGGAAAACCGGCGCCACTGCCCATGTCTATGATTTCGGTGCCAAACGGGATGAAATCGGCCAGTTGTGCCGAATCGGCAAAATGACGATTTTCAATGTCGTTTAACGTGCTGGGTGCGACCAGGTTCATCCGCGTTGACCAATCGCGCAACATTTTGGCATAAATATCAAATTTCTCTTTGCTAACCATGTTTTTTATTGTAGCATAAATATCGCTATGTCAAACAGAAAAACAATATTTTATACAGTTGGTTTTATTGCGGTTGCGGCGGTCGTTGCGGCGGCATTTGTTATGGGGCAGGGCGGTGCAAAAAAAGATATTGCGCCTGATGCGTTATCAACAAAGTACGGCGATTTTCTGGCGGCCCAACACGCGGTTTATGTTAACGATTTTTCCGCGGCATTGGGCTTTGCCAAAAACTTATCGGATAAAGAATACACTACGGTAAAAAATACCGCATTGTTGGCCGAATTTTTGGCGGGAAATATGCCAAAAGATATAGATTCGTTAAAATCTGAAAAAAATACGCCGTCTCGAATGATTTATGATGCGTATTTGGCGAAAAACGAACGTTGGGATGATTTATATAATCGCCAGGTCAAAGAACCATCGTTGTTGTTTGCATCGGGGCGTATATGGTCTGGGGTTGCAAAAAACCGTATAACCGAAACGTTAAAGTTTGTTGAAAAATTAAGCGCGGCCGAATCGTGGAAATCTTTTATTCGTGGTCAAATTTATGCAACAATTGGTCAAGATGACAAGGCCGCCGCCGAATTTGCACGTGTATCAACAGATTTTATGAATATAAACGATTATATGTACATTATGTCGTTTTATATGTCGCATAATATGGCGGACGCGGCAGATATTTTGCGCCAAGATTTTACGTCAACACCGGGCGGTATGTTTATGTTAAATTATGATGAGATTCCGGATTGGTCGGTGTTTTCGGGCTATAAAAATGCGTTGGCGTTTTCTATGATACAAAACGTTTCGCATTCTCAATTTATAATTTATACCGATTTGTCGGTGCTGTTATTGCGCTATGCGCAAATTGTTGGTGATGATGCGCCGGTATTTCGTGATGCGATAAATTACTTTATTGGCCAGTTTATATTTAATACGACCGGTGATTATGCAAAACAATTTGATAAAATTTCTAAGCACAGTCCGTATTATTTGTTTGGTCAGATGCGGATTGCCGAATATGAAAATTCTGTGTCGGGTTACAAAAATATTTTGGCACACGATGCATTGTTTATACCGGCATTAAATAAATTGGTAAATATTTATGTTCGTGATGGCGACAAGAAAAACGCGTTGCGCGTTATAAAACGGGCATTAGGCAATAAAAACCTTGGCGACAGCGGACGTGCATATTTGTTAAAACGTTCGGCATACGTGAACTTTCTTTTTGGTGATTTAGATAGCGCGCAATCGGAATTACATGATGCGGCAGACGTATTGGATGTGGATATAGAAGTTATTGCGTTGCAATCTCAAATCTGGGCGGCACAGAATCGTGAAATCGAAGATGCATACCAATATGCAATGGCGATGATTAAAAAGAATCCAGCGGATGTAATTGCGTGGGATGTCCTGGGCCAGGTTGTATTGGTTCGTGAAGGTTATGGCCCGGCGATGGAGATTTATGAACGGGTAGGGGCCACAGCAAATACATGTTCATCGTTGTTTGAACATTTGGGGGACTTGTATGCACGTGGTGGGCGAAAAGAATTGGCGGTGCGGGCATATAAACGCGCCATAGAATTGTCATCCGATGGTCGCGTTATTGTTCCAAACATAGAAAAGAAATTAAGAAAATTAAAATAAAACACCGGCAAAACGCCGGTATTTTATTTGTGTTTTTTTAGTTACGTTTTTGCGCGTTTTTCATTTGGCTGTATTTCGTCCCCTGGTCAGCCAGTTCCACCGCTCTGATAAAGTCGTCTGCATATTCTGGCCATTCATTATTTGGTTTTCAAGTGTTTTCATTATGTCTTTTAATTTTTGTGCGTATCCTGGGCGTTTTTTTACGATTTTTGTTGCTATTTCATACATGTTTTCAAACAAAATGCCATCATTTTTGTAACCTGTATTTTTATTTTGTTCGCGCCAATTTATTTTTGACATTGCTTCTAGTATTTCGGTTGCCCCATCATAGTGGTCCATAAATGTGTTATTATTAGCATCTAAAATTTGTTGTATTAAGTATAAACCGTACTCTGTTTGAAAGCCCCCGGCAAGAATATGTTGCATATTTAACAAATTGACCAGTTGTTGCGCATTATGTACATCTGCACCTGGTAAATTTTTATCAATAAGTGTCATTTTTTATTCCTTTTTGTTTGTTATTTCTGTTTTTTCTCTCCTATGCGGGATTATATCAAAAAGGAACCTTTTTGATCGTGTGATATGCAATTTTTCAACCATTGAAATTACAGGATTTTTTAAACCGTAATTTACGAATAATTACATTTACAAAAAGGTTCCTTTATGAAATTAGAAAAAAATCTTTAAAAAAAGCCGGTTTTCCCGGCTTTTTTACCCATAAAAAAAAACGCCCAATCGGGCGTTTTTATTCGTATCTTAAACTGTCGATAGGGTTCAATTTTGCGGCCTTGACCGCGGGCATAACACCGGATGCCAACCCAACAATTACCGCAACAGATACAGACAAAATAACCGGCCAAATACTAAATGGTACGTTATATCCTAATATAAAACGACCAATCCCCTGGGACAGGCCAACGCCCAATACCAATCCAATCATAGACCCAATAAATGAAATCATAATTGATTCAGACAAGAACTGTATAATGATATGGCTTTCACGCGCACCGATTGCCTTGCGAATACCGATTTCGCGCGTGCGTTCGGCAACAGATACCAACATCATGTTCATAATACCAATCGCGCCAACCAACAAAGATACCGCAGCAATAGCAATTAACAACAATTTCAAATATCCTGTAACCGTTGTCATTGTTTCCATAATTTGTTTCATATCCATAACCTGGAAATCATCGGTGTCGCCGGTCTTTAATCTGTGGCGATCGCGCAGCAGGGCGGAAATTTGGTCTATGACAACAGAATTGTCGGCATCTTGGAATAATTTTAGGGCAATCATACTGACCGAATTTGGAAAGCGGCTGCCTTGGATACGCTTTTTTAGTGTCGTGATTGGAACTATGACCATGTCGTCTTGTGAACCCATTGCGGAATCACCGCGTTCTTTGGCAACCCCAATAACGACCAGAGGAACGTTCTGGACACGAATTATTTCACCAACAGGGTCAGTGCCCATCCCAAGTTCTTGTGCCGTTTTGGGGCCGATTATAGCGTAAGTAGAGGCATTTCGTACGGCGGCATCGTCAAACATCGCACCGTATTCGATGTCAATGCTCTGTATAGTTGTATAATCTGGGTAAACGCCCATAACCGAAGTGGCCCAGTTTTTATTACCGTAAACAACCTGGACACCACTGGCCTGGACGGGAGACATCGCGGCAACATCTGGCAATTTTGCAATATAATTGCCGTCATCTATGGTCAATGTTTGGCGGTTACCGCTACGGATACCACCTGTTTGGGCCGCGCCTGCACGAATAACGACCGTATTCGTCCCCAGGGCTGAAAATTGGCCGGTAATTTCTTCTTGGACGGTTTCGCCAACCGCGACCATAATAACCACCGCCATAACACCGATGATAATACCCAAAACGGTTAAAAAGGACCGAATTTTATTACCACTGATGGATAACCAAGATTCTTTTAAAATATCGTTAAATGTCATTTATGTGTCCTGTGCATTTTGCGGGTCAAGGTTGCCTCGGTTGCGGGGACAGGCCCGTCATAGTTTATGTGTCCGTCATAGATATGAATCAAACGGTCAGAATATTTTGCAATATCAAATTCATGGGTTATCATGACAATGGTGATTCCCATTTCTTGATTTAATTTTTTGAAAAAGTGCAAAATTTCATTTCCCATTTTACTGTCCAATGCGCCCGTTGGTTCGTCTGCCAAAATCAGTTTTGGATTTCCGGCCAATGCACGTGCGATTGCAACGCGTTGCTTCATCCCACCGGATAATTGTGTCGGTAAATAAGATTCAAATTTTTCCAGCCCCACTCGGCGCAACATTTCGCGCGAACGCGTGATACGTTCTTCGGGCGACATACCGCGATACATTAACGGCAACATAACGTTGTCTAACACACTGCGTTTAGACAGCAGATTAAAATTTTGAAACACGAACCCGATATGTTCGTTACGAACAGTTGCCAATTCATCGGCGGTCATATTCGTAATATCTTTGCCATAGAGTTCATATACACCCGATGTTGGTGTATCCAATGCGCCGATGATATTCATGCATGTGGATTTACCACTGCCAGAGGGGCCCATAATAGAAACAAATTCACCACTTTTTATGTTAAATGTAATATCAAATAAAACCTGTTGAACGCCCCCAACTTCCAGTTGGAAACTTTTACAGATTTTATTCATAACAATTATGTTTTCTTGTTTTTTCATTGTGTTATATTTTTGTTTTTTTACATTGGTCCCGGCCCACGACGTTTGCCCTGGGTTGCGGCAGAACTGGTTGATTGACCGATGCGACCAACGATGGCCTTGTCGCCTTTTTGCAGTTGGTCTGAAATAATTTGGGTTTCGGTTGCGGTAACCAACCCCTTGGTGTATTCAATGTATATAACTTTGCCATCACGCAATATGGCCATATGATTTTTGGGGTCTAAATCTTTTGGCGCATCAGGAATAATATTTGCAAAGTTACGAACTAACAGTGCCGCATTTTGGGTTTTCCAAATATCCTTGGCTTCGGCAATAAGTATGGTTACAAATGCGGTCATTCCCGGCATTAAACTTAAATCAGAATTATCAACATCGATGATAACGGTATAAACAACAACGTTAGATGTCGTTGTTGGTGATAATCTAATTTGACGTACGGTACCGTTAAAGGTCTTGGTTGGGTATGCATCAACAGTAAAAGTAACATTTTGACCTTCTTTGATAACACCAATATCGGCCTCGGATACGGCGGTTTCGATTTGCATTTTTGTTAAATCTTCGGCAATTTCGAACAAGTCAGGCGTTTGGAACGATGCGGCAACTGTTTGCCCTTTGTCGACCTTGCGCGAAATAACGGTGCCATCAACCGGTGAAGAAATTGTCGCATACCCCAGGTTTGTAACCGCGCGTTCATATTGTGATTGCATACGCTTAACGGTTTGTGTTGCCTGTTCGTATGTTGCCTGGGATTGTTCCATTTCGGCACGTGCGATAAAACCATCTTGGAACAGTGAGCGATTACGGTTGTATTCGTTTTTTGCCAATGTTAATTGTGATTGCGCCGAATCTAATGCGGCCTTGGCCTCGTCCACAGATGCTTGCAGAACAGATGGTTCGATTTTTAATAAAATTTGTCCTTGGGTTACATGTGAATTATAGTCCACAAATATATCTTCGATTGTGCCAGAAACTTGAGAACCGACACTGACCGTATTTACCGGGTTTATTTCACCGGTTGCGGTTACAACCTGGCGAATATTGCCACGAACAATATTTACCGTAACATATTCTGGCTTGGCAGATTTTCCGCCGATAAATAAAAATATTGCCCCACCAATCAATGCCAACAATATCAAAGACGACCACCATTTATGTCGCCAAATCCACCGAAAGAAACGTTTAACAAACGTGGCTTTCTTTTCAGTTGTTTGCACAATTTCTGCGTTAGAATCTTTTTTCGGATTTTTTTTCATTAATTATCCTTTTCTAATTCTGATTTTATATCACCAATAGCCAATGCGACCGCCGCACGTTTTGTAAACAGGTCATATTTTGCCGCATTATTTTGTTTTTGTGCGGACACCAGTTCTGATTGTGCGGTTTGCCAATCCAACATTGTTGCGCGTCCAACCTTGTACATACCGGCGGTAACACGTTCACTTTCCGTTGCGGATTTCAACAGTGTTTCGGTTTGTGTTAAAACGGTCTGGGCGGTTTTATAATTCTGGTATGCGGTAAATACGTCTAACATTGCGGCATCATTTGTTCCGCGCAGTTGCTCTTTGGCACTGTCATAAGATGCCTGGGCGCTGCGCAGACCATAAATGTTTGCAAAACCGGCAAATATCGGCATAGATGCACGAATACCAAT
Source organism: uncultured Pseudomonadota bacterium (assembly GCA_902790415.1). GTDB lineage: Bacteria > Pseudomonadota > Alphaproteobacteria > Rs-D84 > Rs-D84 > Enterousia. The sequence goes on along the minus strand of CADARU010000001.1, from coordinate 108,300 downwards.
CGAACCGTTGACGTGTTCACTGCCAGTGCCAAAAAAGCGGGCTTCGTCATCGTTCCATGATAATGTTCCGGTTGCGCTAATACTGGGCAGATTTTTCAAAAACGCACTGTTTCTGCGGTGCCATGCGGCATCTTTGCTGGCTGTTGCGCGTAACAGGTCAGGGCGTTTTTCGCGTGCAATTTTAATCAGTTCATCTATGTTTTTGTTTTCGCGCACACTGCCAAAATCGTGAGACATATCTGCGATAACAATTTCTTGGTCGGCCGGAAAAGCCATTTTGGTTAATAGTGTACCCTTGGCGATTTCGCGATTATTTTTTGCACGTTCCAGGTCTAAATCACGAGATGCCTTGGTTGTTTCGGCCTTTAATACATCGGCCTTGGCAACGACACCGGCCTTGAATTTTTTGTTTGCGGTATCTAATGCGGTTTGTGCAACAGATTGCAGAGATTTTGCACTTTCTACATCGGCATCCGCATTTAACAACGCGTAATAAGACCCGATTAAACCATAGACATAGTTTTGTACGCGTTCGTCGTATTCAAATCCTGTTGCGCGCCATGTTGCCGACATCTGGTTCAAATCAGCCAAACGTTTCCCAAAATCGAAAATCAGATAAGATGCCGATATAGATGCACCGTACGACCATTTGTCCCATTCGTGATTATGCCAATCTTTGTCCATGGATGCTTTTGCATTTACCGATGGCAGGTATGATGCATACCCGGTGTTTTTGTTTAAACGCGCGGCCTCCAATGAATAATATGCAGACGCGGTTTCCGGATTGCGGCACAGTCCCATTTCAATTACCGCCTGTAAATCCATAACGGTATCAGGTACGTTTTTTCTGTACATACAATCATCGTTGGCCGCAACAGCGACACAAGGAAACAATGCACAACACATTGAAAAAAAACGAAACTTCATTCTCTCGACTCTTTTTTTTATATGAAACATTATTTATTTTTTTTGATATAAAAACAATAATTTTTTATGTTGAAAAAGGTTTTTTTTTCCTTTAATATCTGCGTATGGATAAAGGCCTGGTGGCAGAATGGTTATGCAGAGGACTGCAAATCCTTGTAAGCCGGTTCGATTCCGACCTAGGCCTCCATTTTTTGTTATGATTAAAAATCTTACTCTTACTGATTTCAGAAATCATATATCCTGTCGGGTGGAAACGGACGGGCGGCATAATGTTATTATTACCGGTCCAAACGGTGCAGGCAAAACCGCAATTATTGAAGCGGTGTCCATGCTGGGGGGTGATCGTGGTATGCGTGGTGCGCCGATGTCTGATATTGCGCGTTTTGACGGTACAGGTGGTTTTTCGGTTTTTGCAACGTTATCTGATGATACGGATGTATGCGTGTATTTTAATTCTGGTGATGCAAACAGGCATGCCAAGATAGACGGCGATAATGCCACCATTGGCGAATTAGGAAATTTATTGCGTATTATATGGTTGACCCCACGCGAAGACAGGATTTTTGTTGATGGTACAACCGACAGACGCGCTTTTTTTGACAGATTGGCGGCCGGATTTGATTCCGCACATTCGGGGCGTGTTGCGCGTTTGGCAAAATTATTATCAGAAAGGGCAGGGGCATTAAAAAATAATGCTGATGCACATTGGTTAGATGCGCTGGATGCACAAATTGCCGCAACCAGTGTCGCAATCGCCGCGGCCAGAATTCAATATGCGGGGGAAATAAATTTCTTTTTGTCGGATTATGCGGTGTCTGTAACCGGTATGGTGGAATCGATGATTTTAAAAACAAATGCCGCCAATGCAGAACGCGAATATTTGGAATATTTAAAACAAAACAGAACATTGGTTTATGATAAAATGGTTTTAGACGGTGTTAATAAATCTGATTTTGGTGTTTTTAATAAAAAATTAAATTTGCCGGCAAATTTGACCAGTACTGGACAGCAAAAAACCACATTGATTGCTTTAATTTTGGCACATGCAAAATTGGTCTTTATAAAAACAGGACATGAACCAATTATATTGTTGGACGAAGCGGCCGCGCATCTAGATGCCGATGCCAGAAAAAATTTATTCCACAGTTTGGCCATGGCAAACGCCCAGGTTTGGGCAACAGGATTGGATGCGGATGTTTTTCGTGATGTTGCCGATGCAACATTTGTTGCTTGCCTTGGTGGGGAAATCAAAATATAATTCGTCCAAAGTAAAGGGAAGAAAAAATGATAGATTATCAATCGTTATTAGATAACGCATTAAAATCCGTTGTGCGCGAGGCACTGATTTATGCGCAAATAAATGGTCTGGGCGATGGTGCGCATTTTTTTATAACATTTAGAACGCACGATGCCGGTGTTGTGTTGCCTGACTTTTTACGGATTAGATACCCTGATGTAATGACGATTGTACTGCAATATTCTTATAATAATTTGCATGTGTCGGACAAAGAATTCGGTGTTCAGTTAACTTTTGATGGTCGTCCGTTTTTTATTCGTGTCCCGTTTTCTGCATTGGTTGAATTCAAAGATCCATCGGTTGATTTTATGTTGTCGTTTCACAAGAAACCGGAAAAATCCGCACCCGATAATGATATTGAATTGCCGTTGGACGAAACACCGGGAACAATCCCCGATACTGGTCGTGTCGTTTCGTTGGACGAGTTTAGAAAACGAAAGAAAAATGATTAGTGGACCATGTTGGTGTCTAATAAAAACGGTGCAGCGCACCGTTTTTTGTATTTTAAGAGATAAAAATTCCGGAAATCACTAACCACTATTTCTTTTTATTTTCTTTTTTCAAATATTCTTCCAACCAGTGATTGTCAAAGTTCAACGTGCGAACATCACGATTGTTTAACAACTTTTTCTGTAAAGGAATTGTTGTTTTTACACCTTCAATAACAAATTCGTCCAACGCGCGTTCTGCACGCATAATACATGCCGAACGTGATTGTGCATGGACAATCAGTTTTGCAATCATAGAATCATAGGTTGGCGGAATTGTGTAACCTGTATAGACCGCGCTATCCACGCGAACACCCAAACCGCCAGATGGCGCGTACAATGTTATTTTACCCGGGTTTGGAATAAATGTTTCCGGGTCTTCGGCATTTATACGAAATTCAATCGCATGGCCATGTGGAATAACATTGGATTGCGTATAGCCCAATTTTTCGCCGGCGGCGATTCTAATTTGTTCGCGTACCAAATCAACACCATAGACCATTTCTGTTACCGGATGTTCCACTTGCAATCTGGTGTTCATTTCCAAGAAATAAAACTTGCCATTTTCATACATGAATTCAAACGTGCCGGCATTGGTATAGCCCATTTTTTTTGCGGCCGTTTTACATGTTTCAATCATGTCATCGCGTTGTTTTTGTGTTAATGCCGCCGCCGGACATTCTTCCATAACTTTTTGGTTTTTGCGTTGCAGTGAACAATCGCGTTCGCCAAATATAACAACGTTGCCATGTTTGTCGCCCAAAACCTGAAATTCAATATGACGTGGGTGTAACAACAATTTTTCCATATACAACGTATCATCACCGAAACCACTGCGTGCTTCGTTTTTTGTGATTTCAAACGCTTCGGCCATTTGATCGGCAGACATTACCGGGCGCATACCGCGACCACCACCACCGGCGGCGGCTTTTAGCATTACCGGGTACCCGATTTTTTCGCCCCATTTTAACGCGTCTTCCAATGTTTCAACCGCACCATCAGACCCCGGTACAACCGGTAATCCGCACTCAATCGCGGTGCGTTTTGCGTTAACCTTGTCGCCCATTTTGTTTATCATTGCGGCATCAGGTCCAATCCAAATCAGACCATGTTGTTCGACCTTTTGAACAAAGTCCGCGCGTTCTGATAAAAAACCGTATCCCGGATGAATTGCATCGGCATTTGTTAACAACGCCGCCGTCAAAATTGCGGATTCATTTAAGTAAGAATCTTTGGATGGGCCCGGCCCAATGCACACAGATTCATCGGCCAGTTGAACATGCATCGCCGCGCGGTCAACGGTTGAATATACCGCAACCGTCCGAATACCCATATCACGACATGCACGAATTATTCGCAGTGCAATTTCACCGCGGTTCGCAATTAAAACTTTTTTTATCTTAGGCATAATTTTAACCGATATTTTTATTCAATAATAATCAAAGGTTGGTCAAATTCAACGGCCTGGCCATCGGTAACCAAGATATCTTTGACCACACCATCTTTGTCTGATTTAATTGGGTTAAATGTTTTCATTGCTTCTACCAAAATAACGGTATCGCCGGCCTTGATGTGTGCGCCAACCTTGGTAAATGGTTTCGCACCCGGTTCTGGGGATAAATATGCGACACCAACCATCGGCGATTTTAATGCATACCCAGATACAGATTCATCGGCAGGTTCGCTGTTTGTGTGTTTGGCATCATCGGATGTTGGCAACGCAGGCATTGCAACGGTTGCCCCCGATTGTTTTGATAAATGAATGTGTTTACGATACACACCAAACAAAAACTGGCGTTCCAGGTCCAATTCTGTAATTCCCATGTCGTCCATAATCTTAGACATAGATTCTACAGTTGCACGAAATGACATTTCTTCAATCCTTTTGTAAAATTACACTTATATCACCCAAGATTCTAACATAATAACCGACATTGTCAAGGGACGGGGTCAAACCCAAACCCACCGCCCGGGCGACAACGTGAAATTCTTTTTATTCCCATTATTGTTCCGCGTACCAATCCGTAACGTTCTATTGCGGTTTTGGTATATTCACTGCAGGTTGGGGTAAATCTGCATGTTGCGCGCCCCCCAATTATCGGTGATATGCCGCGTTGGTAAAATGTTATCGTTGCCATGCCAATTTTGCGGGGCAAATTAAGAATTTTTTTGTAAAGATTTGCGGTATTTAATGACATATTTTTGCATAATGTGTTGCAAGGCCTTGGCCATTTCTGCACGTCCTTGGTCGCGTGATGCGTTCAGAATTGCGCCACGCGCAATAAAGATATAATCAAATTCTGGGGCCAACAAATTATTGGCATCTGCATAGGCAATCCAATCGCGCAACAGGCGTTTTGCGCGGTTACGATGAACCGCAAGTTTAAAGGTGCGCTTGGCCGCAACCAAACCATACCTGGCATTATTTGGTATTTTTGCCGCCTTGGCATGCACAAAGAACAATGCCGTTATGGCACCTGGGCCTTCGGGCGCGGTTAAAAAATCGCTATGTTTTTTTATTGTATCTCGCATAATGGCCTATAATAACAAAATTCAAATAAAATCAAATAAAAAAAGAATCTGTTACGCTTGATTTTTCAAATATTGACGTTTATAGTTAACATAAGATTTTAAACAAGGGGATTTGGCAATGTATAATTGGTTGATGAAATTCTTTTCCGCGGATATGGCGATTGATTTAGGAACGGCAAACACTCTGATTTATGTCAAGGGTCGTGGCATTGTGTTAAATGAACCATCTGTGGTTGCGGTTGCAGAAAACCGTTTGTTGGGCCGTAAAGAAATTTTGGCCGTTGGAACCGAAGCAAAGCAAATGTTTGGCCGTACCCCTGGGACAATTACCGCCGTCCGTCCGTTGCGCGATGGTGTTATTGCGGACTTTGAAGTTGCCGAAGAAATGATAAAATACTTTATTCGCAAGGTTCATCATCGCAGTCCACTTACCGCCCCGCTTATTATTATTTGTGTACCATCATGCGCAACCCAGGTGGAACGTCGTGCTATTCAAGAGGCCGCCGATGCCGCCGGTGCGCGCAAGGTTTATATCGTTGAAGAATCAACCGCCGCCGCAATTGGTGCGGGATTACCGGTGGAAAAGCCGTTGGGGTCAATGGTTTTAGATATTGGTGGTGGCACGACCGAGGTTGCGGTTATGTCTTTGGGCGGCATCGTTTATTCTAATGCGGTTCGTGTTGCCGGCGACCAAATGGATTTAGACATTATAGAATACGTTCGTAAAAATAAAAATTTGTTGATTGGTGAAAACACCGCCGAAGAAATAAAAAAGAAAATCGGTACGGCAATATCCCCCAAGGATAAAACAACCGAATTAACAATGAAAATTAAGGGACGTGATTTGTTAAGTGGCACACCACGTGAAACCGTTGTTACCGAAACGCAAATTGCATCGGCATTGGCCCAGACGGTAACCAAAATTGTTGATACTGTGCGTCACGCATTGGAATCGACACCACCAGAATTGTCGGCCGATATCGCAGATTTAGGTATTGCGATGACCGGCGGTGGTTCTTTGTTGCGTGGGTTGGATGCGGCGATTCGCGCGGCGACCGGTTTGCCGGCATTTTTGGTTGATAACCCGTTGGCATGTGTTGCGCGTGGCAGTGGTAAAATTTTATCCAGTCCGGACAAAAACAAACATATATTGCAAACAATGTATTAATAAATGCCCGGTTGGGCATTTTATTTTTTTAGGTGGTTTATTTTTATCGCAAAAAAGGGGGCAGGTATGAGTAATAACAAAAAACTTGGCGCAGAAATTAAACAAATTTAATTTTTTATTTTGCGTAAAATTACCATAACGCCGGCGGGGGTCATTCCTGGTATGCGTGATAATGCCGCGATATTTTCTGGACGTGTGCGCGACAATTTTTCACACAGTTCATTTGTTAACCCCGGCAGGTTTTTATATTCAAAATCGCGTGGAATTTTTATTTCTAAATCGCGCCGATAAGATTCCATTTCGCGTTCGTTGCGCATTATATACCCGGCATAGAATTTATCATTTTCTTCTATTTGTGATTTACGCATTTGAATTTTTTGTTCAAAAGATTCTTGTGATAACAACCCCAATTCAACCGCCAATGGTCCCAAACGTGCGATGGCATTATCTGCGCGTAAAGATAACCTGTATTCTGCGCGTGATGTAAACATACGATACGGCTCATCAACCCCAAGGGTTGTTATATCGTCAATTAACACCCCAATCATAGAATTTGTTCGATTTAAATCCAATGTTGGTTTATTTAACGCAATCGCGGCGGCATTTGCACCGGCAACGATTCCTTGGGCGGCGGCTTCTTCATACCCCGATGTGCCGTTAATTTGCCCGGCAAAAAACAAACCGTTGTATTGGTCAGACATCAAATTAGAATTTAACACACGTGCGTCTATTGCATCGTATTCTATTGCGTATCCGAAACGTGCAATACGCGCGTTTTCAAGGCCGGGAATTGTGCGTATCCATTTGTCTTGGATGTCGCGACCAAAACTGGTTGATATACCGTTAGGGTAGATTAAATCGCTGTCCAATCCTTCGGGTTCAAGAAAAACATGGTGTGAAGTATGTTCTGGAAAACGCATAACCTTGTCTTCCAATGATGGGCAATAACGTGGTCCAATACCAGAAATATCACCATTATACATTGGTGCGGCGGAAATGTTTTCACGAATTATATCATGTGTTTTGGAATCGGTATGTGTGATATAACAAACCGCGGTATTGTTATCGGTTTTACAACCATCCGAAAACCAATCGTGTGGATTGTCGGGTAATTGTTTTTCGCATACCGTAAAATCGATAGAATCACGATATATACGTGCCGGTGTCCCGGTTTTAAGCCGCATTAAATCAAACCCCGCCCCACGCAAAATCGCGGATATTTTCGTGTCGGGCTGTTGATAAGAACCGTCATCGCAAATACGTCCAGATGGTGTTTTTTCGCCCCCCATAGTAACCAGTCCGCCCAAAAATGTACCGGTGGTTAAAACCAATGCGCGGCCATGATATTTGTTGTTTACGATTTTGTTTTGAATATCTAAATCATTAACTGTTTCATAATAAATGGTTAAATTTTTATATTCTGATAAAATTTGGACGACCGCATTATGATACATTTCGCGGTCTATTTGCGCGCGCAGTGCGCGCGTTGCCGGCCCATGTGATGCGTTAAGCATGCGAAAATGAATACCGGCCATATCGGCGGCGCGCGGCATAACACCACCAAACGCATCCAGTTCTGCCACCATTTGTGATTTGCCCGGCCCCCCAATAGATGGGTTGCATGACATTGCGCCCAAATCAGATTTGTGCATTGTTATCAACAGTGTTTTTGCACCGCGCCGCGCAGATGCCGCGGCGGCTTCAACGCCGGCGTGCCCACCACCAATAATAATGACATCAAATTCTTGCATTAAAATCTCCCCATGCCACCGTTGATGTGCAGTGTTTGACCATTGATATAAGACGCTTCATCAGATGCCAAGAAAACACATGCGTTGGCAATATCTTCGGGTTCGCCGAAACGGCCCGCCGGTATTTGCGCCAGATAGTTTTTCTTTAATTCTTCGGATAAAACATCAGTCATTGGGGTTTTGATAAATCCCGGTGCGATTGCGTTTGCGGTAATACCGCGGGATGCAACCTCGGCCGCGATGGATTTTGTCATCGCAATCATACCGCCTTTACTTGCCGCATAATTTGCCTGGCCTGGACCACCAATAACACCGATAATAGATGCCATATTTATAATACGGCCTGCGCGTTGCTTCATCATCGGCATAATTGCGGCCCTGCACATTTTAAAACAAGAACGCAAATTAGTGTTAATAACATTATCAAATTGTTCGTCCGTCATACGCATCAGCAATGTATCCGCGGTAATACCCGCATTGTTTATCAGTACGTCCAATCGGCCGCATTTTTCAATCGTGTCCATGACTAATTCAACCGCACCGCCTTCGGCGGCCAAATCGCATGGAATTTTTATATAAGAATCATCAAATTCCGCGTTCATCTTGGTTTCGTTGCGGCCCGACACAACAACCGTTGCACCGGCTTCCTTCATTTTATGTGCGATTGCGCCACCAATTCCACCGGTTGCGCCGGTAATTAAAACAACTTTATCTTTCAAATTGAACATTTTTCCCTCGTTTATTTTTTCTTTGCATATTTTGCATTTATCTTTTGTGTGAATAATTCTCTGGCTTGTGCAAATGTAGATTTCGCATCAAGTTCCAAAATAATATCATTTGCAACAAGTTTAACAGTCGTTTTTTCTTGTACAGCCAAATCTATAGATTTAGAAATTGCATCATCCACAGTCCATCCTGCATATGGCTGAAATATTATGATACCGTTTTCTCTTTTTATTTCTGGCATGTATTACACCTCTAATTTCTTGCCATCCATTTCCGGACAAATACGCTTGGTAAGGCCGGTCAGTACCGCGCCCGGTCCAACTTCAATTGTTTCTGTGATACCAAGTTCGTGCATTGCCAAAACACTTTCGCGCCAACGAACGCCGTGGGTTATTTGATAGACCAAGCAATCGCGAATTTCATCCGGGTCGGATATTGGCGTGCATGTTTTGTTTGATATCAATGCTGCCACTGGTGTTTTTATTTCTGTATTTGCCAATGCCACGCGCATTTCTTCGGCGGCCGGTTGTTGAATACGGCAATGAACCGGAACAGACAGCGCCAATGGCATTGCGCGTTTTGCACCCGCCGCTTTGGCATCTTCCAATGTTTTTTCAACAATTTCTTTACTGCCTGAAATTACAACTTGTCCTGGGGAATTATCATTTGCAACATCGCAATCATTTTTTGCACAAATATCACGAACAACATCGATATCCAATCCCAAAATAACCGCGGTTAACCCACGACCAACCGGAACCGCGCGTTGCATCGCATCCCCACGCAGACGTAACAATTTTGCCGTATCTGCAACCGATAATGCGCCAGCCGCACATAATGCGGTGTATTCACCTAATGAGTGCCCAGCAACATATTCGGTTAGTGGTACACCCGATGCACGAAACATTGCAATAGATGTTGCCATAATTGCCGGCTGAACATTTGTGGTTAATGTTAAATCTTCCATTGGACCATTAAAAATAATGTCTGATAATTTTTGCCCCAACGCATCATCAACTTCATCAAAGACCGCGCGTGCGGCGGCATTATTTTCATATAAATCACGTCCCATACCAACTGTTTGAGACCCCTGGCCGGGGAATACAAGTATCGATGACATAATCGTTGCTCCTTTTTTTTGATTATAGCAATCAAAATTTCACTATGCAAATAATAGTAAAGTTTTATATTTTTCTTATGCTGAATTCACAGCCACAATAATTTTGACGGTAAAAATCACTTGCGCGGTTAATTTGTGTGCGCAATTTTTCATCCCATTTAATTGGTAAATATTCTATTTCGCCGGGCGCAGATTCCCCGGCCGCATCAACCTGAGATTGGTCTTTATGTCGCGATACCCCCAGAACGGATGCAATCGCATTATAGCCGTTTTCACGCGCAAATTTTTTTGCGTATTCAAATCTGTATGCAAAGCAAACACTGCAACGCGCGCCACGTTCGGGTTCGGTTTCCAATCCACGTACCGCCGCGCGCCACGCATCATGGTCGTATTGACCAATATGATATTTTACCCCTAATTTTTCACAGTATTTAATCTGTTCTTGCATACGTTTTGTGTATTCGGATTCGGGGTAAATGTTCGGATTAAAAAACAAAACGATAAAATCTTCTATGCCAGGGATTTCGCCATCCGCCAGTTGTTTTATTGCGCCCGCGCTGCATGGCGCACAACAAGATACCAAAACCAGTTTTGTTTTGTTCAACATTTTTATTTTTTAATTTCTGCCGTTTTATTCAATACCAAGTTATTTCTAATATCGCGCCTTTTTATAGTCGCTTGGATATAATCAGACAAATATTTAATCGATATATTTTTACTCATAAAAAATGGAATTTCTATGCCAAATTCGGTTTCCAGGTTAACAAAAATTTCACAAACATCCAAAGAACCAAGATGTAAATCTTCGGCTAATGTGCTGTTTTCTGATGCCTCTAACCCGTTAAAAGAAATTGTTTTTGAAATAACTTTTATAACCTTGTCCATTATCGGATTATTTTTTGTGTCTATCATGTTTTATATTCCTTTTATATTTATTTTGTAACATTGTCATTTGTTGTTTTGGTAACCAATGTATCTTCAATACGCGTAAACAGGTTTTCTGGCACGATGAATTTTTCGCCGTCCGCAATTCTGTGTTCGTATTTTGTTGGCCAAGATAAATCGTGGTTACCGCCAAATATATTTTTGATTTTTTCCGCTGTATCCGGAATAAACGGTGCCGATACACGCGCAAACAAATCTATCATTTGAAAACATTCGTTTAATACCGCGGCCGCACCATCTGTATCGCCATTTTTAACCAATGCCCATGGTTCGCGTGCGGTCATATATTCGTTTGCAATACCGTATATTTCGCGTAACGCCGCAATAGATTTGCGAAATTCGCACGCATCCAACATAGATGTCAATTCGGCAATTTTTTCATCCAAACGTGCCGCCAACGCGGAATCTGTGCCATTTGATTTTGGAACATTTAATCCAAAATTTTTGTCGGTTAATTTGCACACGCGTGAAACAAAGTTCCCCAACAATCCGTTTAAATCTTTGTTTACGATTTCTGTAAATCGTGTCATTGTAAAATCTGTATCGTCTGTTTCTGGGGTTGACGCAATCAGAGCATAACGCCAACAGTCCGCTGGTGCAATGTCCAAGGCTTCGTCCAGAAAAATACCGTTGTTCGCAGATTTTGATACCTTGGCACCATTAAAATTCAAAAAGTTGAATCCTTTTAAAACATCAACGGTTTTCCATCCATCGTTCATAGCCAATTCGTATGCCGGGAAAAACACCGAATGAAAAGATACATTATCCTTACCCATAAATTCTGTGTAATGACAATCCGGATTTTTCCACCAAGATGCCCAATCATCAGTTGCCGCTTGGGATATTGAAACGTATCCCCATGGTGCATCAAACCATACATAGAAAACCTTGTCTTCGAATCCTGGTTTATTTACCGGAATTCCCCATTTCAAATCACGGGTAATTGGGTTATCCCGCAAACCTTCGTCTAACCATTTGTTTGCAATTTTGATTGCAGTTTTGGGCCATCCCACGCGTGAATTTATCCATGCCCGTAATTTATCCTGCATTTTGCTTAATTTGAAATACAGGTGTTTTGTTTCGCGCATTTCAACCGGGGATGTTGGGTCAACCGCACTGTGTGGGTTGATAAGTTCATCTGGGTCCAAGGATGCGCCACATTTTTCACATTCGTTACCGTATGCGCGTTCATAGCCACATTTTGGACATGTTCCAATAACATATCGGTCCGCCAAGAATTTCTTTTCGTTTACCGAATATGGTTGGCGTGAAGTTTTTTCCTCTATCATGCCAAGGGAATCAAGGCGGTTAAACAATTCGTGAATCAGTTTTTCGTGCAGTTTTGTATGTGTGCGACCATATAAATCAAAGGACAATTTGAAATCGCGCACCGCATCCAAATGTTTCGCACGATATTTATCAACATATTCTTCAATAGAAATTCCTTCACGTGCAGCACCAATTTCAGACGGAGTTCCATGTTCGTCGGATCCGCCAATATATAAAACATCACGACCCATCGCACGGCAAAAACGTGCATAAACATCAGATGGTAATAAACAACCAATCAAATGCCCAATATGTAAAATATTATTTACGTATGGTAAAGCAGATGTAATAAGATATTTTTTTGCCATGTTTTTTGTCCTTTGATTATAAAAAATGGACACCAAACGGGGTGTCCAACCGAATCCCGTTTAATTGTTTGTAAAAATTATATTTGCATTCGTTTCATCGTTGTTTTTTTTTAAAATCTTGCCTGCCTTCGCGAACGTTACGCTTCGGTGAAAATTTGTGGTGGGTGGTATTGGACTCGAACCAACGACCTTTACGATGTCAACGTAACGCTCTAACCAACTGAGCTAACCACCCATATACTCCAAGTGCTATCGAACCGGGAACCAACGACCTTTACGATATCAACGTAACGCGGCTTCCCAACTGCGCTAACCACCCAAAGCAACGCGAATTATAACAAAGAATTTACTAATTGCAAGTTTTAGTTAGCAATTTCGCCATTTTTTGCATCAAACTTTTGGCGGTCGACAATTATATATCCATCTATGTATTCCAAATCTGCGGTTTTTTTGACCGTTGTATGCCAGTAGGCCGCACCATCTGTTGGTCGCAGAGCATACAAATTTTTATCGGTATCCAAGACAAAAATCACAGAGTTATTAACCAAAAACCTATGTTCAATTCCCAAATCTAGACACCATGATGTTTTGCCTGTGTTATCAGATATTTTACAAAATGCCTTGTCCAGGCCACCGGCATAAACATAGTTTTTATCAAAAACAATCGGGGCAACAATATCCAAAACCGCTGCGCCACCGGTCATATTGCTGGGGCGATAAATGTCGGCAATCCACTTAATTTGTCTGGTTGTGGGGTTGACCTTGACCAATTCACCGGTGGTTAACCCCGCATAAATATGTTGTTTTTGGCAATATACATGCCGTTGACCCGCCACAGAATTATCCGTGGCAAAACCGGTAAATATACGGCGCGTGTCCGCCCAGATTGTGTTTCTGGAATCTAATTTATATTCACATGCATCATCGCCACTGGTTGCAAATTCACCAGATACCACCGGGGCATCTGTATTTAGCATAACCATATTATTTGTATCAAAAATAGGGTCGCGCACACCGGGCAAAATAGGGTCATGTTTATCACATGCCGCCAATGCCAGAACAGATAAAACAAAAATCAGATTCTTTTTCATTTCCTGTATTACCTAATGTTTTGTGCATCTGCAACAATCAGTGCCGGTGCATCAGCATCGTTTATAATTTTGTCCAACCATTTATTTGCGTTTTCACGTGCGCCTTCGGCCAGGTATTTTTGTGCGATGGTCAAACACGCGGTATAGTAATATGGTGAAGATTTTGTATTCAAATCTGACAAGTATTTTTCAACATCGGCCCCAGACATTTCATCGCCTTTGATTCCAATTATATGAATTTTTGCCAAATCGCGAAAATCACGTGTTTTGCCATTTTTGGCCAATTCTTCTAATTTTTTAACATCTTTGTCGGTTACGTATGCGTTGAACAGCGCCAAATCAGATGTTGCACCACCCGTATTTTTAGATAACCCGACCAATGCGTTTACATCACCGTTGCGAATCGCGGTTTCATAACTTTCTGCGGTGGCAATTTTAGATGCACGATAAGAACGCACACCAATTTGTATTGAAACAACCGCAATCATAATGACAATCACACCAACAATCATATGTTTTGCATATTTTTTCAAAAATTGTTGCGTTTTTTCGTTGTTCACATCTTCCCAAACTTCACGGTACAAGGCATCTTCGGCGTGTTCTTGCATAGTTTTTTTCTTGGGTTTGATGTTTTTATTTCTTTCTAAAATTGTTGCCATCGGGTTATCTCCTTTTAAATGGTGCCCTTGATAAATCTTATTTTCTTGCTATACTATAAACATAATGACGAAACAAATCAAGACCGCTTTGCCAACAAAAGTTACCGGAACAGGTATAATGATTCCGGCTACCGATGATGCTGGGTTGGCGAATTATATTCGTACAATTCAACAATTCCCTATACTTTCGGCCGAACAAGAATACGAATACGCATCCCAATGGGTAAAGAATCATGACCAAGATGCGGCGGAAAAATTACTGGTCAGTCATTTACGTCTGGTTGTGTCGGTTGCGTATGATTTCCGTCATTATGGTATTCCCGTCCAAGATTTAGTGGCCAGTGGTAATATGGGCCTGATGCAGGCATTACAAAAATTTGACCCGGAACGTGGTTTTCGTTTTTCAACCTATGCTATGTTTTGGATTCGTGCAGAAATATACGAAAATATATTAAACAATTGGTCTATTGTGAAAATTGGGACATCGGCGAACCAGAAACGCGTTTTCTTTAATCTGGCGCGCGCTAAACGTGCATTGGGGATTATGAACGGAAACCTGTCTGATGACCAGGCGCAACAAATCGCAGATTATTTAGAAGTTCCGGCCGATGACGTAAAACGTATGTCTACGCGTATTGTTGCGCGCGATTTATCGCTAAATGCGCCGGCGCGTGATTCCGAACAAGAAGGCGTGGATATGTTATCAAATTTGGCCGATGACGGGGTATCTATTGTTGATAATATTGAACGCCAGGAATTTAGAAAACGTGGATATGCGCTGTTGCAAAAACATTTGGCCAATTTGCCGCAACGCGACCAAGAAATATTGCGTGCACGCAGGTTGACCGAACCGGCCGCCACATTAGAGGTTTTATCAAAAAAATACGGTATATCACGCGAACGTGTTCGCCAAATAGAAGAACGTGCATATAACAAATTGCGCGATGCTATTTTACAAGACACCACAGGGAGCAAAAATGACAACGAGTAAAGGTTTTTTATCAGGTTCAGGGATTCTTTTTTTGATTGGTATCGGTTTTTTTTCGCCGATGCGCGCCGATGCCTTTGGGCAACAGGTTGGTAATTTTGATTTTCGTTTGACCGGATACGGTATGGCCGGTTTAATAGAGCCTGATTTTAATGAACCTAAATTCTTAGGTGATTTCAAAGTTCGTGCCCAGGCCGCCTACAACGTAAACCGCGAACAGAAATTCGGATTGTCTTATACATACGATGAAAACGCGTTGGATGAACACGAATGGACACACGATGCATTCGGTTTTTGGCAATGGCAGGGTGTTGGGCGTATGGAAATCGGTTTTACTGATTCTGTGGCGCACAAATTGGCCCTGGGGTTGCCAGATGTTGGTGGATTGCGCATAAATGAAAATTCTTTGATTTACAAAAAAATTGGTGCCGATGGCCCGGTGATTCGTGATACCGTTATAATATCTGGACATGACGCGTTGCGCGTTAATGTTGTGTCTGCATCCAGTCAACATGTGCAATATGGATTATCTGTATCTGGGGTAACCGATGATTATGATTTTGGTGTTGCCGCTGGATTAAAATTAAAATATTCCGAAGGTAAAACAAAAATGGCGTTTTCTTTGGGCGGTGATTTTATCGATAGCCCCGATGGATACGCAATTCATGGTGGAATACCGGTTTATGCAGATTGGCGTGCCCAGGTTGGTGCCGGCCTTAATGTACAGTATAACAGTTTTGTATTCGGTATAAACGGACGCGCAATATATGACGAAAATCCAACAGGCATTGTATCAGACGGCCTGTCTGCGGGTGCCGGGGTCAGTTATGATGTGTTGAATTACAGTTTATCTGTTTCGTATATATTGTCTGATACCGGAATATGGCACAAAGATGCCCCAGAATATGTAGATAATACGATTGTGGGGTCTGTGCGGTGCAAATATAATCGTTACGTTGATTTTTGGGCATCGTTGGGTCTGACACGTCATGAACCGTTTGTTGCCGCCGCAATCAGATTGAATTTTTAAAGACAAACAAAAAACGCCCAAACGGGCGTTTTTATTACTTTGTTTTTTATTTATTGTTGCGGAATTTCGGATAACAATTTTTGCAATCTTTCCATTGTGTCCGTATCGTCCAAAGATGTCGCGATTGCATTTGCCGATTCCAAATCAGAACGTGCCGCCGCCGTATTACCAACGTTCAGGTTTAATGCGGCCGACTTTTCAAAGTATGTCATTGCACGTGAAGACAGGTCTTCTTTTTGTTCGGTGCTGGTTGCGCCTTGGATTTGTTCAGAGATTACGCGAATTGCAGATGTATAATCGGCAATCGCATCACTGTATTGACCCAATGCGGTGTATGCTTCGGCGCGTTCTGCATATACGGATGGGGTTACAATACCTTCTGGACGTGCCAAGGAGTTTTTGTAATCAGCAATCGCACCTTCCCAATTTTTTAACCACAAATTTAACTGACCGCGTTTTGCGTACAAATCACGCATTTGCAAAACCTCGTTTGGATTTGTTGTATATGCCGCCAATGCGTTGTTAATATCGGCCAATGCGGCATTATAATCTTCCATACGTGTATTCAACAAAGAACGGTCGTAATATGCGATAGAATTTTTTGCATCCATTTCAATCGCGTGATCAAAATCCGCCATTGCGTTTTTCCAATCACCGTTTTGCATATATGCCTCACCGCGCAACAGGTATGCATCAATCATATTGTTGTCGGCATTTACTGCGGCGGTTAAGTCGATAATCGCATCTTCCAAATTTCCGGTCAGAATATTTTTCTTGCCGTTATTGAAGAAATCTGCGGCGGTATTTAATGTTTCTTCGGCGACAATCTGATTTTGTGCCGGTGTAACCTTGATTGCGTTATGACTGCGTCCCAAGATATAGAACGTTGCCGCAATAAAGAACAAAATTATAAACCAATAAAAATAAATAGATGCAGACCAAGAACGATTATTTTGGTTGCGTTCAGGTGTTTTAACCTTGACCCCTTGGGGTTTTACAGCGGTATTTTTTGCTTTTTTTGTGGTTGTTTTTTTCATGTAAATCTCCCTTCCGTTATTTTGATTATAGAAGAGTTTTTACAATCACGTCAATTGTTTTTTTATCTATTTCTTCAATTTTTCCAACAGGTAATTTTCCCAACAAAATCGGCCCAAAACTAATGCGGTGTAACGTTTTTACGGGCAAGCCACAATGTTTTAAAACGATTCTGATTTCGTTCTTTTTTCCTTCGGTTACGGTTATGCGCAATTTTTTATTTTTCATAACTTCGATATCCATGGGGCGATATTTTATTCCGTCAATGGTAACACCACTGCGTGCCTTATCTAATTTTGATAAATTGTTTCCGATTACATCAGCAACATAGGTTCGTGGAATATTGTTTGATGGTTGTGTTAATTTGCGTGCCAACAATCCATCGTTGGTTAATAATAACAGACCGGTGGTTTTATAATCTAATCGTCCAACGTATTTCAGGTTTTTATATTTTTCTGGCAAAACGTCATAAATTGTTTTGCGGCGGCGAGGGTCATCGGTTGTTGTCATTGTGTAATTTGGTTTATGGAACATATACAGTTTTGTATCTGTTCTTTGTTGGACCGGTGTGCCGGTAATTGTGATTTTATCGTTGTCATCAACAAATGTAACCGGACTGGTAATTTTTTCGCCATTAACCGAGACCGCGCCTTGGGCGATTAAATCTTCTGCACCACGTCGTGATGCCATGCCAGAATCCGCGATAAATTTTGCAATTCTTATTTTCATTTTGTTATCTTTGTTATTGCGACTACTGCGGCGACTTCGGCCCGCAGGATTGTTTTCCCCAGTGAAAATCCAACCGCGCCCGCATTATCTAGTGCGGCAAATTCAGAATCCGAAAATCCACCTTCGGGTCCAATTAAAACCGCGGTTGTGCGTTCAGAAATTTCTTTGGTTTTATGTCCGTATGCCGCGCGTTCATCAGCAAAGGCGATTTTCGATAAATCTATTTTTGCAAATGGTATTGGGGACAAAATGTCAGGGACACTGTTTCTGTTTGATTGTTCGGCGGCCTCGGTTGCGATTTTTTTCATGCGCCCCCAGTTTACATGATGTGCAACGGTTCGTTCGGTGATGACCGGTTGTAATGCTTTTACACCCATTTGTGTTGCCATATTCACTAATTCATCTGTTTTTTTGATTGGGGCAAACATCAGTGTAATATCGCCACTGGGGTCAATATGATTTGTTTGTGCGCCGATAATCAGTTTTTTTTCGTCCGTATCCAATGTCGCATTGAATTCCACCCCGTTATTAAAGCATAAACAAGAATTTGTCCGCATAACGTGTGCCAGGTAATGTGCGGTTTGTTTGTCAATTGCGATTTTGTCGCCGGTTGCAATTTTTGTGTCAATAAAAATTCTTGGAATATTTTTCATAAAAATACATTTCCTGTCTTTATAAATTTTGTTTTTTCTGATATAATCATAACATAATGCCAGACAAGTTCAAGATTTTATCCGCAGGCAAGGACAGTAAAGGGCTTAATATTTTTAAGTCCAGTGCTTATACTGAACATTTACAAATACCGATTGCACAGGCGTTTTGGCGGGTACGTTGGTTGACAACGGTTTGGATTGTTTGTGCATTGGCATTTGGAATTTCGTTTGTTTTTGAACATTTGTGGCGGTATGGCTGGTCGCCCGCAACATGGGTTTGGACCAAGGTGTATTTATCACAAATGTTTTCAACATTGGGTTTTTCGGTCTTGGCGGGGGTGCCGAATTGGTTTATTCGTTGTGTAATGCATCCTGATTTTGCCTGTATGGTACCGTTGTTCCCGATGATTGCTTATTTCCTGTTAACTGATAAATCGTTAATGGACGAATTTGACCCCAACGGTAAAGATATTTATGATAAAAAATCTGGACGTACCGCAAACGAAAAAGATGTCAAGGCCATGGGTCTGTTTGATGGTATTATCATTGTGTTGGGCTATTTCAAGAACAAGGTTTTAAAGTTACCTAAAACAACATCTGTTTTGTGTTTGGCACCTCCGGGAACCGGTAAAACCGAAGGTGTGTGTTTGCCGACTATATTTGAATGCACCGATGTTTCGATGATTATTAACGACCCCAAACCTGAATTGGATACAAAATCCAGTGCATATCGTTCAAAGCATGTTGGACCGGTGTTTATTATGGATTGGGGTGGCCAAGATGAACCAGACAAGGGTATTTATTATCCATCGTGGAATCCACTTTCGCCCGAACATGTCCCGGCCAGTCCGGAACAACGCGAATTGTACGTTGATTATATGTGCGATGTTTTGGTTCCTGATGCCGAAGGCAGCAGTGCCGACCCCCACTGGACCCAGGCGGGGCGTGCCGGTTTGGCGGGTTTTGTCCAATTTATTATTTCAAAAATTGAACGTGCCAAGGCCGATGATTATTTCTATTCCCGGTTGCAATCGGGGCAATTTGATGATGAAGATGCGGCGATTTTATCGGATTACTATTTTTCAATGGTAAATGACCCAAATGCGTTTGCGGCGATGGCGCTTATTAAAAACAAGCAATTAAATGCCATGAATTACGTTCATGTTGGTTCCTGGGCAAATATTCCCCAGGCATGGTTGGGCAAAGAGGCATCATATTCTTTGATGTTGGATTGGATTACCGAAGCGCAAATTGCCGTTGCCAATGAATTGGCGGAACGTCAACGCCAAGGGGACCAATCTGTTATGATGGCCGACCCGATGAAGGACTGGTTGGAATCGGCGGTTAACGAAGCACGTTCCTTTTCTTATTCAAATCGTGCGGTTGCAGAATTAACCAAGTTAGCCAACACCCCGTCAACCGAACGTGGCTCTATTTTATCAACGATTTTGACGGGTCTGGCCATATTCAGAAATGCCGCCGTACGTAACCGGACCAGTCATTCTGACTTTCATTTTTCCGATATGCGTGGAATTGTTGACCCGACCGATGGCAAAATAAAGCCGGCAACGGTATATTTGTCTATTAACATGGTTGATGCCAAGGCCTTGAATCCAATTACATCAATGTTTGTTGAAACAATGTCAAACTTTTTGTTGGCAAATCCACCAGACAAGGTTGGACGTAACGGACAAAAAATGGGACCGTATCCGGTATTGTTCTTGTTAGACGAAATGCCCAAGATGCAAAAAATGACCGCTGTTATCCAGGGGCCAGACGTTGGACGTGGACAGAAGATATCTTATCTGTTGATTGGTCAGGATTTACACCAGATTTCTGAAAAATACGGTAATGATGCGGCATCTACCATTATATCAACAACGGCGGCCAAGATTATTTTGCGTCAAAATGATATTGAATCGGCGAAACGTTTCGCGGAAATGATGCCAAAGAAAACGACAATCAAAAAGAAAAAAGTAAAAGGGCCGGATGGCAAAGAAAAAGAAGAGGAAGAAAAGAAAGACGAACCGTTGTTTTCCGAATTTGATATTATGCAATTAAAAACAGTTGGTCCAAAAAGCAAGACATCCGAAGCAATTATTCTTTACGAAGGTTGGTATCATCGCCCGATTAAGGCCGACATCAGGATGTCGTTTAATGATGAACGTATGTCTAGTTATGTAAAAATGGGTCGCTGTTCCCCGTTGCCGGAATTTTTGGTACCAAGCCATCATGCAATATTGGAATATGCAGGTACGCCGAAATTCTTTGACCCCCAGGCAAAAGAATTGCGTGAATTGACACCGGTGGCAAAGCAATAGTTATGTTTCGTTCTATAAAATTTTTAACTGTATGTGTTTTGTTATCTGCGTGTGCCGCCACGACCGAGGCGCGTCTTGATTCTGTGCGGGAAAATTATATGACAGCCGCCACCACGGATACAAATTTTTCATCACAAAATAATTTGGACTTGTTAATTACGGCCGATACATTGTTCCATAATGATGATTACAGTGGCGCAGATGCGGCCTATGAAGAATTTAATCGGCGTAACATAGATACCACCGGGGGCAGTTTTTCACGTGAAGCCGCATCTTTGGTATTTGGTGCATCTGTTAACGAATATAAACCGTACATGATGGACGCGTTATTTGTGTCTTATTATCAGTTATGGGCGGCATTGGCAACCGGGCGTTATAACGATGCGCGCGTAATTATTAATCAATCTTATGGCCGCCAGCAAGATATGTCGTTGGCATATAAAAATACGATTGAATCAAACCAAAGCAAAATTATTGAAAATGCAGAATTGAACAAAAAGTTAGAATCTGAAAATTCTATGTGGGCAGCATATACAGATATTATGAATCCGGCATTAATGTATTTGTCGGGGATTTATTTCCTAAACAACGGTGATTTTAGTGATGCAAAAACATATTTGGCACGCGCAAATGGGATGAGTCCAAACAACACCTTTGTTGCCACCGATTTGTCATTGGCGGAAAAACATATTACACCGAAAAATACAGTTTGGGTTTTTATCGAAGATGGTTTTGCGCCAAAACTGCATGAACGGCGCGTGTCGGTGCCTGTGTTTATGGGTGATGGTATGTCTATTGTTACTATTGCGATGTCAGAACCGGTGTTTACGAATAATTTTACAAATATATCGGGCGCACAAAAATTGGCTGATGTTGATGCAATGTTTATGACCGAATACAAAGAATACAGAACGAACGATTCTTTGCGTGCGTTGGCCGCCGCAACAGGGCGTACCGCATTACAAACATCCATGTATAATTCACGCAGTGCATCCGCACCTTTGATGGGAATCTTGTCAACGATTTATTCAGAAGTAACCACTGCGGCCGAGGTTCGTACGTGGCCAACCCTGCCCAAAACAATATCGGTGTTGCGGGTTGAAAATAATAAAAGTGGCTTGATTGAATTGCGTGGCAGTGGTAATCTGGTTATGAAAATGAATACACCTTATGATGGGTCTAATTATTTGGTTTATGTTCGTGTCGGACCAAATAACGAAGATACCAAGGTAATAAAGTTAAAATAAAAACGAAAGGGGGAAAATATGAAAAAATTATTTCCGGTTGCATTATGTGCGGCATTGATTGGATGCGGTGAAACACGTGTTGTTGACCTGAATAACGAAAAAGAAGTTGCGGCGATGCAAAATGTTATGGAATTGGAATATCGTGATTGGACCGCAACCGCCGAAGAAATGACAAAATCTATGATTAACAGTGGTGCTTTTGCAAAAATTAAGAATCCTGTTATTGCGATGGGTGAAATCAAAAACGACACTATGCAACGTTTTGATACCGATATTTTAACACAAAAGATTCGTAAAACATTGGTAAATTCCGGTCGTGCCAAGGTTTCCAGTTCGTTTCAAAATGGTAAATCTGCCCAAGACGAAACAACGCATAACGTTCGCGCCACGCGTGGAAACAGTGAATACGATGCATCAACTATTGTGTCTCAGGGTACTTTGATTGCACCAAATATGTCGATGTCTGGAAAAATGATACAGCGCAATTTGAAATTGCAATCTGGATGGTTTTCATCTGTTGATACGCGTGTAGAATATTACCTGCAATTGGCATTGACCGATGTTAAAACAGGATTGACCGTATGGGAAGATGAAAAACCAATCGTCAAAGAAGGCGACCATGCACCAACATGGTAGGTTGCGGATTTTATACCAATAACACCCCCTTGATATAGGGGGTAATATTTTGTATATGAAAATGAAAAATTGTTTTTGGGGTTGTGCGGTTTTGGGGATGCATGATGCGATAGTATCAACAATCGGTTTGGTTGTTGGTCTGGTTTCGGCCGATGCCACCCAATATGTGATTCTATTGACCGGTGTGATTGCCGCGGTTGCAGCTGGATTATCTATGACTGCATCAGAATATTTGGCAACGCGTGCGGATGGCCGACTTGATGTTGCGCGATATTGTGGTGCGGCAACCGGTGTGGCATATATTTTTACGGCGGCAATGGTCTTAATGCCTTTTGTGTTTATTGCAAATTCTGTCTTGGCGATGTTACTTAGTTATTTTGTTGCAATCGCGATAATATTCTTTTTCAATTATGTGAAATCAAAACTTTCCGGGGAACGATTTTGGCCACATTTTACCGAAATGTTAATAATCTGTGTGGTTGTAACACTGGCCGCGTTTTTAATCGGTGAATGTGCCAAGGTTTTATGGGGTATAGAAATATAAAAAAGCGCACCAAAACGATGGTGCGTATTTTCTTTATTGTTTTTTCGTTTATTCACCGCGGTCAATAATCGCAGAAAACGTAGCAGATGCAACCTTGGCCCCATTTACAAATGCGGTACCGGTATATTTATACATCTTCATTTTTGACCCCAGTTCTTCCACGTGTAATTCCAACGTATCACCGGGTTCCACCATACGATTGAAACGTGCGCTTTCAATAGAAACAAAATACCCCAATGTTTTACCATCGTTATTACCAATACGATTCAATGTCATAAAGCATGCGGTTTGCGCCATCGCTTCCACAATCAGAACACCCGGCATAATAGCATGTGCAGGAAAATGTCCATCGTGCCAAAATTCGTGGTCTGTTACATGCTTGATACCGGTTGCGGTTGTGTCTGTGATTTCGCTGATTTCGTCAATCAGGCGCATATCGCCACGATGCGGAATAACTTTTTCAACTTCTTTTGTATCAATCATTGCTTTACACCTAATCTTTGTTAACGTGTTTTTTTATCCATGCATAATGTCGCAAGAATTCCGTTCCCGGGGCCGCCGGATATCCCATATGTTTTTGGCCGTCTGGGACATTTCTGAAAACACCACTGTTTGCGCCGATTTCGGTATCGTTTCCAATTTTAACACCGTTTGCAATACCAACGTGTCCGGCCAATAGAGCCCTGTCGCCAACTGTTACGCCGCCGGCAATACCGACACCGCCGGCCAAGAAACATTCGCACCCAATAACAACACCATGTGCAATTTGACACAAGTTATCAATTTTTGTGCCATCTCCAACGCGTGTATCGGTTAATGCACCGCGGTCAATACATGTGTTCGCACCAACAGACACGCGATTGCCCAAAACAACGCGCCCAACATGTGGGATAAATACGTTATGACCATTTTGACGTGTATATCCAAATCCATCTTTGCCGATAGACGCGCCATTGTGAATAACACAATCCGCACCAATAGTTGCGTTTTCAATATGTGCACACGAATGAACAACCGTACCGCGTCCAATTGTAACATTTTTGCCAATGTAGGCCCCTGGGTATATTTTCACATCAGGTTCAATAACCGCACCGCGTTCAATTGTTGCAAATTGTCCGACATAGTTCGTTTTACGTTCACGAAAGAAAACACCGCGTTCAATATATGCGCGCTTGGAAATTCCGCAACGTGGCGGTTCGCGATAAATTTCGCCCAAGATTTTTACAATTTCACCACGCGGACTGGCGCACACCAACAAAGTTGCACCTTTTGGTGCATGCGATGCCTGTTCTGGTTGAACCAGAATCACAGATGCGCGCGTGTTTTCCAAAACGGAAATAGGTAAAATTTTAAAAGCGTTACTGTTTTGTTCTGTGGAATAGAACGCCAATTGGCCGCGTTTTGCATCCGCAATTGGTGCGATTCCAGAAACGACAGTTTCCGGGTTTCCGCGCAATTCCAATCCAAATTTTTCCGCTAAATCACCGGCCGTTGTTTTTGTGGCGCGTGGCGCCAACCAAGATTTTATAATACTTAACATAAAGGTCATTATAAACAAAAAAAAATAAAATAAAAGTGAAATATAGTGATTTGTGAATCAGTAAATAAAACGGGGGCAAAGCCCCCAAACTAAACACGAATCTTTTACACAAACCACTTAAAAACCTTTTGGTTTATCCATCTTGAAACTGGATACCCTTTTGTCCAACGCAGACACAATATCTGTGGTGATATCCAATTTTTCGGTGTTTGTACCGGTGCGTGCGAAACGCCCATCAACAACCAAAGACAAATTCTTTTTCGCGATAACACCATCAATTATCGGGTCCAAATGTTTTTCTTGGATTGTGTTTAATGCTTTTTGGAAGGAACTTTCAATGCTCTGTGCGCGTTCTGTCAAATCGCGTTGTAATTTTGTAACACGTGATTGATAGTCCATAACACGACGTTGCAGTGCATCACGAGACAAAACATCTTGTGATTTTTCGATTTCTGCTTTTTCTTTTTCCAATGCTTTTTGTTGAGAAGTTAAATCTTTACGTAATTTTTCTTCATAATTTTCGCGTTGTTTGCGCAAATCTTGCAAAACCTTGGCTTGGTTTTGAATTGCATCCATACGAACAACCGCGATGCGTAAATCGGCACCCGTTAATGCATCAGATGAAACTTCACTGATTGCGTCGTTTATGCCAACAGGTCTATTTGCACGAACGATGATAAATGCACCAATTGCCGCCACCGCGATGACGATTGCCGCAATAATGCCAATTTTAGAGTATTTTTTTACAACCACAGGTGTGTTGCTATTGTTTTTTTCAGACATTTTTCCATCCTTTTTTTGTTTGACGTTGGCAGTATAGCAATAAAATTTATAAAATAAAAGAGAAACTTATCATGCGATTATCGCACCGGTGCAATTCTTATTTCCACGCGCCGATTGGTTAAACGCCCCATCTCGTCTTGGCCGGCAATAGGACGTGCCGCGCCGCGCCCAACAATAAACATACGCGATGTTTTTATACCATGTTTGGCTAAATACACCGCTACACGTTGCGCCATATCTAATGATAATGCCTGGGCGGCATGTGTGTCACGCATAGAATCTGTATATCCGGCAATTTCAATAAATGTTGCATCATAGTTCTTTAATATTTTTGCAATTATACCCAAATTGTTATCACCATCTGCGGAAATATCCGGCGCATCCAGTTCCATTATCGCATCACGCACCAACAATACAACAACGTCCGTCCCTGCGCGTTGAACAGATGTTCCCGGTTTGCGCAGTGCATCATATAATTTGAATTCCAATTCGGACATATATTGCAAATACATTGCCGAATCGTTCGCGTTTTTATCGCCGTATTGTGATACAGGTTTTATAACCTGGGAAACCAGACGGCCGCCATCGCCTTGGAAAATAGGCTTTTTTGCGACACGTGCAGATTCAGTCATTTCCATAAAACTGGCCCCATGTAAATATTGCGGCCATGTATTGCGACTGGGGCTGGTGTATTGCATACATGCCGCCAGTGTCATTGTGCAACCAATAAAAAATGCGTTCAGTTTTTTCATGCTTGCCTATTGTGCAATGAATGTAATATTGTTCGTGTTACCTGAAAAACAAATCGGCGAAGATTCGTTTTCTTGACCGTTTACGATAATGGATGATGCCCAACTGGGGGCCGATACCGCCAAGAAATCGCAATTACTGTGCGACAACCCACGCAGGTTTATAACAAAACCACTTGCATCTGATGTTGGCTCTATACTCCAAGATTCTCCCAAGGGGGCCTTGTCGTTTTTTAATGCGCCGGCCTTGACCAGCCAGTCCACCGAAACCCCGGTATAATCGCCACGCATATCAAATAATAATTTTATGTTTTTTGCCACTTCACGCAGTTCGGCCGATGCGATTGTATGCGTTTGATTTTTACGAATGGTGTTATACATCGCAATCGTCGCCGCCGTCATAACCGCGGTAATGGCCAACACACCAATAATTTCAATCAAAGAACGTCCGGATTCTGTTTTCATCTCTCGCCCCATGTGTTTTATTTGGTTGAACCGACAATCTCGGCACCTTGGAATAAAGACATCGCATCCGCAACCATTGGGTCTGCTTCTATTTCTGCGATATTTTGTTCAACAACGGTTTGCGAATGTGGTGATTCTTCAATTTTATTCAGCATCCACGTTGCGCCTGTTTTTGTATTTAACCATGTCGCCAAACGTGATTGAAAATCTGCATCATCCCCCCTGTCAAAATAAGATATTTTATTATTGGCGATTTCCGATATTTCTATGTTCTTAGAAAAATAGGAATAGAGTATCATTTCACGTGCATCCTGTAACGCATTGGCTAAATCTGTCGCGCTATTTATCGTGATAGTTTTTGGTTTTTCTGGGGCGGTTGCGTCCACCTTTGGTGTTGGCCGGTTGCCCTCTTGTTGCTTCATCATTTCAGGTACCGATGGCATGTCCGCAATATGCATCAAACGTATCACCAACATATCAAAACATTGTTTTTGATTTGTGGCGGCCTGCATTTCAGGTACGGCGGCAACCATAACCTGCCATATACGGGATAAAGAATTTAGTGAAACATGTTTATCTATTTCCT
This sequence comes from uncultured Pseudomonadota bacterium, assembly GCA_902790415.1. GTDB lineage: Bacteria > Pseudomonadota > Alphaproteobacteria > Rs-D84 > Rs-D84 > Enterousia. The sequence continues at coordinate 80,653 of CADARU010000001.1, read as the reverse complement.
TGATACGTTCGCGTTGTTCGGCGGTATATGGACAACTTTGACTGTCGCCGGTGCGCAAAATTGGGTGCATACGCGTTGCCCAGTGTGTCCAATCCATCATGTCTGTTAACAGCATAGATAAATCGGTTCCGTTATTATAAATTTCGTCCACTTTGGCCAATGCGGTTGCAACGTTGCCAGACAATAATGTTTGCATAAGGTCAACAACAACCCCACGATCAGCGCGTTTTAACATATTCATAACCGCGTCTTCGTCAACATGACCACCTGTTTGTGCAATCGCCTGGTCCAGTAATGATAACCCATCGCGAACAGAACCATCGGCCGCACGCGCCAATAATTCGTTTGCCGCGTCAGATAATTCTACATTTTCCTGGGTTGCAATCCATGCAAAGTGTTTCTTTAATGTTTCGACCGGAACGCGTGCCAAATCAAAACGTTGACAGCGTGATAAGATTGTAACCGGTACCTTGCGAATTTCGGTTGTGGCCAAAATAAATATCACGTGTGCAGGTGGTTCTTCTAATGTTTTTAACAGTGCGTTAAATGCACTAATAGATAACATGTGAACTTCGTCAATAATATAAACCTTGTATCGACCGTTTGTTGGCCTGTATTGCGATGCATCTAATATTTCACGCATGTTTTCGACACCGGTGTGTGATGCGGCATCAATTTCCATAACGTCAATATGTTGACCGGCGGCGATAGCGCGACAGTTTTCACATACCCCGCATGGTTTTGATGTTGGTCCATCAGATGCGGTGCAATTTAATGCCTTGGCCAGAATACGTGCCGTACTGGTTTTTCCGGTACCGCGTATACCGGTAAAAATATACGCATGCGCGATACGTCCGGTGTTGATTGCGGTTGTTAATGTTTTTACCAAAACATCTTGGCCAATCAGGGAATCAAAATCTTGGCTGCGGTATTTGCGCGCCAAAACAGTATAGTTGTTATCCATCTAGAACTTCCTTTGTGTTCAAGAATAGCAAACCTATATTAAATTTCAAGAATTAAAAAGTGTGATTTATGCCGTTTTTTATTTCAAATTCGTGATGAAATCAGGAAAGCCGATTTCTTCATCTTCGGTATTTTCGCCCGTATCAGATGCATCTTCGGTTGGTGCGTTCTCTGGGGCAGATTCAACAGCGGTTTTATCCTTGGGGTCGCGTGAAGAATCTATTTTTGATTGTTCGGCATTTACAATGCGGCCATAGTGTTCCGCCAACTGTAACAGGCGTTCACGTTCGATTTCGTCCGCGGTTTGACGTGCCTGGTCAATGTATTGTTTTCTTTTTTGCCGCCATTTATGACAGCGTTGAATCATCATGCCAACCGATGTTTGATTTTTCTTGTTTTGCATTTTATTTCTTTTGTTTTTATGGAAATAACCCGTTGGTAAAAATTCGTATGTATTTTGTGCCAACCACCTAAACGAAACAGATGATAAAGCATCTTAAAAGCGATTGCAATATTTTTTTTCTATTGCTATGCTTTGACTATATATATGCAAAAGGGGGATGTTTTTGCATCACGAGAGGGGAAATTTTTTATTACAGGCGTTATTGGCATTAACATTGGTTTTTGCTTTCATGCCTTTCTTTACCCGGCGGTTGGCATCGCGTGATATTGGGGCGCAAATGTATGCCACAACACACCAACTGGAAACGGTTAAAAATGCGGCACGTTTGTATGTCTTGGAAAACTCTGATGCGTTACCTTATGACACAACGGTTGTGTCGGGGAATAATTTATCTGATTTGTTGGAACCGTATGGGTTACCGTTGGGATTTATTGCACGAACCCCACTGGGCCAAGATATATCTGTGGTGATTATAAAAAACGAAACGGATGTTTACGCGTTGGTACGTGTTGCGGGTGGTGAATTAACCAAAATGCAACGTGCAGAATTGGCGCGGCGAATTGGCTTTTATGCATCGTATAACCCGGCATCAGATTCAGACGTTATCGAAATAGGTATACCGTTGGCGGAAAACTATTCTGATATTGTTCGGCGTAATGAACGTAATTCTGATGTTGCGGAATTCCTGACCGATTTAGATATGGGGGGGTTTAATTTTGTTAACACAGAAAATATTTTCGCCAGACGTGCGAATTTTGATACCGGTATTTTTGACAAATTGTCTGTGTTTGGAACCGAGGCGGGTCGTAACGTCAGAAATAAAATTCTACAAATAAATGCGGACAAGACGATATTTCAAAATGAATCTGGAAAATCATCGTTGTCGGTGGTGCGCGGTACATTAAACACCAATGATGTGTTTGCTAAAACGGTTTCTAAATTTGGTGATACAGGAAATATGTTGGCGGTCGATGCATCGGTTGATGCGTTGAATATGAGTGAAGGCCGAACTGGATTTTATGGTCCTGAAAAATGGGATGTTCGTGGTAATGTCATAACCAGTCGTATTAGTTTTAGTACCGAACGTTTGGATGTCAGTTCTTTTATAAATTTAACGCGTGGTCAAGATGTTTATATTGACGAAGATGATTTATCTTATAACACATCCAGTGGCATAGACACCGCGTATTTATATTCGTCCAATGTTACATTGCGTGACCAAACATCTGGTGGGTTGCAACGTGGTGCATCTGGTGCGGCGATTTTAGATGTGCGGCCGGCCGGGACATCTATGCTGCCTGATGTGTTAATTGATGGGGTTGATAATAATGCGTTTTCTATTTTGGCATACCCAACCCAAGATTCATCTGATACGGTTACGTGTAAAACAATCATAGAATCATATGGAAACACATATAACCAAAAATCGTTGGCGCAATATATTGTATGTCAGTATGTGTTTTGGCAACGTCTAGAATCCAGAATAAATGCGGCGATTTGTATCAAGGAGGGAAAAAGTGGGTGTATTTAGAATTTTTTCTCGTCCAACCAAGGAATCTGTTTGCGCCCAACGTGGTGGCGGTTTGGTAGAGGTTTTATTGGCTTTTGTCATTGTTGCGGTTGCGGCACCTTTTACGTATTCTATGATAACCGATGCGACACATTCGATGCATAATTTGGCAATCGCAAATGATATAATTAGTTTACGAAACGATGTGTTGAATTTTGTTCGTATGAATCAAGACCTGTGGCCACAACAGGCACAAATCAAATTGTCTGATGAAGAATTGGCGGCATTTTCTGGTTCTGCAACCGCCGGATTTATTGACAAGTATTCAATAAAAAATGGTTCTGTGGTTGATGTGTATTTAATGTTTGATTTTGATATGCCAACAAAACGCATGGCACAGATTGCAAAAAACATCGGTGGCGATGCGGCGATTATTGGTATGGATGGGGTTGCGTATGGCGATTCGTGGGCGGTTACATCACCGGATTTTGAACCGGGGCGTTTGGTTTATAAAATATCGCGCGATGTTTCCGATGTTGACAGTGAAAAATTTTTACATCGCGCTTCTTCGGATACAGAAAAGTTAAATATGATGGAACGCGATTTAAACATGGGTGGAAATGATATTTATAATGTTGGTGGTGCAATTGGAAAATCTTTAAAGGTTTCCAATGTTAATGCAATGTTTGTAGATGCAAATGAAATAAATTCTGAAAACGTTTATTTTTCTGGCGGCGCGGAAATACGTGGCGATGATGTTAACATTGACATATTGCGTGCGATGGGTGATATCAGTGGGTTTAGAAATATTCAGGTGCGAACATTAAATGCATCAGGTTTTACAACAAATGGTCGTATAACCGCCGATAGGGTCAAAGTTGGAAAATCCGTAAATGTTGGGCGGGATTTGGTTATAAAATCTGATTCGTTAAAAACAATAGGTGCCTTTACCGGGATAAATGCCGGGACTGTTTATACACCGTATATTCATACCGATGAAATTGTTTTCTATCAAGATTTTGGTTTGACCGTATCTGGCGAATTGTTAGTATCAACCAATCCGCCAATCAGATTCGGTTCGTGGGTATTTCCGTCTTATACGCCACCTGCGTTCAAGGAATTTAAATTAACACGCGCATCCATACCATCAATGCCGCACAAAGAAGATTTTAAAAATATGTTTAACAGCGATTGGCGCACCGGTTTAACCAGCGCACCTCAGTTACATATAATTGATATACAACCGGGCAAAGTAGAAAAATGAAAAAAATAAAACGAAAATTTTTTGAATCTAATAATTGTCGCGGCACAGTGTTGATGGAATTTTTATTAACCATTGCATTGGCGGGTACATTGTTGCCTTTTGTTTATCAGTATCAACAACGTGCGATTTTGCGTGCCGAAAATATACGCGTTACACGACAAATGGACAAGATTAAATCTGCGTTAGAGGGTTATATTGCCGATAACAAAGATAAAATGTTAACAACAATTGGTCGAAATATAATCAGGTTAAAATTGTCTGATTTAACTGATTATGGCTTGGATGAAACCTTTGTCCAAGAAATGTCTGATAAATACCAGTTACGAATTTTAAAATCTGTTGATAAAAACGACCAGGCCGCCTTGCAAGGCGTAATAGTATATTCAGATTCGGAAATCACACCGATGCGTACGCGCGAAATAGTTTCTTTGGGCGATGACAAAATTGGATTTGTTGATGGTGCGCGTGCCTATGGTGGGTTTGGTACGTGGCGTACAGATGTGGCCAGTTTGGGAATCGATGCGACTTCTGGTATTGTTCAAACAACAAATGCGAATCGTGATAATTCGTTGTATCTGTGGCGTGTCCCGTCTGACAGTGCGGCAGATGCGACAATGTTGTCTGGGTTAAACCTGGGGATGCGCGATATTACCAACATTGCATTTGCAAATGCAAATGGTCTGCGCATAGATGAAGTTTTAAATGTTAACAATATAGATACGCGTGATTTAATATTTGATAACCAAACAATATTAGATTCAAATTATAAAACCAGACTTGCCACCGTAACAGGCACCCTTAGTGGTGATGCCAAAAATATCGTTACGAAAAATGTATTCAATTTATCAGAATACGGTAAATTTTCGGAACTGGCCACAGATAACCTGTGGGTTAATGACTTGGTGTTAAGTGGTTTGTCCACCGACAGTAATTCCATTGCCATTTTGCGTGCAAATCAAACACTAGATATGACCGAAGGGCGAATAACCGCACTGTATGTTACGGTTGGTTTTGCGGGGTCTTTGACATCGCGCCTAACGGTTCGTGAAAAAATCATAGATTCGGAAAATTCCAATTATTTTTGGGATGTGAAAAACGGTATTGCGAACTTGAACGATATAAATTCACCAACATTAACAGACCTTGGGGGTCGGGTTTTACGTCGTGAATCAGTGTCTGGTTCGGCATCAACGCGTATATTCAGTTCTGTTGTTGCAAATAAAAACGCGACAATGTCTGATTATATGAACGCAATCCACGAAATACAAAATTCCGTCCAGGAAAAATATCGTTTGTTGAATTTGCAATAATTTATGGTATAAGGATAAAGATATGAAAGTAAAATGTGATGTTTGTAAAACAGAATATTCTTTGCCGTCCGCACCGACTGGGCCGGTTCGTTGCGCGGTGTGCGGCAACGTGTGGAATTGCGCGCCACAATCACGTCGTGGTATGTTGCTAATGTTTTTTGCGGCGGTTTGCGCATTGTTGGCGGCAACGGTTTTTGCGGTTGCGGTTATTGTTACGTCGCGCGGTGATAATCCTAACAAGAAACCATTGGTTGCGGTCATTGAACGTGTTGATACGATTACCGCGGATGATGGCACAACGAAAATTGTTGTAAATGGTATGGTTACGAATCGTTCCGAAGATGTTTATGGTTTGCCGGATTTGATTGTTGTTTTACATGATGCAAATGGTGCACCGATTTCGCGCCAACGTTTTATGCCATCTGCGACATTGTTGGATGCGGGGCAATCGGTTCGTTTTTCGCATACTTTGTCGGGCGATATGTCCGGTGCAAAAAAGGTTACGGTTGAATTATTGGAAAATACCACAGGGGGCACAAGATGAAGAAAATTTTGGCGTTTATGTTGATGGTATCACCTTTTGTTGCGTATGCCGATACACCGACACCAACACCGCCGGTTATCAAGAGGGTCAGTATTTTTTCTACAACAACCGATTGGGCGGCATTGACTGGGTTGCCGTTGCGCCAATTTACTGGTAAGTTTTCATGGACGAATTCTGATGTAAAACAGGGATTGGTTTTATACTATTTGGATGCCTTCCCATGTTATGGTGAAGCGGACAGTGTTCGCGTCTGGCTTGGGCCAAACAAACAAGACGAAGGTAAGTTGCGTTTGGTGTGTGTGCATGCCCCCCAAGAAATCAGTTTTACATGGCGTAACGCCACGCGTGACGCAGACCAGGCGGTCAGTACCGGTATTTTAAAATGCCCGGTTACCGGTGAACGTGAATTAAAGATAGATTTATCAAAGTGTACGCGTGGGCCAGATTGGCGCGATTACAAATAGGCTTAAACAATGGGAACGGATTAAAAATGTCAGAATTTATTGTTGATGCGGACCATGCAGGAATCAGGTTAGATAAATTCTTGGTGTCCGTTATGCCCGATTATTCACGCAGTGAAATCCAGCGTTTTACCATAATGCGTAACGGCATGCCGGCGCGCGTGGCGGAAAAGTTGCGCGTTGGTGATACAATCACTGTGGAAATTCCGCAGCCCCAGACCGATATCGCATCAGAGAATATTTCGTCTGATTTCGATTTAGATATTTTATACGAAGACGATGATATTATCGTTATAAACAAACCGCGTGGCGTGGTGATGTATCCGTCTGCGGGGAACAAGACCGGCACATTGGTTCAAAATATTTTGGCACATACACATTTATCTGCGCTGGGTGGACAAACCCGTCCTGGCGTTGTTCATCGTTTGGACAAGGATACCAGTGGTGTTATGGTTTTTGCAAAATCTGATGCGGCATATAGAAATTTGGTAAAAATGTTTTCTACGCATGATTTGACCCGAAAATATATTGCATTTGTTTGGGGAATACCAAATTGGACGGGGGCGGATATTACCGGCAACATTGCACGTTCTTCACGTAATCGTCAAAAAATGACGATGGTAAAATCTGGGGGCAAGCCGGCGCATACGGTTGTCGATGTTCTAAACATTTGGCCACACAGTGGAATATCAGAGTTTCGTTGCACGTTGTTAACGGGCCGCACCCATCAAATCAGGGTTCATTTGTCGGCGCATGGTTTTCCGGTATTATGCGATCCGATTTATGGTCGTGGTGCATCGCGTTTGGGTTCGGTCAAAAATCCAGAATTATTGGAATTTTTGCGTGAACATGACGGACAAATGTTACACGCCCAAATTTTAGAATTTGCGCATCCGATAACCGGTGAAAAAATGCGTTTCAAAACGGATTTGCCGGATGATATGTTGGAATTACGAGAAGTGATTAGCGTTTAGTGTAAGTGGGTAGTGATATCTGGAATCTGTTCGTATTTACAAAATTATTCTGGATACCACTACCCACTAACACACTCCACTTTTTACTTTTATTTTTTTCTACCCTATGATATAATGAATTGATACCAAAGGGGAAACGAGAATGAAATTCTTGACTAATTGCATTGGATTTATGGCGGTTTTGTGCGCGGTTGACGCGTCTTGGGCGGCCCGTACTGCGCCGGCAAATGAATCAAGGGTCAGTTATACTGTCCCTGGGACAAATGGTATGGCTGCGGCACGCAGTCGTCGTTTGCCGACAATCACATCGATTGGTACGACATCAACGGGGACCGCAACGACGGGAAATAAATCTACGATGACGGCAAACGAATGTGTTGACGCATATACGGAATGTATCCGCGGGTCTGATGCATGTGGTTCTGATTTTGAAGAATGTACAAACAACACATTGTTTTATGCCAAGAAACCGATTTGTAATAACACATTGTTACAGTGTTCTTCTGCGGCGGTAAACACCCTGTTTGGTAATTCAAATATCACCGCTTTGGCGAACAAAGATAACAATGGCGAATATATTTATCCCACCGCGGGCAGTATTTTGGGTCAATTCATCGCGGCCAGTGAGATTAGCAACCGCTTGGATACCAGTAATTGTGTTAAAAAATATACATCATGCTTAAAGAAGGAAAGTGTTTGCGGCGCGGACTTTGAATTGTGTACCGATAATACCGAATTTAAAAAGCAAAAGGTTTTCTGTGAATCCACTTTGGCACGTTGCCAGGCGGACGGTGTTCGTGAATTATTCGGTTCGGATAATCGTGCGGCAACACCGGCCACAGACAGTCGTATTGGTATCATGATTACCGAAGGTGCGAATTTGGCGGCGGTTAACGCGGTTTCCACATGTTACAAGGTTGTTGACCAATGCTTTATGTCGGCGTGTGAACAAAACCCGTTCAAATGTATGGTTGGTTCTGACAAAGTTTCCGCCAACATTGCCGAGGCATTGGATGCACAAACATCTGGAACGGCGACATCTCTTAACAAATCTGCATTGATTTCTGGTGTGATGGCGGGTGATACTGTTGAAAAGTCCCAGGTTTTAGGTTATGTCAAGGGTGCTTGTTTGGATACAATTGGTGCAAACAAATATTGTTATGCGACATTCTTGGGCGAAGGTCAAATGCCCAAGGCGGCGGATTTGCTAGACGAAGATAACCGCAGTGAAATATTCAACGAGGCCTATAATTCTCGTATGAACAATCCCGTTACGACATCAAAAATTCAACAGTTGGCGGATAAGTTTGATAAAAAGGCCAAAGACAAGTGTGTTGAAACAATAAAATCTTGTGCGATGCGTTCTTGTGGTGGCGGTGTTGGTTCTGTATGTTACGCATTGGTTCGTAACAACGAAGGTAACAGTATTAATTCTGGTCGTGCATACAAAGAAGTTAAAACTGCTTGCGAAGCGGTTGTAAACACCGATGCGAATTGTCAATATGCGGCATCCAAAGATTCAACGTATCGTTATTCTGATTCGACGGCATTTGGTATTTTGTTCCCGCAATACGAAGACGGTTTCAAAGACCCGTTGGCGGTTGTTGGTTCGTTAAATGCTACATTGGCGGCATCTTATAATGATGCGGCAATGGATAAATTTGCGAAACAATGTCGCAATACTGTATCCAGTTGCGTTAAATCTATGTGCGGAACAGATTATACAAATTGCTATCGCAGCAGAACCGATGTTATGGGTTCCACATACAGTACGGACGATACCAGTAACGCGTTTAACAACAGTATGAACAAGGTTGGTGGTGTCTTGGATTTCACTATTGTAACCGGTTTGTGTACGGAAACGGTTGTAAATGCCAAGGCCTGCGAAGAATACTTTGGGGTAGAGGTTGCAAAATCACAGGCTGCAAAAGGTGATGAATATTCCGTTACATGGGGTGGTGCAGATGCGGCGCACAGCACATGGGCAGATGCGGTCAGCGGTGGATACAAGGCTGAAACCGTTGCAACAGGTGAGTGTGGTATTGATAAATCATCTGCTACACCAACGTGTAAGTCGTTTGCCGATATTGGTGCAACAGGTCCTTGTGATACAATGAACGATTTTGGGTGCTTATTCTCGGTTGAAGTAACCATGCCAGAACAAGAATACCTGGTCAAGATGCAGGCCGATAACTTGTTTCAAAAGGTTTTGGCCGATGCCGAAAAAGAAGCCCAGGCAAAGTATAATGCCAAAATCACCAAAGAACAACAAATGTGCTTGGCACAAAACAACGGTGGTATTATGGGACGTAACGATATGACGGGTTCGACATATCAATGGGTGAAATTAAAATCAAACAAGGTCCCGAACAGCTATGCAACCAATGGTTTGACACCGAATGCATTTGTAACCAGTAACGATTTGTATGGTTCGTTCTGTCGTGTGCGTGTTATGGTTCAATCTGATGATCCGGATATCCAGAAAGAATTACGCGATGGAACAGATTGGTCAACGGCATATTTTGCGGTTGGTGATCCAATTACATGCGGTTCATGGATACCACAAACTGAATTAGAAAAAATTAGCAAAACGGTTGCCGCAAAGAAAACAGGTTTGTCTGAAGACGGCAAGTTGACCGCGGGTCAAAAATGGGCGGTTGCGGCATCAACAATTGGTGCGGCGGGTGCCGGATATGGTTTGACCGAACTGTTGCAACGTAAAACCGGTTTGGGCGGTTTGATGAATACGACAGCGGGTGTATCAAAATCCAGCGATGTTAAAAAATTGGAAACCAATCTTAATTATTGGGAGGGATTCAAAGACGCTGGTAATGTCTTGTGCGGACGCGAACCGAAGAAAGCAGTAACTGGTGAAGATAATAAATATGAAGACTGCTATACTTTGACTTCGGATGGCATTGTTGACGGGTTTGTATTGAAAAAACCGGTGCATTGCAGCAATGCCAAGGGGTGTAACGCCGTAGACAGCAATTTTAATGTTGAAAATCACATTAATACCGTGAGAGAAAAATTAGGATATGATGGTGACAAACCAAAGATTGGAACATGGCTGGCATCTAGCATTGTTGGTACGGGTGGTGCGGTCGCTGCGGGTATCGGTGTTACCCAGGCACTGAAAGCCAAGAATAATAAAGAATTGACCGCGGCCCAACAAGAATGGCTGGACCAGGTTGGTTCCCACATTGTCTGCTATGTTGGCCCGGATGAAGCCGGTACTTATGGTGATTCCTTTACGACCAGTTTGGAATAACCAACATGCATATACGATAAATGCCCCGCTATGCGGGGTGTTTTTTTGTTGTGTTTTATATTGTTACCCCGGCGCAGTGGCCGGTGCCGGATGGATACCGCGCGCCCGCGGTATGACGGACTAACCTCTTACACTGTCCACTAACGAATCGGGAATCGAATCGGATTTATAGTGGTTAACCGCACCCGATTCGGGGACGTTTTCATGGCGCAAAAACAAAAAATGAAAAAAAATAAAAATAAAAAATCCCGGAAATCCGCCGAAAAACAAATTTATCAAATTTTTATAAAAATATTTGCGAAAAAATTCTTGACTTTTTGAGAAATAGGGGTCATAGTGTACGGGCTTTCAAGTTAAGGCCAAAACAAAAAGGTCCTAACCACTGAAAAGCGGAAGAAAGTCCGCAACATTGTTAATAAAAGCAGCTCATCTATTATGAATGTATGTTCATAGTTCAAGAAGAGATATGCAGACAGTTGAATTTGGAAATATCCAAACTTTGACTAAGTCATAAGTGCATATCCTAGACAGGTAGTAGGTTTACGTATAAACCTCGTTAAAAACTTGTCTTGCGAATAATTATATGTAAAGACGAACTGAAATATTAGTCAGCTTTGTTTATATATGCACGGGACTTACTTAACAGGTTTTTTTAAGAACTTGAGAGTTTGATCCTGGCTCAGAACGAACGCTGGCGGCAGGTCTTAGGCATGCAAGTCGAACGGGTGAAACAGGGGCTTGCCCTTGTGGATCTAGTGGCGCACGAGTGAGTAACGCGTGGGAAACTGCCCATCACTGGGGAATAACGTCTGGAAACGGACGCTAATACCGCATACGCCGGAAACGGGAAAGATTTATCGGTGATGGATGTGCCCGCGTTGGATTAGCTTGTTGGTGGGGTAATGGCCTACCAAGGCGATGATCCATAGCTGGTCTGAGAGGACGATCAGCCACGCTGGAACTGAGACACGGTCCAGACTCCTACGGGAGGCAGCAGCTAAGAATATTGGGCAATGGAGGAAACTCTGACCCAGCCATGCCGCGTGAATGAAGAAGGCCTTCGGGTTGTAAAGTTCTTTTAGTCGTGAAGATGATGACAGTAGCGACAGAAAAAGCACCGGCTAACTTCGTGCCAGCAGCCGCGGTAATACGAAGGGTGCAAGCGTTGTTCGGATTTACTGGGCGTAAAGCGTCCGTAGGTGGTTTGTTAAGTCAGGGGTGAAATCCCGGGGCCTAACCCCGGAACTGCCTTTGATACTGGCAAGCTGGAGCGCGATAGAGGAAGATGGAATATCTGGTGTAGGGGTGAAATCCGTAGATATCAGATAGAACACCAATGGCGAAGGCAGTCTTCTGGATCGTTGCTGACACTGAGGGACGAAAGCGTGGGTAGCAAACAGAATTAGATACTCTGGTAGTCCACGCCCTAAACGATGCATGCTTGTTGTTGGTTTCCTTCGGGGAATCAGTGACGTAGCTAACGCGTTAAGCATGCCGCCTGGGGACTACGATCGCAAGATTAAAACTTAAAGGAATTGACGGGGACCCGCACAAGCGGTGGAGTATGTTGTTTAATTCGATGCTACGCGAGAAACCTTACCGGCCCTTGACATCTTGGTCGCGATTTCCAGAGATGGATTTCTTCAATTCGGTTGGACCAAAGACAGATGCTGCATGGCTGTCGTCAGCTCGTGTCGTGAGATGTTAGGTTAAGTCCTGCAACGAGCGCAACCCATGCCCTATGTTGCCAGCGGGTAATGCCGGGAACTCTTAGGGGACTGCCTGCGTCAAGCAGGAGGAAGGTGTGGATGACGTCAAGTCATCATGGTTCTTACGGGCCGGGCTACAAACGTACTACAATGGTGACAACAATGGGTCGCAATGTCGCAAGGCAAAGCTAATCCTTAAAAGTCGTCTCAGTTCGGATTGTCCTCTGCAACTCGAGGGCATGAAGTTGGAATCGCTAGTAATCGCTGATCAGAATGCAGCGGTGAATACGTTCCCGGGTCTTGTACACACCGCCTGTCAAACCATGAGAGTCGATTTCACCCAAAGTCGGTAGTTTAACGCAAGAGGACGCCGCCTACGGTGGGATTGGTGATTGGGGTTAAGTCATAACAAGGTAGCAGTACCGGAAGGTGCGGCTGGATCACCTCCTTTATAGAGAATACCGTTTTCACGAAAACGGTCAAATCCGAATGCGACTGTCTGAATATCTCTTTTTGATACAAGATTCTGGTATCAGCGGAACTTACTGCGAAAAATCAGAAGCTTTGTTTTGGGTCAGTAGTTCAGTTGGTTAGAATGTCGCTCTGATACAGCGAAGGTCGAAGATTCGAGTTCTTCCTGACCCACCAGTTTTTTAGATGAGGTTGGAATCAGAAACGAATAATCGTTTTTGATTCCAGATATTCCAGAATATCTTCGGAATCTGCTTTTTATGCAATATATTGTTAATCGGTTTTTATGTCGCAAATTAAAATTTCTCAGAAATGTGATTTTTTGATTTGTTGAACATCGTAATCTCAAAAATCTTTCTAATGAGTAGTCACGTAAGTGACAGTTCAATTTAGAAATGCAAGAATCAACTAAAGCTTAAAAAACTCATCAAGTTATCTTTTTTAAGTGTGCGAAGACATTCTCTTCAAGCATAAGATAAAAAGTAACAAAGGGTGTTTAGTGGATGCCTTGGCAATCAGAGGCGAAGAAGGACGTGAAAGACTGCGATAAGCCCGGGTGAGGCGTCAATATCCTTTGACCCCGGGATGTCCGAATGGGGAAACCCAATCCTTTATGGATTATCTGTGCCTGAATACATAGGGCCCAGAGGCAAACGCGGAGAAGTGAAACATCTCAGTAACCGCAGGAAAAGAAAGCAACAGCGATTCCCTTAGTAGTGGCGAGCGAAACGGGACCAGCCCAGTGACCGAGATTTTGGTTAGCAAAATGTGGTGGAAAACACAGCGATAATAGGTGATAGCCCTGTATGCGAAAGCCAGAACCATGGTTCAAGAGTAGAGCCGGACACGTGAAATCCGGTTTGAATATGGGGGGACCTTCCCCCAAGGCTAAATACTCCTGATTGACCGATAGTGAACAAGTACCGTGAGGGAAAGGTGAAAAGAACCCCGAAGGGGGAGTGAAATAGACACTGAAACTGAATACCTACAAGCTGTCAGAGCCGGTTTTCCGGTGATGGCGTACCTTTTGTATAATGAGCCAACGAGTTATTATTGCATGCAAGCCTAAGCCGTTAGGTGTAAGCGAAGGGAAACCGAGTCTGAATAGGGCGACTTGAGTATGCAGTAATAGACCCGAAGCGGGGTGATCTAGGTATGAGCAGGCTGAAGGCGGCGTAACAGTCGCTGGAGGGCCGAACCCACTAGTATGGCAACACTAGGGGATGACTTGTGTCTAGGGGTGAAAAGCCAATCGAACTCCGTTATAGCTGGTTCTCCGCGAAAACTATAGAGGTAGTGTCTCTGGTGTTCGTCGTTGGGGGTAAAGCACTGAAATGGCTAGGGGGAGTAAAATCTTACCAAACCATATCAAACTCTGAATACCAACGAATTATAGCCAGGGAAACAGTCCATCGGTGCTAAGGTCGGTGGACGAGAGGGCAACAGCCCAGACCGCCAACTAAGGTCCCAAAATGATGATTAAGTGGGAAAGTGAGTCGAAATTCCAAAACAACCAGGATGTTGGCTTGGAAGCAGCCATCGTTTAAAGAAAGCGTAATAGCTCACTGGTCTATTAGCGTTTCGGCAACGAAAATGTAACGGGGCTAAAATCATCTACCGAAGTTGCGGGTGGCGCGTAAGCGTCGCGGTAGCGGAGCATTCTGTAGGCCTGTGAAGCGTAAGGCGTGAGCCGGCGTGGAGGTATCAGAAGCGCGAATGTTGGCATGAGTAGCAGCTAATCAAGGTGAGAAACCTTGACGCCGTAAGAGCAAGGGTTCCTATCCAATGTTAATCAGGGTAGGGTGAGTCGACCCCTAAGGCGAGGCCGAAAGGCGTAGTCGATGGGAACACGGTTAATATTCCGTGACCTGCGTGAGAGTGACGAATTTGGTAAATTGTTGTGCCTTATTGGATTGGCGCGGCAGTGAACAAGTTCCAGGAAATAGCCCACGCGTATAGATCGTACCCAGAACCAACACAGGTGCTCGAGTCGAGTAGACTAAGGCGGTTGAGAGAACTATGTTGAAGGAACTAGGCAAAATGCATCCGTAACTTCGGAATAAGGATGACCTGTTTCAAGGCAACTTTAATCAGGTGACACAAACCAGGTGGGGGCGACTGTTTACTTAAAACCCAGGTCTCTGCTAAATCGTATAAGATGATGTATAGGGACTGACGCCTGCCCAGTGCTGGAAGGTTAAGCAGAGGTGTGCAAGCATTGATGTGAAGCCCCAGTAAACGGCGGCCGTAACTCTAACGGTCCTAAGGTAGCGAAATTCCTTGTCGGGTAAGTTCCGACCCGCATGAATGGCGTAACGATCTCCACACTGTCTCCAACATAGACTCAGCGAAATTGAATTCTCGGTGAAAATGCCGGGTACCCGCAGCTAGACGGAAAGACCCTATGAAGCTTTACTGCAGTTTCGTAATGGCACTAGGGCACATTTGCGTAGGATAGGTGGGACGCTTTGAAGTGCGGATTTTGGTTCGCATGGAGCGGTTGGTGAAATACCACCCTGATGTGTTTTAGTGTCTAACCCGTGTTCTTGAACCAGGGCAGGGGACATTGCGTGATGGGCAGTTTGACTGGGGTGGTCGCCTCCCAAAGTGTACCGGAGGCGCGCGAAGGTTTGCTCAGGCTGGTCGGAAATCAGCCGGTGAGTGCAATGGCAAAAGCAAGCCTGACTGCAAGGGGGACACCCCGAGCAGAGACGAAAGTCGGTCATAGTGACCCGGTGGCTCCGCATGGAAGGGCCATCGCACACGGATAAAAGCTACTCTAGGGATAACAGGCTGATGCTACCCAAGCGTCCATAGCGACGGTAGTGTTTGGCACCTCGATGTCGACTCATCGCATCCTGGGGCTGGAGCAGGTCCCAAGGGTATGGCTGTTCGCCATTTAAAGCGGTACGTGAGTTGGGTTAATAACGTCGTGAGACAGTTAGGTCCCTATCTACTGTGGGCGTTGGATATTTGAGCGAACTTGACCTTAGTACGAGAGGACCGGGTCGAACGAACCCCTGGTGTACCTGTTGTCGCGCCCGCGGCACTGCAGGGTAGCTATGTTCGGAACAGATAACCGCTGAAAGCATCTAAGCGGGAAGCTGGTCGCAAGATAAGATATCCCCATGAGTTCAGTTCTAGACTAGGACATTGATAGGCTGTGTGTGTAAGCCCTGTGAGGGGTTTAGCTTAACAGTACTAATCGAACCATTGACTTTTTATCTTATCGTTTGGTTTTTCCAAACGGTATGCTTGAAGAGAACGTTAAAAGTTGATAAACTTTACGATGTTCGCTGGATTTATTCTGGTGATTATAGAGCGGAAGTCACCCTCTGTTCCATCCCGAACCAGACAGGGAAACTCCGTATCGCCGATGGTACTTTGGCTTAAGCCACGGAAGAGTAGGTCGTCGCCAGAATAAATCCAGTTTCTGATATAAGAACCGAAACAATAATTAGCCGCCATCTTGGCGGTTTTTTAGTCGTTTATTATAAATTATACCAAGAGGGAAAAAAATGGAAATTAAAAGGACAAATACAGAAAAATTTATAACTTTTTATAACCCGTATCGTATTACGTATGTTATGAAAAGACCAGGACAAAGGGTTACAACATTTTATGCATCGTTGGATCAAATGCCGGCGGCTGTTCGTAATAAATATGCGATGATGCAACGTTGTGCTGGTTATAACAAGTAATATAAAATATCCCCGCAATCGCGGGGTGTTTTTTTGCAAAATACTAAATGTTATGCTATAATTGCATATGTGGAAAAGAAAATACAAAAAGTTTTGAATGATTTACATCAAATTTTGGACCAAGCGGTTGGTCCAAACAATCGTGCAGATTATAAAAAAGATGCTGGACAATTAAAAAATATTTTATCACGTATTTTTAAACGCTAAATATTTTGACGGGCGTTTTTTATTGATTTTTTGCCATAATTTTAATAAGATAACTTTGTTAATAAGAAAGGATTTTAAAATGAGATGCGAAGTTATAAATACAAAAGATAAATGTTTTATCATTTTTCGCAATGGCGCAAATTTTTCAGTCAAGGTTATAAAATCAAAAACGGAAACGGTATATAATACATATTCTGACATGCCAGTGGCGGAATACAATGAAATGTTGATTGCAAAAAAGATGCGTGCCACAAGGCAAATCGCGCGTTAGCGTTACCAAAAGGAAAATAAAATGATTGGGATTAAAACAGAAACAGTTCGGGCGGGAAATACCATATTTATCATCACTTATACAGATGGTTCGGTTTCTCTTGTAAAAGTACTTAAAGATGGAAAACCGGCCGGTTGTTACAAAAGTACGTATGATATGCCCCAAGAAGATAAAAACAAATTGTTTTTCGCCCAAGTTACCGATGCGGCACTTGCACGTTGGAATAACAAAAATTCTCTGCAGAAGTAAAATTTATGATGAAATATGAAACTGTATTTTATGGGCATACTACATTTATCATTGCGTATAATGATTTTGGAACAATGCGGTCTGTGAATGTTATTGAGTATACCCCAGAAACCGGTCAAAACACATCTGTTAATTACAAAAGTGTTGGTTCTATGCCGGATGAAATGCGGCGGAAATTTAGAATCGCACAGATTACAAAAACCGTGTGTAAACATTCGTATTAAAATTTGCCCTATTTGGGGTATTTTTTTGGTTGACCCTTTGGGCTATTTTTCCTAAAATCTACTTGATATTTTTTGTTTTGATAGGTTGATGATGAAGGAAAGTAATTCGGACGCGGCGCGTTTAGAAAAGTTATTGAAAAATTATAAAGATGAAAAATTTCACAAGGGGTTGAATTATATCTCTTGCGATGGTGTTATTATAAAAAATTCTGTTGTTCGTGAAAATGGTATAAACGTTGTAAAATACGATGTTCTGGTTGATGGACATAGGGTTGGGTTATCTGAATCTATGCGTGAACGTGTTCGTGATGTTTATAGCCGGGTATTTTATTGTGAACCTGATGACACCCCGTTGCGCAGTCGGTTAATTGCCTGGGGCGGGTATTTGGTGGTATGTGCATTGTTGGCGGCGGCGGTATATGGGGCGACCAAATTGGATTCCAATGCTGATGACCAGAATATAAAAATTAACAAGAAGAGTGTGCCCAGAATGCCACAAAATACACTGGTTTTAAAAAGTTTTGAACAAGGTAAATAAAGGAGTAAAAAATGACAGTATTTTATCGTAACAAAACATTTGTCGTTACAACAAATCCGTATTCTATGACCGTATTTGAACAAATGCGTGATGGACGCACAATTAAAAGAACCTATGGCAATCCAAAAGATATATCGGCCATGGACAAAGCTGATTTGTTATTGGCGCGCGCAGTGAACAATGTGGCACAAAGAGTAAAACAGTAACGATATACTTGTTTGTTTTTCCCTGGGCAAGATTTTATTTTGCCCAGGGTGATTTTTTGGTTGCTTTTTTTTCTGTGGTGGGCCTATAATCCGGTGCTTTAAAAAAAAGGATGGAAAATGAAAAGTAAACCAAATTTTAAACATGGTTTAATTAAATCTGGTCAAAAAATATTTGCAATTCACCAAGACAAAAACAATTTCTTGGTAACAATTACCGAAACCGCGCAAAATGGTGCACGCATTAAACGTGTTTATAAACAATGGGAAGATGTACCAGAACAAGACAGGGTTGAATATTCTGCGGCATGTGCATTAAGAGATGTTAATAATACCCAAAACAACATCTTTAATAAAAACAACGAATACATAAAAAAATAATATGCGCGACACTTATTGTCGCGTATTTTATTTATTGACAGTAAAAAATTTTGTGCTACTATTTTCTATGTAATGTATAAAAAAGAGGAAAATATATGACAAAATTATTTCTTGTTTTAGGTGTGGCGATTGCTGTTACGACGGCTGTGCGCGCAGATTCTTTTACACACGTTGTTTATACATCTGATTGCAGACCGGCCGCGATGCAGGCATTAATGGATCGTGTTTCGGCCGAAAATCGTGATGTTATCACCAAGGTTATTTGTGATGCGCCAACTTATCAAGCAAATTATAATACATCGGCGCCTTATGCGTATGAGGCAATAGATTATTCGTCTGTGCCGGTTGTTGACTGTGTGCCGGGGCCGATTGTTTCTTCGTGTGGTTGTTTGTATTAATATACTAGGAATAAAAAATGAAAGATTTGGATTTGTTTGGTACAAAACGCCGTGAAGAAGAATTGCGATATGCGATTTTGTTGGCCCAGGTTCAAGAATATAACCGCTTGGCGCGCGAATACGGTAAACCAGAAAAGAAATTGCCGTTGCAACCAAAAATGTCCGCTTTGCGTGCGTTTTTTGTGCATCTAGATTTGTTTGGAATCAATAAAAAACACAAACAAGAAATTCGCGAAGAAGCACAAATTGCCGCAGAACAAGAACGCGCCGCCGTTCGTTATAAATTTGAACGTGAACGTATGGAACGTGCGGAAATGTTGGAAGAAACCGGCGTGGCAAAGTTTTTAAATGTAATCAGTAATTCTCATGTCGAACCAAGGGGGCATGATTTCTTGGTTGCGAATAGGTTTATTGTGGAACGTGCAAATCAACAGGTTTATGTATCCGAATATGTCGGTGGTGCCCAAGAAACATCTGTTGTGATGATGTTTCCCGGCGCGCAATGGCAAATAATCAATAATGCGTGCAAAAACAGAATGCGACAAGAAGCATTAGAATTAGAAAAATTACAAAAGAAAATAGGTTTAGAAAGGTTGAATGCGGTATTAAAAAATTCTGAAAATGAAAATTAAAATAAAAACCCACTTAGTGGGTTTTTATTTTGTGTTATGCGATATTTATGATAAAATTATAGGGAATAAAGCAGAGGAAAATAAATGTCAGAATTAACAAAACGCATACATCCGAATTTTGATAAGTATTTGGAAAATTTTATTTTGTACGGCGAAAATGTCGAATTTCCAACTAATTTATCAGATGACGAAAACCAAAACATAAATGCAGAATTAAAATCTTATGGTGTGTGGTTGCACCGTACGGGGCCAAATACAGGTTATCGTTTTGGTGTTAATAAAAATTCTGGGACCGGATATAAAAAATTGCTGTGGTTGCGTGCAAACAAAGAATTTGATAATTATGTAAACTATTTTCTCAAAACAGGTGAACCCCAGGGGTTCTCAGTTGGTCGTATGACGGATGAAATGTGGAATGATTTATCGGCATCGTTAATAGAACGTGGCATTGTTTTGCATCCTGAAGTGCATACCAGTGGTCAAAAGTATATGGTTCTGCGCAGTTTGGATTGGGTGCGTAAAAATGGTAACGCGGCGGAAAAAACAAATATGAAAATATTTGATGATATTAAAAAGTTTTATCCAAATGTTCCGGCCGGTAACGCGTATTTGATATCTAATTTGAATACGGATAATTTGGTTGGACGTGAAAATTTTGCAGAATATGAAATAGATGATGCCTATAAATTGTTGCGCCACACGCGACCGGGTGAAACATTATATACAAATGAATCATTGGACGATTTTAAAAAATCTCGTGCTTATCAGTTAGATCATGCAAACAGAAAATCAGGTGTTTTTGGTATGAATCATGATGGTTGGTTTTGGCGTGGTTTTTCTGACCAATCCAATCATATATTACCTGATGGTCGTGATAGTTGGCATATCAGCATAAATGCACGTTTGTGTCCGGAATTGCTTCGCGCATTAGACCAGGTTGTTGTACAAGACCAAGGTCGCACAATACTGGAATATAAATTTACAGATCATTATTCGGCGGTTGGAACGCGCTTTGATACAATTTCAATGTACACGCGCGCCCGTGACCCGGAATTAGAGGCCGCGATTGCGCGTGCCGTGGCACCGTTTGTTCGTTCAAATGACGGATTGATGGGTGATATGTTGGGCAAAGGTGTATCCATTATTCGTGATACTTCAACCACAGATAAATCTGTTGGTCAGGTTGCGGCGGACAAAATTTTGCATCACATGGTAAATCTGCGCACCGGTCGCGAACCGGTTTTGGGTAACGATAAAGTGTTATTCAACAAGGCAAGTAAAAATTTTTATGCCCATTTGGAGGCGTTTTTACAAACCGGCGCAAATGATGGTCTTTTGCCAATAGAACGGCTAATTGACCAAGATTGGGATGAAATAAATAAATATTTAAAATCTCGCGGTGTGGGTCTGTATCCTTGTGCTGGTGGCAAATATATGGCTTTTTATAATTTGTCGGACAGTTTGTCTGAACGGGCTAGCAAGAATTTTGAAAAATACTTTGAAAACTTTTTGAAAAACGGTGTTAATACCGGTTTGCCGTTTGAACGTTTGTCTGTTTCCGATTGGCGAAAATTAAACGAAGAATTAAAATCGCGTGGTGTCGGTTTGAAAAAGGGCCAAGGCGACAATAGTGCGTGGGTGTACTTTTATCGGTTGCCAACAAACCAAAACCCATACCAACGTCCAATGGACGGATATAACAGACTATAATTGACATTTGTGATTTTTTGTATTATACTTTGTCAGACATGAATATTTATTCTGACAAAATTTTTTATCTAATTGGTGGTGCGAACGGCAGTGGTAAAACAACACTGGCGCGTGAATTGATTGGTGAAAACCCAGAAATACATTTTTTAAATTGTGATGATATTGCGCGCGAACAAAACGTGTCTTCATTACAGGCAGGACGTATTTTAATTCAAAATATGCATGATATTTTTGATGCGCATTATTCTTTTGCATTGGAAACAACTTTGGCGGGCGGTTTTCATAACAAGGTTATAACACGTGCAAGAAACGATGGATATAAAATAATGTTTTTATATGTGTATTTGCCATCGGTTGAACAAAATATCGCACGTGTGCGTCAACGGGTTGCGCTGGGGGGGCATGATGTCCCCGAAGAAACAATTCGTCGTCGTTATCACGAGAGTTTGATTCGCGTAAATCAGGCATGTTGTGATTCTGACCAGTGGGAAATTTATAATAATGGTGGTCAGAAATATGAATTATTAGCGCATGGTATTCATGAAAATGCGATTGTTGTGAACAGTAATTTATATACATCTTTTGTTGAATATCGCGCACAAATAATTTCTAAATATTTATTAGATTTGGCAAACCGTGGTGCGGACAAGGCGCGGTTGGAAGCGTTGCGTGCCGGTGTTCCATTGGTCTATCGTTTGCGTTAAAAAAATGTAAATTATAGTTCTTGGATATTAATTTTCCCCTTGCGTGCGATTCGTGATTTGTTCTATGATGCAGATGGAAGGAAAGGAACATTATGCATACAAAAGTTTCTTGGTTGGGAATTTTCCTATGTTTGCCGGCGTTTGCGGGGGCGCGTTTGCCGGCGGTTAATGTGTCTGCGGCGGCTGTGTCTGCACGCAGTGAATTTGGTGTGCCGGTTCAAAATGCACCTGTTGCAACAAAAACGGTCGCAAAAAATACGGCTGCCAAAAAGGCAACACGTCGTGTTGTTTCGCGTACATCTGTTGCACCAAAAACAAGTGCAAATGTTTCAAAAGATACCGGTGAAAAAATCGCATTAAATTCTGATTATTTAATTCCAAATAAACCCAGTTCTGATTTGTGGGCAAAGAACGATACGCCTTTGCGTATGCCGCGTGCGGATGAATTTTCGCTAATTTCTTCTAATGATATTTTGCCAGAAGAAAGTTTGTCTGGCGTATCGGTGTCTGATGCATATTCATCTGTATCCGCACCAAGGACCAAAAAAACCAAAATTGGAAAAATTGTAAAATCCAAGAAAGCATCTACGGCACCCGCTGTATCTGTACCGGAAGATGAAGTTGCCGAATTAACAAATCGCGTTTCAAATCTGGATGCACAAATTGCGCGTTTGATTGAATTGCAACGTCGTGCCGAGGCCAGTGTTTCTGATAAAAAATCTGTCAAAGAAATCGAAACACTTGATGTTGCGCGCGCCGATAATGTCCAAGATTTTGAACATGAATCCGTATCACAGAAAATCGCATCAAACGATTCGGATGATGATGTAAAATTATCGCGCATGGTGGTGTCGCGCAATGATGATGCATCGCCTGTTGTACGTACTGCGGCGCGTTCAAAAAATTATGATATTCACGCGGTTCGTGATGATATGACAAAATTATCGCCGGCCGAATTACGCAAGGCATTTAGAAAAACGTTTTTATCAGAAAATAAACACTTGTCTACGTATTCAATGGACGATAGATTCGATGTGGCCAGTGATATATCTTCTTCGTTTGAAGGGTTTACCTCGTCACGTGATTTGTCCGAAGAAGACAAGATTCGCCCATTAGAAATAAAGATAAAGTTCCGCAGTGCGGATTCCGCCTTGTCGCGTGAAAATTATAATTTGTTGTCTGAATATGCGGGAATTGTTGTTAATAATCCAAAACGTGCAATTCAGGTTGCAATTCCGGAATCTGTTACCAAAACATCGTCTGGTCGTAAATTGGCGGCGCGCCGTCTGGCCATTATTGAACAGGTTTTGCGTGATACCGGTGTTGCCGAACAACGCGTGGTGCCGGTGCTAAGTGCGCGCGATGACGAAGGATTTTTGTTGCGAATAATTTCTAATGACCAATACGAAACATTAACAAAACAAAAAAGAAATATGTTCGGGGATGCTGTTGATTCCAAAACATATAAAAGTATGAGTTGGTAGGAAAAATTTTTCATCGTTTAATAGATTTTTTGTTTCCGGCGTCTTGTCCATTGTGCAGTGCGCCGGTTTCAATTCATGGTGAATTATGTGGTGATTGCTGGGGTTGTTTTGATTGGATTGACGGACCACATTGTGCGGTATGTGGTTACCCGTTCCCAGATGGTTATGAAAATATGCCGGGTGCAATGTGTCCGGTGTGTGCATCTGGTCTGGGGGAATTGGATGTTGTTCGTGCGACGTGTCGCTATGATGATATGTCGCGGTCGGCAATGTTGCCGTTTAAACATGGTGGGGTTATCAAGTATGCAACATTTATGTCGCGTGCAATGATTTGGGCGCTGCGTGATGTTGATATTTCACCAGATATTGTTATGCCGGTGCCATTGGCAAATCGGCGTTTGTTTCATCGTGGTTATAACCAGGCGACTTTGTTGGCGCGGCCAATTTCCGCCGTATACAATGCACACCTAGATTTTGATTCTGTGCGGCGCAAATATCGTGAAAATATGGGACATAAAACGCACAAGCAAAGGTTTGAAAATATTCGCGGTGTTTTTAATGTAATAAAACCAGAAAAAATTCGTGGTAAAAAGATTTTGTTGGTTGATGATGTTATGACATCGGGTGCAACATTTACCGAACTGTCGCGCGTGTTAAAACGTGCGGGCGCAGCGGCAGTTTATGGCGTGGTGTTTTGTCGTGTTGTCCGCGCAGATTAAAATGTAATCTAGATGCTTGAATTTCTTTTTTGTTTTGGTATTATTTTTCGGAAAACAACCATAGGGTATAAAGATGAAAATAGAATTGGGTAAAAACATAGCCGCGCGTGATATAGAATCACGTATCCAAGAATTTTGGGATTCAAATGATTTCTGGGCAAATGATGTAAATTCATCAAAAAAATCTTTTTGCACGATGATGCCACCACCAAATGTTACCGGAAATATGCACATGGGACATGCGTTGGATAATGTTTTGACCGATATTATATGTCGCTATAAACGTATGGCGGGTTTTGATGTGTTGTGGCAACCGGGTACCGACCATGCGGCGATTGCAACCCAATTATTGGTTGAACGTGATTTGTCAAAACGTGGTATAAATCCGCATACTTTATCTTTGGATGAAAAATTGGATGCCGCGTGGAAATGGCGCGCAGACAAAGGTGGCCAGATTTTTAAACAGTTACATACATTGGGGGTAACACCTGCATGGAAGCGCGAGAGATTCACCATGGACGAAGGTTTGTCGCGTGCAGTTACAAAACTGTTTGTTAAAATGTATAACGAAGGTCTGATTTATCGTGATAAACGGTTGGTAAATTGGTGTCCAAAGCAACAAACATCTGTGTCTGATTTGGAAATTGAAACACGCGAAGAACATGGCAAGTTTTATTATTTCAATTATCCTTTGGTTGACGGTGGCTTTGTTGAAATTGCAACAACACGTCCGGAAACCTTGTTTGGTGATAAAGCGATTGCGATTCATCCGGAAAACGAAAAGTTAAAACATTTAATCGGAAAACGCGCGATTATTCCACTTACCGATATTGAAATTCCTATTGTTGCCGATGAACACGCAGACCCAGAAAAAGGAACCGGTGCGGTAAAAATTACACCGGCGCATGATTTCGATGATTACGAGGTTGGACTTCGTCATAATTTGGAGCCGTTGTGTATTTTGACCCCAGATGCAAAATTAAATAATGAAAGTGTTGTGCCTGAAAAATATCGTGGTATGGACCGATACACTGCACGTAAAGCGATTGTCGAAGATATAGAGGCCGCCGGCTTGATGACCAAGGTTGAAGACCGGGTTATTCCAACCCCATATTCTGAACGTGGCGGGGTGCCGGTTGAACCAATGTTGACCACGCAATGGTTTGTTGATGCGAAAAAGTTGGCGATACCTGCAATCAAGGCGGTGGAAGAAGGCAAAATAAAATTCTTGCCAGAACATAGATATAATTTGTTTATGTCATGGATGAATAATATTCGCCCTTGGACCATATCTCGTCAATTATGGTGGGGACATCATATACCGGCATGGTATGATGCAGATGGCAATGTTTATGTTGCCGAAACCGAAGAAGCGGCGGTTAAACAATCGGGGGGCAAAACATTAACACGCGACCCAGATACATTGGATACGTGGTTTTCATCTGGTTTGTGGCCGTTTTCAACGTTGGGTTGGCCTGATGATACGCCGGAATTAAAACACTATTATCCAACCGATTATTTGTGCACAGGATTTGATATTATATTCTTTTGGGTTGCACGTATGATAATGATGGGTATATATGTCATGGGCGATGTACCTTTTAAAACGGTTTATATGCATGGAATTGTTGTAGATAAGCATGGCAAAAAAATGTCTAAATCCAAGGGCAATGGTACCGACCCCGAAGAACCTATTGAAAAATTCGGTGTTGATGCATTGCGTTATTGGATTGCAACTGCACCAATTGGAACGAATTTACCGTATGTTGAAGACGAAGTTAAACGTGGTTCTAAACTGTTAACGAAACTTTGGAACGTTGCAAGATTTGTTTTGGGTAATTTGGAAGATTTTGAACCGGTTGGCGATGCCCCATCGGTTGCTAGCCGTCCAATAGAAGACCGTTGGGTTTTGTCTGAATTAAACAAAGCGGTTGCCGAAACGCGCAAAAATTTGGATAAATTTGATAATTATAACGCACGTGCAGCGATTGACACATTTTTCTGGGATATATTGTGCGACCAGTATTTGGAATTTATCAAAGACCGTTTTTGGTCGCCGGAAAAGTATGGTGTCGAATCTAAACGTGCGGCACAATGGACATTGTGGACGGTGTTACGTAGCATAATCGGTCTGTATGCGCCGTTTATTCCGTTCCTGACCGAAGAATTGTGGCAAAAGATATACAAACCATACGAAGGTGGAAAAACTCTGCACCTGACCGAATATCCATCGGTGCGCGTGGAATATGATACCGATGTTTCCGATATGCAATATGCAATTAACACAATCAAGGCGGTACGTGGTTTGCGCACCGAACGCAAGATTGGTAATGGCGCAAAGTTGGCGACATTGACGGTTCCGCGCGATGTTCCGGCGAATTTGTACGATTTGATTAAATCTGGTGCGCGTGCAAATGATATTGCTGCCGGGGATGCGGTTGACTTTGTTGTTGCAGAACAAGAGACCAAATAAGATGAGTAATTCAAAACTGGTTATAAAACGTGAATTGCAAACCTATCAATGCGACAGGTATGGTAACATGCGTCCTGGTATTTTGATGAACGAATTACAGGGCGTGGGTGATACACATGCGGAAATGTTGGGCTGTGGACGAACATTTATTCACGAAAACAATATTGCATGGGTTGTAACGCATTATTTGGTTGATATTGTTGAAATGCCACGCAATGGTGAAATGTTGGAATATTCATCGTGGCCGGCGGTCCAAGATAACCTGCGTGCCACGCGTGATTTTGAAATTCGTGGTGCCGATGGCGCGTTAAAGGTTCGCGCAACATCCCAATGGGTGTTGATAGATTTGGCGCGCCGTCGTCCATGTCGTATAAACGATTGGATAAAAAACAGTTGGCCAAATGATGGGGTACGTGCATACGAACGGACTTTTGAAAAGTTTGCTGATTTTGAATCGCAAAAAACGCACACCTTTAAATGTCGTTTTGACGACATAGATGAAAATCAGCATATAAATAACGCGGTCTATGCGGTTTGGGCAACCGAAAGTGTTGGCTATGCGTATCGTGATGCGCATAAATTGCAACGTATAGAATTAAATTATAAACATGAAATCAGTCCCACCACCCCCGAGGTATTCATAGATGTTAAAATAGATGGTCTGGTTACATATCACAAGGTGCGAACGGCCGATACGCCGGAAAATGCACTGGTTACATGTTATTGGACCGAACGATAAAGAAAGTAATAAATAAAAAATCACCGACATTTTGCCGGTGTTTTTTGTTTGTTGTTGTATTTTTTATTCTAACCACATAGATGCAACAGTGGTCGGCGCATTGCTTGCGCTTGGTTCGCCACTGGCCGTTACGGGGACCTTTAAATATTCTGTTGTAACATTTCCGTTTGTCCCGGTGGTTAAAACTTTGTAGCCTGTGCCTTGGGCGACATCAACCTTGGATGAATCGTGATAATTTGTAACGTATTCATAAACTGCTTTACCAGTTGTCAAACCGTCGTCGGTTGAGTTAACTTCTGTGCCCAAATTTGTAATATCACGCACAGTTGCCGCACCACCATCGGTTGTTGGTGCAATAATAACCTTGGCGGTTGCATTGTACGGCAATTTATCTTGCTTTGATGCGTCATGATAATCTGCCAAAACACCCGAAGTAACCAGTTTTGGACCATTTGTTACAACGTCTGATGTTGCGCTGGTGCGTTGCGCGGCCGGTATATCAAATGTTACATTGTTTCCGTTTGTTGTTTGTGTAACGTATGTACCGTCAGTCAACGTTTTCCAAGAACCGGCATTGCTAACCTGGTTTGTGGTACCTGTCGATTTTGGTTGGTATGCGTTCCCTGCGGCGGATGTTTGTGCATCCAATGCGGCCTTTACCGCACGTACTGTTGGTATTTTATTGTCATTAGCCATATGCCAAGAGGCCATATTACCCTGAATAATGTCAGTGTCGTTTGTAAAATCTTCACCATTATCACCATAGGCCTTGACATCAATAACTTTTGCACCTGCGCCGTTTGTTGTTACTTCTGTGTGGGTCCCGTTCGCATGTGTATGTGAATCTGTGGTCGCGGTGTTGATTAACCCTTCGACCGCGCCAACGGTTGGGATATAGTTGTCATCAGCATTGGCGTTTGCTCCTGTTGTTACGATGCTGGTTGCTATGGTTGTTGTTCCCGGTTGACCACCCGCGGTATCTGGCTGAATCAAGATTTTTGCCGTTCCACTTTTTGCCGCAATATTATCTTGTTTTGCAACATCTAATGTATGATACGCCAAATCCGTACGATTGTCCACATAGGCCTTGGAGGCAACAATGGGACGACCCGCCGCATAATTTTCGGTTCCAATTATATTATAATTGCCGGCAGGTGGCGTTGGGTCAGCAAATGCACCAACAGACATCAACATCAAACACGATGTAACCGTCAAAAACCACAAGTTATGTTTGCGAAACATCCCACATTCTCCCTGTCTTGCGACAAAATTCTTCGTTCTTTTCTGGGAACATTATACCACAAAACGAATCGCCATCCAAACGAAAAAATGATGGAAATAATAAAAAAATAAAAATAATGAGAATTTTTTTCGTTTTTTCGTTGCAATTATGTGTTTTTTTTTGGACAATGACCCCGCAAAAAACTAACAAAGGAGAAACCATGAGCAATAAATGGGTATATACTTTTGGCGATGGACATGCCGAAGGTCGTGCTGATATGCGTAATCTTTTGGGGGGCAAAGGTGCCAATTTGGCCGAAATGAATTTGGTCGGGTTGCCTGTGCCGGCGGGATTTACCGTTACAACCGAAGTTTGCACATATTATTATGAAAACAAACAAACATATCCATCTGATTTGATGGACCAGGTTCGTGCCGGTATCAGTCATATTGAAAAAATTATGGGCAAAAAATTTGCCGATATGGAAAATCCTTTGCTGGTTTCCGTTCGTTCTGGTGCGCGTGTATCTATGCCTGGGATGATGGATACGGTTTTGAATTTGGGTTTAAATGATGAAACGGTCAAGGCATTGGCAAAACATTCTGGAAACGAAAGATTTGCATACGATTCATATCGCCGCTTTATCATGATGTTTAGTGATGTTGTGTTGGGCGCGGATATTGATTTGTTCGAACACACTTTGGAACGCATGAAGGAAGACAAAGGTTACAAGGTTGATACCGAATTAACCGCGGACGATTTAAAAGAATTGGTTGAAAAATTCAAAGAAATCGGTGTCAAAATTGGCAAAGTTTTCCCACAAGACCCATGGGAACAATTAAAATTGGGTATTGGTGCGGTATTTGGTTCTTGGATGAGCAAAAAGGCCATCACATATCGTAAATTAAATAATATCCCGGGTGATTGGGGTACCGCGGTAAACGTCCAAGCAATGGTGTTTGGTAATTCTGGCGATGACAGTGCAACCGGCGTATGTTTTAGCCGCGATCCTGCAACCGGTGAAAATAAATACTATGGCGAATACCTGATTAACGCCCAAGGTGAAGACGTTGTTGCCGGTATTCGTACACCACAACCGATGAGCAAAGATAATTCTGGTCGTGTATCATTAGAAGAAGCAATGCCTGCGGTTTATAAAGAATTGTGCGATGTTCGTGAAAAATTGGAAAAGCATTACAAAGATATGCAAGATATGGAA
Source organism: uncultured Pseudomonadota bacterium (assembly GCA_902790415.1). Lineage (GTDB taxonomy): Bacteria > Pseudomonadota > Alphaproteobacteria > Rs-D84 > Rs-D84 > Enterousia. The sequence goes on along the minus strand of CADARU010000001.1, from coordinate 50,699 downwards.
TTTACTATCGAGCATGGAAAATTGTGGATGTTGCAATGCCGTAACGGTAAACGTACAGCGGCGGCGGCGGTTCGCATGGCGGTTGAAATGGTAGAAGAAGGTTTGTTGACCAAACAGGAAGCAATCTTGCGCGTTGGTGCCGACCAGTTGAATCACTTGTTGCATCCTATGTTGGATCCCAAGGCGGAAAAGAAGGTTATTGCAACCGGTTTGCCGGCATCCCCAGGTGCGGCCGTTGGCCAGGCGGTATTTAACGCCGAAGATGCGGAAAAATGGGCATCCGAAGGTAAAAAAGTTATGCTTATCCGCGTTGAAACATCCCCAGAAGATATTGCGGGTATGAACGCGGCCCAAGGTGTTATCACCGCACGTGGTGGTATGACATCACACGCGGCGGTTGTTGCGCGTGGTATGGGTACACCATGTGTATCTGGCTCCCCAGACATCAAGATAGATTATGAAACCAAAACAATGAAGACAACATCGGGTGTAACTATTGCCGAAGGTGATTGGGTTTCTATTGATGGTGCCAAGGGCGAAATTATTGCGGGTGCGGTTCCAACAGTATCTGTGGAATTGACCGGTAATTTTGGAACTTTGATGAAATGGGTTGATGAAATCAAAACATTGACGGTCAAGGCAAACGCCGAAACACCAAAAGATGCAAAACAGGCACGTGATTTCGGTGCCGAAGGTATCGGTTTGGCGCGTACAGAACACATGTTCTTTGACCCATCACGTATCCAAGATATGCGTGAAATGATTTTGGCTGATGACGAGGCCGGTCGCCGCGCGGCATTGAATAAATTGTTGCCGTATCAAAAGGCCGACTTTGTTGAATTGTTCAAGATTATGGATGGTCTGCCGGTTACAATCCGTTTGATTGACCCGCCATTACATGAATTCTTGCCGCATACTGATGCCGATATGGCGGAATTGGCCGCACACATTGGTAAACCGGTTGAATTTGTTAAGGCGCGCGCCGAAGCGTTGCATGAACAAAACCCGATGCTGGGTCATCGTGGTTGCAGATTGGCGATTACATATCCTGAAATTTGCGAAATGCAAACACGTGCGATTTTGTCTGCGGCATTGGAATGCAAAAAGAACGGTATTTCTGTACACCCAGAAATCGAAGTGCCGTTGGTTGGTTCCAAGAAGGAAGTTGATATTGTTAAATCAGTAATTGATGCAACCGCCGAAGCATTATTTGCCGAGGTTGGTGAACGTATCGATTACACTGTTGGTTCTATGATTGAATTGCCACGTGCGGCGGTTTTGGCAAATGAAATTGCCGAAAGTTGCGAATTCTTTGAATTTGGAACAAACGATTTGACCCAGACAACATTGGGAATGTCGCGCGATGATACCGGTAAAATTTTGGAAGAATATCGTGCGCGCGGTGTATATGTTGCCGACCCATTTGCATCGGTTGACCAATTAGGTGTTGGTTTGTTGATTAAGGATGCGGTTGCCAAGGCACGCGCGACCAAGGGTGATAAAATCCACCTGGGTGTTTGCGGTGAACATGGTGGTGATCCTGAATCCATCGAATTCTTCCACAAGTGCGGATTTAATTCTGTTTCGTGCAGTCCGTTCCGCGTGCCAATCGCACGTCTTGCGGCGGCGCAGGCGGCGGTTAAATTCCCACGCGATAATTAAAAAAAATGCCCTTCGGGGCATTTTTTAGTGGTTAGCAGATTCTGGAATAATTTTGTAAACACGAACAAATTCCAGATACTACTACCCACTAATCACTAACACTTGACCGGCTGGTAAAAAGTTTCTATGATTACTGTTGCAAGACATGGAAAACAAAAGGGGAAAAATATGAAAAAAATCTTTACACTTGGGGTGGTATTAAGCGTTGTTGCAACTGCGGCAAACGCGGCATGGTGGAACAAATTGGGCTTTGGCAAGGCATCAGAACCTGCTACTCTGGAAGAGGCCTGCAACAAAGACGATTTAACCGCGATTTGTCCAGATATGATTTTTGGTTCTCAGACAATGATGGGATGCTTGTCTGAAAACATAACATCTGTATCGGAAAAATGTGCAAAATTTATTAAAAAATCTATTACCGAAAACAAAGATGAAATTGCCAAAACTGTAAACGAAACCAAGGCTGAAATTGCAAACGCCAAGGCAGAATCCAAGGCCGCCAAGGCCGAACAAAAAGCCGCAATCAAAGAACAAAAGGCGGAAATGAAAAAGACCGCGGCGGAATTAAAGGCGGCGGCAAAACAAACCGGCAAAGATTTAAAAGAAACCGGTGAATCTTTCAAAGAAATTGCAAAATAAAAATTTTGGTTTAAATCGCACCCTGCAAAAAATGCAGGGTGTTTTTTTTGTCTTTGCTGCCGGTGTTTTCTTGTTTACACGCGCGCGATTAAATGCTATAATACATTCAAGGAAAGGTGTAATTGAATTATCGGTTATGCTTAAAAAGTAACGGAATTTGGGGATTTTTCAAAGATTCAGGGAGAGTATTTATGAAAAACCGTTCGTGTGGAAATATTTGTAAAAACGCGATTGGCACAATGCTGTTGTTGGCGGGCGCATTTTTTGTCTGTTCAACTCTGGTGTCGATGCGTGCGGTGTTGGCGGACCCGATTGCGCCGGTACCAAATAATCAAAATGGTCAGGCGGCAATGTCGCCACGTTCTGGCCGGGCCAGTCCGCGCGGTGTGTCCACGACCAAGACCGCGGCACGTCCAACCGCAAATGTAACAACGACAAAACGTGCGGCACCATCGCGTGGTGTTGCAACACGTAACACCGGGGTGCGTGCAAATGTGGCCACCACACCGGCACAGACACGTGGTGTTGTTGCGCGCAGTACGACAAGTGCACCGACACGTGCAACCGCATCAACACGCGGTGTTCGCGCGCGTGCAACCGGCACATCCAAGGCGCGTGTTTCTTTGTCTGGTGATGCGATACAGGGATTGCGTGGAACCAAAGTTGCCGGTTCAACGTATTACACATATTTGTCGAATAAATTATATACCGGAAATTATTCTAATATCATAGATTCAACAACGGGCTTGATTTCTGCGGATGCGTACAGTACATGTTTGGAATCTTATTACACATGTATGGATGAAATCTGTACGGCGCGCAGTGCGGCAAAACGTCGTTGTTCTTGCGCGGCACGTGTAAAGAATTTTATGGATGCCGAAGAAAAATTGAAATCTGCAAATGAAGAATTGATTAAGGCATCTGGTGAATTGGCATTGTTGATTGCCAACAAGGGTAAAGATGTTACATCGGCGTTTACCCTAACCGAAGCGGAACAGGTTATGAACTGTGTTTCGTATCAAGAAGTTGATGATAAATACGGTTCTAATTCTGATGAAATGCAAACGTGGTGTATAAATCATTTACAATTGCCTTATGGAACTAACGCTACAACTTGCAGTGCGCCAACTTATTGTGATTCCAATGATTATGGCTTTGATTTTACAGAATATAAAAAAGTCCAAGGTTCGGCATCGGATATTTTGGCATCGTTACAGGCATGGGCGGATGCAAAAGATAAATCTTTGTCTTATGTCCAAGATGATACCAATAATTTGTTAAGTGCATATACAAATATTTCTGGTGTTGTATCTGACCTTAGTGGTATTAGTGCATATAACGAAACAACATTGGATAATTTGGCACAAACATGGGGCTATGATTTATTCAAATACGCACACAATAATGTTTGTGGTCGTGTTTTGGATTCTTGCTTTAACGGTATTTTTGAGGCCTGTGGTACCCCGCCATCTGGTGGTCGTTGTGCAAACGGTGCATCATCATCTTGTCCATATAATTATAACAGTATGATAGAGGTTAGCACCGCGGGTGATGTTACATTGAACGACAGAACCAAAAATGTAAACGCGTCTGCGTCTTGTTTTGGTTATACATCTACATCTGGTGATCCATACGCATCGTTGCGTGGGCCGGTTGCCGATGCACGTCGCAGTGTAATGCAAAAGTATTTGTTGGATGCAAACGCGGATTGCGACACGTTTGGTGAAGAATTAAAGGCAACCGCACAAAATATTGCATATCAAAAGGTTGCTGCACAACAGGCATTACAATCCAAACGTTTGGAATTCTATAACGAAGAACGTAACAAACAGATGTCTGATGCAATCGCGGCAAGTACAAACTTTAACGAATGTATCAGTGAACTGTGGGATTGTTATGAAACCCAGGCATCGTCAAATCCGTCTTGGCCAACGGCACGTATCAAAACATATTGTGCCCAGGTATCAAATTCACCACATTGTTACCAAGACATGATTTGCACGCCGTCATACGCACAGTTTAAGGCAATTATTGACCAACCGGATAGCCATTCGTGCAAATGGTATGCCAGTGATTATACCAAGAATACTTGCCGTAACTTGGTAACATTGAACGAAATCCTTAATGGTGCGGCAACCAATCCGGCGACTAATGTTCCGGTGGATGAAGGTACTGGTGATTCTGCGATGTTACGTGAAATGTGCTTGCAGGAAGCATTGGGGTGTCCGGATAATAATGATGAACAAAACTGTATACGTAGTTGGAAAAAAATAACTACTACTGATAATCCATAGTGTGGAATAAAACATACTCCCGGGGCTTTTGCCCCGGTTTTTTATTAATGGTTAGTTCGTTAATTGCACAAATTTTTATGCAAAACACTTGACTTTTAATTAAAAAACGATATTATTTGCATAAACTTTTGAACAAAGTTAAATAAAAAGGGATAAAAAATGAGTGACTTTGCAATCTTTCAAACCGGTGGCAAACAATATCGTGTATCCACTGGTGATATTATCAAGGTTGAAAAATTGGATGCAACGGGCGATGTCACATTTGATCATGTTTTGATGATTGGCAATCGCGTTGGCACACCGACAATTGACGGTGCGTCTGTTGTTGCAACCGTTGTTGAACAAAAACGTGGCGATAAAGTTTTGGTTTTCAAGAAAAAACGTCGTCAAAACTATCGTCGTACACATGGACATCGTCAATTTATTACGGTGTTGAAAATCAAAGAAATCAAGGGCTAAACCTGGAATTAAAGGAGTGTAATTATGGCACATAAGAAAGGTGGTGCAAGTACTGCGAATGGACGTGATTCTGCGGGACGCAGATTGGGTGTCAAAAAATCTGGTGGTGCACGTGTGATTCCGGGTAATATCATTATCCGTCAACGTGGAACCGCGGTTCACCCGGGTGAAAATGTTGGCATGGGCAAAGATCATACTTTGTTTGCCAAAATTGCCGGCATTGTTACATTTAAACGTGGTTTTCGCGACCGCAAATATGTATCGGTTGTCCCAGAAACCGAAGCAAAATAAAAAAATGCCCTGCGGGGCATTTTTTATTGGTTAGTGTAAGTGGCTAGTGGTTAGTAGATTCTGGAATAATTTTGTAAATCCGAACAAATTTCCAAATAACACTACCCACTAACACTAATCATTAACACTTGTCCACTACCCACTTTTTCCCTTTTTTCACATGGTTGTTTATGATATAATATATCCCAAGGATGAGGAAATATACACTCGGATTTTTGGTCGCGTTAACCGCGCTGCCTGTGATGGCGGCGACGGGGGTATCGCGTTTAATTCCCGGTGCTGAAAATACAGAATCTGCAACAACGGCTTCGCGTGCATTGCCAAGTGTCGCATCGTCTGATACGGCGGTGGCGCGTAAATCTGGGGCGGACGACAATCAAACAACATCACGCGTTGCGACAACGCGTTCCGCGTCAACACGTGTTATTTCATCAAAAAAAACCTCTGCACGTACAACATCGTCTGATGCATCGCGTGGTGTGGCGGTTGCGCGGTCGCAAAATACCGATACGGCACGTTCTAATTTATCCAGTGCGGTAAATACTGTCGGGCGCAGTTCGCGCACCAGTGCAGCCAGTATAAATAATAATCCGGCGGTTCGGCGTTTGGGGTTAACCCTGCGGCCATCTACGGCCGAGGTTGGTGGTCGTGCGGTTATTGGTAATACGGGCAAACAAACCGGTTCTAATATTGAAAACGATATTCGTAATGTCAGTTCACGCGCCGCCGTTAAATTGGATGCGGCTGCGATTTCTGCGGCCAAGGAACAACTGGAACAAACATCTGAATTGAATAAATCTTGCCAAGAAATGTATAACGAATGTATGGATCAGTTTTGTGCGGTTGTTGATACAAATCAAAAACGTTGTTCTTGTTCGGCAAATTTGGCCAAGTATAACAAGGTAGAGGCCGCCGTCAAAGATGCAAATATTCAATTAAACGAAGTTGCCCAGAATATTCGCTATATCGGTCTGACTCCGGACGAAGTGCGTGCCATTATGACCGAGACCGAGGCAGAAGAGGCCTTGTCTGGCACCAAAGACACCAGTGAAAGTCGCAGTATGTTATCAAAAATTGAAAAGATGATTCAAGACCCATCAACCACCGGCACATCTGATTCTTCTGATGGTTTGGGGTTGTTGGATATTGATTTGGATTTTTCATCTGACGACATATCGGATATGTTCAGTTTGGGGTCGCTGTTTGGTGATGGCAATCGTGGCATTTCCAGTATGCGCGGCAAAGAATTGTATAACGCGGCCAAGAAACGCTGTGATACTGTTTTGAAACAATGCAAAGATGCCGGTGCAACAACGCAACAGGTTACCGGAAACTATGATTTAGCCATAGATAAAGATTGCGCCGCATACGAGGCGGGTCTAAACAAAATGAACGAAACATTGTTGTCCAATGTACGCAGTGCAAATCGTATGTTGCAAAAGGCGCGTTTGACCGTTATGCAGGATCAAAATGCTTATGATGCACGCGGATGTGTTAACGCACTGGAATCTTGCATGACAGACGATGTTGTATGTGGTTCTGATTATGCAAAATGCTTGGATCCGACCAAGACGTTTATTGATGAAAATGGCGCGGTTGTATTGGGGGGAAATATTGGCAAGATTCGTGAGTTTATGGTGAACTATAACAATGCGGCGATTACCAAGGCATCCATGGCGGAATCTTATAAAATCGCGGTCAGTGCGGATGTCTGTGCGGAAAATGAACATAATGATGGTTCGTGCATTGTAAAATATTTAATAGATAAAATCGGCACAAAACAAAAAGCCATTGATGAAGGATTATGTCGGCCGGTATTGGACAAGTGCCGTGCATACACATACGATACGAACGGAACATATATTCCGTATAATGATGTTGTTGTGAATTATGTTCAACGTGCGATGGTCAATATCAAAGGTGCCCAATCTAAAATTATTGCAGATTACGCATCAACCTGTCTGACGGATATATCCAATTGTTATAATAATCAGGTTTCTCAGTTAAATACATGGACCACCGCGGCCAGTGCGACCAATATACGTAATGTTATGCGCGGTGCATGCCGTAATGTTGCGCTGACATGCGCGTACGCGGTGTTTGATGGCGATACAGAATCTTGTTCTGAAAGCAATAAGGATAAGTGTATAGAAAGTATATCAGAAGTGTTTTACCAATCATTGTTGTGCCCAGATAATTCAATTTATGATATTAGTGAGAATTCACCGCACGATATCTCGCCAAATGGCACCAAGAGCACTACCGACTCGCCTGCCTGGGTTAATGGCGTATGTCGGTGTAATGTCGGATATATGGTACAATCTGGGGCGTGTGCGTTATGGTGTCCAGCGAATTCCACATTGGATTCTACCGCCACTGCTATAGATTCTTGTGCCACGATGGGGGTACCGGTTGTCGGTTGCAGATGTAATTCTGGCTATGTTTCTTATGATGGGGGGTGCGCAAAGTCCAACACGTTGACGACGGCTATGTGCCAAACAGTTCATGTCAGTATCACATTACCGGTCGCAGGTGGAAACCAAAATGCTATACAAGGTCAACAGTAAAAACACTTGCAATTAAATAAAAAACATATATAATTGCTGTGCTTTGAATTTGTTGCGAGCATAGTTCAAGGGCTAGAATGCAAGCCTTCCAAGCTTGAAATGCGGGTTCGATTCCCGCTGCTCGCACCAAAGATTGGGCGTGCGCCGGAGTTGGAGAGCCGGGGCAGACTGTAAATCTGTTGGCTTAAGCCTGAGGTGGTTCGAATCCACCCACTCCCACCAAAATAAAAATACCCACGTGTGTGGGTATTTTTATTTTGTGGTCGTGGGTTATGGATTTGATACATGGCAACGCAGTTGACAAGGTTCGACAAGCAGTAGATTTCACAAGTGATAACGCAGTGAAATCGTTACGATTGCCCCGCAGCCGGCACATAAAATGTGCCGCGTGAGGGAATCACCCACTCCCACCAAAAGATACACCGCACCAGTTTTGGCTGGTTTTTTATTTTTTCTTGTGCTTCAAACTGGATTTAATTATCAGGTATAATATCGCCACATTAAATATCAAAGTAATACTGTTAAATAACATTATTTGAAAAGAATGTAAATATACACCGTACAAAATCCAAAACACCAATCCCATACAATATATAACATACATAGACAAAGAAAGACCTGATACATTTTTTGTGGTAATTGATTTAATTGCCTGGGGTAAAAATGCCAACATTGTGCATGCCCCGGATAGATAGCCAATGATTTCACCCAAAAAATTGTTCATAAATATTCTCCGTGTGTTTCGGTTCACTGTAATATAAAACAGGCGATTATTCAATTTGTAATTTCGTTATCGTTTCCTTTCTGGCAATTCGGGATACATTGCGTTAAACAGTTGTGTCAGTAATTCTGTATTTTCGATATCTGTTATCATAATCATAGGTGAACCCTTTGTATACGGAATTTCCATTTGTGGGTTTGACATAATTTTTAATGCAGATGGTGTCGGCTTTACCAAAAAACGATTATCATAAATACCACCGATAACTTTACCACCATAGTAAATGATATATTCGCCCATCATTGCGCGATATGTTATGTCGGACAGGTTTGATAAATGTTCCAACACAAAATATAAAAATTCTTTACTTGATGCCATGGTTATTTTTGGCGAACAATGACGTGTTTAAACCATTGTTCTTGGAATTTTGTTTTTTCTTCTATTTCCTGATCTGTTACATTTTTCCCATCGGGCACAACAACCAGTTTGTCATCATCGTCATCTGTGCGATGAATTATTGCGCAAACACGTCCGGTAAATGTATCCAGTGGTATATTCGGTCCCAAAACATAGGCATCGATTTCTTCGCCATCGCCAGAAATTGTATTTGGAATAAAACCATAATTTACTGGATATGTAAAACCATGTTTCGGATGTTTTGTCCCCAAAGGTCTGTCCATTTTAACTGTAACAATTTTGCCCAGAAAAGAATTGGATGAATTTACTTGCAACATAGAATACTCCTTGTTATTCAGGATGAATTATAAAATTTCTATTTCGATTTTCAATGTAAAAAAACGCACCGTTGTGGTGCGCTTTGTTAGAATATACGTCCGAACAGACCGCCGTCCAATGCCAATGTCAGCAATATCCACCACCATGAACAATGCAGGACCTTGGTTAATTGCAATATTACAAATATAAGTGTTAACATCTTTTACTCCTTTGTTGTGCGCTTATGATTATATTCCTGTGGTTCGAATATTTCAATATTTAATCAACGAAGGCCTCAAAGGTGTAAAAAAGCACCCACATTTGTGGGTGCTTTATAAATTATTCAACCGTAACCGATACTGCCCACATTGTGTTGCCATCCATAACCGGATTCTTGGCCATTACACGATATTCGTTCTTTTGTGCCCAATCGTATGTGCCGGCCGGAATTACATTAACATAAATGCTGTCTGTGTCTGCAACATATTTTTGGATATCTTCGCCACCTTGAACAAACATGCTGTTTGGTGTTTGTGATTGAATCGCAACCAGAGATTCCGCAACCGGGCATTTTGCAATATAATCACCTTGTTCAAATTGGGCAACTTTGACACATTTTTCGCCGAATACTTCAACGGTGTCATTTGATTTTGAACAACCGGTCGCAACCAATGCGATGGCGGCTAATCCACATAAAGTAATTTTTTTCATAGAGATTCTCCTTTTTTTATTCCCGCAAAACTATCGTAAAAATTTTAATTGCTAAAGGCAATAAGATTATTTTTCAATCTTATTTTGTAACGGTGTCCGCTATTTTTTGTACCGCATTGTTTTCAACGCATGCTTTTTGTGCCATTTTATCTAATCGTGATGGATTGCTAAGCAGTTCGCTTAACGTTGCGCTCAGCCATTTTTCGGTGAATTTACTTTGTTCAACTGCAAAACCACCCCCCAGTTTTTCAAAAGATGCGGCATTTGCGGCCTGGTCAGGATTTATTGCCAATGGGACCAAGATTGCCGGCCGACCAATGGTTTCGATTTCTATGACGGTACTTGCACCACTGCGCCCGATAATTAAATCCGCGCTTGTGATTGTATCGGCCATATCATGAACAAAAGACAAAACATTGGCGCGAATTTTATTATCTGCATAAAATTTCTGCAAACGTGCGACATTTTCTGGTCTGGTCTGGTGTGTAATGAATATCTTTTTGTTTTTTAATGCGGCGATTGCAGGCGGTACAATGTCATCTAAAATTTGGGCCCCCAATGAGCCACCAGTTACGAAAATTTTTGATTCGTGTTTTAATGGTGTGCCGGCATGTGTAATAAAATCTTCACGAACGGGCAGGCCAGTATAAACAATTTTTGCGCGCACGTTTTGTGGCAAACCTGATACGTTATCAAAACTGGTCATTAAAGTTTTTACCCAACGCATAGAAAATTTATTTGCGCGTCCAATCGCCGCGTTTTGTTCGTGTAAAAATGTTGGAATCCGCCAAATGTGCGCCGCAAATACCGCGGGGACCGATGCATATCCACCAAATGCAACAACACGCGCAGGGCGCGAAAAAACAAAGCGCAATATTAACCATAACGCAGATACACCAATTTTAAATAATGATGCAATTTGGTTTGTTTTGCTTTTTGCGCCGACCCCTGATGCCCAAATGTGCACAATTTTTGCATTTTTCGGTGCGCCTTTGGCGACCATATCGGCAACACGTTTGTCGCAAGAGATTATAATTTTATTCCCACGCAAACTTAATTCTTGGGCGACCGCCAATGCCGGAAACACGTGTCCGCCGGTACCACCTGTTGCAATCCATATTTTCATTTTCTACCCCTTTTGTTAACGCCATCTGTCTTCGCGTACAATCGCCAAAATCATCCCAAATAATAAACAGAATGAAACCAGCGAACTGCCCCCGTATGAAATAAAGGGCAATGTCATACCCTTGGGGGCGAACAATCGCAACGTTGATATTAAATTGATAGACGTTTGTATAACGAACAGCGCGGCCGTTCCACCAACGGCATAAAACACGAATTTATCGCGTGCGCGCATCGCATCACTGACCAACAATTTGAACACGTATAACAACAGTCCCAATAAAACACATGCCATAATCGCACCCAAATCTTCGGTGATTGCGGCGAATATAAAATCAGTATGCGCATCGGGCAAAGATTGTTTTATAAATGCGTCATCACCACGTCCAAACAGCCCGCCATGTTGGATAGATTGTACGGATTGTGTAACCTGGTATAAATCACCATTTCCGGTAAGTAATGAATCAATACGATTATGTACGTGCGACATATTTGCGTATGCGAATAAAAATATTCCAACCGCACCAATCGCCATTGTTCCGATTGCGGCCCAAGGCAGGCCCGCGATAAACAACATCACGCACAATACACCTAAATATAACATTGTCGTTCCCAAGTCAGGATGCATCAAAATAATGGCCAGCGTGGGAAGGAAAACTAATAAATATGTTTCCCAACTAATCCATCCTATTTTCCACGCGTGTTTTGAAAATATGTTTTCGCCGAATTTTTCCTTCATCTTGGCCAAGAACCATGCCGTTAATATAATAAACCCAGGTTTCATAATATCTGATGGCATAACATTGAACGAACCAAAAGATACGAAACGTGCGGAACCTTTGATTATATGTGGCGCGGCAACCGTTACCAACAATAACCCCAAACCAACCACAACATTTAATACGGATAACCCAAGAATAGTTTTTTTGTTTAACAAACTGCTTACGAACAAGGTTACCAAACCGATACAATAAAATGGTAATGCCTTGACGATAAAAAAGTACCAAGGTTGATTTATTCGTTCGGCGGCAACACTGCCCGCAGATACCGCGAATATCGCGCCCAAGAGAATCATCAACAAAACCGTATAGAGCAGTTTTCTGTCTATTTCAAAAAACCAACTTGTAACTTTACTTTCTTCGGTTCGTTTAAACATATTGGGCCGCCCTTATTCTTTATGCGAATTTTAATAACATCAAAGCCAGTCCTGCGAATAATATACCAAGGACAAAAAACCTATCCACGATTTTTGTTTCACTCCACCCCAGTTCTTCAAAATGATGATGTAATGGTGCGCGCAAGAATACGCGGCGGCCGGTTCCTGTTGTAATACGCGTAATTTTGAAAAACATTGTTTGTATAAACGAAGACAGCAAAATTAACACGAACATACCGGCGGCAATCCCCATAATGATTTCAGATTTTAATAACATTGCGACCGTTCCCATAAATCCGCCTAAGGCCAAAGAACCTGTGTCGCCCATGAATATGGATGCTGGTTTCGAATTAAACCATAAAAATCCAAGTACCGCGCCAAACGCCGCCCCCAATACCGGGTATAGACCACTGGCCGCCGGCAAGAACAATACTGTATCCATGAAACCTGTGCGGGTTGCGCCATACAACGCAACAACCAATACCAACAAAACAGGAATATACAGTTTTGCCAACATCCCGTCCAAACCGTCTGTTATATTTGTTGCGTTTGCGGAACCGCATATAACGAAATACGCAAACACATAGTAAAACACACCAAAATAGACAATGATTTTGAACGGTAATGCAACCGACATAGGCGATATATATGCCGGCATAGTTCTGTCAATTAAATATGCCAAAATGATTACACATACGGCTTCTGCAATCAGCCGCCCAGAACGTGATAAACCATTTGATGCTTTTTTAGATTGACTGGAAACTTTTTTATAATCATCGGCAAATCCGATTGCGCCGAACATAACCAAAGACATCAGTGCAACCCACCCAACCAAACTGTGCATCGGCATAAACAATATCGAAGATACCAATATGGATGTAACCAATAAAATGCCGCCCATCGTTGGGGTGCCGGCCTTGATTCTGTGTGATTCGGGGACGTTTTCGCTAATTGGTTGTCCTTTTTTTTGCCATGCGTGCATTGCACGAATAAAAGGACGACCGAATAACATCATAATTAGAAACGATACCGCAAAGGCCACTCCTAATTGCATCCATCCGCTAACAAAAATTCCCATTCCATGTGATAACAAAAAATCGGTAAGCATAAATTCTCCTTTTTATGCTTTTATTTTATCACAATCTGGGCGATAACCAAATGATATTTGAAAATTTATTTTAATAATCTTAAAACACACCGCCAACAATAGGTTGGACACCCCCTGGTGTGTTTTGTACTGGTTTGTTTGGGCTTTGACCGGGTTTAAATGCCTCTGTGATAATCATGCCATTTGGGTCTTCGGCGGCGGCGACACCCGTTTGACGGTTAACACGTACAAAACTTAACCCGTTTGGAACCGGAAAAGGTTGATTTTTTTGGTCCGCCAGTACTGTTTTCATAAATTCTGAAAAGACACTTGCGGCCATGTGGCTGCCGGCACCTTTGCCCATCGGACGTGGGGTGTCATAACCCAGATATACACCGGCAATAATATTTTTAGAAAAACCAACAAACCACACATCTTTGACATCATTTGTTGTGCCTGTTTTTCCGGCGATAGTATGCCCCGGAATTGCGGCCTGACGACCGGTTCCGCGTTCCACCGCGCCTTGTAATATTGAAACCAGTTGATATAAACTTTGTGGGTCAGACAAAGGTTCCGCGGTCTGTTCTTCTTCGGTTGGCAATGCATCAGGTGTCCAATCAACGATTTTTGTTTTTTGACCGGATAAAACATTACCATATCTGTCTTCGATATAATCAACCAATTTTGGTTCAATCTTGTGCCCACCATTAACAAATGCCGAATATCCCAAAACCAAATTTTCCAACGTTGTTTCACCGGACCCCAATGCCATAGATAAATTTAAATTTTTCATATCAGCCGGATAAACCCCGAAACGTTGTGCAACCTCAATCGCGTTATCAACGCCGATTTTTTCTACCATGCGGACACTGGGGACATTGCGCGATGTTTCCAATGCCAGGCGTAATGGAATATCGCCCAAAAATTTCTTGTCATAGTTTTCGGGTTTCCACAATGTATCATTTTCGCGCCAACCAACAATGGGTGTATCTGATATTAGGTATTCTGGCGATATACCGCGTTCCAACGCCGCCAGGTAAACAAACGGCTTAATCGTACTGCCAATCTGGCGATAGGCCTGGGTTGCGCGATTAAAAGAACTGGCCGCAAAGGAACGTCCACCGGTTATTGCCAACACGCGTCCGGTGTGCGGATTCATGACGATAATTGCCCCCTGTAATTTTTCTGTGCGACCGTTGTTGTATGCGTCTAATACCTTGTTCAGTGCGGCGGCGGCGGCACGTTGATATTCAGGAACAATGGTTGTCTTGATATACAAACCTTGGTTATATAATGTTTCACGACCAATAGAATTTAATAATTGCCGTCTAACCTCTTCGGCAAAATATTGAAAGTCAGGTTCCATTTGTGCAACAAAACCACTGTTGATATTTAATGGCTCTGCGGCGGCGGCATCTGCTTCGGCGCGGGTAATAAAACCTTCTTCGACCATGCGGCGCAGTACGTAATTCCTGCGCTCTTGGGCGCGCGCGCGGTCATTTGGTGCCTTGGGCAGGGATGCCAAAAACGCACATTCTGATAATGTTAATTTTGATACCGGCTTATTAAAGTACATCAGTGCCGCCGAACCAACCCCGTATGCACGCGCACCCAAAAAGATTTGATTTAAATATAATGTCATAATATGACGTTTTGAAAATGCGCGTTCTAAACGCATTGCCAAAATGGCTTCTTTGATTTTGCGCGAAATGGTTCGGTCCGATGTTAAAAAGAAATTCTTGGCCACCTGTTGTGTGATGGTTGATGCACCGGTAAATGATGTATTAAACCCAAGCATGCGCATAAAATTATTGATTGATGCGCGCAGAATTCCTTGGACATCGATGCCGGGATGTGTCCAAAAGTTTTGGTCTTCGGCGGCAACAAAGGCGTTTACCAGTTGTGGCGGCATATCTTCGAAGTCAATAAATACGCGGCGTTCTTCGGCATATTCAATTAACAGGCCCCCATCAGATGCGTATAATCGTGTCGCAACCGGTGGTGCGTATGTCGCCAATTTCCGGTAATCTGGTAAATTACTGCCGTATATTAGAAACAGTGCCGCCACCGCCGCCACCATTGCGACAACGGCCCAAAAAATAATATGTAAAAAAATGCGCAAAATTTTTTTATATTTCATAGCGACAATTTTAAAATAATTTTTTTTTGTTTGCAAGTAAGTATCTGTATAACTTACACAATAAAAAAAAGACCGCAAAACGCGGTCAAAATCAAAAATCTTTGTCTTTATAATTGAACCTGACCGTTGGTTGCGATTAAATCTGCGCCCATTTCAATTGTTCCACCCGCTTCACGAATCAGTAAATCGCCGGCGGCAATTTCGGCATAATCTAACGGTTTTGATACAAACGCATCAAATTTTCCCGCCGCAACCCACGCCAAATCCATTGCTGGACATCCAGTGCTGCGGATGTTGGAAATATTTGTGTTTGGGGTCGCATCATTATATGCCACCGTTAAATCCGACAATTCTGCCAGGTTAGAAACCTTGATACGTGCGGAATGATACGCAGAATATGCGTATGCACCGGCACCGGCTTCGGCATAATATAAATATTCATCTATTGGGGAATAAACCAACGCGATTTTTGTTTCATCCATTGAACGTAATGCCAAAGATATCGCAAAACGTGGATTACCACGAACAAAATTTGCCGCACCCGATAATGCCAACACAAATTCATCACGTCCGTCCCCCTCACGTGAAACGTTCGGGGTCAATAATCCGGCCGATGGACGAACCAACAATAAATCAGATAAAATGCTGTCTTCTATACGAACGGCGGCACGATGAACAAAATCACGTGCCCCGCGTAAAGATTGTTGTAAATTTTCAACTTCGCCGAAATCGTGGCGCAAACCAGAGGCGGTTCTTTGCAACGCCATAAACATTTTGTTTAATTCCGTTGAACCTTTGATAAGCAATTCCATGCCGCACCCCCCGATTTAACAGATATTAAAAATCAAATCCAGCGAATTTCTTTTTGAAACTGTCTGTGCGTTGACCTTTTTCGGCCGCATTTGAACGTTGACCGGTCCATGCAGGATGATTATAGCAATCAGTGGACAAAGTTAAATTCTTGTTCGCCGAAGAGAACATTTTAATTGTTTTTCCATTGGTGCATGCCACATCAATTTCAAAATATTCAGGATGAACACCTTTTTTCATCACAAAACCCTCTTGTTTTTTTGTTTTAGCGTGCAAATTATACAGTGATTTTTACAGAAATCAAGGCAATAATGCATTTTATTGTTTTAATAGCGTCCAATACAGCCCAAATATGAATTACCGGTTGATTCCAGTATGTTAACAAATTTGTTTTTATCGCGACCAGAAAACAGTGCCAATATCGTCCCGGCATCTGTGGCTAACATATCTGTGATTGTGGCGATTTCAGAACTCATTTTCTTAAAGAAACCACTGGTTGGGTATATCTCTGCGGCGAACAATTGGTGTTGCGCCCCATGTTTGTGTTCGCATACCTTGTTTTTTATTGTCATTAACTGGCATTCCGGGGAAATTATCAGTTTCCCGACAATATAAGCGTTTGCACCCAACAATTCGCCCCACCACCCGGTTGAACCATAAAATACAGGAAAATAAATAACCGCATCTGGTTGCGATTCAAAGATTTCGGCGATGTTTATATCGTCTGTGATAACGTCAGGCATAATGCCGGTTTCTGTGTTTATAACCTTGCGCGCGGTCTGATAATCACTGTCAGACTTGGTTGAACGTGGCCAATAAAGAATCGGAATTCTGCTCATCGGTATGAATTATATCAGATTCGGAACGATTAAAAAAGGGGAGAACGTAAAATAAAATGCTTGATTTTTTATTTTTTTAGTTTTTCCCACCATTTTACAGCGGTTGAACGTAATATATTAAAGTCATTTTTGGCCGTGTTATAGAATTTTTGCGATACATCAAAATTAAACAGTGTTTTTATTAACGCAGGTATAGAAGACATAAATATCGCAAAAAATGCCCCCATCATAATAATTGTTATCAAACCATCGTTGCGCAGTAACAAACCGTCCATTAAAACTGTCGAATCGTTTTGTGCTATGGCCTCTTGCAATCTTGAAATGCCGCCGATTTTTCCAAAAATTGCATCCAAGAATTTCAACATAAATGTTAAAAATACAGCGGTCATTGCGATACCAATACTACCCGATATAATATTATTAAGAATATCTTGGAATTTTTTGCTTGCCTTTAAATCCAAAACCTTCCATCCAGAAAACAGCCAAGACAACAGCATTAATGGCAATAACACGAAATCCATCGCCAAAGTTATAAAGATTTCCAAGAAATAGAACGGAATTGGAAACAATGCCAACAAAAACAATACCAATACCAACAGACCGCACATAAATATTGGAATATTTGGAAAGATTGGAATTCCCCACAGTATTTTATGCATGTATTCTGAATTGAACGACATATTTAACATTGTCCAACCAATCGTCATACCTAAACCTGTTACCTGATGCACGTTTGCCAATTCACAGGCCAAGCCACTGCGTAATTTTGTTGAAAAAGTACCGGCCCCATAATTCTTGGTTGACACGTATTGTCTATCTAATGATTGGTCCATTAATGTTGTTGCAACCATACATTGTGTAAATTTATCACGATCTGTTGTTAAATGGGTTGCGGATAAACCCACACTAAAAATTGGGTCAATGGCAATATCACTTATTAAACGTGGTAACGGAATCAACAGCAACATACACACCAACCCCAGTTTTAACAGGTGTTTTGAATAATCGTATATTGTTTCGCCGGCCTTGATAATTTTAACATTTATGAAATTTGATGCGATATTCCATATAAAATACAGCCCGGTTAACAGTGCCGCCATCGGAATAATTATTTTGCCAATTCCCGAATAAATGCCGGGTAATATGTTTGATATAAAAGACATCACAGATGAAAACATTTGGCATGTCCAACATGAAGAAAAGAATTGCAAAGATTCGGACATGTTTACCGGTTGAAAAGAACGGTATATTGAAAATCCTGCGATGGATGCCGCACCAATCCCCAGTCCAATTAGTAATGGTGCAACCGCACCCGCGGCAAACGGGAAAAAAGAAAAAAATACAATAAAAAATTTTTTTAACTTGCTCATTGTTTTTAATTATATCACATTTTATTACAATGTGATATAATTCAAATATAAAAAAATATGGCGGGGGATGTTTTTATTTAAAAAATTTTTTGGTGCTTGTATGATACGCCTTGTTCGTTTTGTCGCGATTGGGTTGGGGGTTGTATTGCCAAATGTTGCGTTTGCTGGCGATGGGTGGAGTATTGTTGATAAACTGGATTTGTCTCCATTTGTTCCATATATATTAGATGCATTTTTGACGGTGGCCTCGGGTGTGTATGAATATTTTGTCGGTAATGGGGACGGTATAATATATTTACTGATATGGGGTTTTCTGGCAATATCTATATTTATTTATTTGGCCGCAATGTATTTGCCGGCAAAATGGACCAAGTTCCTGGGAATGTCTGGTGGCGGTGAAATGTGGGCAGGAAACTTAAAGGCCAGTGATATAGTTCAAAAGGTTTTAAAAACGGCGATGCGGGCGATAGTTGCGGCGGCCCTTTTGCTGCAAATTAGACCGAATATTATGACCGAATGGTTGGTTAATCCGTTCTTGGAATTCGGTTCACTTTATACCCAGGTTATAATTGAAACGGCAAATGAAGGCGCACACACAAAAGAGGTTAAATGCCCGCACAGTATAATTCAACAAGATTGGTTAAGTGAACGCAGTTGTGATTTCTTGGTTGCGCCAATGGCAGATTTGTCTGCGACAAATAACAAGATGGTAAAACGTGGTTTTGAATTTCTATCGCGTGGAATTCATGGTTTGTTGGTTCCAATTCCAAATGGTGGACAAGATTTCTTAAATGTTTTGACGGGTATCGCATTAATATTCGCTTTTGTTGGATGTAATTTGTTTATGGCGTTGTTGATAATCCAGGGTATATTTAATTTCGGTATGGCCTTGATTTTATACCCGTTCCATGTGCTTAGTTGGGTCGCCAAAAGCAGTGATAAATGGTTGGACATTTGGCCGGTATTTGAAGGTGTTATAAAATCGTTAAAACAGTTGATAATCACTATGGTTGCCTGTGGTTTTATATTGTTAATAAATATTGCGGTTGTTAAATCATTGTTTAATTGGAACGCATCTATGTTTGTTGCCGCCGCCGGGGGTAGTGCATCAACCAACGTCCCCAGTGCCAGTGTTGGTGCCACCAATTTTGGTGAACATTCTATGGTGTGGTTATCGGCAATATTAACGTTTTTCTTGATGACATCCATATTTAATATGACACGTAAACAACTGGAATCTTATGCGCCGGGACAATCTGATTTGTATAACCAGGTCAAAGGTGATGCCAAAACATCTTGGGGGATAGTTAAAAATGGATATGAATCTATAAAAAAAGTGGTGGGTCTAATTAAGAAATGACGGATTTTGCGAACACTTTTATTGAAGATGTAACCCAATGTTGGGGCTGTGCAATTTTTGACAATTTGTTCCAGGTTGTCTCAAATGCCGGTGCCGCGGTTTATTCACGTATCGCGTATATTTGTATAGGTATTTTTACACTGTTTTTTGCGGCCTATGTAATATGGGTTGTTATGAAACATTTGAACCCTAGAAAGCCGGATAAAACAAAATATAGGGATACTATTGGTAAGGTTATAATAAATTCGTTGTTTGCGCTAACTTTGTTGGGAATCGGGGTTGCGGTGCCGCGATTGGTTTCGATGGTTACGTTTGAACCTGTGGCAAATATCGCATTGGTTTACAGCCAGGCCGCATTAAACACAGACAGTAATTTCGTTAATGAACATGTCAGATATACGCCGAAACCAATGTCAGATAACGGCCTGTATCGTCCGCAATTACGCGACAGTGTGATAATGTTAATGAAAACGACAATAACCGAATTTCAATCTTATATGAAGTTAGGCATTGTTGTTATGGACAAGGCATTTACATGGCGCGCTTTATTGGGGGTGGGTGCACTGTTAAAGCATGTAATTATTTTTGCGATGGGGTTATATTTGCTCTATGGATTTATGAAGTTGTTTCTGCGGTTTTGTTTTTGCTTTGTTGATGTAATTGTTGCGATGGCGATGTTTGCGTTTTTCTTTCCAATATCGTTAATGATGATGTCTTTCAAGGGAACCGAAATGCCGGAATGGATGTCGAAAATGGGTGCCGGATTGGGTGCCGACCAAATAAAAAAGTTAATAAATGCAATTGTAACGGTTGCATCATCTGTGATTGTTTATACGGTTATTATGGTTATAATTGCACGATTTTTTGCGGCAGATAATGTTTCGACAACCGAATTAATGAATGCGATAAATTCAGGCCAGGTTTTTGAATCTGATTTGTCGTACGATGATGTTATGACAATGACATTTGCTGGTGCAATTGTTTTATTATATGTGTTAAACTTTATTTATTCACAAATACCCCAGATTTCAAAAATGGTTCTGTCGGTATTTAATATCGAACAAGAAGATAAATTAAGTCAGCAAATGGCAAACGATATGGAAACTTTGGCGGGATTGTTTGTTGATAAGGTAAAAACAGTGGGCAGCACAATAATAAACAAGGGTGAAAAGCCAAAAGACGACACGGGCGGTAAAAAGAAATGAAAAAACTTTTAATTTCTTGGTTGATTCGTTTTGTGTTTGGCGCGATTGCGTTGGGGGTTGGTATATGGTATATATCTTCGTCAATCGGTGGTGAATCTTTGACGTACACCAGTTTGGATGGTTTTATGAATGCGGTCGGTGCCAAGGATGGGAATATCGCATCGGTGAACGGTTGCTTTATGTGCAAATATGTTGATGATTTGTTTATGGTGCTGGGTGATTCTACCGAGTTGTTTTGGAATACGATACTGGAATATTTATGGGTTTTGTTGGCCGTTGGTTTTGGAATATTTTTATTCGTGCATGCAATAAAACATATATCTAAATCGGCCGAGGACGCAACAAAATATGATACCAAGGATGTTAAGTTTGATTTTAAATCATGGTTTGAACCCGTATGGCGCCAAGGAATTCGAATACTGTTTGTTGGTGCGTTGATTGGTGCGCTGGGGATGGGTGGAACTGGCGCGTTAAAAACGGTATCGAATATAACGATAAAACCTGTTATGTTAATTGGTACGGAATTGTCTATGGCGGCCACCGGTATGACAAGTTCTGCCCAGTGTAACCCTAATTTTAATAACCAAGACAATCCAATGTCATCAATATCTGGTTCTTTTATGTGTATTGTTGGGAATATTAATGCGATTATGTTGGCGGGGGCATCTGGTGGATTTGCGCTAATGAATTATGCGTGGATGGGGTTAGGTGGCGGATTGTTTACATGGTTGTCAGGATTTGGCGTTGTTATATTGTTTTTGATAATGGGGTTTGATTTGTTTTTTAAATTATTATCTGTGATATTTAAATTGATATTTTTGATTATATTTTTGCCCATGTTTATTGCGGGGGCGGCATTTGAAAAAACATGGAAATTATCATCGGGGCTGTTAAGTAAAGGGATTGATATGTTGATTGGTTCTGCGGTTCGTGTTATTGCGATTTCTTTACAGGTTGTAATTATGTTTTCTGTTATGTTTTATGCGGCCGATTCCTATTTCCCCGGACCGGTGGACGGATACAGTTCTATATTGCCACCAATTTTTGGCAAGGCACCAGAAAATTTAGATGCCCAGGCGATGTCCGTTGCAAATGTGTTTTCAAAATGTGAAAAAGTTTCTTTGACAAATGGCGTTGTTGATGGTGATAAGTTTAAGGCGTGTTTTAAATCCGAAAGTGCGATTGTTGAACAAAAATATCCCGGGGCATTTGACTTCACTGGGGATGGTTGGGGATTTTTACTGTTGATGATGGGGTTGTTCTTTCTGTATTTCTATGTTGTTGGACCGCGTGTCGATTCGTTGTTGGCCAGTATTAAGGTCGGAACCGATGCATTTGATGATTTTGGTGGGGAATTAAAAAAGTTCGGTAAGATTGCATGGAATAAACCACAAGAATTAGCAAACAAGATAAACGAAATTAAAAACGAATGATAAATACTGTTAAAAAATTTTTATCGAAAGTATTGGTTGTGTTTTTTGCACTTACCTTGTGTTGTGGTGCGACATACGCGGCATCAGATAATTTTACTTCTGGTGATGTCGGCGATTTTGGTTCGTGGGCAACAGATGCAAATCGTGAAATGTTTATTAGTAATATCGGGTCTGATTTAAATTCTTTTGAATCAGGTTTTCAAAAACAATATATCGATACAGGTGTTCCCATAGAGGCGAAATTGGGTATGGCATTAATGAACGCGTTGTCTCATGTTGCCAAGGTATTAGATATGTCGTTGGTGCGATTTGTTAATATCTTTTTAATTGTTGCCTATATCTTTTGGATTATGTTAGAGGCGTATCGTGGAATGAAAGATTCCAAGGTCAAGGTGGGTGATAATATTAAGAATATTATACGCAAAGGCGTGGTTTTGGCTTTTTGGTTGATATTATTAGATGGTTCGTTGCAAAAATTGTTCGGATATGTGATGGGGCCAATTATTGCCATCGGTTCTTATGTTGCTAATTTTATTTTGGATGCGGTGGCGAGTGTGGGTGGATTGACATTGTCGGATAATTGCGCCGCGATACAACAGTATGCGGCGGCCAATGCCTCAGAACATTTGATTACTGATGCAAAATTTGCGGGCCAGATTTTATGTTTGCCGACACGTTTATCTGGGTTTTATTATGCGGCGATATTATACGGGTGGGGATTGGTAAAAACAGGTATCGGGTTAAGTGCATTTACATGTCTTAGTGGTATCGCATTGATTGTGATGTTCACGTATGCGGCATATAAGTTTTTGTTTGTTGCATTTGGTGTTATTGCGGATTTGTTTTTGGTTGTGATAATGTTGCCTTTTACGGCGATTTCTGAAACATTAAATAAAACATCTTATGAAGGTATTGCTGGGAAAATCTATAATGGTTTTCTTGGGGTGTTTAAACCTTTGTCTTTAACAGAACAAATAAATAAATATGTAAATGCGGCGGTGTATTTCATCTCTTTGGCGATAGTTGTTGCCATTGGCGGTGCGGTTTTGGCCAGTGTTGTTCAATATAACCCTGGGACACATACGTTCTCAATCGGTACGCATAGTGGCATGGAATTGTTTTTGGTTGGCGCATTGGTTGCCTATATCGCCGGGCGCAGTGATGAAATTGCAAAACAAATGGGCGGCGCAATAGATTACGCATTGGGTACAAAATTATCTTCGGATATAAAAACATTGTACAATGATTTAAAAGCCAAAACCAAAAAGGTTTATTCTGCAATTCGCGACAGTAAAAAATGATGCGTGTTTAACCGACAATGGTTACAAAATTTCTGTCCACTTTTTTGATACCAATTTTATTAAAGGCGATGGTTAAAATCCTGTCGTTTTCTTCGATAACGACACCGCGTCCCATTTCGCTGTGTGTAACCAATTTACCAACCAATGTGGTACGATGGGGTTGGGGTGTGCGTGGCGTACGATACGTTTGTACGGGGGAATGTGCGGGTTGTCTGTCGCCAAAATCTAAATATCTGGAATCTATTTCTGAAATAAATCGTGCCGGTGGATAATATTGGCGCGAACCGAACATAACACGTGATGACGCAGATGTAATTATTGCGCGGCGTTTTGCGCGTGTAATTGCAACGTAGGCCAATCGGCGTTCTTCTTCAATGCCGCCTTCTTTGATAGATTTTTCATTTGGAAACAGGCCTTCTTCCCATGCGGGTAAAAACACCGTATCAAATTCCAACCCTTTGGCGGCATGGATGGTCATGATGTTGACCGCTTGACCGTTTGTATCGGGGGTATCGTTATCATCGGTTGTCATCAGTGCCGCATGTTCCAAGAATTCTGGTAATGTCGCGTACCCGGAAATAACATTGGTTATCAGTTCGCGAATATTTGCGATGCGCTCATCTGCATCGGCATCCTTGGATTCGCGCCAGTATTTCATGTACCCTGTGTTATCCAGTAGTTTTTTTACCGCATCCACCGGTGGCATAGATTGCCAATCGAAATCAAAAGCGTTTAAAAATTCGTGCGCGGCATCGGCCTGTTTTCCACCAAGTTTTACGGTGCGCATACCGTTCATAAAATTTCCGCCACTGCTACGTAATTTTGTTAGTGCCGCCGGTCCAAAACCACGTCTGGGGCGTGCGATAATTCGCGCAAAAGAAATATCGTCATCGTTATGCAGCAACAATCGTATGTATGCAATAACATCACGTATTTCCATACGGTCATAAAACTTAGTTGTTCCAACCAATCGGTATGGGATTCGCATGTGGGTAAATTTTTCTTCAAATTGTCGCGATAATGTGCCGCTGCGAATCAGCACCGCAAAATCAGAATAATTTCCGTTTGCGAATCGCATAATTGTATTTGCAACCAGTTCTGCTTCATCATAATTAGAAGGTAACGTTAACGCATATACTGGTTCGCCCATGTTTGATAAATCAGCCGGATGCAAATCTTTGCCCAATCTGCCGTTGTTGTGTTTGATTAAAGAATTTGCCGCCCCCAGTATGTTTCCTGTACTGCGATAATTTGTTTCCAAACGTATGATATTTGCGCCCGGAAAAGTTTTTTCAAATTCTAATATGTTTTTTATTTCTGCCCCACGCCAAGAGTATATAGATTGGTCATCATCGCCGACACAGCAAATATTTGGTGATTCTATGCCGCGTGTCAGAACCTTTAATAATTGCATTTGCGCACTGTTTGTGTCTTGAAATTCATCAACCATAATATATTTAAATTGACGTTGATATTTTTCCAGTATATCTGGACAATCGTTTAACATCTTTATTGCAAATAAAATAATATCGCCAAAGTCAACCGCATTTAATCGGCGCAGTTCTGTATTATATGCATCTAAAATTTGTTGTGTTCGTGGTGCCAAGTTTGGTTTTTCAATAATGCCATGGTCTTTGATGTTTGAAATTTTTTCAACCCAATCAGCCGGCGGAAATTCTTTTGCATCTATCCCCATGTTTGCCATAACGTTTTTTAATACGGCCTTTTGGTCATCTTCACCAAAAATCATAAAGTCAGGTTTTAATCCCACGCGCGTTGCATTTACGCGCAGCATACGCAGACATACCGAATGAAATGTTCCGCACCACAAATCGGTTGCATGAATGTTTGATTGGTCTTGTGATAACATATCCGCAATACGGCGTTTCATTTCGTTCGCGGCCTTGTTGGTAAAGGTTAGGGCCAATATCTGCCATGGCATCGCCAAGTTGTTCGCCAAAATATATGCAATACGTGTTACCAATACCAGCGTTTTTCCTGTGCCCGCGCCAGACAGAACCAACAATGGCCCCTGGGTTGTTTCGACAGATTTCTTTTGTTCGCTGTTAAGATTTCCTGGCATTAAATTCATTGTTTTATTATAATCACAAACATTATAATAAATTAACGGGGAAAATATGGCAAGGGTAATATGTTTTGATATTGAAACAACCGGTTTTGATTACTTGCATGGCGACAGATGTATTGAAATTGGTGCGGTAGAAGTTATAGATGGCAAAATCACCGACAAGACATTTCACGAATATATTAACCCAGAAGGAAAAATAATTCCGCCTGAAACATATATGGTTCATAAAATTTCAAATGCGTTTTTGGATGACAAGCCAAAAATGTCTGTGGTGGCACCAAAATTTTTAGAATTTGTCGGCGATTCGCCAATTGTTGCGCATAATGGATTGGACTTTGACTTTCCATTTGTAAATCATGAATTAGAAATGTTGGGACTGCCCCAAATCCCCCGCAGCCAACAGCAAGACACCCTGGTAATTGCGCGCAATCGTGTTTTTGGTCCAAAAAGTTATACTTTGGATGCGTTGGCAAAATGGTATGGTATATCGTTGACGGCGCGTGCCGATGCACATGGTGCGTTAATCGATTCCGAAATTCTGGCCAAGGTTTATTTAGAACTTGAAAACACCGCGCCGGCCCCGGAAATATCTGATATTATCGCAAAACAACACGATGCCTTTTTGCATCATCCGAAAATTGGCGCGAATTTTCCGCATCGAACATTTGATGTGCCGATGGATGAACAGACCGCACACGATGAATTTATGGCCAAGATAAACAAATAAAAAAACCCCGCCTTTGGCGGTGTTTTTATTTAGATTCGTGGAAATAATCGTTTACTGCTTTTTTAATAATTATTGCGCGTTGTTTTGCAATCCCCAATTGTGCACATCTTTCTTCGTATTCTTTTAGTTTTGACACCAATTTTTTAAATTCCCATGTTTGTGGTGTGTTGTGTAATCGATTTAATAAATTCAAATAGTGCAGATACATACTGTTTTTATGTTCTTCTGGGAAAGACCATGTTGCAAATTCCCTTAAATCAAAATCGTTGTATTTAGATTTTACAATTCCGTTGCCATTTAATGGCAGTTGGTGGGCCGGCACATTTAATTGGATTAGTGTTTTATGTAAATCATCCAACGTTGATTTTGGGGTTAATAAACTAAATTCACCAAATGCGCTTAATTCTTGGTTAATTTGCAATATTTGTTTCGGGGTGAAAAATCTGTCGATAGTCGATAGACGCGCGATTTGTTTTTTTGTTTGTGCACGGTACATATCCTGCAAAGTTTCCATTTCTGCGCGGCTGGTACGGATTTTGAATTCCAATTCTTTGATTTGTGGTTCGTTGATTCTGGCTGTCTTTAATAATTTGTTATATTCTTTGTTTTTTGCCAAAGAATCTTGGACCATATTATCAGTGCTTTGCGCGTTGGCGACATTTAATGCCATTAGTGATGCCGCGATTGCGGTCAATATTTTGTTTTTTATATTTGGTAAAAATCTTTTGTTCATTTTTCTTTCCTGTTTTTCTGTTTGTGTTTTTAAAATAACAGGAATATACAAAAAAGTAATAAAAAAAATCGCCATTTGGCGATTTTTTAATTTTCTGCCGTCACAGCAATTCTCTTGCGACCCGCGGCGCGACGACGATTTAAAACATCGCGACCAGATTTGGTTGCCATACGTGCGCGGAACCCGTGTGTACGAATACGGCGGGTTTTAGACGGTTGATATGTTCTTTTTGTTGCCATTTCAAATCCTTTTGTGCGTATATTAAAGCATACCTTTTATAAAAACGCAACTATTTTATTTAGATTTTATTAACCCAATAGATTGCAAGGCCATAATAATCATTTGATACGCAAATAATGCACCAATTAAATTCCAAAAAGGTAAAAACATTTTGTGCTCCTGTCTGTTTTTATGTTGTTGACATTGTTTCACAAAAGTTTTTGTTTGTCAATGGTTTTTTGCGCTGTTTATTTCTTGACCTTGGCTTAGAAAATTTGCTATCTTGGGTTTAACTAAAACAGGGGAAAGGTAAGGATATGTCAGAATCAAATGTTATAAATGAAATTAACGAAGTCAAAGTTCCACAATCTTCGCTTGAACATGAAATGCGGACCAGTTTCTTGGACTATGCCATGTCGGTCATTGTTGACCGTGCGTTGCCGGATGTTCGCGATGGTTGTAAGCCGGTGCATCGCCGTATCTTGTATGTTATGAACGATGTTGCCCCGGCGACCAAGCCAACGGTTAAATCGGCACGTATTGTTGGTGATGTTATGGGTAAATACCATCCGCATGGCGATAGTTCTATTTACGAGGCCATGGTTCGTATGGGACAAGATTTTTCTATGGGTGAAATGTTGGTCCAAGGTCAAGGTAACTTTGGGTCGCGTGATGGGGACAAGGCTGCGGCCATGCGTTATACCGAGGCGCGTCTGTCAAAATTGGGTGCCACGTTAATGGAAGATATGGACAAAGACACTGTTGATTGGATGCCGAATTTTGATGGCACCTTGCAAGAACCGGTTGTTTTGCCGACCAAGTTTCCGAATTTTTTGGTTAATGGTGGTTCGGGTATTGCGGTTGGTATGGCAACAAATGTCCCGACATATAATCTGGGTGAAATTTGTAATGGTATTTTGGCAATCTTGGACAATCATGAAATTTCTGATGATGAATTGTTCGGTATTATTCCGGGACCTGATTTTCCAACAGGTGCGATTATTATGGGGCGTGCCGGCGCATACAAAGCGCACACAACCGGTCGCGGTTCGATAATTGTTCGTGCAAAAACGCACATGGAAACATTTCATGACCACCCGGTGATTATTGTTGATGAAATTCCTTACCAGGTTAACAAGGCGCAAATGATTGTTAAAATCGCCGAATTGGCCAAGGATAAACGTATAGAAGGTATTGCCGAAATTCGTGATGAATCATCCAAGGAAGGTTTGCGTATCGTTATTGAATTGAAGCGCGATGCGATTCCGGACGTTGTCTTGAATCATTTATTCCAATACACCGAAATGCAGACCAGTTTCCCTGTCAATATGATGGCATTGAATCGTGGTCGTCCAATGTTGTTTAATGTTCGTGGTGTGTTGGATGCCTTTATTGAATTTCGTGAAGAAGTTATTCGCCGCAGAACAATCTTTGATTTAAACAAGGCGCGTAATCGTGCGCATACCTTACTGGGGTTGTCTGTTGCGGTTGGTAATTTGGACGAAGTTATAGAGTTGATTAAATCTTCGGCCAGTCCGGAAGATGCGCGTAACGCATTGATTGCGCGTGGGTGGCGTGCATCTGATATTGAAAATTATATTCAATTAATAGATGACCCGAATACCGAATACAAAGATGGCATGTTCTATATGTCTGAAGACCAAGCGCGTGCGATTTTGGAATTACAGTTGCATCGTTTGACCGGTTTGGAACGTGATAAATTACATGCGGACTTGGTTGATTTGGGTGCCCAGATTCGTGATTTGTTGGATATATTGGCATCACACGAACGTATTGTTCAAATTATCCGTGATGAAACAACTGCGGTTCGTGATAATTGGGCATCGCCACGCAGAACAGAAATATCTGATGCGGAAATCGATATAGATATAGAAGATTTAATTGCGCGTGAAGATATGGTTGTAACGGTTTCTAATACCGGGTATATCAAACGTGTTGCGTTGGATACATATCGTGCACAAAAACGCGGTGGCAAGGGACGAAACGCAATGACAACCAAAGACGATGACTACGTGGTCCAGGTTTTTGTTGCGAACACGCACACACCATTGTTATTTTTCTCGTCCAAGGGGTTGTGTTATAAATTAAAGACATATAAATTACCCGAAGCGGCGGCATCTGCCAAAGGGCGGCCATTGGTTAATTTGTTGCCGTTGGAAAATGGTGAAACAATAACCGCGATTTTGCCGGTTCCCGAAGAAGATGTTAAGGCAATTCAGAATTCTGGAACAGAACATTTCTTGATGTTTGTAACGGCATCTGGAACGGTGCGCCGCAATCGTATGTCTGATTTTGATTCAATCCGCGCAAACGGAAAAATCGCTATGAAGTTGGATGAAGGCGACAGTTTGGTTTCTGTTTTGCCATGTAATGAAAACCAGGATGTGTTTTTGGCGACATATCGTGGTCGTTGCATCAGGTTCCCTGTCCCAGAAATTCGTATATTCGCGGGGCGTAATTCAACCGGTGTTCGCGGTATAACATTGGGCAAAGATGATAGAATCATCGGTATGTCAATGCTGAATCGTGGCGAAACAGATTCTGCAATTCGTGCCGCATACGTAAAACAATCGCGTGCCGCACGTCGTGCCGCAACCGGCATAGAAGAAGAGGCCGATGGTGAAGAAGAAACAACGACACTGGTTTTGGATGATGCAAAAATGGCGGAAATGGCCGCACGCGAAGAATTCATTTTAACAATATCTGAAAATGGATTTGGAAAACGGACATCTTCGTATGAATATCGTCTGACCCATCGTGGTGGTGGCGGATTTACCAATATAAAATTAGGTGGTAAAAATACCGCGGTTGCTGGGTCTTTCCCGGTGTTGGATGAAAACGATGTTATGATGGTAACCAATGGCGGAAAAATTATTCGCACACCGGCATCTGATATCAGAATCGCTGGGCGCAGTACGGCGGGTGTAACATTGTTCCGTACGGCAGAAAACGAAAAAGTTGTGTCGGCGATTGCCATTGAACATGAAGATGCATCTGATGAAACAGATAACGAATCTGTTGAGGAATAGGGCATGGATGGCGAATATTTTGTTTCGATAAATGAAGTGTCAAAAATGTTGGGTGTGCCGGCGCATACATTGCGTTATTGGGAAAAACAATTCCCAACCGTTGTGCGCCCGGTTTCTGGTGCCGGTGGCAGACGTTATTATCGTGAGCAAACCGTTACACGTCTGAAAACAATCCAAGATTTGTTGTATAATCGCGGGATGACAATCGCCGGTGTAAAAAAAATGATTCACAGTGGCGATTTTACCTCTACGGCGGATTCCGCCGTATACAGCAAATCAGATGAAACAAAAACGGTTCAAAAAATTGTGGATTCTGAAAAAAATATCCAACGCGAAATTACCGAAACGATGATGGATTTTTCTGATATGTATGAACGCCCAACGGGTCGTGCGGGTATGGATTTAACCAAGGTTGATTTAGCAATCGGCTTATTGAATCAGGCCAGGGAATTATTAAAACCCTAAAAGGATAATAAATGGATATAGATTATAGGAAAAAACCAGAATTAATGTTGAAAAATCGTAATTGGACCGAAAGTTATTTGTTAAATGCCGTAAAACAAAACCCCTATGTTGTTCGCTTTATTGAAAATCAGCCGTATTCTGTGCGTATGGCGGCGGTAACCGCAGACGGCATGACGTTGCAATATGTAAAACCTATGACCCCTGAATTGGTTTTGGCGGCGGTTCGTCAAAACGGAATGGCAATTAAATTTGTTGCGCGCCCATCATTTTACGCCCAGGTTGCCGCGGTTGAACAAAATGCCGATGCAATTCAATACATAACAAATCCGGTCTATGGTGTACAGTTGGCGGCAATAAAGCATAGTCCTGAATCTTTGCGCTTTATAAAAAATCAATTACCAGAAATTCGTATGATGGCGGTGCAAGATAATGGATTGCTGTTGAAATATATCGCGTTACAAACCGAGGCGATTCAAATGGCGGCAATAAAGCAAAATGTTGGTGCGTTTAAATATGCAAAAACACCATCTGCAAATGTTCGAAACTTGTATTACGAAATGATTTGTAAAGGCATGTAAAACAAATCGCATACAGAAAAACAGAGGTTTACAAAATGAATATTGTTTTTTGTCATGGTGCCATGGGACCAAAATTTGATTGGACTAAGCGGACTTATGATGATTCTCCCTGGTGGGCAGATTGGTTGCAATTTATGGTTGAACTTGACCATGATGTTATTATGCAAAAACCATATTTTCCACATGCACATGTATTGCTTATGAAATACGATGAATGGGAAAAGATAATGGACAGACAAGAAATAACCCAAGATACAATTTTAATTGGACATTCTGCGGGTGGTGGTTTCGTGCTAAAATATTTATCTATGCATCCGGATATAAAGGTGCGTCAGGTTATATTGGTTGCACCATACATAGATATGGAAAATATACAACCGTTTGGTTTTTATCGTGGTTTAAAATTGAATAATATTATGTCTCAAACAGAACTTGGGCTTGATGTTATGATTTCTGATGATGATTTTCCATACATACAAAACAGCGTAGATGAAATAGCCAAGAATATTCCGGGTGCCAAAATTCATAGATTTTCTAATCGTGGTCATTTTACAGGACCAGAATTACCGGAAATTATGCCGATAATAAAGTTTTAATGATTGAATCAAGAAAGCGCGGATAAATTTGCACAACCGCGGCTTTGCGTTAGCAAAGACGGGTGGCAGGACATACTGTGCAATTCACGAGCTAATGATATGCACGATTTATTGCGGTTTGGGAAAGAAATTAAAAGAATTTTTGCAGATTTTGTGATATAATTACCCGCATAAACAACGAGGAAAAAATGATTTATTACAATGAAAATGATATTTTAATCAGAGATTTGGCAGAATCTGACGCAGAAATAATATCTCATGAAGAACATTTACAAGGGCTGTTGGATAAACAACCAGCTAGATATTTTCGCAGATTGAAAGACGTAGCAGATGGAAAATGTGTTTCCTTGGTTGCTGAATACAAAGGTAATCCTGCTGGTTATATCAATGTCTATTTTGATTCACAATGGGGTGCATTTGCTGGTAAAGGTTGGCCAGAAATTATTGATATGAGAGTGCTGGAGAAATATCAAAAAAATGGTGTTGGTAATATGTTAATGAATATTGCAGAAGATATATCGAAAAAATATTCTGATACTGTTTATTTGGGTGTTGGTGTAAATAGTAATTATGGTTCTGCATTCAGAATGTATGTTAAACACGGATTTGTCCCAGACGGTACTGGTTTGTGGAGAAATGATGAACATTTAGAAAACTATACAGATATAAAATATGACGACGACGTTATTATCTATATGTCAAAGAAATTCTAATAGGTTTGAATATGAATGATTATTTAGCAATTATCAAAGAAACATTTCCTGAATTAGATATTCAAGATTTTTCTGTTCTTGGAAAGGGTAATTTGGCAGCAACTTGTTTGGTGAATAAAAACATTGTTTTTAAAATTACAGGTACAAGTGAAAAAGCCCTTAAAGATACGGAACACGAAATATATCTTTTGAAACTGATAAAACATAATCTGTCATTTAATATCCCTAAAATTCTTTATGACGGTAAAATAAACAATGGTGGTTGGGTGTTTGGTGAAAGTTTGTTGCCAGGAATCACTTATTCAAAAAAATTACACGACAGTTTTGACAAAGATACCCAAACAGACATTTTACGTCAGATTGGTAAAGTTATGCGTGAATTACATTCTGTCAAAGTCGATGACGACAAAAAATTGTTGTTTGTGGGTGATTATAAACAAAATATTGCTATGTTTAACGAATACTTTTCTGACGAAGTTAAACAATGTTTCAACCAATCAGATATTGAACGAATAAATACTGTTCGTGAAAGATATGAATATCTCTCTACTCATTATCCTGTTGAATTGGTTTTGGTGCACGCTGATATGCATTTTGGTAATTTTATGTTTGATACAGAACACAAAAAGATTACTGGTTTAATAGATTTTGGTGCAGCACATTTCTCAGAACCTGCACGTGATATGCATTATTACTATGGCGAAGATATAAAACATATTTTGGAAGGTTATGGTGAAACCCGAGATACTTATTTACCAGAACGTCAGAAATTCCATTCTGTAACAAACTTTCTGGAAAATATTGGTGGATATATACAAGAAAATTTATCCCCAGATAATGAAATACAAAAGTTGTTACATATTTTATAATTAAAAAAGTTCGAAAGTTAACAAAACGGCACGTGTTTTCAACACCTAATTTACGAATTGTTGAAAGTATTGGAAAATCAACAAAAAAACCGCAAAATTGCGGTTTTATTTATTTTGGCAGTCCCAATGGGCTTGCTTACGCCACCTTGCAAAATTTTGCTTTTAGCAAAACCGGCATACTTCCGTCTGCCTTTTTGCTACGGTTCGAATCCCATGTCCCATGTGTTCGATTCCCGGCACAGCCAGAAAAAAACAAATCGCACCACAAAGGTGCGCTTTATTTTTTGGCAGTCCCAATGGGAATCGAACCCATGTTACCGGAATGAGAATCCGATGTCCTGACCGCTAGACGATGGGACCAAAATATGCAAGTATTCTAACGATTTTATTTTCTTTTTCAATAAGTTTTGTTGATGAAGGTAAAAATAATCTTGCTTTCGCGCAGAATATAAGGTATTTATTCCTTATAGTTTTTACCGGAGAAAACAATGTCTAATATTATCGCTGTCCAAAAACCACCTAAAACTTTATTAGGTTTTTATTTGCGTGTCGCATGCAAGGGATCTGTTGTAATCTTGGGGTTGGCGTTTTTGTGCCGGTTTATTTACGGATTTGATGATATTTTGTGGCCAATGTATCAGCGCTGGATTATTGGCATGTTGGAAAATGCACCGGCTGGCGTAAATTTATTAAAGTGGTGTTTACCTACGATATTGTTAATTTTGATGTGTGGGTTATTGACGGGTGTATTTTCTACGTTGCGTTTTTGGTTTGCTGATATTTTGCGCCCGCGTGTTTCGCGTAATATATCCGAATATTTTACAGATTATGTGCACGGACATTCTTTGTCTTTTTGGTCGGGACGTATGGCAGGTGAAATATCTTCACGAATAAATGATATTAGTGAGGGGTTTGATGCGCTGTTTCACGATGCGTTGGGGATTTTTATCAAGTTATTCATGTTGGTAATAAATTCGGTTGCGTTGTTCGCGGTGAATAAATATGTTGCTTTTGTGTTTGCGTTTATGTTTGTGTTTCGTGTGTTGTTTATGTGGTTCTTGCGTAAACCTATTAAGCGGACATCTAAAGATGCGGCTGATGCCAAGGCGAAGTTATCTGGAAAATTGGTGGATAGTTTTTCAAACTTTGTAACGGTAAAATTATTTGCCGGCGTGGCGCGTGAGCATAATTTTATGGCACCATTACGAGCGGACCAGATTACAAAAAAACGCCGGTCCAGTTTTTATCAGCGCGTATCGTTGGAATTACCGATGTTTGTTTGGGATTTATGTTTTGCGGCTATGCTGGTATTATTAGTTTATATGTATTCGCGCGGTACAATGAATATGGCTGACGTTGTGTATGCAATAACTGTTTATACAATGGTTATGTGGTTAATTGGTGCAATCATAGATACTATACCATCAATGCTTGAACGTTTGGCTTCTGCGCAAAAAGCATATTCATCTCTGGCGTTGCCAATTGATGTTGTTGATAAAGATGGCGCGACAGATTTGGTTGTGCGTGGTGGTAAAATTGAATTTAAAAATATTTCTTTTAAATACAGAAACAAACGTAAATATGTTTTGCGTGATTTCTCGTTAACTATCAAGCCGGGCGAACGTGTTGGTTTGGTTGGTTTGTCGGGTGCGGGCAAAACCACATTGGTAAATTTGCTGATGCGTTTTTATGATGTTGACGGGGGCCAGATTTTAATAGATGGCGCGGATATTCGTGACGTTACACAAAATTCGTTGCGTGAAAATATTTCTTTTATTCCGCAAGAGGCAACAATGTTTAACCGCACAATTCGAGAAAATATCGCCTATGGAAATCCGTCTGCAACTGATGCACAAATTCGTAATGCGGCGATTCGTGCTTCTGCGCACAAATTCATAATGGCAACCGAAAAGAAATACGATTCTTATGTTGGCGATCGTGGAATAAAGTTATCCGGTGGGCAACGTCAACGTATTGCGATTGCGCGCGCGTTTTTGAAACGCAGCCCTATTTTGGTTTTAGACGAGGCGACATCCGCCCTGGACAGTGAAACCGAGGTCGCAATTCAAAAATCTTTTGAAACATTGTCGCGTAATCGCACAACCATTGCAATCGCGCACCGTTTATCGACATTACGCAATATGGATCGCATAGTTGTCATGGACAAGGGGCGTATTGTAGAGGCGGGAACCCATAACGCATTGTTGAAAAAACGCGGTATGTATGCGCGTTTGTGGAAAATGCAATCGGGTGGTTTCTTGCAAGAAAAATAGTATAAAAACTGTTGACCCGTTTAATAATTTTTTTCTAACATACTGTTATGGAAATGAGAAAATTTTTATTCGTTTTGCCGGCGTTGTTCTTGTGTGCGTTTGCGCACGGGGAACAGTATCGTGCGGCATTGGTTGCCGATATGAATTCGGGTCGGGTGTTAATTTCTGAAAATGCGAACGATGCAAATTATCCGGCATCACTTACCAAAATTATGACGTTATATTTGACGTTTGATGCGTTGGAACACGGACGTTTGCATTTGGATGATTATTTAATTGTATCGCAAAGTGCCGCAAATGCATCACCTGTGAAACTGGGGTTGCCGGCGGGGTCAAAAATTCGTGTAGAAGATGCAATTATGGCCGTTGCGGTGCACAGTGCAAACGATGTTGCACGCGTATTGGCCGAAAATCTAAAAGGTGGCAAGGAAGAGACATTTGCATCTTTGATGACACGTGTTGCGCGTGAAATTGGATTGTCAAAAACAAACTTTGAAAATTCATCGGGATTGCCGGACGATGACCATTTATCTACGGCGCGTGATATTGCGTTGTTGTCTATGGCGGTGTACAAGCATTTCCCACAATATTGGAAATATTTTGGTGTTAAAAACTGGACGTATAATGGTAAAACATATACAAATGGAAACAGGTTGTTGGGGACGTATCCGGGATGTGATGGTATGAAAACCGGATTTACGAATAAATCTAAATATTCTTTGGTGGCCAGTGCAAATCGTGATGGTGTGCGTTTGCTGTCGGTGGTTTTGGGGGCCGAAAACAAAGATGTTCGTGCAGATGTGTCGGTGCGTTTATTAAATCGTGGTTTTGAAATGTTGCATAATGGTGCCACGCCAATTGTAAAACAAACACCGGTTGCAAAGCCCGCACCGGTTACATCGCCTGTCGTTCAAAAGTATGCAACCGATGCGCCGCGTGTTGGTGGTGCCGGTGTTCAGTTCGGTGCGTTTTCTTCACGTGCATCGGCGGATTCTATGGTTGCGCGTATAAAAAATACATTGGGCGCAAATGCGCATGTTGAAACAACAGATTCCGGATTATATCGTGTTCGCGTTGGTGGGTTGTCTGATACAGGTGCAAATGATTTGAAATCGCGCGCAATCGCCGCCGGTATTGATTGTTTCGTTTTTCACTGATATAGTATGTTTTACGATGAACCCAAAGATAGAAAAACTTATTAAACAATTTGCAAAATTACCACGTGTTGGCAATCGTGCCGCGCGCAGAATTGTTTTGGGACTGTTACAGGATAAAACCGGTCGCATACAAAATTTAATAGATACGTTGGTTGATGCAAATGAAAATGTTCGTCCTTGTCCGATATGTGGTGTTTTGACCGACAAAGCATCCGAACGTTGTGAATTTTGTCGTGATATGGCACGTGCAAACGGTATGATTTGTGTCGTTCGTGATTTAGCCGATATTTGGACATTGGAAAAATCCGGAATTTTTGCGGGACGTTATCATATTTTGGGCGGCTTGTTGTCTGGTGTGTCCGGGGTTACGCCGGCGGATTTAAATATATCTGGATTGGCGCGGCGATTATCAGATGAAAATATAAATGAAATAATTTTTGCCTTGCCAAATACGGTTGAAGGAAAAACAACACAACAGTATATTATTTCCAGTATTGGCGGCGCGGCGCAAAATGTTAAATTTACAGAGTTGGCTTCGGGTGTACCATTAGGTGGCGATTTAGATTACTTGGATGATGGCACATTAACATTGGCATTTGGGGGGCGCAAGGCAATATGACGGATACGATTTCTTCTTTGCCACCGGTGTCGGAAATGATGCGCGATTGTGGTTTGGAACCCAAGAAACAATTTGGGCAGAATTTTCTGTTTGATTTGAATTTGACGGGGCGCATTGCACGCAGTGTGCCCGATATTGCGCACACAACGGTCATAGAGGTTGGACCCGGTCCGGCCGGATTGACACGTGCATTACTGTTGGCGGGCGCAAAGAAAGTTATTGCTATTGAAAAAGATAAAACCACTCAACCGATTTTATCGCGTGTTGTTGATGCGTCTGTTGGGCGATTATCGGTTATTTATGGTGATGCATTATTGCAAGATTTTGGCGCATTGGCCGGCGGTGATTTTGCGCTGTGTTCAAATTTGCCGTACAATGTTGGTACCGAATTGTTGATAAATTGGTTGCATTTGGTTGCACGTGGTGTGCCAATAAAATCTATGACATTGATGTTCCAACGCGAAGTGGCAGAACGTATAGTTGCGCGTGTCGGTGATGCACAATACGGTAGGTTGGCGGTATTAACATCGTTGTTGGCGGATGCAAAAATTTTATTTGATGTTCCAAATACGGCCTTTGTTCCGCGCCCACGTGTGCAAAGTGCGGTTGTACAAATCATACCGAACACCGACAAAATAAAACAGGTTGGTGATATTGCGGCCCTGGAAAAATTAACGGCGGTGTTGTTTGGGATGCGGCGCAAAATGATTCGCAGAATTATGCGTGATGTGAATTGGTCTGAATTTGGATTGGTGGGCAGCGAACGTGCCGAAGAATTATCCCCGGAAAAATTTTTAGAAATTTCTAAAAAACTAATTGCATAGCATGCATATCTTTTTGCTATAATATTTTCATAACACAGTGGGAGAGGGGATAAATGTCATTATCTGTATTGATATTTTTTGCATTAATTTTTGTATTGGTGTTTTTGTTGCGTACCGCGCGTATTGGCGCATTGGTCGCTTTTTTGATTGCCGGAATTATATCGGGGCCATACGTTCTGAATTTGTTTCATGTAAATGAAACTTGGACGTTTTTAGGTGATTTAGGTATATTATTTTTGTGGTTTAATATTGGTTTGGAAATAAACATTAAACGTTTGTGGCAAATGCGCAGAACTATTTTTGGTTTTGGGGCGGCCCAGGTTTTAATGGTTGCGGTAATGTTGTTTCCAATATTGGCGGGGTTAACACCGTGGTCTGTTTTGGGTATGGTTACGGTATCGCTGTTGTTGGCAATGTCCAGTACGTCCGAAGATTTACAATTATTGACCGACAGAAATCAGTTAAACACTGAAATGGGACATCAGACATTTTCTATTTTGTTGTTCCAAGATTTGTTGTCGATTCCATTGTTGGCAATGTTGCCGGTTTTGGCGGGACGTTCGTTTAACCTGGGGGCAACGTTCATAGATGTTGGTGTTACATCTGTTACGTTAATTTTTGGGGTTTTGGTAATTGGTCGTTTTATATTGAACCCGTTGTTGCGATTGGTTTCGAAATTAAAATCCAAAGAAGCGTTTTTATTGGTTGTTATGTTAAACATCGTTTTGTGGGCGGTGATAATGGATTTATTGGGGTTGCCGGCGGGGTTGGGCGCGTTCTTGGCCGGTATGTTAATGTCTGAAACAATTTACAGTCATCAGGTTCGTGCTGAAATTTCGCCTTATGCGTTATTGTTCTTGTCGTTGTTCTTTATTTCGTTAGGGATGGGATTGAACTTGAATATTTTGCGTGATAATTGGTATATTGTTGTATTGGGTATGGCCGGTTTGGTGTTTATCAAGTTTGTGGCATTGTTTATTGTTGCACGCGTTCGTCATGTTATCACGCCTGATGCTCGTTTGATTGCATTATTGCTTAGCCAAGGTGGAGAGTTTGGTTTGCTTATGTTTCAAACCATGAAAACCAGTGGTATAGAGGCCGTTCCTGCCGCACACCAAGAAATTTTAACTGCGATAATCATATTGTCTATGATATCTACACCGTTTTTATTGGCAATATACGACAAAATGCAAAAGTCCGGTGTGTTGGCATCACGTCGCAAACAAATAAATCGCACAGACGATTTTATAATTCCAGAAGTTGTCATTTGTGGTTTCGGTCGTGTGGGACAAATTATCGCACACATTTTAGATGCTAAAAAAATCCCGTATATTGCGGTGGATTTAAATGTCAGCGCGGTAATGATTGGACGCGAACGTGGTTATAATGTGTTCTATGGCGACAGTACAAATGCGTCTGTATTGCGTGAATTGGGTGTGTCACCACGTCGTACACGCAGTGCGGTTATCGCATTAGATAACGCGAATAATGCACGTAATGCAGTATTAACAATCAAAAGTATTGCGCCACGTATGAAAATATTTGCACGTGCGCGTAATTTAGCAGAATCGCGTTTGTTAATGCGTGACGGTGCACTGGAGGCATGGCCTGAAACCATAGAATCATCATTTATGTTGGCACGTGGTGTTTTAACCCAGTTGGGAATATCTGATGCGGTTATATCAAATACATTGGCGGAAATGCGTGCAGAAAATTATTCTGAACTAGATAACGCAATCACAGAATAAAGAAATGCCCCGTTTGGGGCATTTTATGTTTGATTTTCAATCTTGGGCTTGCTATATTTATCGGGACTAAAAAGGAAAGAAAAAAATGAGCAAGTTCTTCAAAATACTGTTGGGGATGTTCGGGGTTGTTTTGGTGGACCAAATAGCCAAGGCGATATTATTATTCTTGATTACTGGTTCGGCGTTTGTTTATGGACCGGCGTGGTCGGTAATTCCGGTACCTTATTTAATGGCGCATGTTACAAATTTCTTTAATATTGTGTTTACTTGGAATCCGGGCTCTGCTTTTTCAATGTTTCGTACGTTGGGTGAAGGTTATCCGATTGTGATGATTGCGTTTACCGGTGTAATAATTTTATTTATTTTATATTATTTGTTCCGTCGTGCACAGTACTATGAACGGGTGCCGTTGGTGTTGATTGCCGGTGGTGCGTTGGGAAATTTGATTGATAGAATTCGTTTTGGTGCGGTAATAGATTTCTTGGATTTACATATTGGTGGCTGGCATTGGCCGGCATTTAATGTTGCCGATATTTGTATAACTGTTGGTGTGTGTTTGTATATTTTAAATTGGTTGTTGGCGCGTCGTCGTTGCCTGCGTAATATAAAGGGTGGTAAATAATTATGGTAAAATATTTAGATAATAATTCTGGTTTTTCGGCATGGAACGCCAATAATCAAAATAAAACACGTGGCACGCGTTCACGTTTATCATCGTTTTTGTGGTGGCTGGTGTTATTTTTGGCATCTTGGTGGTTAATTAGTATGTGGACTGCGCCGAAACAGACACCTGTTGTTGATGCGGCGGATGCACAATCGATTGCCACGGATGTTTATTCTGGGGCGGCCAGAACAATTTCTTCGGACAAGATTTCCGGAACGGTTCGTGGATTGCGTTTGTCGGACATTGTTTTGTCGGATTTTAACAAAACATCAGATTCCAAAGACGGTAACGTGATTTTATTGCCGGGTGATGACGGATTTTTAGAAGTCGGTTTAATCGCAACCGGTACAACCGCACCTGATGCGAAAACGGTTTGGAATTTATCTGGCGACAAAATGTCATGGCGTAATTCAGATGGTGTGATTTTTGCACGCGATGTTACGGTTGACGGATATTTAATTACAATCACTGATACGATAGAAAACAAAACAAAACATTCTATTGGGTTCGCGCCCTATGTCAAGATGGTGCGTTCTGCGACACGTGAATCATCGGCGGTTGCCTCGGGCGCAGTTGCAAATGTAAATTCACATATTCAATATGTTGATTGGCACAAAATGACCAAAAAATCATACGCGTATTCCACGACAAACGGTTTTATTGGCTTTGCAGATCAATATTGGCAAACTGTTGCAGATATGAACGCACCTGATAAAACTATGCGTATGAAATCTGTGGGGAATAAGTATTTGGCGGATGTATCGGCGGCACAAAAAACAATAGATGCCGGCGCAACAGGTATATTTACAACAACTGTTTTTGCCGGCCCGCGCGACCAGATGATTTTAGATGCCGCGGCGACAAGTATTTCTGGAATCAACAAGACAGTTGATTACGGATGGTTTTGGTTCTTTGCGCGTCCGATATTGTGGTTGTTAAATGTTATAAATTCATTGGTTATGAATTATGGTGTCGCAATAATTATTATGACAATTTTCCTGCGTTTGTTGATGTGGCCATTAACGCGTAAATCATATACATCCACATTGGCAATGCAACGTATGCAACCAGAATTGGCACGAATTCAAAAATTATATGCAAATGATAAAATGCGTTTGCAAATGGAAATGATGAATTTGTATAAAACACACAAAACTTCACCTATGTCTGGATGTTTGCCGATGTTGTTGCAAATTCCGATTTTCTTTGCATTGTACAAGGCGTTGCTGGTATCGGTTCAAATGCGTAATGCCCAGTTTTTATGGATAAATGATTTGGCATCTATGGACCCATATTTTATATTGCCGATATTAATGGGTGCAACCATGTGGTTACAGCAATATTTGCAAACCGGCAAAACCAAAGATACAGATAAAAATAACGTTGCCGCACAAACAGGACGCGTTATGAAATGGATGCCGATTATATTTACGGTGATGTTTGCATGGATGCCGGCGGGATTGGTATTGTATTGGACGGTATCAAATATATTTGGTATTTTTCAAATGATGATAATTAAAAAGAATCTGAAATAAACCAAGAACGCCCAAATGGGCGTTTTTGTTATTCGCTAAGTTTTTTGTACAAGCCGTATGGTGTTTGAATTGTTACAGATTTTATATTTATTGCCCGTTTTGCCATATCTACGCAAGACCATGCGCTGTGCGGGTTAAATTCGTGTGGCATTTCACATGGGATATAAATAAATCGCCAACCATGTGATGTTAATAATGTTATATCTCGTTGTTGCAATTCAATTTGTTCAATATGTTTCCTTGACACAAATTGCAACATTATGAATTTATTTTTTTTGCGAAACAATACTGCGCAATGTCGAAAATGTTTGCAAAAAATATTAGGTAATAATTTTGAAGAATTTGGTGCAAATGCAATAATAATCATCGTTGTATCTCCCCTGCGTAAAATTTATTCAATCCATCCCTTGTCCTGCGCGGCCGTATTTATCACATCCATTGCATTACGCCAAACGGCGGCATCATGATTTTCACGCCATATATATTGGTGTGGTGCGCGACGCTTATCGCCATATTCCTTCATAACCATGATTTGTTCATCGGTCAGTTTTCCGCATAAATATAATTTTGTAACCAATGTTTCCACATCAACCAATTCGCAGATTTTTTTATTAGACGATGTATTTTTTGCACGTGTTACGGTATTTTGTAATGATTTTGAATACAGAAACCAAAACCACATTTGTTCTGCGTTTTGAAATTTGTCCGGCATTAAAATTGTTTGCATCTGTGTCATATTTTTTCTCCTTTTTTCTTTTTGTTTTGATGCGTTTTTATTTTCTTGCAATAAATTGATTGTGTAAAACACTACAACTAATAATTGAAATTTATCCCGGTTTCGCGATTCGTTTTTTACTTTTTTATTTTAGGACACGAATCGGATTTTTGAATATTAAGTATAAAAATTACGTCTTGTTTACTCCTTTTTTGGGGTTAAAAAAAAGTCGCCAGAAATCTAGCGACTTTGTTTTGTCTGCAAAACGATTGCGTATTACATTTCAATCGGTGGGAAGCAATCGCCACCTGCATCCGGACAGCAATTCATGCCCGCATCACCCATGTCGGTATATGTTTCGCCCGGACAGCACCCATTTGCATCAGGATTTACCCCACCATCACATGTAATGGTTGAAGTAGCGGCTTCTTCTTGGGCCGGTTTGGGTTTATTAAATGGGTTTATTAATTTACCTTCTTCGTCATATTCCAACCCTAAAACCTTTTCATTATATTCTTGTGAACCTTTTGGTGTTTCGGTTGTAAAGGTCTTCTTTTGTTCTTCGTAAAGAACTTTTTGTTTTTCGTTGTTCTTGGCACTGTATGTTCCCATTGAACGGCAATAGAAATCCAGTGTCGCATAATCATAACCACTATCGGCCACTTTATCAGGATTCGCTTTCTTTGCATCGCCATCTTCAATACAATACTCATCCGCCAAGGATTTCATCATTAACGCGCGCACCTGACCGATAAATTCCGGGTCATCTTTAAAGTTTTGTTCGTCAAATTTTTTGTTATTCGGTGTTCGCTTGGTTTCACCATATGTACTAATTGCGCATTTGCGTCCTTCGTTACCAGGAGCTGTCGGGTCGCCACACGTTACAAGTAAATCAACCGGCGAAAATACGGTAATACGTGTTCCGGCGGCAATCGAAAATGGTGGGGTTGTGTTATCTAAAATATCAACCATTAATTTTGATGCCACCGTATTCCATGCCTTGATAATTTCATTTTTTGCCAGTTCCGATGAACGAACCGTACCACTTTGTACAACGGTATTATTATCTAAATCAATTTGGTTAACAAATCGGTCGGCGATTGGTGCAATCATATTTACCGCCGCTGGCACAATC
Source organism: uncultured Pseudomonadota bacterium (assembly GCA_902790415.1). GTDB lineage: Bacteria > Pseudomonadota > Alphaproteobacteria > Rs-D84 > Rs-D84 > Enterousia. Next base: position 6,109 of record CADARU010000001.1, on the reverse strand, counting down.
GCGGTTAACATTGGCATAACAAATTGTTGCAGATAATCTGTGCTGCCATGGCCGGGAACACCCTTGCGCCCCTGGGAATCCGCAGAGAACGGATTATTACCACTGAAATTAAACTCGACACCATCTGGACGAATAAATTGATACCATTCTATTTCCATACGACCAACGGCCTTGTACGGACCAGGTAAATCCCCTTGGACAAAGCCCAACATTAAAGTCCCGGTTGGAATAATAACCGTACGTCCATTGTCGGAATACACATTGCGGTCAACTGTTGCACGAACCGGAATACCACTGTTCAACAGTTTTGGGTCGGCCTGAATATCAGAAACAATGGTTGCCGGAATTGGTTTATACTGACGTAATATAAAAGTCCTGTCATATGGCATAGAAGCGACAACTGTACCATCACCAGAACCCAAATATGGTTTCGGTTCTATTTCTTGTTTTTTTACAACATATTTAATAGCACCTTTTGGGGCGCCACTCATGTCTTCGCCCTGTTTTGACTTGTGAACGGTTTTACGTTGTGTGCGGTTTGATAATTTTGGTAAGCGCGCCTGTAACGATACCCTGATGTGTTCGGCATCGCTGCCTATTTTTTTAGATTTGTTTGCAATGTCCATAACAAAACCTGTTTCTGCATTATAAACCCCGGCGCGATTTTCGCATTTTTCATCATCCAGTTTATAGAAATAATATGCACCACCTTCGGGTTTTATCCAGCCGTTTTGTACCCCAGATAAATTATATGCCGGAAACGAAAAATCCGAACACCCAACCCCCAAAGAAATCTTTTTTTCTTTTTTAGTTTGTGGTGCAACCGATGTCGGTTTAGGTGTTTCGATAATTTCCATTGCCGGTGCAATATCGTCCAAATCTTTTTGTAAATCTTGGGCCGCGGTGGTGTCTTCTTCTTCCGCATCTTCATCTTCTTCTGGGACGACCGGTACAACTTCTTGTGTTTCAACAACCGGTGCGGCATCTTTTTTGTCTGCGGTTGCGGCAATCACGATAGTCGCGGCATTTTCTGTTTTTTCTATGGTTTCATCCAACAGTGGATGCCATGTAACCGTAACAGTTGCATCTGTTTTTTCCAGTGCGGCTGTTGGTTCGTACTTTATTGTTATTGTGCAAGACACTTCATCAGATACGACAATTTGTTCGTTCGTGCATGTTTCAACGGCGCTAATTCCCGCGCTTTTTTCATCGCCCTTGGCCAGGTTAACCTTAACATCTGTGATACGAACGGCGGTATTTGCCAAAACATCTATATCGGCGGTTTGCGTTTCGCCAACCTTGGTTTTTTCCCAATCAAAACTTGCATTTTTTGGGTCAAATTGTATTTGCGGAATTGTGTCATCACCGGTACCGATTACCTGAATATCAGGTGTCTTTTTTTTGCCGGATAATAACACAATCAGCACCACAACCACAACAAACGCAGCAATCATCAATATCCATTGAATATGCTTTGGCGTAGATTTTTTTAAATCTGCAAACTGTTGTGCAATTTTTCCCATGACACAGATACCCTTTTATTAAAACGCTTTATTGGACACGAACAACTTGGCAACTGGCACCACTGAATTTCAACAGTTGATCGCACAGTTTTTGTGCCGTATCAATATCTGGCATTGGACCAATGCGCAAGCGATACAAACGCGATGTCGAAGATGTTGCACCTAATTCGCCGACACCTTGTTCATCAACCGCATAAAACACACTGTCTTTATATTTGGTTAATAAACCTTGACCGTCTTGACCACTAAATTTTGCCAATAATTCTGCCCAATAATCATCTAATGCCTTGACACTGGTATCCGAACGCAATTCAACTGCGACACCCTTTTGATTGCTGGATATCAATGGGATGTTTGTTTGTGGTAAATATGCACCTGCGGTATTACGTTGTGTCGGCAACATCGATACGCCACCACCGGTTGCGCCAGATGATGCGCTATACATACTAATCATCGCAGGTGTCGCCATTGCCACACCGTTTTGCATCATCATTGGGGTATTACCAACCATCATAGGTGTGGTCGTGTAATTGCCGTTATTCAAGTTCATTGCATTAACATCTGCATTGTACGCGATATTGTTCAAAGATTGACCCGCCATCATACTCTGCGCAACGTTTGCTTCGGCCAATGCCATTACACTGGCGGTATCGGCAATCAAGAACGGTTTAGAACGTTTCTTGATGCAAACGATTCGTTGACCACTGCGCAAAACCATATCGCCAACCGCTTCTACAATTAACAGACGGCCGTCTTCACCATCGGTACGAAAACCTACCGGCGATTCGCCACCTTCAACCAACAGCGATACAACCGGACGTTGTGTCATAGAAATAACCTTGTCGCCAAAATCTATGTATGTAAACACCCTGTCGCGCCATACACGTTCCGGCGCAATCACATAATCATCAGGGTTTGGGACAAATATATCCATATCAAATCTAAATTCCGAAGGGTCAATTTTCATGGTTTTTATCCAACCATAATCTTCACCATCAACACCAACGGTCGCGGTTTTGCCAGATGCTTTTTTGTTAAATATGGAATTCATCGTTCCGCCCGATGGTGCCACCGCCGCGCCTGGCAAACGTGCGTTTCCATCCAAGGTAACATCAACCTGAGAGTAGGTAATTTCGCTAGCATTTATTGGTTCGCTGCGCAGATAAAAGGTATAAATATTTCCGGATTTACCCGTTACAATCAAATTTGTATCAACACCTTGGTTATCACTAGCAGGCGTGATATACATGGTGCGTCCACCTTGGGTTGCATCAATAGTAAAAGCGCCATCGCTACCGATAACGGCATTTTCAATCTGCTCGCCATTTGGCAAATTCACCATTGTAACCATGGAATTACGTAATTTGATTGGCAAAACCGTACCTGGTTCCCATGATAATTGTGCATAGCCCGGTTTAATACTGCCCGATGTCATATTCGCATTTGGGTTGTTCCACGCGTCTTGAACATAATCGCCTTCGGCGAACGCATTATTGGAAATCGTCCCGATTACGCACAGTGCGCCAATCAAAGATATTTGTAATCCAAATGTTTTAAAGAATCTCATTTCCTGTCCTTATCGTATATGTTTTTTATCTAAACAACGTGTTTAGCGGGTCGCCCATACCGTCCGCGATATCATATTGATAGACCTTGATACCCAACGGGTTGTTTAACTTTTCTTGCCATCCGGCCTTGGAATTGTCTTCCATTTTTATTCCAATACGGATTGTATAAAATTTTTCTGTGGTTTGTCCATTACTATCTGTACAGTAATATCTTATCTTTACCTGATATCGATTTTCTGCCTGGTTCAGTTTGATTGGTTGCCCAATAAATTCCACAGGACACACAAAGTTAAAGTCAATCCTGTCGTTCATCACATTGATAAACATATTTGTCTTTTGAAATGCGCGATATATGTCACGCTCGGACCATGCCGCGACAACCCCGCCCAGGTTTCCCCAACGTTGGCGCATCACAGATTTGTTGTTGTCAATTTCGTTACGTGCGCGAATATATTCTGTTATAAAAGCACGTTTATATGCATCAATATTGCCATCATCTTGGGTGAATTCTTTGATTACAATGGTTTTTGCGGTATCCGGCACATCGGTCATAAAGAACACTTGGGGACGATTAAGCGGAAACATGTTTTGCAGTGTAAAAAACATCGCGGCCAAAACAACCACCGTTCCGGCAAACACGAAAATCAATAATCTAGACAGCAAAACCGGTGGTTCTATACGCTCTTGCAAGTGTTCCTCTCCTTAATATATAAGATGATTCTAGAAAATTATAAATACACAATGCAAGTAAAAAAACATAAAAAAATATAATCTGATGGTACAAAATAAAAATATGCTTGCGTTAAATATCGAAAAAAATTATAATATTTGCACTTGATTTTCTGTGTTGGTGTGCTATTCTTGTTCAGAATATCGGGTTGTGTTATGGGCCAAAGGTGCTAAATCTGGGGCTTCTTAGGGGCATGGTTCAATGGTAGAACATCGGTCTCCAAAACCGCGGATGAGGGTTCGATTCCTTCTGCCCCTGCCATACTTAATGGTATGTATAACACCGGCGGTATAGCAGAAAACAGGGATAATTGGACGGTTTTAATGAAGAAATTGCTAGATTTTATCAAGGCTGTTCGTGCAGAATGGTTCAAAATTGTGTGGCCATCACGCGCCGAAGTTATTCGTGCAACAATTATGATTTTGGTGTTTTCGGCGTTGGCGGCATTGTTTTTCTTTATAATTGACAGTGTGTTAAATGCAATTGTCGGATGGATTTTTTAACCTAGGTGCCAAAGGAAGTGCAAATGGAAGATAAAATGCAATGGTTTGTTGTTAATGTTCATACTGGCTGTGAAGACAAGGTTGCGCGTGGATTACGTGAACAAATTGACAAGCGCCGTCTTAACGCATTGTTTGGTGAAATTTTGGTTCCTACACGTGAAGTTACCGAAATCAAGGGTGGTAAACGTGTCAAAACCGAAAAGAAATTTTTTCCTGGATATATAGTTGTTCAAATGGTTATGAATAACGAAACCTTTTCTTTGGTTAAATTAATGCCCCAGGTTGTTATGTTCTTGGGTGCGCGCCAAAAACCAATCGCGGTTAGTGAAGAAGAAGCGCGCCGTCTGTTAAAGCAAGTAGAAGAGGGCAGCACTGTTCCAGATGATATCGTTTATGAAGTTGGTCAAGAGGTTCGTGTTATTGATGGGCCATTTGCAAACTTTAATGGTGTTATATCCGAAGTTGATAATGTTAAACAGAAGATGGTTGTAAATATTTTGGTGTTCGGTCGTGAAACCAGTGTTGGTCTTGACTTTGAACAGGTAGAAAGAGTTTAACCGATTTATTCGGCGGGCGTGTGCAAGGCGCGCAAAAAACACGTGGTAGATGCGCCACATCGCACCACAAAACTCGTAAAAACAATGGAGTGAAAAATGGCAAAAAAAGAACTGAAAGGGATTGTTAAATTAGTAGTCCCTGCAAAGCAAGCAAATCCTGCGCCTCCGATTGGGCCGGCGTTGGGTGCGGCGGGTGTTAATATCGCCGAATTCTGTAAACAATTTAACGATAAAACGTCTGACAAAGAACCGGGTATGCCGATTCCTTGCATTATCACTGTTTATACAGACCGCAGTTTTGAATTTATTATGAAATTGCCGCCTGTTTCTTACTATATCAAAAAGGCGTTAAAGTTAAAAATTGGTTCTCATAAACCGGGACGTGATTTTGTTGGCACAATAACCAAGGCACAAATTGAAGAAATCGCCAAGGCGAAAATGCCGGACTTGAATTGCTCTACCGTTGAATCTGCGATGAATATCGTTGCGGGTCAATGCCGTTCAATGGGCGTAAAGGTGGAGGGTTAATCATGAAAGTTACAAAAAGACAAAAAACATGGGCGGCATTAGATACAAACAAAATGTATTCTTTTGCAGATGCTATTGAAGCGTTGCGTCCATATTGTTCAAAGAAATTTGACGAAAGTTTGGAAATCGCGGTTCGTTTGTCTGTTGATGTTACCAAGGCGGATCAAAACATTCGTGGAATGTTGTCTTTGCCAAATGGCACAGGTAAAAAGGTTCGTGTTGCGGTATTTACATCAACCAAGCAAGATGAGGCGACCAAGGCGGGTGCCGATGTTGTTGGTGGCGAAGATTTGATTGAAAAAGTTGCCGCTGGCAATATCGATTTTGATCGTGTTATTGCGACACCTGATATGATGCCGAAAATGTCCAAGGTTGCACGCGTTTTGGGTCCAAAAGGTTTGATGCCGAATCCGAAATTGGGTACGGTTACAAACGATGTCGCGGCGGCTGTTGCGATGGCCAAGGCGGGTCAAATTGAATATCGTGCAGAAAAGAACGGTATTATCCATGCAGGCATTGGTAAAATGTCTTTTGCAACAGAAAAATTGGTTGAAAATGCAAACGCATTGTTGGATCAATTAAGAAAGGTGAAACCGGCTTCTGTCAAAGGTCAGTATATTTTGGGTTGCGCAATTGCTACGACCCAGGGTCCTGGTCTGCACATAGATGCAAAATAATGTTTGTGGGATGTCATATTGAT